>CAZGHW010000018.1:0-80155 GCA_964525695.1 uncultured Rheinheimera sp. | reverse complement strand
GGTTCACTGATAATGGGGTCGTAATATGTACTAGCTCGAACGTGGCCGGTAATATTTAAGTCGCCAGTTGTATGGCAAATCTAGTTAAAGTAAGAGAATGTTATGTCACAATTAATTTCCGGTACCGTTAAGTGGTTCAACGAAGATAAAGGTTTTGGTTTCATCGAGCGTGAAGGCGGCAAAGACGTTTTCGTTCACTTCCGCGCTATCAACGGCACTGGTCGTCGTACTCTGGTAGAAGGTCAGAAAGTGACTTTCGAAGTAACTGAAGGCCAAAAAGGTCCTCAGGCTGAGAACGTAACTGTAGTTGCTTAATAGCAACCTATAGTCCAAGTTTCTGTAAAGAGCCGGCTCATGTAGCCGGCTTTTTGTTTTACATATTGCCAAAAATGTACTGAATTTGACCAAAGCTGGTTGACGGTTTAGCTGTGGTATCCGCGGTTGTTGAACAACAGCTATTTGACGCATCATAAGCCTTTAGCAGCAGGCTCTAGCTACTTCTCCCCGGAAATATAGGTTTCAGTTCGGAATGTGTCAGTTGTACAGAGCAGATTTGATTTTTGCGCAGTCCCAGCAGTGACTGTTTTTTGCTACAGCCTGTGTAGTCGACATTTACCAACCAAAGCCAAGTTGCGCCTGTGCTGCAGTGCTTTTCAATCCGACATGAATGCCCACCAAACGAACAGAACGGCCATCGCCACGTTGCCAGGCTTGTTGTAATAATTGCTGCAGGATATCGAAATTCAGTTCCGGATGTTGCCGTTCTATGGTGGTTTGCCGAAAATCCTGGAATTTCAGTTTGACGCCGATTTTTTGGATTTGGTGTTGTGCATCGCAGCGTTCAATTCGGCGGACTAGTTTCTGGTAAAGCTCAGCCAGCGAAGCATGCCCTTGCTCTACATGCAGCAAATCCTGGCTGAAGGTATGTTCAACCGCAACAGATTTGCGTTCCCGCTCCGGTTCTACTGCCCTGGGGTCAATACCTTGACTGCGTTCCAGCAGGACTTCGGCAAAGCTGCCAAATTCTTTCACCAGTAAGTTGAGATCAGCCTGCTGGATATCACGGCATAAATGCAGGCCCAGTTTGGCAAGTTTTTCTGCAGTTTTTTGTCCAACACCTGGTATTTTTCGCAGCGGTAAAGTCGCCACAAAATCAGCAACTTTGTCCGGCGGCAATACGAATAAACCATCAGGTTTATTCTCATCACTGGCAATTTTGGCCAGAAACTTATTCGGCGCCACGCCAGCAGAGGCCGTTAAACCGGTTTCCTGCAAAATAGCCCGACGAATGTCGGTTGCAATCAAGGTGGCAGAGCCGCCAAAATGATGGCTATCACTGACATCCAGATAAGCCTCATCCAAAGATAAAGGTTCCACTAAGGGCGTATAACGATGGAAAATAGCCTGAATGGCGGTACTGGCTTCTTTGTATTTATCCATCCGGCCAGCCAGTAAGATGAGGTGCGGGCAAAGTTTCAGTGCTTGCCCGGTCGGCATCGCCGAGCGGACACCGAAGGCGCGCGCCGGATAATTGCAAGTGCTAATGACACCGCGTTCAGTGCGACTGCCACCAATAGCGATAGGGACCTGCCGTAATGCCGGGTTATCGCGCATTTCAACGGCAGCAAAAAAACAGTCCATATCAAGATGAATGATTTTGCGCATCGGTAAGCAACCAAAAATAAACTGTATGTTTATACAGTTTATTTTGCGCTTGAATTCTATTCTGTCAAGTAAGATTTATTAACCTTATGATTTGCAATGAATACTTTACAGTCATCACAGCTCTGGCCAGTGGCTAAACCTGTATAAAATGCTAGCGCGGATGTTTAGATGGCTATTATATGGGTGCAACCAGCGCTGATTCAATGTATGATAGCGCCCAGTTTTTTCTATCTGTTGATCCTTGAATCTAACCTCAGCCTCGTCGCAGGAGTAAGCATGTTAAAGCGTGATATGACCATTGCCGATTTTGATCCGGAATTAGCCAAAGCCATTGCGGACGAAACTCAGCGTCAGGAACACCATATTGAACTGATCGCCTCTGAAAACTACTGCAGCCCACGCGTGCTGGAAGCCCAAGGCTCGCAACTGACCAACAAATATGCCGAAGGTTATCCGCACAAACGCTATTACGGTGGCTGTGAGTTTGTCGATATTGCTGAAGATTTGGCGATTGCGCGTGCCAAAGAACTGTTTGGTGCTGATTATGCTAACGTCCAGCCGCATTCTGGTTCACAAGCCAACTCTGCTGTCTTTCTGGCGCTGTTAAATGCCGGTGATACCATTCTGGGCATGAGCCTGGCGCACGGCGGTCACTTAACACATGGTGCAACCGTGAGTTCATCCGGTAAACTGTACAAAGCAGTTCAGTACGGCTTGCATCCAGAAACGGGTGTGATTGATTATGATCAAGCAGAAGCGCTGGCGCTGGAACATAAACCAAAACTGATTATTGCTGGTTTCTCTGCTTACTCAGGCATTGTTGATTGGCAACGCTTCCGTGATATCGCCGACAAAGTCGGTGCTTATCTGATGGTTGATATGGCGCATGTGGCTGGTTTAGTGGCGGCGGGTCTGTATCCAAACCCAGTGCCAGTGGCTGATGTCGTGACAACCACCACACACAAAACGCTGGCGGGCCCACGCGGTGGTTTGATCCTGGCCCGCAAAAATGAAGCTATTGAGAAAAAACTCAATTCAGCCGTGTTCCCAGGTGGTCAGGGCGGTCCTTTAATGCATGTGATCGCTGCCAAAGCTGTGGCGTTCAAAGAAGCACTGCAGCCTGAGTTTAAACTGTATCAACAGCAAGTACTGGTAAATGCTGTGGCTATGTGTGATGAATTTATGGCTCGCGGTTACAAAGTGGTGTCAGGCGGCACCCAGAACCATTTATTCCTGCTTGATCTGATTGACAAAGATATCACCGGTAAAGATGCTGACGCTGCGTTAGGCCGTGCCCATATCACCGTCAACAAAAATTCAGTACCAAATGACCCGCGTTCACCATTTGTCACTTCGGGTTTGCGGATTGGTACGCCAGCCATCACTCGTCGTGGTTTTGGCGAAATCGAAAGCCGTCTGGTGGCCAACTACATTTGTGATGTATTAGACAATCTGGGTGATGAAGCTGTGGTTGAACGGGTGAAAGCTCAGGTTACAGAACTCTGTGCCCGTTTCCCGGTTTATGCCTGATTTGGCAAGATCCTTGTCAAAAGTGATATGATGGCCGCTATTGCGGCCATTTTTTTAAGGAACACCTTTGTGTTTTGTCCGTTTTGTCGTGCTGATGACACCAAAGTTATTGACTCGCGCTTAGTCGCTGAAGGCCATCAGGTCCGGCGTCGTCGTGAATGTGGCGCTTGTCATGAACGCTTCACCACTTTTGAAACTGCCGAATTGGTGATGCCACGTATCATCAAACGTGATGGCTCGCGTGAACCTTACAACGAAGATAAACTCAGAAGTGGTTTACAACGTTCCTTGGAAAAAAGGCCAGTCCCAACCGAGCAGATTGAATTGTTGATCAGCAAAGTCGAATCGCAGTTGCGGGCCACCGGCGAGCGTGAAGTGCAAAGTGAGCTGATTGGTCATCTGATTATGGATGGTCTGGTGAAGCTGGATAAAGTGGCTTATGTCCGTTTTGCCTCTGTTTACCGTTCTTTTAAAGATATTCGCGAATTTGGTGAAGAGATTGCCAGGTTAGGGGACGAATAAGTGCTATTTAGCTCTGATGATGAAAAATTTATGCAGCGCGCCATCGAATTGGCAGCCTTGGGCCGTTATACCACCTCGCCAAATCCAAATGTTGGCGCCGTGCTGGTACTGGATGGTCAGATTGTTGGTGAAGGTTACCATCAACAGGCGGGTGGGCCACATGCCGAAGTGTTTGCTTTGCAACAGGCCGGCCATCAGGCTCGTGGTGCCACTTGTTATGTCACGCTGGAACCTTGCAGCCATTATGGCCGGACGCCGCCTTGCGCACTGGCTTTAATTGAGGCAGGAGTGGCTAGAGTCGTGGTGGCGCTGCAGGATCCGAATCCACAAGTATCTGGCCGTGGCGTGAAACTGCTGACCGATGCAGGGATCCAAGTGGACATTGGTTGTCAGGCCAGTGCTGCACGTGCACTGAATCCGGGGTTTTTACATCGGATGCAACGACAACGACCCTGGGTCAGGCTGAAATTGGCGGCCAGCGTCGATGGTGCTATTGCGCTTGCCAATGGTGAGAGCAAATGGTTAACCGGCGCAGCATCCAGAGCCGATGTGCAGCTGTGGCGGGCACAAAGTTGTGCCATTTTATCCACAGCCCGGACTGTGTTGGCTGATCAGGCGTTATTGAATGTCCGCTCAGCCGAGGTGACGCCGCTACGCAACGGCCAGCTCCGGCAACCGCTACGCGTGATCCTCGATCGTCAATTGCAGTTAAGCGGTCATGAAGCACTTTTTCAAACCGGTGGCGATATCCTGTTAATACAGCCGCCGCAAACAACAGCGCTGTCTGCTGTTGCTGGCCAACCTCAGCCAGAGCGCCAAATTTCAGTGGCTGAGGTGGCGCTGGATGCTGATAACAGATTTAATTTACCCGCATTATTGGACTTGCTTGCCAGCAAACAAATCAACCTGCTTTGGGTCGAAGCGGGCAGCACCTTGGCATCAGCATTCTGGCAACAGCAACTGGTCGATGAATTTGTGTTGTATCAGGCCCCATTGCTGCTGGGGCAGGGCGCATTACCGATGTTACCCATAGCGCCATTAACCAGTTTAGCGTCAGCAACACGCTGGCAGTGGCAGGATGTCTGTCTACTTGGTGATGATTTGCGCTTAGTTGCACGTTTCACAGGAGAGTCCTAATGTTTACCGGAATTATTGAAGCGACTGGCGTGATTAGTCAGCTCACAGCACAGGCAGGTGATTTGACGGTACGGATCCAAAGTGCAACGTTGGATTTTTCTGATGTCAAACTCGGTGATAGCATCGCCAGCAATGGCGTTTGTTTGACGGTGACAGCGCTCGGTCAAGACTGGTTCAGCGCGGATTTATCCACTGAAAGTTTAGCCCTGACGTTATTTGCCAGCTACAAAACTGGCCAGCGGATCAATCTGGAAAAGGCATTATTGCCGACCACCAGATTAGGTGGTCATTTGGTCAGTGGTCATGTGGATGGAGTCACCACGGTCAGCCGGTTAGAAAAAACCGGTCGTGCCTGGCACATATATCTAAAAACACCACCTGTGCTGGCCAAATATATCGCTCACAAAGGCTCAATCACGATTGATGGCGTCAGCTTGACCGTCAATGAGTTATTGGCGGATGAATTCCGGCTCACCCTAGTCCCGCACACTGCGATGCAAACGACTTTGCAGCAACTGACGCCAGGCCAGCCGGTACATCTGGAAGTGGATGTGCTGGCGCGCTACTTAGAACGACTACTGACAGGCCAAACTGCCACGGCCAAATCAGGGGTCAGTCTGGAATTATTACAACAACGTGGTTTCCTCTGAAACCGACCATGGTTACAACCTTAAGGTGAGTTATGCAATTAAATACACCGGCTGAAATTATCGATGATATCCGTAATGGCAAAATGGTCATTCTGATGGATGATGAAGACAGGGAAAATGAAGGTGATTTGGTGATGGCAGCAGATTATGTCACGCCCGATGCCATCAATTTTATGGCAACCCATGGTCGTGGTTTGATTTGTTTAACCCTCACCCGTGAGCGCTGCAAAACCTTGAATTTGCCTTTGATGGTGGACAAGAACAAATCGCAGTTTGCCACCGCTTTTACCGTCTCGATTGAAGCTGCCGAAGGCGTCACCACCGGTATTTCTGCTGCCGATCGCGCCAGAACCGTCAAAGCCGCCGTGGCGCGGGACGCCAAAGCCAGTGATATTGTTCAGCCTGGGCATATTTTTCCGTTGATGGCACAAGATGGCGGCGTGCTGGTGCGGGCCGGTCATACCGAAGCCGGTTGTGATTTAGCCCGGTTGGCTGGATTAGAACCTGCCGCCGTGATTGTGGAAATTCTCAATGACGATGGCACTATGGCGCGCCGACCGGATTTGGAAAAATTTGCCGCCAAGCATGGTATTAAAGTCGGCACCATCGCCGATTTAATTGAGTACCGTAATCTGCATGAAACTACCATCGAAAAGGTGGCTTGTTGCAAGTTGCCGACTGAAGTCGGCGTGTTTGATTTGGTCACGTTCCGCGATACCATTGATAACCAAATCCATTTTGCTCTGGTCAAGGGCGAGATCCAACCAGAACAAGCAACCTTAGTCCGGGTGCACTTACACAATACTTTCAGTGACTTGTTGCTGGCAGACCGCGCCGCCAACCGCAGTTTCTCGTTGCACAGTGCCATGCAGCGGATCAACGACGAAGGCGGGGTGCTGGTGTTACTCGGTAAACATGAAAGCACCGAAGATTTGATTGCCACAGTGCAAAATTTTGAAGCTGAAGATAAAGGCGAAAAACCAGTTTCTGCGCCGTGGAAAGGCACTTCGCGCAATGTCGGCGTCGGCTCGCAAATTCTGGCTAGTTTGGGTGTGCGTAAAATGCGCTTACTCAGCCAGCCGAAACGTTACCATGCTTTGTCAGGATTCGGCCTGGAAGTGGTGGATTACGTTTCAGAATAACGGCTTCGGGCCAATTGTAAAGAAACACTAGTCGGATGAGGCCGTTGTTGTGTTATCATATGCGGCCTTTTTAGCAACAGTTCGAACAACTTCCCACGATACGAGGATTACCCATGCAAGTGATTGAAGCAGGTTTAGCCGCCAAAGGTAAAAAGTTTGCCATCGTTGTGGCACGTTTTAATAGCTTTATTGTGGAAAGTCTGCTTGAAGGTGCACTGGATACGCTGAAGCGGGTCGGTGATGTTGCTGAGCAGGATATTACGGTAGTGCGGATCCCTGGCGCCTTTGAACTGCCGTTAGCAGTGCAGAAAGTCGCTGCTAGTGGCAAATATGATGGCATCATTGCACTGGGTGCGGTGATCCGCGGTGGCACGCCGCATTTTGAATATGTCGCCGGTGAATGTGTCAAAGGCATTGCACAGGTTTCAATGCAATACAGCACCCCGGTTGCTTTTGGCGTGTTAACCGTTGAAAGTATTGAACAAGCGATTGAACGTGCTGGCACCAAGATGGGCAACAAAGGCGGGGAAGCTGCCATGTCTGCGCTGGAAATGGTTAACGTGTTAGCACAATTGTAGGATTTTTAGATGAAACCAAATGCTCGTCGTCAGTCTCGTTCGCTGGCAGTCCAGGGGGTTTATAGCTGGCAAGTCAGCAAAAACCCGATTGGCGATATTGAACAACAGCTGCTGCTGGAACAAAACACCAAACACCTAGATGTCGGTTACTTCCAAGATATTCTGCGCGGTGTGGCGGTAAATTTTGCTGTGCTCGATGAAGCGGTAAAGCCTTTTATTGACCGGCCATTTGAAGAAATTGATTTGGTAGAAAAAGCCATTTTACGCGTCTCAGCTTATGAGTTGAAGTTCCGTCTGGATGTGCCTTATAAAGTCATTATCAATGAAGGCATTGAACTGGCGAAAGCCTTTGCTGCCGATGACAGCCACAAGTTTGTCAACGGTATCCTCGATAAAGCAGTCAAACTACTGCGGCCAAATTGATGGAGAGCCGGCGAAAGTCGGCTTTTTTATGGGCGAATTTGAACTGATAGCAGAATGTTTCAGCCAGGCCGGTCGTAGTCGTGCAGACGTGATTATCGGCGTGGGTGATGATGGTGCCGTATTACAGGTCCGGGATGGTTTTGATCTGGTGGTGACCACAGATACCATGGTGGAAGGTGTCCATTTTTTTCCGGATGTTGATCCAAGAGCTCTGGGCCATAAGCTAGTGGCAGTGAATGTCAGTGATCTAGCCGCGATGGGTGCAGAACCAAGCTGGTTATCATTGGCGATTACCTTACCCAAAGTTGACCCGGTTTGGTTACAGGCCTTCGCCGAAGGTTTAAGCGAAACAGCAGATTATTACAACTGCCAATTGGTCGGTGGTGATACCACCCGCGGTCCGTTGACCTTAACGGTGATTGCCAAAGGCTTAGTGCCCCGGGGGAAAGCTTTGACTCGTGCCGGTGCTAAAGTCGGTGATTATCTGTATGTGACAGGTACGCTTGGTGATGCAGCGCTTGGATTGAAGCTGGTACAGAATCAAGTCGAAGTTAGTAAAAAACACCGTGCCCATATTTTACAACGTTTCCATTATCCAACCGCCCGTGTTGCGCTCGGCCAGGCCTTACGTACTATTGCCAGCAGTGCTATGGATATTTCTGATGGTTTATGTGGTGATTTACCGCATATTCTGCAGCGTTCTAAAGTTGGTGCTATCGTGGATGTCAGTAAAATTCCGATGTCACAGGCCTTAAAAGACAGTTGCGACTGGCAAAGTGCGGTTCAGTGCGCCTTGTCCGGTGGTGAAGATTATGAACTCTTGTTCACGGTGCCAGAAAACAAGCGCGGTGCGTTAGACGTATTATTGTCACCTTATGGCGTGCCGGTGACCTGTATTGGCCGGATCACCGGTTTGGCGGGTAAGCTGGAGCTGAAACAAGGGGATGCCCCTTTTGCCTATCAACATCAGGGATATCAACATTTCTGATGGCAGCACATCCGTTTGACCTGACCAAATGGCAACACTGGCTGGCGGTTGGATTCGGCAGCGGTTTGTCGCCCAAAGCGCCCGGCACTGTCGGCACTCTGGCCGCCATACCGCTGGTGCTTGGTCTGAGTTTGTTACCCGTCACTGCCGCTTTGTTACTGTTAGTGCTGGCAAGCTGGTTTGGCTGTTGGTTGTGTCAACAAGTCAGTGATGATATCGGCGCTGAGGATCACGGTGCCATTGTGTTTGATGAAATCATCGGTTTTGCGCTGACGATGTGGGCGGTTCCGCTCAGTTGGTGGACCTTATTGCTCGGATTTTGCTTGTTCCGGTTACTGGATATCGCCAAACCAGGTCCTATTGGCTGGTGCGATCGTAACATCAGTGGCGGTACTGGGGTGATGCTGGATGATATTGTTGCCGGACTACTGGCTTGCGGCCTGATGCATGGTGTATTGTTAGCCTTTGCTTAATTCATCTGACTGAATCCTGCAGGCTGTTATGATTGTCCGTTTTTTGTTGTTATGTTGTTGGTTTTATTCTGCAGTGCTGTGGGCTGTCACTCAGCCACAATCCATTTATGATTACGATATTAAGCAATGGACCTCGGTCGATGGCTTATCTAATAATTCAGTGCGAGCGCTGACGCAAGACCGGCAGGGCTATTTATGGATCGGCACCCTGACTGGCTTAAATAGGTTTGATGGCAACAAGTTTGAAGTTTTTACCAGTCAGAACAGCCGTCATCTGGTCAGTAATGCCATCACCCGATTGTTGACCGACAGTCAGGGCTATATCTGGATCGGTACCCGCTCGGGTTTATCCGGTTTGAATACCGATACCTTGAAATTTGATCGTTATTCCATTTTGGCTGAAGTCAGTGCTATGGTCGAAATCGCTCCGGATGAAATCTGGGTGGCGGCTGATCATTTATTTCGTGTCAAAGCCGGCAAAATTAGCCGGGTCGATGAAATCAAAGAGCAAGTGAGTCAACTTGAAGCCAACGGCGACTATGTTTGGGTGACTAGCAATAAATGGTTATATCAAATTGACCGTAATGGGCGGGTAGAAAAAACACCATTACCGGCCGACATTGCACAACGACCGGTGTATGACCTGTTGTTCATCAACGACAAACTGCATTTAGCGACAGAGCAAGGCTATTTTCATTTAGCGGGTAGTGTGATTGAACGTTGCCGTTTGCCGGTTGCCGCCGGCACTCAGGTTTATAAGCTATTTCGCGATCATCAGAGTTCCGATTGGGTGTCCAGTTTTAGTCAGTTATTTCATCGCCACCAGGGCCAGGACTGGCAAGTGATCAGCCGCGATGATTTGGGCAGTTCGACACTATTTAATGATATTTATCAGGATAAACAGCAAAATGTGTGGCTAGGCAGTTTCAGCGATGGTTTGTATCGTGCTTCGCGCAGTAAAATCAAAAGAGTGCTGGATAAACAGCTGCAGGATGAAGTGGTACGGAGTGTCGCTGTCGGTCCAGATCAACGCTTATTATTGGCCACTCAAACTAATCTGAGTTTCCTCGACACCAACCACACATTCACCCCTGTCAAACTCAGTAACAAAGAACCTTTATCCATTGTGCAGGATATGCAGCCTGAAGGGACCAACTGGTTATTGGCCACTGATACGGGGCCAATGCGGTTTGATCCAAACCGCAGGGAATTAACCTTGTTGGAGGATAGTCTGCGCGGAGTGAAGACTCGGGTGATTAAACCGCGGCCAGCAGGTGGTTTCTGGCTGGGCACCGCCAACGGTCTTTATAGCTATGATCAGCAACAATTAACCCCTTTTGCCGCCAACAAAGATTTAGAATCTTCGGTGATTACCTATATCGATGACCGGACAGATAAAATTCTGCTTGGCACCACCAGAGGAGGCTATCAGTATCAGCAAAACAAACTGATCAGGCTTGGGCTTGGTACGCCGTTGTATAATGCCTTTATTAGTAGCTTATTGTTACTTAAAGATGGCACTTTGCTGGTAGCCACTATAGATGATGGCCTGTTTATCCGGACTTTTGACGGTAAATGGCAACAGTTTGATCGTGCCAATGGTCTGCCCTATGAGCCTGTGGTCAGTCTGATTGCGGATGATATCTCAGGTTTTGTCTGGGCCAGTACCCTCGAAGGCATTTTTCGTTTTCATCCGGCCGACCTCGGTGGTTGGGAGCAAAATAAAAATTTATTCGAACAAGTGTTGACCCCCTATGACCGGCAGCTCGGCACTGCGCCAGGTCGCTGTTGTAATGGTTTTGGTCACAGTAAAGTCGCGCTGTTGGATCAACAGTTATGGTATCCAACCCTCAAAGGGATGGTGACAGTGCCACTGAACTTTAAAACCATCCAGAACCAATATTATCAGCCGCTGATCCAGAAAATTTCTTCGGCGCGGGATTATCTGCTGGAGCCAATGCAACAACGACTGGTGCTCGATACTGATGAGCGGAATCTGACTGTGCATTACACCGCGATTGAGTTTTTGATGCCAGCGGCGCAGGAATTTCGCTATAAACTGCAAGGTTTTGATAGCGACTGGCATCATGTTGGTAGTCGGCGGGAAGCGATTTATACCAATTTACCGCCGGGCAGTTATTTGTTTCAGTTGCAAAGCCGGTTGAATAATCAGAACTGGGAGCTGGCACAACAAACTGAGTTGACGCTGGTGATCCCAAAACGCTTTGACGAAACCGCGATTTATCGTGGTCTATGGTTGTTATTGTTGTTGGTGATTTTATATGGGCTGTTTTGGTTATTCCGGCGCAATAATCAGGCGCGGGAAATCTCCCTAACCAAGTTAGTGAAACAGCGTACGCTGGAGCTGGAAAACAGTAATTTAAAATTGAATGAATTAAATGAGCAGTTATCGCAGCTAACGCACAAAGATCCGCTGACAGGTCTACGCAACCGACGTTTTATGTTTGAACAGTTACCCAAAGATATCGAGCACTATCAACGCAACCGCGAGTCGATGCTGGCACAAAACAAGTGTATTGCCTTGATCCAGTTAGATTTAGACCATTTTAAAGTGGTGAATGATAAATATGGTAATAGTGCAGGTGATGGCCTGTTACAACAAATTTCTGGTTTATTGATCCGGGAAACCCGCGGCTCGGATTATGTGGTGCGCTACGCCGGTGAGCAGTTTATGTTGGTACTCAGAGACACGCCGTTGGATCTGGTGAAAGAATTTGCCCTGCGACTCAATGAGCTGATTGCACTGGAGCCATTCCAATTACCAGACGGACGGGTGGTGCGGGTCAATTGTTCGGTCGGTTATGCAATTTATCCGCTGGATTTACTTGGTGGTCAGTTGATTAGCTGGGAAATTTCGTTGCAGCTGGCTGAATTGGCGCTGTTTCATGTGAAAAACTCTGGTCGTAATGGTGTCGCCACCATCAGCTTTGACCAACAAGTCGATGCCTTTGAGTTTGAAGACAGTAAACATATTGAGGCTCAGGTCGAGAAATTTCTGGCCGATGGTGTGGCTTGGTTTGAGTTAACCTTAGGGAAAGTTGGACAGGGCCGGATTATTGAGATGCCGAACAAGCTCGACTGATCAACTGACACCATGGGGGCCGAAGCCCCCATGGTTATCACCGCCAAATAGAGTTAAGAGTTCAAGCTGCAATTAACCGCCGATAAACTTAACCGCCGATAAACTGGTTGATTTGGCGTAGCATGCCAGCACTATCTAGTCCCAGCTCTGCATATAATTCGTCCTGACTGCCATGGCGGATAAACTGATCAGGTAAGCCTAAATTCAGCAACTGATAGTTTAAACGTAGTGCGGCGACAGCTTCATTCACGGCAGAACCTGCGCCACCCGCCAAAGCATTGTCTTCAACGGTAACGAGCGTATGATGCTCTGCTGCGAGTTGTTGTAACAGCACTAAATCCAGTGGTTTGACAAAACGCATATCGACCAGGGTCGCATTGAGGCTATCCGCCACTGTTTTGGCGCTCTGCAGTAAAGTACCAAATACCAGCATAGCGACGCCTGAACCCTGACGAATGGTACGACTTTGACCAATCGGCAGCAACTGCATCTGCGATTGTGGCGCGATACCAGTAGCAGAACCACGCGGGTAGCGAACTGCTGCCGGACCTTGATGCTGATACCCGGTATATAACATCTGACGGCATTCGTTTTCATCGGACGGCGCCATAATCAGTACATTCGGAATGCAGCGAAGATAACTTAAATCAAAAGCCCCCTGGTGGGTAGCACCATCAGCACCGACAATACCGGCACGATCAATGGCAAACAGCACATCCAGATTTTGCAGCGCAACATCATGAATAAACTGATCATAACCGCGTTGTAAGAAACTGGAATAAATAGCCACTACAGGTTTTAACCCTTCGATAGCCATACCGGCGGCCAAGGTCACCGCATGTTGTTCGGCAATAGCGACATCAAAATAACGATCCGGATAAGATTTAGAAAACTGCACTAAATCTGAACCTTCCCGCATGGCAGGGGTAATCGCCTGTAATTTGCTATCTGTGGCAGCCATATCGCAAATCCACTGGCCAAAGATATTCGAAAAGCTTGGTTTACCGGCTTTTTTCGCTGGCTGACTGGTGTTGCTTGGATCAAATTTACTCACCGCATGGTAGCCAATTGGATCTTGTTCGGCCGGAGCATAACCTTTGCCTTTTTTGGTCACTACATGTAGCAATTGCGGGCCTTTTAACTGCCGCATATTACGAATGGTGTCGACCAGATTATTCACATCATGGCCATCAATAGGGCCAATGTAGTTAAAACCCAGTTCTTCAAAAAAGGTGCCCGGGGTGACCATTCCTTTAAAATGTTCTTCCGCCCGGCTGGCCAATTCGTGTAATGGCGGGACGCCACTTAAAATCTTTTTGCCGCCTTCGCGTAAGCTGGTGTAAAAGTTACCTGATAAAATTCGGGCGAAATAACGGTTCAGCGCGCCAACATTTTCCGAAATCGACATTTCATTGTCGTTGAGGATCACCAACATATCGGGTTTAACTTCACCGGCATGATTCAGTGCTTCAAATGCCATACCTGCAGTAATAGCGCCATCCCCAATTACGGCGACAACTTTGCGGTTTTGCTGTTCGGCTTTGGCGGCGATGGCCATGCCGAGCGCAGCGCTGATGGACGTACTGGAATGACCCACGGTCAGAGTATCGAATTCACTTTCTTCGCGACAAGGAAACGGATGTAACCCATCCAGTTGCCGGATGCTTGGCATCCGCTCGCGACGACCGGTCAGAATTTTATGCGGGTAAGCCTGATGGCCTACATCCCAAATCAGCCGATCAAAGGGCGTGTTATAGACATAATGTAAAGCCACTGTCAGTTCAATAGTGCCAAGGCCTGAGGCAAAATGGCCACTACTTTGACTGACAGATTTGAGTAGATAATCTCTCAGCTCGTGACTAAGACGGGTCAGTTGCTCTTGCGGCAACTGGCGAAGCTCAGCCGGCAGATTGGCTTTGGCTAATAAAGGGTAATCAAGAATATCTGGCGCCATCGTCTGAACCTTGGTCAAAAGCTGCGTGCAATTACGTAATGAGCAAATGCGCTGAGTTGTTGGGTATCGTAAGGTAACACAGAAAGTGCGGTATTGGCTTGCTCAAACAGTTGCTGAGCTTTGGCTTTTGCCGCAGACAAGCCTAACAAAGCCGGGTAAGTTGCTTTATTGGCCTGTTGATCTGAACCTTGTGGTTTACCTAGTACGGCGGTATCGCCTTCAATATCCAGGATGTCATCCTGCACCTGAAAGGCCAGACCCAGGGCCCGGGCATACTGGATAAGCGCAGTTAATTCGCCAGCATCCTGTTTTGGGCTGCAAAGCCATGCCATCCGTACCGTACATTCAATTAAAGCACCGGTTTTTAACTGATGCATCGCTTCCAGTGCGGTCACTGTCATCTGTTTATTGGTATGTGCTAAATCAATGGCCTGGCCACCGCACATGCCCTGATAACCGCCAAGTCTAGCCAGTTGCTGCACCATCGCCAGCCGGTTGGTTGGGCTGACGTGTTGATAAGGATGACTGGCCAGAATGTCAAAGGCCAACGCCTGCAGCGCATCACCCGCTAAGATGGCGGTGGCTTCATTAAATGCTTTATGGCAGGTCGGTTGACCGCGGCGTAAATCATCATCATCCATCGCCGGTAAATCATCGTGGATCAGTGAATAAGTGTGTAAACATTCAATAGCCGCTGCCGGTGCATCTAAATCAGTCAGGCTGGCGCCCAGCATTTCACCACAGCTGTACACCAGAAAAGGCCGGATCCTTTTGCCGCCATTGAGCAAGCTGTAAACCATGGCATCATGCAGCATCTGGTCATTGCGTGACTGTTGCTGCAAAATAGTCGACATCTGTTGTTCAACCCGTTGCTGAAACACAGATAAAGAAGGCAAAGACACGTTATTCTCCTTGTTCTGGCTGAAATGGCACCAGTTGGGCAGGCTGTAACAGCATTTGTACCTTTTGTTCTGCCGCCTGTAATTGCTGCTGGCTTTGCCGAGCGAGTAAAATGCCGCGCTCAAATTGCTGCAGGGCATCATCGAGGGATAAATCACCTTGTTCCAACTGGTGCACTATCGATGCCAAATCTGCAATCATTTGTTCGAATTGTGGCTGATTTGCCTGCTTTTTACTCATCATCCGCCCCTTATAAAAGTGTGCGCAAAGTTACCTTAGCAAAGTGTTATGGTCAATCAGATTGGTCGGTCCGGCAACTAAAATCAGCCGGCAGTGGAAATTTTTTTAACGCTTGACGGATAATGGCCGATAAACCACGATAAGCTATTATCGTTTAAGTATTTAGCTTTACTCAGCATCAGGAGTTTTCTGTGGATTTAGCAACAATACTCGGGTTAGTCGCTACTATCGGTATGATGGTTTGGGCGATGTATCTGAGCGCCTCCGGCGATTTGGCGATGTTTTATGATTTCATTTCTATTGTTATCGTGTTCGGCGGTAGTATTACCGTTGTATTCATGAAATTTACCTTGTCGCAGTTAGGCGGAAGTTTTAAAGCCGCTGGCAAAGCCTTTATGTTCAAAATCGATTCGCCTGAAGTACTGATTGAAAAAGCGGTGCAGTTGGCTGATTCTGCCCGGAAAGGTGGCTTTTTGGCGTTAGAGGAAGCTGAAATACCGAATGAGTTTATGCAAAAGGGCATCAATATGTTGGTCGATGGTCACGATGCTGATGTGGTCCGTGGCACCCTGGAAAAGGATATTGAGCAAACCTATAACCGACACGGCATTTATGTGGCGATCTTCAAGCAACTTGGCGATTTAGGCCCTGCCATGGGAATGATCGGCACTTTAATCGGTCTGGTCGCCATGCTAGCGAATATGTCGGATCCAAAAGCAATTGGTCCCGCCATGGCCGTTGCTTTGTTGACGACTTTATACGGTGCTGTGCAAGCGAACTGTCTGTGTATGCCGCTTGCCGATAAAATGGCGTTACGCAACGAAGAAGAAAAAACCAGCAATCAACTTATTCTGGATGCCATCATGGGCATTCAGGATGGACAGAACCCCAAAGTTATCGAAGGGGTATTACGTAATTATTTGATGTCGAAAAAACGTGAAGCAAAAGTTGATGGTGAATAGGGGGTCCTATGGCTGAATGTCCAAAGTGCCCGCCACCGGGTCTGCCTGCATATATGGGTACATTTGCTGACTTAATGTCATTACTGATGTGCTTTTTTGTGTTGTTGCTGTCTTTTTCCGAGATGGATGTGCAGAAATTTAAGCAAATTGCCGGTTCAATGGCATTTGCTTTTGGTGTGCAAAACAAAATTGAGGTCAAAGATATTCCCAAAGGCACCAGCGTGATTGCGATGGAGTTTAGGCCTGGCCGGCCGGATCCGACGCCCATTGATACTATTCAGCAGCAAACCATTGATATGACTCAGCAAACCATGGAGTTTCAGGCGGGCGAGGAAGATTCTGCCGGCGGACGTCAAGAGCAGCGGGATGATAAAACCGGTGGTGCCAGTGACAGTACCGATGAGCAGACCGAACAATCACCCAGTGAGCCTGAAACCGCGGAAATGCAGGAGCAGGTCAACGAAATGGTGAAAAAAATTGCTGAGCAGTTAGAAGAACAAATCCAGGATGGGGCTATTGAGCTGGAATCCCTGGGCCAGCAAATTATTATCCGGGTGCGGGAAAGTGGTGCTTTTCCATCCGGTTCGACTTTTTTACAACCGCGTTTTAAACCGATTATTCAGCAGGTTGGCGCCATTTTGCGCGATATCCCAGGCGAAATTACCATTTCAGGTCATACCGATAATGAGCAGGTTTCAGATGAGCTCAATAGTAACAACTGGGAATTGTCGGCAAAACGGGCTGTGTCGGTTGCGACTGAAATGCTCAAAGGCACCGGCCTGGAAAAAGACCGTTTGGTGGTGGTCGGCCGGGCTGACACCAGACCTTTGGTGCCGAACGATACCGATCAGAATCGGCGCCGTAACCGGCGGGTAGAGATTTCAATCCTGCAGGGGAAAGCAAAAGAGTCGCAACCGCTGCAATTGCGCGATAATCCAGCGCAGCCGCCTGCCAGCGAACAGCCTCCTGCGACACAAGGCTGATGCGGTCGCATTAACTTCAACGCCCGCTGACCGGCTTGCCGCAGCGGGCGTGCTTTAAGCCAACACATCGGCAGCAATTTTGCCCCGCAGCGCTGTTAGCGCTATAATGCGCGCCTTGTTTTTACTGGCAGCCCTGTTGATGATTGAATTTATTATTAAGCTCCACCCAGAAATCTCGATTAAAAGTAAATCGGTGCGCAAGCGCCAGACGATGTTACTGGAACAAAATCTGAAAACGATTTTATTGCAGTTGCACCCTGAGGTGGTGGTTCGCAATCTGTTTGATCATTTAACAGTGACACTGGATCTGGCGGATGAAGCGCTGGCAACGCGCATGGCTGAGCATTTGCAATGTATTCCTGGCATTGTGCAGTTTGCCCGGATGCAGTCTGCGGCTTTTAGCTCGTTGCACGATATTTTCGAACAGGTGCTGGCCGTCTACCAAAGCCAATTACAGGGGAAAACTTTTGTGGTGCGGGTGAAACGCCAGGGCGACCACGAATTTACTTCGACCGAAGCTGAGCGTTATATCGGCGGTGGTCTAAATCAGCATATCGCCAGTGCGTCAGTCCGGTTACAGCAACCGGATCTCAAAGTGCAATTGGAGATCCGGAAAGATAAGTTCATCATGGTACGGCAAATGTATCAGGGCATGGGCGGATTTCCGTTGCCATCTCAAGGTGATGTATTGTCACTGATTTCCGGTGGTTTTGACTCGGCTGTTGCCAGTTATCTGATGATCCGCAAGGGGTTGCGCACCCATTTTCTGTTTTTTAATTTAGGCGGCGCCGCCCATGAAACCGGCGTACGGCAGATGGCATTTTATCTGTGGCAGAAATATAGCTTGTCGCACAAAGTGAAATTCGTCTCCGTGGATTTCGCCCCGGTGGTCGCGGAAATTTTAGAAAAGGTTGATTCAGGGCTGATGGGGGTCGTGCTCAAACGCATGATGATGCGTGCTGCCGCCACTGTGGCTGAGAGCTTGAATATCAAAGCTGTGGTGACCGGCGAAAGTGTTGGTCAGGTCGCCAGTCAAACCATCGTCAATCTGAACGTGATTGACCGTGTTACAGAGATGCTGATTTTGCGGCCTCTGGTGTATCAAGATAAACAAGAAATCATTGATATCGCCCGTGCTATTGGGGTGGAGGATATCGCCAAAACCATGCCGGAATACTGTGGCGTCATTTCAAAAAGCCCGACTGTGAATGCCGTGCTGGCAGAAGTTCATGCCGCTGAAAGCCGGTTTGATTTTGATATTCTGCAGCAAGTTAGCACTGCAGCTAAAGTGTTGGATATCCGCACAGTTGAGTATCAGGCCAGTCAACAAATCAGTACTGTGTTGACCGAAGCCGTGTTGCCTGAAGGTGCAGTGGTGCTGGATGTAAGGGCGCCGGATGAAGCCGAGCGCGCGCCATTGCAACTGGATAGTCACCCGGTTGAACTGTTGCCATTTTATAAGATCGCCAATGGTTTTGCCGCCCTCGATCAGTCGCGGCAGTATTATCTGTATTGTGATCGCGGTGTGATGAGCCGGTTACAAGCCTTGTTGTTAAAAGAGCAGGGTTTTGCCAATGTCTCGGTGTATCAAAAACCTTAACTTGTACTTCATTTTCAGTCTGCTACTGATATTGCCAGGGTGCCAGCAGACTGGTCAGTTGCTGGTATAAGGCTTGATGGGCCGGGACAGGTCGCTGCAACTGCGCAGCTTGTTGCAGCACAAAACCACTAATAGCGGCCAATTCAGTGCGTCGGCCGGCTGCGACATCTTGCTGCATGGATGAAAAGTTTGCTGCGGTTTGCCGGATCACCTGGCTGACTAAGTCTTGTAGTTCTGGCAAGGGCAGCACCTGATCCGCAGCTGCGGCCAGAGCCGAAAATTCCGTCAGTAACTGATGAATTTGATGCTGAAAAGCCGGATCAGCCAGCGCACCGTTGCGACATTGGTGCAGCGCTGTCAGAGGATTGATCACGCTATTCACGGCCAGCTTACGCCATAAAAACCGCTGGATATCCTCGACTTGCTGGATTGGGCCTAATGCCTGGTCCAGCATTGAGGCGATGGGGAATGGACAGTGACGGGCTGCTGCATTGCAGGGTCCTAACACTGTACTGCCGATGCCGCTGTGACAAATCTGCTGTGGGTTGGGTTTAAAAGCGCCATGGGTCGTACTGGCAAACCATAAGCCCTGGCTCGGACTTAACAGTGCTCTGGCTGCGTCTATCGTTCCCATGCCATTGTGTGACAACACAATTTGCGCGGTTGGGCTTAATTCAGCTAACATTTGCGTTAACGCAGGTAGGATATCAAAAGCTTTTAATGGCAGTAGAACGAGCTGCAGCGGTCCTTGCCGACTGCAGCGCAGTTGCAGCGGAATGTCGCAGTCAGACGCGCTGAAGGTATAGTCTAAGCTGGTGCTCTGCGGCGACTTCAGCCAAAGTCTGACCGGCTGACCGGCCAAAGTCCAGCGGCTGGCCGCCAATAACCCAATGGCGCCCCGGCCAACCACCCACCAAGGCAGGGGGGCGTCAGCCACCCTCTGGTTTAGCTGCTTTGCCATTGCCGCCACCAATATTGAAAAGACCAGCGCCACAGCAAGGCCGCCAACAGCACACCACTGAGATCGGCAAGCCAATCCCACCAGTCGCCCATCCGATTGGTGAAATAATGCTGTGCTAACTCAACCAGGCCGCCATACAAGGTCAGACTGAGCATTCCCAGCAACACACGGCCGGCAAATCCGGCTTGCCACAGCAGCATCAAGGCGAAAAACACCAGTGCATGCATCAGTTTATCGTTTGGCATCCAGTGCGAAGGGATGCCACTGACATCTTTTAAAAAAGCATAACTGCAAAAAAACAGCAACAGCAAAAAACTGCTACGACAAAGCCGTGGCGTCAACAACATGACAACTCCTCATCAACACTGATGAGCGGATTATACGGTCTTCCCCGTGATAATCCATCGCCATCGTTTGTGGGCGTTGCCATGTTGACGGCAACGTCATTGAGTCAAATGTTGCCCTGGTGATTGCAACGGCAGGTGCCTATGCCGGTTTCGTCAGGCGCAATCAGCGCTGTGGCCGAATTCATTAGTCTCTAAAATTCTTAAATTGGAACGGCTGGCCAAGGTTACTGCTGCGAACCAATTGCATCACTGCTTGCAGGTCATCACGATTTTTGCCTGTGACCCGTAACTCTTCGCCCTGAATGGCTACCTGCACTTTTAAACTACTTTCTTTAACGAGTTTGACGATTTTTTTCGCCATCTCTTTATCAATGCCCTGTTTCATCACGACATGGCGGGTAATGTATTTACCATGACGGTCTTCTTTTTCCAGTTTGAAACTACTGACATCTAACTGCAGCTTGCTGGCTTTGGTAGCAAAAATATCGAATAGCTGCATCACCTGCTGATCGGCTTCTGCGGTCAGTTCAATGTGCTCTTTTTTAAACTCAATTTTGGCATCGACGCCGCGAAAATCGTAACGGGTTTCAAGCTCGCGTTTCGCGTTTTCAACCGCGTTATTTGCTTGATTCATATCAATTTCTGAAACAATATCAAATGAAGGCATGGTGTTCTCTTTTTCCATTAAAACTTAGCAGACTATTATAAGCGAAACTATTGCGCGCGCGAACATCTTCTGTAGCGCCAAGCCGATTTAGCTTCGCTGTTGCAAGAGCAAAACTTTCGCTGCTCACTGCAATAGGGCAGGGGTCAGCGGCATTAGCCATCTGGATTTCTGTTGACTTTCAAGGTGCGGCCGCTACACTGAGGCCGCTTTTTTCAGGTGCTGTATGGCAGGTTTTTTGTTGACAAAAAAACCGGATCGATACAGTGAAACAGGGAATCTGGTGTAAAACCAGAGCTGCCCCCGCAACGGTAACACAAGCTGATGACTCAGCAGATGCCATTAAACCACTGTCCTCGGATGGGAAGGTTGGTGTCGGTGGATTGATGGATCCGCCTGTGCAGCCCGGAGACCGGCCTGAAAATATCATTCACCAACTGCACGCGGTGGGCGTGCTCCATGGAGTTACAATGTTTAAGTTCTCTTTGCTGGCCACAGCCGTGTTCAGTAGTCTTAGTTATGCCGCAGTTGCCGATACTACAACCTCAACTGTTGGCAACAATACCTCTAATATCGAAAAAATCAGTATTTACGCCAGCCGTCAGGCCAAACCGTTAGCTGATGTCAATGCCAGCGTGACAGTGTTGGACCGGGCTGACATTGAATTACGCCAACCTAAAGATGTCATTGCGTTATTGCAATTGGTGCCAGGCATTCAGATTGCCCGCAATGGTAGCCGGGGACAGACCAGCTCTCTTTTTGTCCGTGGCAGCCGGACCCAGCATACGCTGGTCCTGATTGATGGTGTTCGTACTGGTTCTGCCACGCTGGGTTATCAGGATTTGGCGTTATTGCCAATCGAACTCATTGAAAAAGTCGAAGTGATTAGAGGAGCCCGTGCAGCGCTCTATGGCTCAGATGCGATCAGCGGTGTCATTGCGATCACCACCCGACAGTTAAAACGTAATGAATTGACTGCAAAAACCGGCAGCAATGGTTTGGCAGAAACTGCATTACATAGCACTTATAAAGTTGCTGACGCTCAGGTATTCGCGTCGGTCGGTTACAGCCGGGCTGATGGGATCCATGTGCGGGATAAAGCTGATGCTGATCGCGATGGTTTCCGCCAGCGTTTTGCCAGATTAGGCGCCTCCGGCGACACGAAGCTGGGTTTTGTTGAATGGACCAGTCAGCTCAATCGCGGTTTTAATGAATATGATGCTGACCCAACCTGGGGTGGCGCTGATGAAGCAAAAAGCCAGCAGGATTTGCATCAGTTACAGTGGCGTTATCCACAAACAATGGGCGCCAACCAGCAAATAACGCATCAAGCGCATCTGGCATTTAGCCGTGATGATAGCCTCAATTTTGGCAATAACAGCGCGCCAAGCCGCTATGAAACTGCGCGCCAGGAACTTGATTATCAGGCCAGTTATGCCCTGAGTTCTGAGCTGAACGTGCTGGCTGGCCTCAGTCATATCAACGCTGAAGTTGAAAGCTTAAGTACTGCATATACTAAAACGGATCGGATCAGTAATTCAGTCTTTGTCGGGTCCGACGCCCAATTCGGCGATTGGAGCACAGATTTGGTGCTGCGTAATGACAATGTTTCTGCTTATGGCGGCAATAATAGTTATCAGTGGGGGGTTGCCTATCAGTTGATCACACCGCTGCAATTACGCTTTAACCAGGGCACAGGTTTTAAGGTGCCGACTTTTAATGCGTTATTCTGGCCTAGATCCGGCAATCCTGACTTGTTACCGGAAGAAAGTTTATCCCGTGAACTGGGTTTACGTTATCAGGGCGCTTTCCAGCTTGATGTCGTGCATTATCGCCGGGATTTGACCAATATGATTGTGTATAACAACGTGGCAAAGCAGTCGCAGAATATTGGCTTAGCGCAGGTGGATGGTTTTGAATATAGTCTGAGTAAAACCCTGGCTGGGGTTTATCATCAGTTGGATCTGACCTATGCGAACCCGCAGGACTTGAGTAATAACAGCGCAGTGCCAAATATTCCAAAGCATAAATTAACCTATCTGGCGGTCTATCAATGGGATGCCTGGCAGTTTAGCGGGAGCCTGCAACAGCGAGCTCGCCTGCGTAACGCCGCGGACACGCAAACGGTGTTAAGTTCTGTGCTGTTAGTTGGCGCTGGCGTCAGTTATGACTGGAGCCGGGATCTGAAAGTCAGACTCAACCTGGATAACCTGCTGGATAAAACCTACCAGACCAATCTGGGCTATTTACAGCCAGGCCGTGAGTTTAGCCTGGCGGTACAACTGCTGAACTTCTAATTGCAACGCTCATCAGCTTACAAGCAAAGCCAGTGCTATTCAGCCTGGCTTTTTTCATTTAGTAAGACGGTTATCTGCCCGTTGTGCTGAAATTGTGATCCTTATTACCCAATAAACCATCGCAAAGCTGCCGACAGTTCTTTAATTTCGACTATGCTAAACAATCATTTAGTCACGGCAATTGATTATTTTTCTTGGCATCAGCCGCTCAAAATTACCAACCAAACGAATTGAACTTTTTATAACTATTTTCGGAGTGTGTTATGTCGGTACAACGTAAGTTTATCTGGTCTTTGGTGGCATTAATGACGGTGGTGACCTTATTTGCTATCGTGTTTTTCAGTATCAGTCGAATGAGTGAAATCAAGCATCAAGTGGAACGGGAAAGTGCGTTGCTAGCGCGGGAATTGCAAAATAGTCTGGCGTTAACAGATGCATTGCTCAGTCAACAAGTGCAAAGCAGTATGAAATTATTGCAACAACGCATCCGACAGAGCGGTGCCGTTAGCAAGGGACCAGCTGTACAGGTCGGTGCTGTTGAGGTCGCCGATTTATTGATTGCTGATCAGCCGCAAGCCAATCAATTTCAGTTGGTGGATGAACTGACGGCCGTCACGGGCGGCACCGCGACTTTATTTAGCCGCGATGGTGATAAATTTGTCCGGATCTCAACCAATGTGGTGACCAACAATCAACGCGCCATCGGTACTTTATTGGCACCGGACGGTGCAGCGGTTAAAGCTGTGTTACAGGATAAACCTTTTTATGGTGCTGTGGATATTTTAGGTAATCCTTTTATCACCGGCTACGAACCATTACGGGATGCCGCCCAGCAAGTGATAGGGATTGCCTATGTTGGTTATAAAGCGGATTTGCAGGCGCTGAGTAAATTGGTGGCGGATAGTCGTTTGTTACAACAAGGTTTTGTCGCTTTACTGGATCGCAATGGCGTGGTGCGTGCCCATTCTGCCCATTTGAGTGCAGAGCAAGTCAGTCAGATTGTGGCGCAGCCAGCAGGCTGGCAATTACGTCAAGATGAGTTTGCCCCCTGGCAGTACCGGTTAGTCCTTGGATACAACCAGGCTGAGCTGAACGCCAAGGTTTGGCATGATGTTCTATTAACCTCATGCTTTGTCGTGTTGGGGGGGATTGCCACTGTGTTGTTAGTTTTTGTGTTATTACAAAAAATTGTGGTGCAAAAAGTCCAGCAAAGTATTGTTGCTTTGGATGGTATCACCCAGGGCGGCGGCGACTTAACCAAAAGGTTGAATAATTCAAGTCAGGATGAATTCGGAGCTATGGCCCGAAGCTTTGATCTGTTGCTGCAGCAATTGGCAGATACCATCCGTGCTTTGGTCGGCCAAACCAAGCAGTTGTTGCAATCAGCGGCAGCACTGAGTGATATCGCGCAGTTATCTGAATCCGAAGTCCAGCGGCAAACGAATGAAACTGAGCAGGCCAGTGAGGCGGTCTCCAGGCTGGCGGATGCTGCACAGACGGTGGCAAATCATGCCAGCGATGCTGAGCAGACCACGCAGCAAGTTCGGCAAACCACAGCGCAGGCTATGCAAAGCCTGCAGTTGGCAGCCGAAGGGACAGAGCAGCAACTGGCGGCAGCGGCAGAGTCGGCCGCTTCTATTGAAACCTTGGCTCAAAGTAGTCAGAACATAGGTCGGGTGCTGGATGTGATTAATGGTATTGCGGAACAAACCAATTTACTGGCGTTAAATGCAGCGATTGAAGCGGCCAGAGCAGGGGAGCAAGGCCGCGGCTTCAGTGTGGTGGCGGACGAAGTTCGATTGCTGGCTGGCCGCACCCAAACTTCAACTGGTGAAATCAAACGCATGATTGAGCAGTTGCAGTTGGTGGTGAAGTCAATCCAACAGCAAAATCAGCAATATCAACACAATGTGTTGCAACATGAACATCAAGCCAAAGCGGCTTGCCAGGCGATGCAGCAAGTACTTAGCAGTATTGAGCAAATTTATCAGCTCAATACTGGCATTGCCGGCGCTGCGGCAGAACAGGTGCAGGTGGCAGCATTAGTCCGGCAGCAAACCGGTCAGATTTTGCAAAGTGCTCGCCAGAATGCTGGTCATGCCCATACGACGATGTCCGCCAGCCAACAATTGCAGCAATTGGCGCAACACTTTGATCAAGTACTGCAACGCTATCGGACCTGAGCAAGAGGTGGTTAGCTGCGCAATAATTCGGCAAACCGTCGGCTAAACGCAGCCATTTTCGGCGCGATCAGCAACCGGCAATAGGGTTGCTGAGGATTTTGCAAGGCATAACCCTGATGGTAAGTCTCTGCCGGATAAAATTGACTGGCAGCACTGATGGCGGTGACGATGGGCGCGTCGTACTCTTCACTTTGCTGTAACTGCTGACAGAAAGTTTCCGCTTGTTGCTGTTGGTGTGGTTGATGATAAAAAATCGCCGAGCGATATTGGCTACCAATGTCATTGCCCTGGCGGTTTAACTGGGTTGGATCATGCAAATAAAAAAATACTTCCAGCAAGTGGGTATAACTAATCACGGCAGGATCATACTGCAGTTGCACGACTTCGGCATGGCCCGTTTGGCCAGTGCAAATATCAGCATAGGTTGGGTTTGGACTATGACCATCCATATAACCGCTGACTGCACTGTGGACACCATTCAGACGGTTAAAAGCGGCTTCGATGCACCAAAAGCAGCCGCCGGCAAAAGTTGCAATCTCTGTGTTCATCCGGGATAACCTTGTGATTGAGTGATACTCAGGTGTTGATCTGAGCCTGAGCTTATCACGTAATCTCACCCATCGTCTGCCGCCTGTGCGGTGAGTTGCAGTGAAAAAGGATCTGATGTGAAAGTTGCTGTGATAGGGGCAGGGCTAAGTGCGGCTGCTGCGGTTGAAGTGTTAAAAGCCCGGGGCTGTCAGCTGACCGTTTTCGAAAAATCCCGTGGTCCGGGCGGTCGTTTTAGCAGCAAAAGAGTAGGGCAGGCCTTGGTTAGTTCAGGGGAAGCAGCTCAACCCGGATATGCAGATTTTGGCGCCCAGTATTTTACCGTTCGAGCACCTGCCTTTTTACCACAGCTTCAGCAGTGGCAGCAGCGACAAGAGGTCGCTTTGTGGCCTGAGGTTATTTACTGTTATGACAAATCCGGCTTACGCCCTTCACCGGATCAACAACAGCGCTTTATTGGGGTGCCGCAACTGCAGCAATTACTCAAGCCAGTGTTCAGTGCGGTAGAGACCAGATATAACAGTCGGATCAGCGACATTGCTTTTGTTTATGATCGGGCTCCCGCCGGTCGTTGGCAACTTGCCACGGAAGATGGTGAGCTGTTTAGTGGTTTTGATGCCTTGTTGTTGACTTGCCCGGCGCAGCAAAGTCAGCAGTTGTTAACAGGCGCGGCGCTGGCCAGTCAAATCCCGCCACAACCTTTGTTACCCTGCTGGGCCGTGTTATTGGAGCTGACGGAAGCGACCTCACATCCGGCCGACGCTATTTTTATCCATGACCAGGTGCTGCGCTTCGCTGCCCGGCAAAATAACAAACCTGGTCGCTTAGCATTTAGTCTGAGTCATCACGCGACTGAGTGCGCTGAACAATGGTTGGTACACCTGACTGCCGAAGCCAGTGCTGCTTTATTAGACGCCAGTAGTGATGAGGTCATAGCCGTTGCCACTGAAGCTTTATCTGCAGTGCTTGCTTACCCGCTCAGGGTAAAAGCTGCGCTGACGCATCGCTGGCTGTATGCCAGTTATGATGATGCAGTTCCGCCTTGTGGTGTGCTGTTTGACCAGAAGTTACGACTCGCTGTCGCCGGGGACTGGACTTTAGGGGGGCGGGTTGAAAATGCCTGGCTGTCGGGGCAGCAAGCCGCAGCTTTGATAATGGATGGACAGCCAGGAGCCAGCTTATGAGGGATGTGATCAAAAACGCAGTCTTGGTGTTAGGCGCAGGCAGTGGCATAGGTCAGGCCTTACTGAACGAAGCGGTTGCCCGTGGTGTGCAGGCTGTGGCAGTCAGCCGGCAAGCCAGGCCAGTCGGGCTGGATGAGCGAGTGCATTGGTTTGAGTATCAAACTGCCAGCATACCTGAATCAGAGGACAGCGCGCTGCAGATGCAACAGACAGAACAACAGTTAGCTGAGTTATTGCCCAGACTTTGTCAGCAATTTCAACCAGATCTCATTATCAGCTGTCAGGGCTTATTGCAGCAAGACGCAGTAAAAGCGGAGAAATCACTGCGTCAACTCGAGATCAAGGCGGCATTGAGCAGTTGGTGGGTCAATTATTTATTACCAGCCCTGCAATTGAAAATTTTGCTGCCGTATTTATCACAGCAGCAGGTACGGATGCTGGTACTCAGTGCCAAAGTCGGTAGTATCAGCGATAACCAACTCGGCGGTTGGTACAGTTATCGGGCGGCAAAAGCTGCACTCAATATGTTGGTGAAAACAACAGCTATTGAACTGCGGCGTTTACAGCCTGCAACTCTGCTGGTGGCTGTGCATCCGGGGACCACCGCCACAGCGTTGGCGACGCCATTCTTACGTAATTTGCCAGCCGGACAATTGCAGACCCCGGCATCAACTGCCAGCAGATTATGGTCGGTTGCAGTAGGGCTGACCCCAGCGCAACATGGTTGTTTATTGCATTGGGATGGTCAGGTGTTGCCTTTTTGACTGCGGCTGACTTCAACTGCACTCTTGCCTTTCATGCCTGGCTGCTTTTATGCTGGCCAACAGCAGATGTCAGTTCGATGACTGCGAAGTCACTAAGTTCAGGGAGTTGCCGATGGGATTATTCAGCAGTTTGTTAGGCTCAGCCGGAGCCATTGATGTCAGTGAAGTAGAAAGTGAACTGGAAGCCATTTTGGCAGAAGGAGAAAAACCTGAGCAAGTGTATAAACTAGTGCGGGATTTGATTGTGTTTACCAATCGCCGGCTGATTCTGGTGGATAAACAGGGTCTGACCGGCAGTAAAAAAGAGTATCAATCGATCCCATATCGTTCAGTCGTCAGATTCAGTGCGGAAACCAAAGGTCATTTTGATTTGGATGCCGAGCTGAAAATCTGGCTCAGTAGTACCGCTGAACCTATCAGCAAAACCTTCAGTAAAGATGGCAATATTCTTGGGGTACAGCGGGCACTGGCCACTTATTGCTGTCGTTAACAGTGTGCTCATTGGCAAAGCTTAGCCCGGCCATCGTGGCAGAGCTTTGCCAACAAACTAAAGCCAGATTAAGCGGTGGTGTCTTTGACTGGTTGCGTTGTCACCAGATCATCCGGCTTTTTATTAAAGCTGTCCCTAAATGCACTTAAGCCTTTTTGGATCAATTCGTAAGTTTCATCAATGTCGGTTTTCACTTTGCCATCCAGCCGTTTCAGGCTATCGAGCACGTCGCGGGCCTCACCAAAACCTTGATCGATACCAGCACTGATTTTACTGATAAATTGTTCCAGACCTTCTTCTTCCGACAAGTTCGGATTCTGTTTTTTAAAGGTGTCATAAAAACCAGTGGCGAAAGTGAGGATCCGATCGGCTGTAGCTTTGGGAGAAGTATCAGTATCGGTACCATAAGGGTTGGTGACCTTTTCGCCGGTTTTACCCGCTTCAGTGGCCTTTTGCAGATAATCTTCAAACTCTGTTGCTAGGGAGGAAATTGCTGATTTATACAACAAATTCAATGATTTATTGTCTGATTTTAAGCTCAGTTCAAACTGGCTTTGAATAATAGTGGCATTCAGTTGTTGCTTATTGGCCTGGGATTTTTCCGTGCCCGTCAGCTCTCGTTGTTCTTGCTTTACAACCGGATTTTCTTCAGTGCTGGTGGCAACTGTGGGAGTTTTGCTATTGAGTGGCTGCAGGTTCATGGTCGGTCCCTATGCATACTGGTTGGTGGAAATCTGTATGTTTTATCGGCGGTTGCTGGCAAAACTATAGTTTTGTTTGCGTGTTTTTTCAGCAGAACTCAGCAAGATTGTACTTACAACTTGGAAATTATGCTGCCATTTTAGCCAAGTATCTGTTTTGATATACATTTATATCATGAGTTTCTTGCGGTGGCTGGCTTAGTGGGCGAAGAAAAAAGCCAGCAGGCTCAGTGCTGAGTCTGCTGGTTTGTGAGATCAATGCAGCGGTTAGCGGGATGATTTTTGTTTCGCCAGTTCTTCCAACTGCTTGGCGATAGTTTCCGGCGAGCTGGTGTTGCGCGCCAGTGCGACATAAGCCACAGGCACCACATACAAGGTCAATAGAGTAGCAAAACCAACCCCGGCACAGATGACCATACCAATCACCATCCGGCTTTCGGAGCCTGGGCCTGTGGTGATAATCAGTGGGATACTGCTCATGACTGTGGTAAAGGCCGTCATCGCAATAGGTCTTAAGCGTTGTACCGAGGCCTGGTGAATGGCTTCTAAGAACTCCACTCCCTGATCACGCAGTTGATTGGCAAACTCGACAATCAAGATACCATTCTTGGCGACCAGACCGATGATCATCACCAGCCCAATCTGACTGTAGATATTCAACGTCATGCCCGCCAAATACAGGCCTCCCAGGGCACCAGCCAGACCGAGCGGCACCGTGAGCATAATCACCAGTGGGTGGATAAAACTCTCAAACTGCGCTGCCAACACCAGATAAGTAATGATTAATGCCAGGGCAAAAATCATCACGGTCGATTCGCCGCTGTCTTTAAACATCATCGACTCGCCTTTGTACTCGATCCCCACGGGCACATCAATTTCAGTCCGGACTATGTCTTCGAGGAAGGTCAGCGCTTCGCCAAGACTATAGCCAGGTGCCAGATTGGCGGAAATAGTGATGGCGCGCATCCGGTTATATCGATTCAGAGTGGAAGAGGTCGCTTCTTCGCGCAAGGTCACCAGATTATCCAGTGGGATCAGTTGATTGGTGCCGCTAGAACGGACATAAACATTTGAAATATTGCCCGGTTGACTAAAATCGGCATCGGCACCTTCAAGAATGACATCGTATTCTTTCCCCCGATCGAGGAAAGTCGTGACCCGACGTCCACCCAACATGGCTTCCAGCGCCCGTCCGACCACGCCGACTGAAATACCGAGATCAGCTGCCCGTTCGCTGTTAATCTCGACCAGCACCTGTGGTACTGTTTCTTTGTAATCGTGATCCAGCATCAGTAGCTTGGGATTTTGCTGGGCTTTTTCCAGCACCAGATCGCGCCAGCGTGCCAGTTCTTCATAGGTGTTGCCCTGGATCACAAACTGCACTGGCCGACCCCCGCCGCCACGACCGCCGCTTAAACCACTGCGCTGGTTAATAAAAGTACGGATATCCGGCAGTGCATTGAGCTTGTCGGCAATTTCTGGCAATAATTCGGCAGTGCGGCGCTCACCATTGTGCCAGTTTTCACTGCCGACTATTGCCATCCCACCGCTGTTGCCAAAACCAGGCACCCGGATCAACAAACGGTTCAGTTCACCTTTTTCGTAGTAGGGTAATAAAATATCCTCCACCAACCGCATATTTTTACTATTGCTGCTGTAGCTAGCACCTTCGACCGGACTCATCATGACAAAAAAGGTACCCCGATCTTCGGCCGGTGCCAGTTCAGAGGGCAACAATTTTAATAAATAGCCGCTGGCAATAAAGCACAACAACAATAACAGCAGGGTTGGCCATTTTTGCCGGGTGGCATGTTGCAACTGAGCACGATAGCCATGTTCAATCCGGATAAAGAACTGATGGACAAATTTGCTAAAACCACTTTCTTTTTTGTCCTGTTTCAGCATTTTACTGCAGAGCATTGGTGTCAGCGTTAGCGCAGCGACGGCGGAAAAAGCCACTGCGGCAGCCACCGCCAGCGCAAATTCAGTAAAGAGTTTGCCTAAATCACCTTGCATAAACACCAAAGGCACAAACACGGAAATCAATACCAGGGTGGTGGCGATGACGGCAAAACCGACTTCGCGCGAACCATTGTAAGAAGCCAGCAGCGGATGTTCACCTTGTTCAATCCGGCGGTAAATATTTTCCAGCACCACAATAGAATCATCCACCACCAGACCTATCGCCAGCACCATCGCCAGCAGAGTCAGTAAGTTGATCGAAAAATCCAGTGCAAACAGTACGGTCACAGCGCTAATTAGCGCCACAGGCACAGTGACAGCCGGGATAAAAGTAGCCCTTAAACTGCCAAGGAAAGAGAAAATCACCACCACCACCAAGACTAGCGCAATGCCCAAGGTGTTATAAACTTCGCGGATGGATTCAGCGATAAACAAGGAGGAATCATAGCCAGGTTCAATGGAGGTGCCCGCTGGCAAGGTCGCTTTGATGCGTTCAGCTTCTGCTCTGGCGTTTCTGACCACATCTAAAGTATTGGCTTTGGATTGTTTGATAATGCCAATTCCAAGCACACTTTTACCATCGCTTCTGAATTCACTTTCTTCGTTTTCTGAAGCCAGCACCACATCAGCCACTTCACCTAAACGTACCAGATAGTTGTTGTCACCTTTTTTCACCACCAAACGGCGAAAATCGTCCTGGGTTTTATAAGTACGGACCACCCGAACAATAAAATCACGGTCAGCGGATTTGACATTCCCAGCCGGTAATTCAACGTTTTCATTACGCAACACATTTTCAATGTCCTGCACAGTGACGCCGCGCGAAGCCATCGCATCCTTGTGCAACCACATCCGCATCGCATACTTTCGTTCACCGCCAATCTGCAGTCGTGCTACGCCATCGACCACCGAAAAGCGTTCGGTGATAAAACGATCTGCATAGTCAGTCAGCTCCAGATTGGTCATACTCTCACTGCTGAGTAAAAACCAGGCAATGGTGTCGTCATCGCTATTGGCTTTAAATACTTCAGGGGCGCGCGCTTGATCGGGTAAGTTATCCATCACTCTGGACACCCGTTCCCGCACGTCGTTAGCTGCCGCATCTATATCACGATTGATATTAAATTCGATGGTGACGTTAGAGCGGCCAACCCGGCTGTTAGAGCTGATATTTTTAATCCCTTCGACGCCACTGATCATATCTTCAATCGGCTGGGTGATTTTTGATTCAACAATTTCCGCCGAAGCTCCAGGATAATCTGTACTGATGGTGACCACAGGTGAATCAATATCGGGAAATTCGCGCAGTGGTAACATACTGAAACAAACCACGCCGAAAATCATCAACACCAGATTGACCACAGTGGCGAAGACCGGTCTTTTTACCGAGACATCAGATAACCACATTGTTATTGCTCCACCCGAACGATATTGGCACCAGCACGAAGTTTTTGGGTGCCTTCAATCACCACTTCAGTACCGGCGGTGAGACCAGATGTAATTTCTACCCAGCCTGGCTGGCGATCGCCTAGGGTCACTTCCACCTGGCTGACCGTATTATCGGCGGCGACCACATACAGATATTGTTTATTTTGTAATGGCACCAGCGCTTTCTCTGGAATGGTCAATACCTTGGCAGTTGCCAGGGTGACGGTGACATTTAGCAGCATGCCTGGGCGCAATTTCAAATCGGCATTTTCAATCACCCCATGGGCTCTGATGGTGCGGGTCAGTGGATCAATCCGTGGGTCCAGCGCCTGAATACTGCCGTTGAACACTTGTTTGCCATAGGCAATATTGGTGATTTGAATTGGCATTTTCGGTTGCAGATCAGCCATATAACGTTCGGCGACATTAAATTCAACTTTCAGTTTTGAAATGTCATCCAGTGTTGTGATCACAGTACCGGCGCTGATAAAGGCACCTGCGCTGACCTGGCGTAAACCCAGAACTCCATCAAAAGGTGCATAAATCCGCATTTCTGACAGCCGGGCTTGCAGTGCTTGCAGTTGGGCCTGGGTGGCATTCACCTTGGCTTGTTGTTCATCGAGCAGTGATTGTGCGCTGGCCTGGGTGCGTGTTAAATTTTTCAGCCGCATCAACTGGCGATTTTGCTCGGTTAACAGCGCTTTTAATTCGTTGACTCTGGCTTGTTCTTCGGTGTCATTGAGCTGTGCAATCAGGCTGCCTTTTTTGACCGGCTGACCTTCATTGATCTGCAAAGTCGTTAGATAATCACTGGTGGCACTGACAATCTTTGCCGAGTCATAAGCCAATGCTGTCCCCAGGGTGCCAATTTGCCGTTGCCACATTTGATAATCGGCTTTGGTGGTTTTCACGCTGATGTCACTGCCGCCTTGGCGCGATTGAGTTGGTTGATTGCTGCTATCGAGTGCGATGTAAGCAATAAAACAAGCTAAAATCACGAAGAGGACCCAAATAAGCCGGGATTGTTGTGGTTGCACTTTGTCTCCAGTTACTGTCAGAAATAAATAATCTGCGGTATTGTATGGAATAGTTGGCTGGCTGGATGTTGAAGTTATCGCAGCATCGCTGGCGTTGGTCGTATCAGGAGCTGAATATGGCAGAAAACAGCTGTGAAAGATGCAAGATGATCCGGTTTTATCTGGTCTGGACCATTTTGATGACAATTTTCACATTTTATTATCTAGATCTCTGAATAATAACAAATGCGTTACCTTTATTGTGATCAAAGTAATCGTGGTGGGGCAGCATTATTGTGCAGCAGCGCGCTGGTATTATTGTGCCTGATGATATTGCTGGCGATCATGCCAGACTTAGCGCCTGCTCAGGCTTGGGTGCTGTTATTTATGCTGTTGCTACTGGCTGCTGCTGTCGCTTACCATAAATTGACCGCCCCCTGGTTCATGGTTGAACTTCAGCCGGATGGGGTGCTTTACCATCATCGTGCTGGCAGCTGGTTATTACCCTGGCAGGCATTTGCCTATGCCCGGGTAGCAGAGTTACCTGAGCAGGGAGAATTGGCTTTTATCGGTTTTAAAGTGACAGCCATTGACCAATTTTTACCACACATTCCGTTACGTCTTGCGGTTAAGCTATTGATTGAACAAAGACATTTATTACTAGCTGCCCTAAGGCAAAACTGCCCAAGTGGCACTTGCCCCTCTGAGCTGATGCTGGAAATTGGCCCTTATCAAAGCAAAGCCCGGCGCTATCATGGCGTGCAGGCCATGTTCGCGCATCGAATGCAGCACTGCGCTGTTGTACTGGGAATGGAACTTTTTATTCCTACTGCGGGTTTATCTTTGCCTGCAGCAGAGTTTTGTCGGCAGGTTAATCAAAGCCGGTTGATCTATTTAAAGAATAGCCAAACCTAGACACATTTTTACACCTGTATCATAATGCTGACATCAGCATGCCAAAAGTAGGTGAATGAGCCAATGAGTACATATGAAAGACCATTTCTGGTCAGTGGTCGGAATACAATTATTCATAAACAGAAAAAACTCGATTTAATTATTGTGAATAACGATACTGATCCGGTGGTTATTATCTCCAGAATGGGCGCTAAAATTTTTACTGAATCGGTACCAGTGAACCGGATGGAAGCCAAAGAACGTTACATGGATATCGTTGATATCGGTAGTTCTGATGTGTTCGGTGAAACGAAAACATTATTGTTTGTTCAAGCACTGAATAACAAAGAATATAAGATTGATTACAGTAAAGTTGGCACCGATCTGTTTATCCGGGTGCATCAGGAAAACTACATTTAATCATCTCTGCCAGTGCCCTGCATTGAATGCAGGGCTTGCCTTTCTGTCAAAAATTTGTTCAAGTAGCCGTTATCTCTGGTAATAGATGTGATCTCGGTGTGAACTCTATTTCAATGCAATTTAGTCGCGAAGAAGACGTTATCTCGATTGGCGTCGAAATTTCCCTGCTGCCATTGACCGCTGCGTTGGTGCGCGAAGCTATGTCTGAAGCCGGTTTCGGCCGTTGTTTTATTGCTGCTGATTTAATGACCAACTTACTGGCGGATTATCAGGTGCTGCAAGGTGATTTAAAACAACAAAAAATTCCGCCTGGGTACCGGATGCAACGCCGGATCGCACAACGTAAAAATGCTGAACTTAAATTTGACATTGCACCGGATGGGATGACAGCGCAGGCGACCATTATTGCGGCTTGGGGTGGCAGCCCGGTGTCAGCCACTGAACTGGTCAAAGCTGCGCAAGAACAAGGCATTTGTTTTGGTTTTTTAAAAGAGCAGTTGGTACAACTGGTGACGAATGCCAGTAGGGCCGAACCAGGCGTCAGTCGGCAAGCTGTGATCGCTGTGGGTCGGGCGATGCAGCCAGGTCAGAATGCCAGATTCGAGCCGCTGGTACCTGGCATGACAGTGCGGTTAAATAAACCTGTGATGACCAGCCAAAGCCGCAGTGATTTACGGGATTTTGGCGTGATCCCTTCCGTTCGTCAGGGTGAGCCCATTGTTCGGCGCTTACCGCCAACGCCAGGGGTTGATGGGGTTGATGTTTTAGGCGCTGTCAGCCCGGCAGTGCCTGGCCAGCAAGTGGAATGGCAACCCGCCGAAGGGGTACAGCTCAGTCCAAATGATGCTGATCTGTTACTGGCAGCTCGCGATGGCATGCCACGTATACTGGAGGCTGGCGCCACCGTCGATGAAGTTTATGCGGTGAATAAAGTAGACTTATCCACCGGTCATGTGCAATTTCGTGGCAGTGTCATTGTGAATGGTGATGTCACTGAGAGTATGAAAGTGGTGGCAGGCGGCAATGTCTTTATTAAAGGCACCATGGAAGGCGCGTTAATCGAATCTGGTGGCGATGTCTCTATTGGTGGTTCTGTCATCGGTCATCAGGTCAGTCAGGATAACGCTGGCGAACATTTCAGCACCATAGTCAGGGCCAAAGGGGATGTCCGTTGTCTGTTAGCGCAGTATGTCCGGATTGAATGTGAAGGTGATTTTCATGCCACGAAACAAATCAATCATTGTCATGTCGACGCCAGAATGGTAGTGGCAGGTCCAGAGGATAAGCTGAGCGGTAAAGTGGTTGGTGGCCGTTTTTATCTCGATCTGGGATTCAAAGGTGGGGTATTAGGCTCGCCCTCGGAAAGTAGTTTGCAACTGGATTTAAACCGCCGCATCGATCCGGTGGTCGCCAAGCAACAGGCGCTGCGGCAGAATCTCAGTGCGGTTAGGCAGGAAATGGAACAAATTAAACTCGGCATCGAGCAGTTAAAAAAGCTGGAAAAATCCGATGCGACCACTGAACATATCAACGCCTTTGTGGAAGAGTTTGAAGCGCAGCGTACTGTGGCGGTCGCATTAATAGAGGATATCAAACGACTGGAAGCGGAGCGGCTAAGTCTGGTTGCCGAAACTGCGATTATCGTCAAACAACAGCTGTATGCCGGGGTTGAAATCTGTGTGGGCAGTGAGCGACTGCCGATTAAACGTGGTTATGGTCCGAGCCAAATCAAAGTGTTGGCTGGCGATTTGAAGATTGAACCGCTGCTATAACCAAGCGCAGGTGCTGTCAGGTCAGGACGAACGCGACCAAAGGCCGCCACAATGCGACATCACCCGCTGTGCTGAGCATGGTTTTGGCGTATGCTGACAAGGTGATTATTTGCCGGTGCTGAGGTATCAGTTGCGTTTGTTATGTTGTCTTCTCAGTGTACTCAGCTGGTCTGTGGCCGCGAATGAATGCCAGATGGGGTTTCGGCATGGTATTTTAATCTCGCCTGAGCAAATCCGCGTGCTGACCAATGACCGCACTCAGTTTCAGATCAATCACGATAAGCAACTGTTTATTCAAGGTGAATGGATCACTTTGTCTGCACAGGACACACAATTATTAGCGCTTTACAGCCAAGGCATGCGTAAGTTTGTGCCGCAGGTCGTTGCCATTGCCGTCGATAGTGTTGAACTGGGCTTATCCGCGATTGAAGGCATGCTAATTGGTGTTGGGAACAAATCACAACAAGAAGAATGGCAGGCGCTGGTGCGGGAAACTACTTATCAGTTAATGTCCCGTTTTGTCCGCAGTGGCGAGCATTTTTATCTGGCACCCCAAAGTTTGCATGAGATGGATGCATTTTTACATGGCGAACTGAAAACTAATCTGACGGGACTCGCAAAAAATACCGTGGGAGCTGTGTGGGGGGCGCTTCGGGATGCTTTGCGCCATACAGATGATAATTTTGAACGCACCGACAGTCAGGGCTGGCAGAGTGTGGAGCAACTGATTGAAAAAATTAATCAGGGTCTGGACGCCAAGGCCGAAGAGATGGAAACAAAATCTGTATTGTTTTGCCAACGCTTACTGGAACTGGATCATATTGAAACGCAGTTGCAGCAACAAGTACCGCAACTGCTGGCTTATGATGTGGTGACCAGTAAATAAGGCGTGTGGTAGCGTGGCAACGCGCCCACAACGCCAGTGCCAGCGGGTTAGACCAACCCGAGATCGCCGCCCAGCACTGCCGGCATTGCGCTATCGGCTTCATCACTGATGGCATCAATGGTTTTTTCTGCTTCTTCCAGTTCGCTCACTTCCGCAATATGAAATAACGCTTCGCCTTCATTAATCAACGGCAGGTTGTTACGGCCAATAATGATGCCACTAAAGCTGGCCACGACCGCAACTTCAAAGTCGGAGTAGGGCGAATAAATATGCGCCAGGGTGTCGCCCACATTCACTTTTTGGCCCAGACCAAAGTAATAGCGGGCAATGCCATCATGCTCGGCTCTGAGCCAACTACTTTTTTTCGAAAACAGTGATTTGGTCTTGTCTTGTTTACGCACTGTTCTGAGCATGCCGAGACTGTGCATCACATTGAGAATACCCCGCACGCCAATTTTGATTGAAGCTTCATCAAAACGTAGCGCTTCGCCAGCCTCATATAAAATGATCGGCAGCCCGAGATTATTCGCAGTGCCCCGCATGGTACCGTCCCGGCTGGCGGCTTTGATGATAATAGGGGCATTAAAGCTTTCTGCCATTTTCAGTGACATTTTATCTCTTGAAGTGGCACGGACTTGCGGCAGATTAGAGCGATGAATAGCCCCAGTATGTAAATCAATCACATGGGTGCATTTTTTTAAAATACGATCGGTGAATTGCCAGGCCATCCGACTGCCCAATGAGCCTTTTTCGCTGCCGGGGAAGCTGCGGTTTAAATCCCGCCGGTCGGGTAAATATCTTGATTGCTGGACAAATCCATAGGTATTCACAATCGGCACTACCACTAAAGTGCCACGCAAACTGCCGACTTTGACCAGTTTGAGCAAACGCCGGCAAATTTCCACACCGTTAATTTCATCGCCATGCAAGGCCGCCGTGATCAACAGCACCGGACCTGGTTTTTTGCCATGTAGCACATGAGCACCAATATTCAGTTCGGTATGGGTATAAAGTTTACCAAAGGGAATGTCGACCACCATCCGCTCGCCTGGCGCAATAATACTATTGCCAAAAGTAAAAGGCTGCACTGCGACGACGGGATGATCAGTCAACAGGGGGTCGGTCGCTGCCTGACTGACACTTTCGGTTGGACTGTCATCAAGAGTGGGCATTAGTAGGTTCCTGTTTTGTTTTGGTGGCGCTGCACTTGTTGCTCAAGATAACTGATAATCTGGCCTGCCACATCGACTTCACTAGCAGCTTCAATCCCTTCCAGACCAGGCGAGCTGTTGACCTCCATCACCACCGGACCATCTTTTGCTCTGAGGATATCGACTCCGGCGACGTTCAGTCCCATGCAACGAGCAGCTTTAATTGCCGTTTGTCGTTCAGCAGCGGATAACTTCACTTTACTGGCGGTGCCACCCCGATGTAGGTTAGAGCGAAACTCGCCCGCTTTGGCCTGACGTTTCATCGCGGCTATCACTTTGTTACCGACCACAAAACAACGAATATCGGCGCCCTGAGCCTCGCGAATATATTCCTGCACCAGGATATTGGCATTGAGTCCCATAAAAGCTTCAATCACGCTCTCGGCGGCGGTACGGGTTTCAGCTAGGACCACGCCAATCCCCTGAGTGCCCTCCAGCAGCTTGATCACCAAAGGCGCACCACCGACCATATCAATCAGATCCGGAATATCGCCTGGCTTGTCGGCAAAACCAGTAATAGGCAAGCCGATACCGTCACGGGCTAATAACTGCAGTGAATTTAGCTTATCGCGGGCGCGGCCAATAGCCGCCGCGTTATTCAGGCAATAGACATTCATCATTTCAAACTGGCGCAGTACCGCACTGCCATAAAAGGTAATGGACGCGCCAATTCTTGGCAGTACTGCATCAAAGCCGCTTAAGGCTTCGCCTTTGTAATGGATAGATAACGCATTGTGGTTAATGTTCATATAACACAAAATCGGATCTATCACTTCGACCTGATGACCGCGCAACTCAGCGGCCTCCACCAGTCGTTTGGTTGAATACAATTCAGCATTACGGGATAACAAAGCAATTTTCATGCAGACTCCGGGGCAGCTGTGACCTGCACATCGCCATTAACTTGACACAGTGTAGAGCGCTAAGTGGAAAAAAACAGCTCAGCATTTTGTTTTACGAGGATTTTTTTGAAACGATCAATCAGGCTTAGGGGAGCAGTAATAAAGTGCCCAGCCCCAAAAACACAAAGAAACCGAGCACATCCGTGATAGTGGTCAGGATCACTGAGCCGGAGAGCGCTGGATCTATTTTACCCTTTTCCAGTAACACCGGGATCACCACACCTGATGCCGCTGCCACCAGAATATTAATAATAATGGCAAGGCCAATCACCATGCCGATGATCCAATCATCAAACCACAGATAAGTGACGGCGGCGATGACCGCTGCCCACAACAGGCCGTTCAGCAAGCCCACCCCAAGCTCTTTGCGGAGCAGCGGCCAGTAAGTTTGCGGCGTGATTTGGCCAAGCGCCAGACCCCGGATAATCAGGGTCAGAGTCTGACTGCCGGCAATGCCACCCATGCTGGTGACGATTGGCATCAAGACCGCCAGCGCCACCACATGTTGCAAGGTGGCTTCAAATAAACCTATGGTCCAGGCGGCCAGAAAGGCGGTTAATAAATTAATACCAAGCCATAACGCCCTTCTTTTGGCGCTATCCGCAACTGGGGCAAACAAGTCTTCCGTTTCATGCAAACCGGCGGTATGCATAAACTGGCCTTCTAAATCCCGTCGCACGTTTTCCAGTGCTTCCCCGATCGATAACCGGCCTAACAATTTACCTTCGTCATCAATGACTGCCAGCGCGGTATAGCCAGAGCGGGCCACGATATCAGAAGCAGGACCCAGCTCCAGCACGCCTTCGACCACTGGGGCTTCGGTATCGATAAAAGAAACCACGGGCAAGTGGCTTGGCTCACCGAGTAAATTGGTCGCCAGCAGCAAACCAACATAACGACCGGTGCGATCCACCACCATCAGCGCATCGTGATATTCGGCGTCTTCATTGAGTTTCTTAAATAACCGGATGGCATCCCGGACTTTGGCGTTATTACGGATAGTCAAAACATCATGGTCAGCATAACGACCACATTGTTCATCGGTATAAGCCAGGGCGGTCGCCAGCCAGAGTTTTTCGCTGGCATCAAGCTTAGAACAAGCTTCCTGATAGACTGCTGCGGGCAACTCATCGAGTAGCTCGATCAGATCGTCCACATCCATCCGCGCCACCAACGCGGACAGCTCGCTATCTGCAAGTTGCTTAAAAATATTCTGCCGCGCATCATCGCGCATGTAGGTCAGGGCGTGGATTTGTTCATCCGGCAACAGGCTTTGCCAGGTGCTGATCCGTTGCTCCAGCGGCATGGCTTCAAGTGCAACGGCGATTTCTTCCGGCTCTAACTGGCTGAGTTTGACACCAAGCTGCTCAACTTCTTGCTCGTCAAAACTGTCGCGAACAATATCTTTGATATCCAGCAGTTGATTTTCAGCCATGGCGACACTCTTGACCACAGGATCTGGCAAAACCAGACCATATTAAGAAAGGTTGCGGATAATACCGCAGCTGCTGTCTGGATTTATAGTCAATTCAACGACATTTTGCTGAATATTTCGCTGGACCAACCAGCCGCGGCGGCCTTGCTTACCACCAGCGTTTAATTTTAAAACCCAACATCATCACCAGCGCCAGTACCAGCATGACGCCTAAGGTCCAGTAATAACCTGTTTTAAAGTGCAATTCCGGCATATTGTCAAAATTCATCCCATACATGCCGACGATAAAAGTCAGTGGAATAAACACCGTCGACACCATGGTCAATAGTTTCATCCGTTCGTTGATTTGATGAGATGAAGTAGACATATAACCACTAACCAAATCGCCCAATTGGTCGTAATACATTTGCGTCATACTATGCAGCCGTTCAAATTTTTCATAAAAATCGCGCAGTTCTGAGCTGTGAAACTGGGAAATAAAAGGGTGTTCCTGATCGGGCGTTAATAAATCGGCAAACATTTCCTTTTGATAGGCCAGATTGCGATCCAGTTTTCGAAACACCGAGCGATAACGCATGATCTGCGACATTTTGTGGTCATCGCCATGACTGAGCATTAAATCTTCAAAATCACCCAGTTCATCTTCAAAATTGATCAATTTTTCCAGATAACTCGCTGAGACAGCGTGGATGTAATGTTTCACCCAGTCTTTGATCGGCATCACAGGCTGGTGTACGTTAAAAGTCGGCAAGGCATAGGCGTAAGACTGCTCTGGTAACTGGCATTTATAAAGTAAAATTTGTTTGGAAAACAATAAACTTAACTGAGCATGCCCCGGATAATCATAAAAGTCCTGGCCGGCAAAAGCCCGCATGATCAGCAGGGTAAAATCCTCACTGGCTTCCAACTTGGGCGGGTGGCGCTCACGTAAAAAATCCTCGGCGATGACCGGATGGATAGCCAGCTGTTTTAACAGCAGTTGTTGTTCCAGTGGGCTGGCGGCTGACAGATTGATCCAGGCTTTTTCGTCACCATGCAACGGCAGTTTCAGTAAACTCAGATCGCCACTTTGCCAGCTGTCGGTTTGTGGGTTGTATAAATGCAACTGAATCATCAGGCAACTCCTTGATTAATCAGATAGAGGCTAAGCAATAGCGTACAGGCTGGCAACAGCAGAGGGGCAATCGCAGCAGCGCCCTTGTGATGCGGGCGCTGCCAGCGCAGTGACAGCTTTAAGCTTTAGCTTTTTTGCTGCTGATATAACTGTCGACCAGTTGTTCCAGCGTATCCAGCGGCACAGCACCATTTTTCAGCACTACATCATGGAATTCGCGAATATCAAACTGTTCGCCGAGCGCGGTTTTAGCTTTGTCCCGAAGCTGAATAATTTTCAGCATGCCAATTTTATAAGCTGTTGCCTGGGATGGCATCACAATGTAACGCTCAATCGCACCTTCGATTTCAGACTGCGAGTTGGGGGTATTGGCTGCCAGATAGCTGATGGCATCTGCTCTGGTCCATTTTTTTGCATGAATACCGGTATCGACCACTAACCGGCAAGCACGCCACAGCTCCATCGCTAAACGGCCAAAATCTGCGTAAGGGTCCTGATATAAGCCAATTTCTTTTGGCAACAGTTCGGTATATAAGCCCCAGCCTTCAATATAAGCAGTGTAACCGCCAAATTTACGGAATTTTGGGATATTTTCCAGCTCTTGCGCGATAGCGATTTGCATGTGGTGGCCAGGAATACCTTCATGATAAGCCAGGGCTTCCAGTTCATATTTTGGCATGCCAGACATTTTGTATAAGTTGGCATAATAAATCCCTGGTCTGCTGCCATCCATCGATGGCGCTTCGTAAAAGGCTTTGCCAGCTGAGGCTTCGCGAAATGGTTCTACCGCTTTAACGACCATATCGGCTTTAGGCTTAACGATAAATAGCTGATCCAGTCTAGATTTCATATCGTCAATCACCCGGGTCGCTTCGGCAAGGTAAGCGGCTTTGCCCTCGGCGGTATCCGGATAATAAAACTGGCTGTCTTCACGCATAAATTTAAAGAACGCTTGTAAATCACCTTTAAAGCCCACTTTGTCCATAATGGCGCGCATTTCCTGATGAATGCGATTGACCTCAGCCAACCCCAAATCATGGATTTGATCGGCCGTCATGGTGGTGGTGGTGGTGCGCGCTAAAGCATGATTATAAAACTCAGCACCGCGGTTAAAACGCCAAACGCCATCATCAGTACCGGCTTTGGTCTCTAAAGTCGTCAGATAACTGATTAAATGTTGATAGGCCGGTTTGACACTGCTGACCAGCGCAATTTCGGCTTCTTTGATCAGCATTTGCTTGGTGGCATCATCCAGTTGTAATGCACTGACTTTGCGCCGGAAATCTTCCAGCAAAGTACTATCTGGCCCTTCGGTAAATGGAGCACCCTGAATGATATTGTTGCTGGCACTGAGCACATGGGCAAAGACAAATTTAGGTGGGATAATGCCAAGTTCGGCTCTTTTGTCCAGTTGCACTGTTAACTGGTTAAACAGCGCCAATACACCATTGAGCCTGGCAATATAAGCTTTGGCATCGGTCTCATTGCTGATTTGATGCTGGTTGATCAACAGTGATGGCACCATGGTATGAGTGCCAAACATCTGATTGACCGGATAGTTGTATAACCGCCATTGTTCGTCGGCCAGTTGCTGTTCCGCATCCTGTTTAAACAACTGATAACTCAACTGGTTTTGCTGATCCAGCGCTTTAAAATCAAATTGTTCTAACTGTTGCAACTGAGTTTTCACCAGTTGTAACGTTTTTTGATACTGTTCATCAGTCAGTTGATCCCACTTGTCTTGATCTGTTTTCAGGCCTAGCTGGGTCTGGCTGGTTGGACTCAGCGCGACCTTATCGTTAAAAGCCTGTTCAAAAAACGCCATCAACCGTTCGTTTTCGGTTTGTGTGGCGGCAGAAGGTTGGCTGGCACTGCTTTGGTTGCTGTCGCTGGCCGGATTTTGGCCTGGCGAACAAGCACCTAGTAAAAAAGCGGCCGTCACAGCCAGAGCGATGTGGGTCAGTTGCATATTGTCCTCTTGTTATCGTTGTTTCATTGCAAAATGGCAGCTGCGAGCCTACCAGGACTTCGTTTTGTTCAGTGTTGTGCTGCAGGGGTTAATCCAGAAATAACTGCAGTAATTCATTTAAGTAGCGCACGCCCTGGGCAGTAATTTGCCAATGCTCAGCTTGCACTGTAACTAACCCTAATTGCTGCGCTCTTTCAATCGCAGGGCGAATTGTTGCGACAGGCAGCCCGGTATAAGCGGTAAAATCCAGTTGTGGGCAAGCTTCCAGTAAGCGGAATCTATTCATGAAGAATTCAAAGGCTAAATCTTCGCGGGCCACCACTTGGGTCGAATCCAGATAGCCTTTGCTTAAATCCATATAGCCTTTAGGGTGCTTGATTTTCACCGTGCGCAACACCTGTTGTTGCGCTGGCAGGGTAATTTTGCCATGGGCACCGCAACCTATCCCCAGATAGTCGCCAAAACGCCAGTAGTTCAGATTATGCCGGCACTGGTAGCCCGCTTTGCTATAGGCTGAGGTTTCATATTGCTGATAGCCTGCCGCCGTCAGCAGCAGATGGCCTTGTTCCTGAATGTCCCACAAGGTTTCATCCTGTGGTAAGGTGGGCGGTCTGGAAGCAAAGGCGGTATTGGGTTCAATGGTCAGTTGGTACCAGGATAAATGCGGCGGGGCCAGCGCAATGGCTTGTTGTAAATCAGCCAATGCATCTGGTAATTGTTGCTCGGGTAAACCGTGCATCAGATCTAAGTTAAAGCTTTGCAGGCTGCTGTGCTGGCAGAGTTGCTGTGCCAGTCTGGCGGCATGGCAGGCCTCATCACGCTGATGAATACGTCCCAGCTTTTGCAGTTGTTGGTTTTGAAAGCTTTGTACGCCAATGGAAAACCGATTCACTCCCGCTTTGACATATCCGGCAAAGCGGTCTGCTTCGACCGTACCCGGATTGGCTTCCATGGTAATTTCAATGTCGGCAGCAAAAGGGATGCGCTCCTGTACCCCGGCGAGAATTTGGGCGATGGCTTCAGCTGAAAACACGCTTGGCGTGCCGCCACCAATAAAAATACTGCTCAGTGGCCGCTGTTGTACATAAGCCAGGTCCTGGGTTAAATCGGCCAGCAGATGGGCGACATACTCAGACTCAGGAATACCTTGTTTCACCGCATGAGAGTTAAAATCGCAATAAGGACATTTCTGAATACACCAGGGAATATGAATATACAGCGATAGCGGTGGCAGTTGTAACGCACTCATCTGGCATTCCTGGCTTGCCACTGGCTTTGTAACTGCTGCAGTGCCTGACCACGGTGACTGAGTTGTTGTTTCTGGCTTTTGGTCAATTGCGCTGAGGTACAAGCCAATTCAGGTAACCAAAAGATGGGATCATAGCCAAAACCGTTGCTGCCGACCGGGCGCTGAGTGATAGTGCCATGCCAGATACCATGGCTAATCAGTGGCGTTGGATCTGCGGCATGACGCAAATACACCAGCACACAGTGAAATTGTGCCTGACGCTGTTCTGCAGGCACTGCGGCCATTTTTTCTAGTAATAGGGCGATATTGGTCTGATCAGTTGCGCCAGCGCCCGCAAAACGAGCCGAATAAATACCAGGCGCACCACCAAGTGCATCCACCGCCAGGCCGGAATCATCGGCGATGGCCGGTAAACCGGTCAGCGCCGCGGCGTGGCGGGCTTTAATCAGGGCATTTTCAATAAAGGTCAGGCCGGTTTCGTCGGCATCCGGCACGGCAAAAGCCGTTTGCGGAATGATGTCACATTGCCAAGGTGCCAACATGGCGGCGAGTTCAGTGACTTTGCCGGCATTACCGGTCGCGAGCACAATTTTTTGCATTCAACATCTCTTCTGGCTGGGGTCGATAGCGGACACCGCTTGGTTTAAAGCGGTTCCTGATAAAAGGTATGATCAAATTTCAGCTGTTGCTGCACAGTGCCCTGACTGATTTCAATACTGAAACTGACTTTTTCTTCACCGCGAAATTGCAGTTGCGCCAGATAATAAATTGCTTTGCCTTCACGCACTTCCTGAAAGTTCAGCTCTTTGATCTGGCCGAGTAAATTTTTCGCTTGACCGCTGATCCGCACTTGTTGCGCTTGTTGATCATTGCTGGCAAGCACAGAAATATTGATCAGGCCATTTTGAATACTGCGGCTGATTTGGTACTGCGCAGCAATCTGGGGGTCAATCAAGGTCGACGGCATGGCGATATAATGCACATCCCAGGGTCCCAGCACTTGTTTTTGTTCGGCAGACGCCAATGGGCTCAGGAGGGCCAATAACAGTGCCGAGCCGAGCAGGGTACGGATTTTCATTCGTCAGTCTCCGGTAGAATCCCTAATGACAGAACTGCAGCCGGCAGCACAAAAGGCGCCATGATCTGCACCTGTTTATGCCGGCTGAGTTCACCTTTGGTCAGCACCACCTGGCTTTTGCTGACCGCAAACATTTTTGCCAATAATTTTTGAATATGTGCATTGGCTTTGCCATCCACCGGTGGGGCAGTGATGGCCAGCTTAATTTCAGCGCCGTGCAGACCGATGATCTGATCGCGGCTGGCTTTGGGCTGCACATATAACTGTAACAGCAAATCCTGCCCCACGAAGCGGATGGCACTGTCAGCCGTTGCTTGCGCTTTTGACATCAGAACAAACCGCTAAATAAACCCTTCAATAAAATCTGCAAAAATTGCATCCCGACCAGCAGCACCAGTACAGACAAATCCAGTCCGCCTATCGGTGGAATGATCTTACGGATGGGGCTCAGTAGCGGCTCAGTGAGTTGGCTTAACAAATGCTCCATCGGATTTCTGCCCTGGCTGAACCAGCTCATAATGGCGCGAATAATCACCACCCAGAAGATCAGATTAAAGGCTTCTGAAACCAATAAGGCCAGCGCTCCGACCAAGGTGAACTGGAGAGAAATACTGCCCGCCACTAGTTGTAAAGTCATTAATTTAGCCGCGGCCACCAGCAATGCCAGCAGCAGGGATGCCGTATCCAGCGCGCCAATACTCGGGATCAAACGGCGCAGTGGGATCAGCGGCGGGTTGGTGGCTTTCACCACAAATTGACTGAGCGGATTATAAAAATCTGCCCGCGCCGTTTGTAGCCATAATCGCAATAACACCACCATCAAATACAGATTAAACAAAGTATCAATCAGGAACACAAAAGCATTGGTCATGGTTTAATTCCAATCATCAGTTATCAACAAACTCTGTAACAAAATTTATAAGGTTCTGGCCAGTTCTTCAGCCCGGTTAATGGCGGCTTGCATGGCGTTTGTCACGCTTTGTTCCAGGCCATCGCGGCGAAAGCTTTCAATCGCTTCGTGGGTGGTGCCACCTTTACTGGTCACTTGCTGCCGTAATTCGGCAAAAGCCAAGCCTGACTCGGCTGCCAGGGCAGCGGCGCCACGGGCGGTTTGCAGCACCATCGCCTGCGCTTGTTCTGGCGCAAAACCAAGCTGCTCGGCCATTTGCTGCATCGCCTGCATAAAATAGAAAAAATAAGCTGGCGCACTGCCGGTGACGGCAATAATGTCATTAATTTTGTCTTCAGTATCCAGCCAAACGGTTAGGCCACAAGGGCTAAACAGTTGGTCAACAAATGATTTTTCATAGTTTGAACATCGGCTTGGATATAAACCTGTCACGCCAAGTCCAACCTGAGCCGGGGTATTGGGCATAGCCCGGATAATGCGGATGTCGCCAAGCCAGCTTTCATATTTACTGACCGGTAAGCCTGCCGCGACTGTGACAAACAGTTTCTCTTGAATTTCTGGCGCCTTGGCGATTAAATCCTGGCACACTTCTGCCATCAGTTGTGGTTTGACCGCCAACACAATCACATCGGCACGTTGCACTGCGTGCACATTGTCGGTGGTGGTCTGGATGCCAAAGTCCGCTGCCAGTGCATCCAGTTTTGCCGTTCCCGGATTGGCAGCGATAATATTGTCTGCCGGATAACCTTGTTTGACCATAGCTGCGATGACAGCTCTTGCCATATTGCCAGCGCCGATAAAAGCGACAGTATTTTCATTCATGTGGTTGAGTTTCCCGCGCGCCGAAAATGGCCGTGCCTAATCTTATCATAGTTGCACCGAAAGTCAGGGCTTGTTGCCAGTCGTCTGACATTCCCATCGACAGTTCGGTCGCGGCCGGATGTTGTTGTTGCAATTGATGTGATAACTGTTGCATGGCCGCAAAGGCCGCACTGTTATCCTGATCTACTGCAGGCGCTGGAATGGCCATCAAGCCTTTGAGCACGACATTGGGCAGCGTCGCAATCTGTGCAGCCAGTGGCAGCACATCGGCTGGCATCACCCCAGCCTTGCTGGCTTCGGCACTAATATTGACCTGGATCAGCAGCTGTAAGGGCGCAAGCTCTGCCGGGCGTTGGGCGGCTAACCGCTCGGCAATTTTAAAGCGCTCAATGCTATGCACCCAACTGGCAAAACGGGCGATATCGCGGGTTTTATTTGACTGGATAGGACCGATAAAATGCCATTGTAAGTCTTGCAGCGAGGCAAGCTCGCTGGCTTTACTGACCAGTTCCTGTAGATAATTTTCGCCAAAATCACGCTGGCCAGCCTGATAGGCGGCAAGCACGGCACTGGCTGGTTTGGTTTTACTAACGGCAATCAGCCGTGGTTTTTGCTCATCCTGCAGCGGATGATGGCTAAATTCTGCCAGTTGACGGTAGGCTGAACTCAGTCGTTCTGCTATGTTGTTATCCATTAAAGCCTGACTTGTTGTTAATTTAAAAAACTATTTGGCAAACAGGAGTATATGTTGTCATGGATATCACCGAATTATTAGCCTTTAGCGTACAGCATAAAGCTTCGGATCTGCATTTATCGGCAGGTGTGCCACCACTGATCCGGGTTGACGGCGATGTCCGACGCCTGAATATCCCGCCGCTGACGCACAAAGATGTCCACGCGCTGGTGTATGACATTATGACGGATAAGCAGCGCAAAGAATACGAAGAAAAACTGGAGGCGGATTTTTCCTTTGAAGTGCCGGGTCTGGCGCGCTTTCGGGTGAATGCTTTTGTGCAAAATCGTGGCGCTGCAGCGGTGTTCCGCACCATTCCAAGCGAAGTGCTGAGTCTGGATGATTTAGCCGCGCCTGATGTGTTTCGCACTATTGCCGAAAACCCACGCGGTTTGGTGTTGGTGACCGGACCGACTGGCTCCGGTAAGTCGACCACTTTGGCGGCTATGGTCGACTATATCAATATGACCCGGCATGATCATATTCTGACCATTGAAGATCCGATTGAATTTGTCCATCACAATAAACTGTCGCTGGTCAACCAGCGCGAAGTGCACCGTGATACCTTAAGTTTTTCTAATGCGCTGCGCTCTGCCTTACGGGAAGATCCGGATGTGATTCTGGTCGGGGAGCTGCGCGATCTGGAAACCATCCGGCTGGCGATGACGGCTGCTGAAACCGGTCATCTGGTATTTGGCACCTTGCATACCACTTCGGCACCAAAAACCATTGATCGGATCATTGATGTGTTTCCGGGCGAAGAAAAAGCCATGGTGCGTTCGATGTTATCCGAATCCTTACGGGCAGTGATTTCGCAAACGTTATTGAAAAAAGTCGGCGGTGGTCGGATTGCGGCCCATGAAATTATGGTCGGCTTACCGGCGATCCGGAATTTAATCCGTGAGGATAAAATTGCCCAAATGTATTCAGTGATCCAAACTGGTGCCGCTCATGGCATGCAAACCATGGATCAGTGTCTGCTGAACCTGGTGAATCGCGGTCTGATTACCAAACAAGATGCGCTGGCGAAGGCGCAGGATAAAAATGTCTTTGGCATGATGGGACGGATGTAGGAGCTTATGGTGCAATTAATCCCTTTACTGGAAAAGATGGTCGTCGCCAAAGCCTCTGATCTGTTTGTCACCGCCGGTTTGCCGGTGTCGGCGAAAATTAATGGCGAATTATTGCCGCTGGAGCAACAGTCGCTCAGTGCCGAACAGGCGCTGGCGCTGGTGTTGGCTGCGATGAACGACAAGCAACAAGCGGAATTTTTACGCAGTAAAGAATGCAACTTTGCTATTGCCAATGACGCCGGACGTTTTCGGGTGTCGGCATTTTTTCAGCGTGATCAAGCCGGGATGGTGATCAGGCGCATCGTGACCACGATCCCGGAAGCGGATGATCTGGGTCTGCCACCCATTTTAAAAGAAGTGATTATGTCCAAGCGGGGTCTGGTGCTTTTTGTCGGCGGCACCGGCACTGGTAAATCAACGTCGCTGGCGGCGCTGATTGGCTTTCGCAACAAAAACTCCCGCGGCCATATTCTGACCATTGAAGATCCAATTGAATTTGTCCATCAACACCAAAAAAGTTTGATCACCCAGCGTGAAGTTGGCATTGATACCGAGTCCTTTGAGGCAGCGCTAAAAAGCTCGTTACGTCAGGCACCGGACGTGATCCTCATCGGTGAAATCCGTAGTCAGGATACCATGGAGTATGCGCTGTCCTTTGCCGAAACTGGCCATTTATGTATCGCCACTTTGCACGCCAACAACGCCAACCAGGCGATCGACCGCATTATGCACCTGGTGCCGAAGGAAAAACACGGCAAGCTGTTGTTTGACCTGGCGCTGAATTTACGCGCTATTGTGGCGCAACAACTGATCCCAACTGCCGATGGCAGCAAACGGCTGGCGGCGATTGAAGTGCTGCTGAATTCACCTTTAGTGGCGGATCTGATTAAACGCGGCGAAATTGACGAAATTAAGTCGGTGATGAGTAAATCCAGGGAGCTTGGCATGCAAACTTTTGATCAGGCGCTGTATGATTTATATCAGCGTAATCAAATCAGTTATGCCGATGCTTTGCATCATGCCGATTCACCGAATGATTTACGCCTGATGATTAAGCTTCGCAATAATGAAACCGCTGGCGCTGGCTTTTTGGCTAATGTGACTGTGGATGGACTGGAGAAACCGGAACGCTAGGGTGGGGGGCCTATTGCGGTCATTGGCGTTGGCTTTTTGTCGGCGGGGCAGCCGACTTTTGCTTTGATTCGTGACACAACGGATGGTGTTTTTTTAAGCTTGCAGCTAAGTGCTGGATTTTTCTAGCTTGCCGCTAGCTGGCTTTGAAAAGCTTTCACCTTTGGCGAGTTTCTTTCTTTTGCTTCGCCAAAAGAAAGAAACCAAAGAAAAGGCGACCCCTGATCGCTCGAAAGCCCGCAATAAAATCAATAGTTTGAGGCAACGCCGCAACTCGCGGGCTGCTAGCGTCAGCCCGCTCAAACACTCGGCGTTTTAAAACCTCAAACCATCAATTTTATTACGGCTCGCTTGACGGGGACCAAAAGCAAAAGAGCTTACAAAAATTTAACTATTGATTTTAAGTTCATATAATTCATGGCATTTTTACTTCGGCATAGAAAAATATTTAAAATCAATGCGTTAAGATTTTATCCTTTTTGTAATTAACCTCCCCGTAAAGCGAGCCGCGATAAAACAATGGTTTGAGGTTTTAAGCTGGGGAGTGTTTGAGGTCGCCGACGTTAGCGGCGGCCGAGTTGCCCCAGCGCCTCAAACTATTGATTTTATTGCGGGCTTTCGAACGATCCGGGGTCGCCTTTTGTTGGTTACTTATTTTGGCGAAGCAAAATAAGTAACTCGCCGTAGGCGAAACGCTTTTAACAGCCGCTAGCTGTAAGCTAATAAAAATACCATCCGTTGCGTCACGAATTAAAGCAAAAGTCGGCTGCTCCGCCGAGCAAAAGGTCCATGCCATGGACCCTTATTGGCCATCACCACGTGCTGGCTGAAGACAAAGCGAGTTGGCAGCAATCGCCATCAGCTCCGCTGGCAATTGCTCCACTTTGCGAAAGCGCTCAAGCCATAGTCCGTCGACCTGCACTTGTTCAGTGAACATCTGTAAGGGACGGACCCAGAGCTTTTGTTCACCATACAAAGGTTGGTATAACACATAGGGCTGATTTTCCTCGCTGTGTTGTACCAGTCCAAGCACTTGGTAATATTGGCCTTTGTAATGCCGATACCAGCCTGGTGTGATCATGCGCCGTAACTCTGTTCAAAATAACTTTCTAAGATAAGCTTGGCTGACCAGCAATCCACCGCATCTTTACTGAGTTTTTTAAAGCCGCCCTGGGCGAATAAATCCGCTCTGGCATCCACAGTCGTGAGCCGCTCATCGTGGGTTACGACTTTGACACCAAAACGACCGTGCAGCCGGTTGACAAATTTATGCACCCGCGCAGTAAAAGGCTGCTCAGTACCGTCCATATTCAGCGGTAAACCGACCACCAGCAAACCTGGTTGCCATTCTGCCAACAGCTTCTCAATCAGATTCCAATCCGGAATACCATCTACCGCTTTTAGTGCTTTCAGCGTGCTGGCACTGCCGGTCAATGGCTGACCGACGGCCACACCAATACTTTTCAGGCCATAATCAAATGCCAGTACGTTGGGTTTTTCACTCATTTATGCATGTCCTGCTACTGGGCTTAATTGCCACGTTTGGATGCCCAGTTTCTGGGTGGCCCCTTGCCACTTATCGGCATGGCTTAAATCAAAAATGATGTTGTTATCGGCCGGGATCACCAACCAGGAATTATCGGCGATTTCCTGTTCCAACTGACCGGCAGACCAGCCAGCGTAGCCCAGCGCCAGAATAAATTTTTCCGGTGAATTATCACCAGTCAATTGCTGCAGAATATCTTTACTGGTGGTGACCATCAGCTCATCGGTCAGTTGCAGACTGCTGGCAAACCCGGCTTTGGGGGTGTGTAATACAAAACCGCGATCCGGTTGTACCGGTCCACCGGCACAAACCTGAGCTTTTGCCGCCGGGCTGGCGCTGTTGTGCTCGATATCCAGTTGCGCTAATAATTCCGACACATTCAGCGGCATTGGATGATTAATCACAATGCCCATAGCACCATCCTGGTTATGTTCGCAAATATAGGCCACACTGCGACCGAATAACGGATCTTCCAGCGCCGGCATCGCAATCAGTAAATGATTTTGCAAACTTTGCATTTGGCGTTCACTCATTGGCAGTTCCTCTGATAATTCCAGCCTTGCGATAGCGCTGTTAAGACCGGGTTTTGATTAGCAATTCGATTTGGTCAAACAATAAACCGGTGATGCTAATCGGGAAGGCCGCTTCAATTTCTCGGATACAGGTTGGACTGGTGACATTAATTTCGGTCAGCTTATCGCCGATAATATCCAGGCCAACAAAAATCAGTCCTTTGGCCTTTAACGTTGGGCCTACCGCTCTGGCAATCGCCCAATCGCTGTCTGACAAAGGTCTGGCTTCACCACGACCACCGGCGGCCAGATTACCGCGGGTTTCGCCACTGGCCGGAATACGCGCTAAACAATAAGGGACCGGTTCGCCGTTAATCACCAACACCCTTTTATCGCCGTCTTGGATGGCTGGAATAAAACGTTGTGCCATGGCATACCGTTGACCATGTTCGGTCAGGGTTTCAATAATCACGCTGACGTTGGCATCTTGTGGTTTTAACCGGAAAATAGAGGCGCCGCCCATGCCATCCAGCGGTTTTAAAATCACATCCTGCTCGGCCTGATAAAATGCCTTGAGCCTGGCAGCATCGCGACTGACCAGTGTTTTTGGCGTATGCTGGCTGAACCAACTGGTGTACAGTTTTTCGTTGGCATCGCGCAAACTCTGTGGCTTATTGACGATCAAGGTTCCTTCGTCTTCGGCCCGTTCCAGCATATAAGTGGCGTAAATATATTCAGTATCAAAAGGTGGATCTTTACGCATCAGAATGACGTCCAGCTCACTGAGCGCAATATCCTGCTGTCCATTAAACTGATACCACTGAGTTGGATCCGGTTCGACACTGAGTAAACGGGTTCTGGCGCGCGCTTGGCCTTCCAGTAGGTATAAGTCAGCCATTTCCATGTAATGCAGCTGATAACCACGACTTTGCGCCTGGAGTAACATGGCAAAACTGGAGTCTTTTTTAATATTGATAGAACCAATTGGGTCCATCACAATACCTAATTTAATCACGGCATTTTCCTTTCTAAGCTGTTGAATTGACAAAGCATCAGTCTGTTAAGCTAAATCGCCCATCTGCAGTTGCAGCGCACTGATGGCCGTCAGGGCGGCAGTTTCAGTGCGCAATACTCTGGGGCCTAATTGCACAGCGGTAAAACCTGCACTGGTGGTCAAACTAACTTCACGGTCGCTAAAGCCACCTTCCGGGCCTATCACCAGCCGTAGCGCTGGCACTGGCGTTAAGGTCTTAATGGTGTCTTTAGCCCATGGATCCAAGGTCAGCTTTAATTCGCTGGTCGGTTGTGCCAGCCATTTATCTAAATTCAGCGCCGGATGCACCTTGGGCACCACACTACGACCACTCTGCTCGCAGGCGGCAATAGCAATTTTCTGCCATTGTTCGGTGCGTTTTTCTAACCGTTCGGCATCGAGTTTTACCCCACAGCGTTCGGTAAATAACGGCGTGATTTCAGTCACCCCCAGCTCAACTGCTTTTTGGATAGCAAAGTCCATCCGATCGCCGCGTGAAATGCCCTGGCCTAAATGAATACGCAGCGGCGATTCTACGGCATTAGGCTGAGTGCTCAGGATGCGCACTCGTACTTGCTTTTTATTGGTCTCGACGATTTCGGCTGGGTAATTCTGGCCATCGCCATTAAATAACACCAGCTCGGCGCCGGTTTGCATCCGCAGCACCCGGCCGACATGATTAGCAGCATCTTCTGCCAGGGCCAGCTCTACACCAGCGGCCAGAACGCCTGGCTGATAAATTCGCGGTATCCGCATATAAGACTCCGGAAAAATAAAGCGCTATGGTAGCAGGCAGCGACAATGAAAGGTATAACATAAGGCGGCACAACAGGTTATCAGCCGGGAGAAATATGACAAATGTTCTGGAAGTTTGCGCGCTGACGAAAAAGTATGCGGATTTGGTCGCAGTGAACAATATCAGTTTTCAGGTAGCGGCAGGGCGCTGTTTTGGCATTCTGGGCCCAAATGGCGCCGGTAAAACCACCACCATTGAAATGCTTGAAGGCTTGCTGCCCGCAGATAGCGGTGAGATCCGTTATCATGGCCGGCCAGCGCGGCGGGAGGATTTTCAGCAATTAGGTGTGCAGTTTCAGCAAACCGCCTTACAGGATTATTTAACGGTGTTGGAAACACTGAAATTATTTGCTGCTTTTTACCAACAGCCGGCCAATCTGAGCGAATTGATCCAACTGTGTGATTTAACTGACTTCCTGCACCAAGACCATCGTAAGTTATCCGGCGGCCAACGCCAACGTTTGTTACTGGCATTGGCTTTAGTAAATCAGCCACAAATTATTTTTTTAGATGAACCGACCACCGGGCTTGATCCACATGCGCGGCGGAATTTTTGGCAACTGATTAAACAGATTAAAGCACAAGGCCGCACAGTGATCCTGACCACCCATTATATGGATGAAGCTGAGCAGTTGTGTGATGAAATTCTGATTATGGACAAAGGCAGTATCATTGCTCATGACACGCCAGAACGCTTGTTAGCCGCCCATTTTAACGGTGCATTGTTAAGGTTACCGGATCAAGGTAAAGATCCAGTCTTAACTAGTACCTCATCCTGGCACAGGGCAGGTGGGTATTTACAGATCAACAGCGTCGAGATTGAACAAACCATCACAGCTTTATTGGCGCAAGGATTTTCGCTGGAAGGCTTGTATATTAAATCGGCCAATCTGGACGATTTATTTTTAAAATTAACCGGCCATAGCCTGTCCGCCTGAGGGGAAATGAATGAATATAAGGCGTTTTCTGGCGGTGTTAACCGCCCGCAACCTGGAGTTCTGGCGGGATAAATCGTCGCTGTCCTGGAATATTATTTTTCCGGTGTTACTGGTGGCTGGTTTTGCCGTAATGTTTGGTAATAACAATAAAGCGGAATTTAAGATTGGTGTGGTCCAGCCGCAAGCGCAGATAAACAGCAACAGTCAGCCATTTTTTCAGACCCGCTATCTGGAATTTGTGCCTTATGCCAGCGCCGAGCCAGCGCTGCGTAAATTGCAGCATCACCAACTTGATTTGCTGGTCGACTTTCAACAGCAAAGTTATTGGCTGAATGCAGAGTCGCCAAAAGGCTACCTGGCAGAAAAGTTGCTGTTACAAGCCGCGCCGACGCTGGCGAAAAACATGGTTGAAGGCCGGCAAATTCGTTATGTCGACTGGGCGCTGCCAGGCATTCTTGGCATGAATATGATGTTTTCCTGTTTATTTGGCGTTGGTTATGTGCTGGTGAGGTATCGAAAAAATTCGGTGCTGAAACGGTTGCAGGCAACCCCGTTGACGGCGTTGGAATTTATCAGTGCGCAGGTCATTTCCAGGTTATTGATAGTCTTAGTGATTGCCACACTGATCTACACAGGCTGTGATCTGTTGTTTGATTTTGTCATGCTCGGTAGTTATATCGATTTAATGCTGGTGACAGTGCTTGGCGCTATGGCGATGATTTCGTTAGGGCTGGTGATTGCCAGTCGCTCGCGCTCAGAGGAGTTAACCGGTGGGCTGCTGAATATGGCAAGTTGGCCGATGATGATTTTATCTGGTGTCTGGTTTAGCTTAGAGGGGGCTCCAGCGCCTTTACTTTGGTTTGCCGATGTTCTGCCGCTGACGCATTTAGTGACGGCAGCGCGGGCCATTATGACCGATGGTGCTTCGCTTACGGAACTTACTTATCCACTGTTGATGTTAGCGGGCATGACATTGTTGTGTTTAACGCTGGCGGCCTGGTTATTTCGCTGGCAGGGCGATGGACGTTAACAACTAAGAGCGCTGATGCAACAGGCGCCAAAAGCGCCTGTTGTGGATTGCGAAGGTCAATCTGGTCTCAGCTTAGGTTTTAAGACTGAGCCGGAAACACATAGCTGGCACCAATGCCAAGATCAAAGCCCAGTGCCCAGTAACCAAGCAGGAAGCTGGTCCATAACAGCAGCAAGGTCACCGAAAATGGCAACATCAGCGCAATCAAAGTACCGATACCGGTCGATTTGACATATTTCTGACAGAACACCACGATTAGAGGGAAATACGGCATTAGTGGTGTGATGATATTGGTGGATGAATCACCAACCCGATATGCCGCCTGGGTCAGATCGGGCGATACGCCCAGTTCCATCAGCATCGGCACCATCACAGCGCCAATTAACGCCCATTTCGCTGAGGCTGAGCCGACCAGTAAATTCACGGTGGCGGTTAAAAACACAATCCCCACCAGCGTCACGCCCATTGGCAATGCCATTTCTTTCAGCGCACCGGCGCCTTTAATTGCAAATAAGGCACCCAGATTGGACTGGCCAAAGGCATAAATAAACTGGGCGCAGAAAAACGCCATTACGATGTAATAACCCATGCCACTCATGGCTTTACTCATGCCTTGCACCACATCACGGTGATTTTTCACTGAGCCTGAGGCCACGCCATACACCACGCCAGGAATAAGGAACAACAGCAGGATCAGTCCAACAATCGACTGCATCAGGCTGGCTGAGCTATGGGTTAAACTACCGTCTGTGCCACGCCAGGCCGAAGTTTCCGGATAAGCAGAGACAACCAGCGCGGCCAGGCTGATGAAAATCGACAGCATGGCAAAGCGCAGACCACGGCGCTCATGTGGTTGCAGTGGATCCATGGTCGGTAAAGTGGCTGGATCGGCATCGACTGCGGTTTGTTTTAATCTTGGTTCAATGACTTTATCGGTCAGGAACCAGCCCACCAGAATAATTAAAATGGCGGAAAAGGACGTGAAGTAGTAGTTATTCAGTGGATTGACCACCAATTCGGCGGCTGCCGGATGGGCGGATAAACGTGCTGAGGCCTGGGTTAAACCAGCCAGCATCGGATCCAGACTGCTTGGGATAAACAAAGAGGCGGAAAAACCACCAGACACCCCGGCAAAAGCCGCTGCGATGCCTGCCAGTGGATGGCGGCCAGCAGCGTAAAAAATCACTGCGCCGAGCGGGATCACCAGCACATAACCGGCATCGACCGCGACATGGCTTAAAATACCGACCGCAATTAACACCGGCGTTAACAGCAGCTTTGGCGTCACCGCCAGAATTGAGCGCAAACCAGCATTAATAAAACCGGTGTATTCGGCCACGCCAAGACCCAGCATTGCGACCAGCACCACACCTAAAGGCGGGAAGTTGACAAAGGTGCTGACAATTTTTGACATAAACAAGGTGAATTGGTCACCCGCCAGTAAGTTAGTGATTTGGATCGGTTGTCCGGTACGCGGGTCAATTTCGCTAAAACTAGTGCCGGACAGCGCCCAGGAAATAATCCAGACCGCCACCATAAACAGACCAAATAAAATGGCTGGATCAGGCAGTTTATTACCGACACGTTCAATGGTGTTTAAACAGCGGTTTAACCAGCTTTGCGCCTGCGGTGGCGTGCTGGCTTGGGTAGGTGCAGACATATTTTTTCCTTTTTTGTCTTGCTGCAATCAGTCGGCATCAGGCAATGCCGCAGACAGTTATAAAAACTTCTCTGGCGGATAGCAACAGAAATCGGCAATTGTAAATGAATTGTTTTTATGGTTATTGCTAAAAAAATGGAGAGCCAGGCTCTCCATTTTTTAACAAATAAAAATTATAAACCGGCGTCAGCGCGCAGCGCATCAGCTTTGTTGGTTTGCTCCCAAGGGAACTCATTGCGGCCAAAGTGACCATAAGCAGCAGTGGCGCGGTAAATTGGCCGCTCCAGGTCCAGCATCTGGATCAGGCCGTATGGGCGCAGATCAAAATGGCGACGGATCAGCGCAATCAATTGATCTTCAGCCAGTTTGCTGGTGCCAAAAGTTTCCACGCTGATTGAGGTTGGCTCTGCCACACCAATGGCATAAGACACCTGGATTTCACAACGTTCAGCTAAACCTGCTGCCACGATGTTTTTTGCCACATAACGCGCAGCGTAAGCGGCTGAACGGTCCACTTTCGATGGATCTTTACCCGAGAAAGCGCCACCGCCATGGCGAGCCATACCGCCGTAACTGTCGACGATGATTTTACGGCCCGTCAGACCACAGTCACCCATAGGGCCACCGATGACAAAACGACCGGTTGGGTTGATAAAAAATTTGGTGTTTTGATTCAGCCACTCTGCCGGTAACACAGGCTTGATGATATGTTCCATCACAGCTTCACGTAAATCAGCGGTAGAGATGGTGTCACAGTGTTGCGTCGACAGCACCACAGCATCAATACCCACTGGCTTGCCATTTTCATAAATAAATGACAGCTGAGATTTGGCGTCTGGCCGTAACCAAGGCAAAGTGCCATCTTTACGCACCTTGGCTTGTTGCTGCACTAAACGATGTGAAAAGGTAATAGGGGCAGGCATCAGCACGTCAGTTTCATTGCTGGCATAACCAAACATCAGACCCTGATCGCCAGCACCTTGTTCGTGCGGATCTTTTTTATCCACACCCTGATTAATATCTGGTGATTGCTTACCAATGGCGCTTAACACGGCACAGGAATTAGCATCAAAACCCATATCAGAATGGATATACCCGATGTCACGAATAGTGCTGCGGGTCAGTTCTTCAATATCGACCCAGGCCGACGTGGTGATTTCACCACCTACCAGCACCATACCGGTCTTGACGAAGGTTTCGCAGGCGACACGTGCTTTTGGATCTTGCTCCAGGATGGCATCCAGCACTGCATCAGAAATTTGGTCAGCGATTTTATCCGGATGTCCTTCAGAAACAGATTCAGAGGTAAAAATGTGTTGTGCCATGTAACGAGTTCCACAAGTTGGTTGTTAATGCGCCAGGCGCTGGAAATTTGGGCCGTGTATTCTAGTAAAAGCGTTAGTCCTTTGCCAGTTTTTTCTGCCGCCCGGACGTCTTTCATGCCGTCACTATACGCTGTATCGGCGCTTTGGATCAAAACTTAGCTGAAACAGGCTAGTTTGCAGATTAAAATTTGCCATATAGCCATGGCTCTGGGAAAATACCGCCGAACTAATGCGACCATGTAAAAAAAAGTAAATGTATCAAACGGCCAGCAGAGCTTGGGTACATTATTCATCATTATGTCTGGCTTTCATTCGGAATTCAGAACAGACAAAAATAGCAGGAGTGACAATGCCATCTCGTAAACAACTCGCTAACGCCATCCGTGCCCTGAGTATGGATGCAGTACAAAAAGCCAAATCGGGTCACCCGGGTGCACCCATGGGCATGGCGGACATCGCCGAAGTACTGTGGCGGGATTATCTGCAGCACAATCCCCAAGATCCGAGCTGGCCGAACCGTGACCGATTTATTCTCTCCAATGGTCATGGCTCTATGTTGCTATATTCACTGCTACATTTATCTGGTTATGACTTATCTATTGACGACTTAAAACAATTCCGTCAGCTGCATTCTAAAACCCCTGGTCACCCGGAATATGGTTATGCGCCTGGCGTCGAAACCACCACGGGTCCATTAGGGCAGGGGATTACCAATGCAGTGGGTATGGCGATTGCTGAAAAAGTATTAGCGGCCCAGTTTAACCGCCCTGGCCATGCCGTGGTTGATCACTATACCTATACCTTTTTAGGCGATGGTTGTTTGATGGAAGGGGTTTCGCACGAAGCCTGTTCATTAGCCGGCACGCTGGGCTTGGGTAAACTGATTGCGTTTTGGGATGATAACGGTATTTCGATTGACGGTCATGTTGAAGGCTGGTTTACCGACAATACCCCGGCCCGGTTTGAAGCCTATGGCTGGCACGTGGTGCGGGATGTCGATGGTCATGATGCCGAAGCTGTGCGCGCGGCTATAGATGAAGCCCGGGCCAACACTGACAAGCCAACCTTAATCTGCTGTAAAACTATTATTGGTTACGGCTCTCCGAATAAGTCTGGCAGCCACGATTGCCACGGCGCACCTTTAGGTGATGCTGAAATTGCCGCTAGTCGCGAGTTTTTACAGTGGGAACATGCGCCTTTTGACATTCCAACTGACATTTATGCCGCCTGGGATGGTAAAACCAAAGGCCAGCAGTTACAACAAAGCTGGCAGCAACAATTTGCCGCTTATGCTGCTGCTTACCCTGAACTGGCCGCTGAATTATCCCGTCGTCTGGCCGGTGAATTACCTGCCGATTGGCGTCAGCAGTCAGATGCCTATATTGCTCAGCTGCAAGCCACGCCAGCCGCTATTGCCAGCCGTAAAGCCTCGCAAAATGCCTTAAATGCCTTCGGTCCATTGCTACCGGAAATGCTGGGTGGTTCAGCCGACTTAGCAGGCTCGAACCTGACTATCTGGTCTGGCAGCAAAGGTGTCAGTGCCGAAGATGCCAGTGGTAACTACTTATATTACGGTGTGCGTGAATTTGGCATGTCTGCCATCATGAACGGTATCGCCCTACATGGTGGTTTTGTGCCATACGGTGCGACTTTCCTGATGTTTATGGAATATGCCCGCAACGCAGTGCGGATGGCGGCGTTGATGAAACAACGGGTGATTTTTGTCTACACCCACGATTCGATTGGTCTGGGCGAAGACGGTCCGACGCACCAACCGGTGGAACAGTTGGCTTCATTACGGGTCACGCCAAATCTGATGAACTGGCGGCCTTGTGATCAGGTCGAGTCGGCCGTGGCTTGGCAAGCTGCCATTGAACGCACTGAAGGGCCGACCACGCTGATTTTCACCCGGCAAAATTTAGTGCAGCAAGCACGGACAGCTGCACAAGTGGCAAATATCCGTAAAGGCGGCTATGTGCTGGTCGATTGTGCCGGTACGCCTGAGCTGATTTTCATTGCCACAGGTTCAGAAGTCGAACTGGCGGTGCAGGCTGCCGCCCAACTGACTGCAAAAGGCCGGCAGGTTCGGGTGGTCTCTATGCCTTCAACTGATGTGTTTGAAGCCCAGGATGCCGCTTATCGTGAAGTCGTGTTACCTGCAGCTGTCACCAAGCGCGTTGCCGTGGAAGCTGGTATTGTTGACAGCTGGTATAAATATGTCGGTTTGAACGGTAAAATTATTGGTATGACTAGTTTTGGCGAATCCGCACCTGCTGAGCAGCTGTTCGAATACTTTGGTATTACCACTGCCAATGTGCTCGCTGCTGCGGAATCCTTGTTAGGTTAAAATAGCAAAATTGAAGGGGCATGTTGCCCCTTCAGTCTATTTACAGTTCTGGAACAGCATGACCATCAGAGTTGCAATCAACGGCTTTGGCCGGATCGGCCGTAATATAGTGCGGGCGATTTATGAAAATAAGTTACAACATAAAATTCAGGTAGTCGCCATCAACGAGCTGGCTGAAGCAAAAGGTATGGCGCATTTGTTGAAATACGACACTTCGCATGGCCGTTTTGCTTTCCCTGTAGTTTTAAAACAACAAACCCTGACGGTGGCTGGTGATGACATTGCTTTGTTTCATCAGGCCGATCCGGCTGCTTTACCTTGGGCTGAGCTGAATGTTGACATAGTGCTGGAATGTACCGGCGTGTTTTCCAGCCGGGCTGATGCCATGTTGCACTTAACGGCTGGGGCGAAAAAAGTGCTGTTTTCCCATCCCGCTGGCCAGGATATCGATGCCACCGTCATTTATGGCATAAACCATCAACAGTTAACGCCTACGATGCGGGTGGTGTCAGCTGGTTCTTGTACCACCAACTGTATTATTCCGGTGCTGAGTGTGCTGGATGAAAAGTTTGGAGTCGAAAGTGGAACTATTACCACCATTCATGCCTCGATGCATGATCAGCAGGTGATTGATGCCTATCATCCGGATCTGCGCCGGACCCGGGCTGCCAGTCAGTCGATTATTCCGGTTGATACCAAACTGGCGCGCGGTATCGAGCGCATTATGCCGCATCTGGCCGGTCGCTTTGAAGCTATTGCGGTACGGGTCCCCACCGTCAATGTGACGGCGATGGATTTAAGTGTCACCCTGCATCAGGATGTCACTGTTGAGGCTATCAATGCCGCTTTTATGCAAGCTCGGCAACAATTATTGCCACAAATTCTTGACTACACTGAAGAGCCTTTAGTGTCAGTTGATTTTAATCATGATCCACATTCCTGCATTGTTGACGGCTCGCAAACCCGGGTCAGTCACAAAAGGTTGGTCAAATGTTTGGTGTGGTGCGACAACGAATGGGGTTTCGCCAACCGGATGATTGATACCGCCTGTGCCATGATGCAGTCAGATTTATCTCATTTCTCAGAAGGAGCTTGTCATGTCGGTAATTAAAATGGCTGATCTGGATTTGGCCGGAAAAAGAGTGCTGATCCGCGAAGATTTAAACGTGCCGGTGAAAAACGGTAAAGTGACCTCGGATGCCCGGTTACGCGCAGCGCTGCCAACCATTCAGTTGGCACTGGATAAAGGTGCCAAAGTGATGGTGTGTTCCCACCTTGGCCGGCCGGAAGAGGGCGTTTATGCGGCTGAATTTTCCATGCAGCCAGTGGTCGACTATCTGCAAAATGCGCTTACTGCCCCGGTCAGACTGGCCGCAGACTACCTGGAAGGGATCGAGGTTGCAGCCGGTGAAGTGGTGGTGTTTGAAAACGTTCGTTTTAATCAAGGCGAAGGTAAAAACGACGAGACTTTATCCCGCAAACTGGCCGCGTTATGTGATGTATTTGTGATGGATGCCTTTGGTACCGCACACCGCGCCCAGGCAACCACCCATGGGGTGGCGCGTTTTGCCGCCGTGGCTTGTGCTGGTCCTTTATTAGCTGCTGAGCTGGATGCACTGGCTGCCGCGCTGAAAAATCCAAAACGGCCGTTAGTGGCGATTGTCGGTGGTTCTAAAGTGTCCACTAAACTGACCGTTTTAGAGTCACTGTCAGGCATTGTTGATCAATTGGTGGTCGGTGGCGGTATTGCCAATACATTTATCGCCGCGAATGGTTTTAACGTCGGTAAATCATTGTGTGAAAATGATTTAATTCCTGAAGCTCAACGTTTGATGGCCGCAGCCAAGGCGATAGGTGGCAACATTCCGGTACCTACAGATGTCGTCACTGGTAAAGCTTTTAGTGAAGATGCGGTCGCAGAGCTGAAACAAGTCACCGATATTTCCACTGATGACATGGTGTTTGATATAGGCCCGGATAGCACGGCAGCTTTGGTGCAGATCCTGAAAAATGCCGGTACCATCGTTTGGAATGGTCCGGTCGGAGTGTTCGAGTTTGAACAATTCTCTGCCGGGACACAAGCAATTGCCAAGGCCATTGCAGAAAGTGAAGCATTTTCAATTGCTGGTGGCGGTGACACGCTGGCAGCTATTGATAAATATGGTGTGGCTGAGCAGATTTCTTATATTTCGACCGGTGGTGGTGCTTTCCTAGAGTTTTTAGAGGGCAAAACTTTACCGGCGGTAGAAATTTTGCAACAGCGGGCTTTAAACGGCTAAAACGATTGATAGTGCTGCTGCATGCAAAACGATCGGATGAACCGGCAAACCGCGCTGTAGCAACAGCCGCCTGCATCAGCACTGAACTTCTGGACCCCTACATTAAGAGAGAAATTTATGGCTTTAATATCGTTACGGCAAATGCTTGATCATGCAGCTGAATTTGGTTACGCGGTTCCTGCATTTAACGTCAACAATTTAGAACAGATCCGCGCCATCATGATGGCTGCAGATGCCACTGACAGTCCGGTCATCGTGCAGGCCTCTGCCGGTGCCCGTAAATATGCCGGTGCGCCTTTTCTGCGCCATATGATCATGGCGGCAGTGGAAGAATTCCCGCATATCCCGGTGGTGATGCATCAGGATCACGGTACATCACCGGCGGTCTGTTTACAGGCAATTCAGTTAGGCTTTTCATCGGTGATGATGGACGGCTCGTTAGGGACTGATGGCAAAACACCGATGGATTATGACTATAACGTCAATGTAACCCGCAGTGTTGTAGAAATGGCGCACGCTGGTGGTGTTTCAGTCGAAGGCGAATTAGGGTGTTTAGGCAGTCTGGAAACAGGAACAGCCGGTGAAGAAGATGGCATTGGCGCCGAAGGTGTGCTCAGTCATGACCAGATGCTGACCGATCCGGAAGAAGCGGCCCAGTTTGTCAAAGCCACAGGCGTGGATGCGTTGGCGATTGCGGTAGGTACTTCGCACGGTGCTTATAAATTCAGCCGGCCGCCAACAGGCGATATTCTGGCAATTGAACGGATTAAAGAAATTCACGCCCGCATTCCGGACACGCATCTGGTGATGCATGGTTCCAGTTCTGTCCCACAAGACTGGCTGGCGATTATTAATCAATATGGTGGTGCCATCGGTGAAACCTATGGCGTACCGGTGGAACAAATTCAGGAAGGTATCAAACACGGCGTGCGTAAAATCAATATCGATACTGATTTACGCCTGGCCTCGACCGGTGCAATTCGTCGTTTTATGGCGCAAAACCCGGCAGAGTTTGATCCACGTAAGTATTTACAGGAATCAGTCAAAGCCATGACTGAGATCTGTAAAGACCGCTACCAGGCCTTCGGTGCTGCTGGTCAGGGGTCAAAAATCAAAGCCATTTCACTTGAGCAAATGGTGAAGTTGTATAGTTCAGGCAAACTGACGCCGAACATTAAATAAACTAAAAAATGAATGGGTTTTTAATTTTTTTATTAAGAAATTTTAAACAACCCTGCAAGGGTAAATTGCAAGCAAAAATTTCAGCAAACAACGGCCGGGAGCTGTGGTGGTTATATTGACAACCCCCGGAATTGCTGCAATGATGCGGACGGTTTACCCTCTAACCAGGTCATACTTTTTTACAAGTCTGACCTTTCACTATACAGGTTACGTTAATCAGCAATTATTGGTTGGGAACTATGTCTAACAATAAAATTCGTAAAAGCCTGATCGCATCAGCAGTCGTTGGTGCCTTCATGTTCGGTGGAGTTGCTCAGGCATCTTCATTGAAAGAGATCACCAACGTTGGTGTTCAAATCACTAAAGCTTCTGCTCAGTCTCAGGAAAAAGTTAATAACATCTACGAACAATCAGCTGAGTTACTGGCTGAATACCGTGTTCTGGTAGAGCAAACTGAAAACCTGAAAATTTACAACGATCACGTTGCGACTCTGGTGGCTGATCAGGATGCCAACCTTGCTTCTTTTGACAAGCAAATTGGCACCATCGAAGGTACTAAGCAAGGCATCGTTCCTTTAATGTATAAAATGGTTGATACGCTGGAAGCTTTCGTCAAAGCTGACATGCCAATCGATCTGCAGAAGCGTTTGGATCGTATCCAGCGCGTGCGTGACAGCCTGACAAATTCAAACATTGCAACTTCAGAAATGTACCGTTTAGTCATTGATGCTTACCAAGCTGAGCGCCAGTTAGGTACAGTACTGTCTACTTACACTGACAAACTGAACGTTGATGGCGGCGAGAAAACCGTAAACTTCGTGGTGATTGGTCGTGTTGCGTTTTTAGCTCAGACGCTGGATGACAAACAAGCCTGGATGTGGAATAAGAAAACGAATCAGTGGGAAGCTCTGGGTGAAGAATACCTGCAGTCAACCAAGTTAGCTATTCGTGTTGCCGGTAAACAATCTCCGGTAGCCTTATTAAAACTTCCAGTGTTAGCAGCGGAGTAATTATAAATGAAGAAAGTGTTTAAAGGTTTAGTCATTGCTGCTGCTATGACCATGTCGGCGGGCGTATGTTTATCTGCTGCTGCAGATACTGCCAAGCTGGATCAGCTGTTAGAGCAAGTGAAAAAAGACCGCGCTTCCGAAGCAAAACTGGATGCTGCTCGCGAGCAGGAATTTTTATCTGACCGCGCTGACAAGCAAGCACTGTTAAACAAAGCCAAAGCCGCTTTTGCTGCTGAAGAAGCTCGTGGTAAAGCGTTAACGCAAAAATTTGCTGACAACGAAGGCAAATTAGCTGCTAAAGAAGCTGAGTTACAAGCTGCTCAAGGTACTTTAGGTGAGATGTTTGGTATCGTGCGTGGTAACGCCACTGAAACTATCGGTGCCATTTCTACGTCAAACATCAGCGCTCAGTACAAAGGCCGTGAAGAACTGCTGAAAAAACTGTCTGTTGCGAAAGAATTACCAACCATCAATGAATTAGAAGATCTGTGGATCGCACTGCAAACTGAAATGACTGAGTCTGCTAAAGTCACTAAGTTCGATTCTTCTTATGTTACCCTGGAAGGTGAAACTGCTCAGGGCAATATTACCCGTGTTGGTTCTTTCAACCTGATCTCTGATACTGGCTACTTGGTCTTCAACTCTGAAACTCAGCAAATGCAACCTCTGGCAAAACAGCCAGAAGATTATATTGTTGCTGATGCGGTAAGTTTCAAAAACGCAGCTGCAGGTTCTGTTGCTCCAGTTTATGTTGACCCAACTGGTGGTAACTTACTGCGTCTGAAAACTCAGGAAGCTACGCTGGAAGAGCAGTTCCACTCAGGTGGTACTCCAGGTTACGTGATCACTGTCCTGTTAATTATCGGTCTGTTGATTGCAGCAGTTCGTTACATTGCCCTGACCAGTGCTCAGTCTGGTATCAATGGTCAACTGAAAAACTTGTCTAACCCATCAGAGAAAAACGCTCTGGGCCGTATCCTGAAAGTTTACCATGACAACAAAAACGTTGACGTAGAAAACCTGGAACTGAAACTGGATGAAGCCATCATGCGCGAAACTCCAGCTATCGAAAAAGGTATCGGTATTCTGAAGCTGATCGCTGCGGTAGGTCCATTACTGGGTCTGTTAGGTACAGTTGTTGGTATGATCGGTGCGTTCCAGATGATTACTCTGCACGGTACTGGTGATCCGAAAATCATGGCTGGCCAGATTTCAATGGCGTTGGTAACAACAGTTCAGGGTCTGCTGTGTGCATTACCACTGCTGTTCATCCACTCACTGTTACAGTCTAAATCTAACTCAATCCTGCATATCCTGGATGAGCAAAGCGCTGGTATCATCGCTGCTCATGCGGAGAAGGAGAAAGCATAATGCATAGCCTGATAGAGCTTTGGGAATCTGTCAGGGATTTTATCGCAACCGGCGGAGATGTATTATATATCGTCGCCTTTGTGCTCTTTATGATGTGGGTTTTAATCATTGAGCGCTTTTGGTTTATCGCCCGTGAGTATCCAGTTCTGCGTGACAAGATCATCGCAGACTGGAACGCGCGGACCGATACAACCTCATGGTATGCGCATAAAATCCGTGATGCGTGGGTGTCAGAAGCTGAATCTAAACTGAAAGAGCGGATGAACGTAATTAATACCTTAATTGCTGTTTGTCCGATGATTGGTTTACTTGGCACTGTAACCGGTATGATCGCCGTGTTCGAAATCATGGCGGTCCAAGGTACTGGTAACCCTAGACTGATGGCGGCGGGTATTTCAATGGCAACAATTCCGACAATGGCTGGGATGGTTGCATGTTTATCTGGCGTATTTGTATCGTCCAAATTGGAAGGTAAGGTCAAGTCAGCAGTTCATCAATTGGCTGACAGCTTGCCTCATCATTGATAGAGAGTAATTTATGGCACGTAGAATCAGACGTGAAGCCGAAGAGGCAGCAATTGACTTAACTCCAATGTTGGACGTTGTATTCATCATGCTGATCTTCTTCATCGTGACAACGTCATTTGTGAAAGAAGCCGGTATTGATGTGAATCGTCCGAAAGCGGCAAAAGCGCAGTCTAAACCTTCAGCAACCATTTTCGTTGCTATCCGTGCAAACGGTGAAATTTGGTTAGATAAACGTGCTGTTGACGTGGAACGTGTTGGCGCAACTATCGAAAAACTGTTAGCTGAGTCTCCAACTGATACGGTCATCGTTCAGGCGGATAAAGAAGCCAAACATGGTGTGGTAGTTTCGGTCATGGACCAAATCAAGCTGGCAGGTATCGATAAGATCTCGATCGCTGCGGAGAATAAGTAATATGGTAAGGTTATTACTCTCACTAATCTTTGGTGCGGTAATAACGTTTTTCCTATACGTATTGATGGCGTTCCTGGTTGATGGGGATGATGCGTTCACCAATGCAAAAAAGGAACAAATCGTTATTGAAATAAACTCGACACCGCCTGAAGCGAAAGCTCAGACTCGTGTTCGGGTACCGCCACCGCCACCGCCGCCGCCGCCAGAGCCGCCAAAGCAGCAGATGGTGCAGGATTCGCAGACGAATGATGTCGGCACAATCGGTTTTAATGCACCAACTGTTGATATTGGTGGTGCAGATGCTGGTTTGAATGACCCATCTTCAGCGATGATGCGCGATGGTGATGCGACGCCGATCGTTCGAATTGAACCTAAGTATCCGCCGCAAGCGGCACGTGATGGCATCAATGGCTGGGTAAAACTGCGGTTTTCCATCATGCCTGATGGTAGTGTTGATGAAATTGAAGTCATCGATGCGCAGCCAAAACGGGTCTTTGACCGTGAAGCGATCCGTGCGATGAAACGCTGGAAATACTCAGCAAAAGTTGAAAACGGTGTGGCCTTAAAACAAACAGGTCTGACTATTCAGCTTGATTTCAACCTTGATAGCAGTGGGGGTTAATTATGAAATTTAATAAACTTACATCTGCGTTGATGGTGTTTGCTGTAGTTGGTGTGACTGCTTTACCTGTCAGTTCAGCTTTTGCTGCGCCTGATGCGGCAAAAATTGCCGAACGTAAAGCGCGCAAGTCACAGGCTGTTGGCGAAAAAGTTGGTAAAGCCATTGCGAAAGCATATGAGTTATACAATGCAAACCAAATTGCAGAAGCTATTGCATTGCTGGAGCCAATTCAACCAACCTCAGATTTCGACAAAGCTTTTCGCGCCAGATTCCTCGGTTCTTTATATGCTGAGAAAAATCCTGCTAAAGCGGCTCGTTTTCTGGAAGAAGCAGTCAAGCTTGATGTGTTAAGTTTTGCTGACCATTCGGCAGCATTAAAAACCTTAGCTGACATCACTTTGATGGGTAAGGAGTATGAGAAAGCCATTAAGCTCTACAAAGCCTGGCTGGATTTTACTGGTGAACTGAACCCTGATGTCGAGATGCGGATTGCCAACTGTTATTACGAGTTAAAACAGTTTGCTAACATTATCCCGCATGCTGATAAGGCAATTGCTTATTTCAAAGAGCCGAAAAAAGCTCCTTTTGATATGAAGTATTATGCTTATTATGAACTGAAGCAAAACAAAAAAGCGATTGAAGTGCTTGAGACCATCGTGACATTGTTCCCACAGGAAAAGATGTCATGGATCAGTTTAGGTCAGTTCTATGCGATGGATGAGCAGTATGACCGTGCTTTAGCGATCTTCTCGATGGCCTACAAGCAAGGTTACCTGACGAAAGAGAACGAAATTAAGCTGTTGTCGCAACTGTACAGCAACAACAATGTACCTTATAAATCTGCTGCATTATTAGAAAAGCATATGAAAGCTGGTCTGGTGAAAAAAGACCGCGCCAATATGTTGGCAATCGCCAGTTCTTATAATGCTGCACGTGATTTTAAGAAAGCTGCAGCTTATTTTGGTGAACTCGCTCAGGCTGAAAAAGATGGTGATTTATATCGCCGGCAGGGCAATGCTCTGTTACTGGCGAATCAAACAGATGCGGCTGTCACTGCCTTGTTAAAAGCACTGGAAAACGGTGTGAAAGACAAAGGCAAAGTACATGCGGATCTGTTAGTTGCCTATTTTGATCAGGGAAAACTGAAAGAAGCCAATCGTCATGCGCAATTAGCACGTGATAACGGCCAGGCAAAATTTGCCAACGGCTGGTCAAACATTATCCGTCAACGTGCAGAGAAAAAAGGCATTAGCCTATAATCTTTGCCCTGACTGTGGATAGTAAATAAAAAACCTGTGCTTAAGGCACAGGTTTTTTTTATGTGCGCCGGGCACGGCGCGTTGCGACTATCACTAAAGCCCAACACTTGCACGGAATGCTACAACGTAAAGCCGACAGCTGTAAGCAGGATAAATTCGCCTGCAGCGAATTTGCGTGGCGGCCCGAAGGGTTTATTACAAGGATGTGATATGAGAGGACTATGGCAGTGATCCCGTCTCCACCCGATTAACATCAGCAGTCGATAGAATTCTACCTTTATTGTGATGATAGTTTAGTGAAGCTCAGTCGACGCTAGCTTAGCCGATGTGAACCATACCTCTGACACTCATTGATGTCGGAGGCCACGCATTTTTTCAAAGCGTGGCTTCCAAAGCGTGGCTTCCAAAGCGTGGCCGGGAAAAGCAGTTTTTTAGACTTCGTTGGCAGCGGAACCATTACTTATTTCAGCTTCTGAACTGCGCAGATCCAACATCTTATACTTATCTATTAAAGCGTATAGGGTAGGGCGTGTAACCCCTAGCACATCTGCTGTTTTCGACAGATTGCCATTGGATAAATTATAAGCGTGACGGATCGCTTGAGTTTCGGCTAACTCCCGCACTTTGCGCAACGTCATGGTCGGCGCTGTCGCCGATTGTTGGGCAGACAATCCCAGGTCTTCGGCACAGATAAATTTGTTATCAGCCATAATCACGGCAGATTTTAATTTATTTTGTAATTCACGAATATTACCAGGCCAGCGATGCCCCAACATGGCGTTGATCGCATCTTCGGTAAAGCCTTGAATATTCGTATTAAATTCAACATTAAATTTTTGTAGTAACGATTTGGCGATCACAATAATATCCTGGCCACGATTCCGCAATGGCGGGATATTCAAGGTAATCTCACTGACCCGGTAGAATAAATCTTCCCGAAAAGAACCTTCGGCCACCATATCAGCCAAGTTTCGGTGGGTTGCGCAAATCACCCGCACATCAACTTCAATTTCACTGCGCCCACCAACGCGTTCAATGACCCGTTCTTGCAGAAAACGTAACATTTTTGCCTGTAATGCCAGTGGCATATCGCCAATTTCATCCAACATCAAAGTGCCACCATTGGCAGTTTCAATTTTGCCTAGGGTCGTTTTATGAGCACCCGTAAATGCCCCTTTTTCGTAACCAAACAACTCGCTTTCCAACAGATTGTCAGGGATGGAAGCACAATTGATGGCAACAAAAGGTCGGCTGACCCTTGGGCTTTGTTTGTGGATTGAGCGGGCGAATACTTCTTTACCGGTACCACTTTCACCTAGCAATAAGGTGGTGATTTCAGTCGGTGCAATTTTTTCGACCATGCGACAAGCTTTCAGAATAGCCTCACTGTTACCAATGATATCCTGGCTTTTATAGTTGCTGGCTTTGAGCGCTTTATTTTCTGCTTCCAGCTCACTGAGTTTAAATGCACGGCTGACAATAACGTTTAATACATCGACATCTATCGGCTTCTGATAATAATCATAAGCGCCGAGCGCTACAGCTTGCAGCGCATGTTCGGTATCTGTACTACCGGTAATGACAATGACTTTACAATCTGGATTATGTTGTAAAATTTCGGTCAGGCATGCCAGACCTTCAGTCGCATTGGTCGGATCCGGTGGTAAACCAAGATCCAGCGTCACCACCGCAGGTTCATAACGTCTTAGTTGTTGTAAGGCGGTGGCACGATCACCAGCCAAAATAAGTTCATAATCGGTTAAACTCCATTTTAACTGTTTCTGAATACCGACATCATCATCAATTGCGAGTAAAGTTTTCATACAACGTTCCGTGTTTAAGGTCTGGTTAGTGTAATGGAAGCCTGATGGTAAAGGTAGTGCCAACATCTAATTCACTTTGCACCTCTAATGTCCCAAGTTGTTGCTGAATAAAGTTAAGCGCGTCATGAGCGCCAATTCCCATACCAGCGTTACCTTTGGTGGTATCAAAAGGTTTAAATAACCGGTCGCGAATAAAATCTGCACTCATGCCACAACCTGAATCACTGATAGTTAAATGCAGCCAGTTATCGAGTACGCTTAGCCTGAGGTTGACTTCTCCATCTGCAGCAGTGGCTTGTTGCGCATTATCAATTAAATGAAACAGTACATTGCTAAAACGTTCCGCATCAAGAAAAAGTGTACAGTCTTGCGCCACCATAAGTGCTGGCACCGGTTCTTGATGACTGCATCTTTCATCAATCAGTTTCTGTACTAAGGTCGCTACCTGTACCTGTTTTTTCTGCTCCTGGCCAGATTGTTTATTGGTCAGTTGCGCTAACATATTTTGCAATCGGCTTTGCATCGCTTCGATAGTGTCAAAAGCGTCATCGACGAACTCTGGATTATGCCGATGTTTTTTCGCATTTTTAAGCAGCATATCTATTTGTGCTTTCACATTTTTTAAGTCGTGCAGCACAAAGGCAGACATCCGGCTAAAGGCTATGAACTGAGCATTTTCCGACAAAGTTTTACTGGCTTCACTCATAAATAACGAACTGGAAATTTGTTCCGATACGGCGTTTAGATAATCCCGCAGTTCCCAGTTCAATTTCAGCCGCTCATTTACTTCAGGTGATAACAAGCAGCAGCCCCAGAGCTTGCCATGTTGGTGGATTGGCAACAGCAAAGAAAAAGTAGGTTTGTGGTTTGCTTGCTGCTATATGAACGCTTTCACATCAGGGTCATTGCGGTCATCAAAGTCGAGTAACCAGTTTTTCTTCGAATACTTATGTTGATACAACAGTGTCAGCTTCAGATCATGCTCATTCGGTAGATAATCAGCAGTGGTCGCTAAAACTTCGGCATTTGTGTGCGAAAAACGCAGCAAAGCGCCCCGACTGTAACCAATGGCATGACACCAGGCTTGGATGCAGACTGCAGGGGCATTTTGATCAGCAATTTCTATTTGTTTTAATTCCCGGCTCAGTGCCACCCATTTTTCCCGGTAGTCAAAGGTGTTGGCAAAAAAATGTTTCTCGATAAAAACTTTATATTTACGTCGGATAGCATCGGAAAATAGCAGTACTGATAGAATGACACAGCCGCCAACGATAAACACAACCTGTAATAATGTGGTCCAATCCCCACCAAAATAACTCAGGTAATAGCCCACCAAGGCCAAAATACACAGATAGACGCCTGATGCCAGCACCAACGAGCTTTGTAACACGATATCTCTGGAGACATACACATTAATGCCCCAGGATTTAATCCTTTTTACCGCCACCACTAAAAAGGGCAGCATCAGCACATGGATGTAACCGCGGGCCTGCCAGGTTTGATGGTTAATCTTGCCGAGCAAGGTTGCTTCTGCCAATAGATAAAAATCAAACAGCAACACAACACCGAGCGCAATGATCAATGGCTTAAATTGCCACTTTTGCAACGCCGACTGGCGATACATGGTTTCGACCAGCGCCATCAGCACTATCGTCAGGAGGAGCGCTGACATCAGTTGCAGTTGCAAACTCAGCACGCCAATCGAGCCAATGGTCAACCAGCAGACAAAAACCAGTAGTAACAACTGACTCTTTTTCTGCATTAACAGTTCGCGCAGCGACAGATCTGTTTTATTCAGCGCGGCAAATAAGAAAAAAAACAGCGCGATTTTCTGCAAATTTTCGACTAGAAAAGAATAATGCGCTGCGTAAGGATCGAAATGTATTTGGCTGTTGGCCAAAGCCCAGAGCACTGACAGTAAGCTATAACAAAGCAATAGCCTTTTATGCGCGGTTTTGCTTTTGACGGTCAGCAGCAGCGCAAAAAAAACCAGATAACCAGCGGCTGCGGTCAAAAAGCCATAACGGCCAAACTCAAGTGCTTCGAACATGGTCGGCTCTCTGTTATTTTTTTTGCAACAATTGATGTAAATGGGTGACTGGGATCGCAAAGCTGATGCCACTGGGATCACTTAATACTGCTTCCCGGCTGGATTTGACCAGCACCATATTAATAATCGCGACCACTTTGCCATCAGACTGCCGATAAACGGCGCTACCACTATTGCCAGGATAAGCAGTGGCATCTAACTGATACACCATAAAGGGCTGTTGTAATTGTCTTAAGGTGCGGGGATTTAACGCGGTGGAATGATCGGCTGGGATGGCAATCGGCGTCACTGCACTAATAATACCGCGGTGTGTCGCAGGATAAAGTCCCAGCACGCCGGTGATAGGATAACCGGTAAAGGCTATATCGGTTCCTTCTGCAATTAACTCAGGCTCTGCCAACGTCAGGAAAGGCAGTTTGTCTGCGATAGTCAGCAGCGCCAAATCATGTTCCCGGCTTGAGACTGTCTGCTGGATCCGATGCATCGTCGGTTGCGGGCCAGTGCCAGATAACACCACATAACTTTCATTCTGACTGCTATTGAGTGTTTTTTCGACCACATGAAAATTGGTGGCGATGCGATTGCCAGGTGACACCACAAAGCCAGAGCCGATTAATTTCAGCCTTGGTGCCGCAGTTGGATTATAGATACCGATAGCCACCACTGCAGGTTTGACCTGTGGCAATAAAGAGACTAAATCTGACGCGTGTCCAGTATATGAATATAACATACTGATAAACAGTAAAATTTTTTGCATTTGCATACCATCTCAGGCTAATATTTTTGCAGGAATTAAGTGTAACCGCGGATGCTGGCTGAGGAAATCAAATTCGCAACTTTAGCATTTTAGTTCATACTCAAAACCAGACTTTGACAGCAAAACTGGCTCAAGGAGTGTGGATGTCGTCGTTCAGTACAGGCAAAAGTCGTGAAATTGTGCCTATTTTTTCCGGTGGTGGTACCAGACTCCCTTGTTATATCGGTATATTAAATGCGCTGCGCCAGTTAGAACTACAATTTAGCACTGTGGTTGGCGTGTCTGGTGGCAGCATAGTGGCGGCCTTGCTGGCGTCAGGCAAATCTTTGGCTGAATTAAAACAGCTGGCGCTGGAGACCGATTTTCGTCAATTTCGTGGTTTTTCTCTGATCAATTTGCTGCGAACCGGCGGTTTGTCCAGTGGTGATTTTTTTGAACAATGGATGGACCAGCAATTAGGTGGTCGTACTTTTGCTGAAATGGAGTTAGATTTACATGTGTTAGCGACTGATATTAATGGCGGTGGACCTGTAGTTTTTAATAAGAAAAATACCCCGGACTTTAAGGTGTCCCTCGCTGTGCGCTATTCGATGTCGATACCGCTGATGTTTTCATTTAAAAAATTTGGCGATCACATCATGACGGATGGGGTGGTGCTATCAGAGGACGCTTTACATCAGGACTGGTCTTGTCATGGCGTACCAGTGTTATGTTTCCGTTTGAAAAGTGAAAGTGAGTTTGGACCGGTCAGACATAGCAGATTGTTTCCGCTGAAGTCTTATATCCTGATGTTGATCCAGACTTTTATGAATGCAGTGTCCAGAGAGTATGTCCACGCCCAATTTTGGCATAACACTGTGGTGATTAATACTGGTCATATTTCTTCGGTAAAATTCGATATGACTAGTGCAGAAAAGGAAAATTTGTACGATATTGGCTACAACACAGCTTTTTCTGTGATTCCAATCAAGTTAAAGAGTTATTTCTTGGAAAATTAAATATTAGTTGTGGTTAGATAGGGTTAGATATTTTCTGTAAGGCAAAAGTGGGGCAACAGCGTAATACTGTTTTCCCGATCCTAATTTAACGAGGTATCATATGAAACAGCTGAAAGGCTTAGCGGACAAACCCATTATTGGTCCCCTTGTTAAAAAGGCCATGTCTTCGCTTGCCAGTAATGAAGCAAACTCAATTGCAGAGCACTTTTCGATGTATCTAAAACCACAGATTGCTAAATCTGACGAGCTTCGTCGGGAAGTATACAAGCTTAGACATCAGGTCTACTGTGAAGAATTACATTTTGAAGATGTGCGTCAAGGCTATGAAGAGTTTGACGAGTTTGATCCAAGAGCCATTCACTGTTTTATTCGCCACCTGAAAAGTTTGACTTTGGCGGGGACAGTTCGGTTAATTACTTCTTCATCGCAAGAAGAATTGTTGCCGATGGAGCAATTTTGTTCGCATTCGCTGACTGACGAAAAATTGCATCCGAAAAATTATGCCCGCTCGGAAATTTGTGAGATGTCACGCTTGGCCGTACCCGCAGCATTTCGCAAACGTCAAATTGATAAATTTGAAGGTGGTGCGACCGGTGCCATTGATGAATCGGTGTTCTCAGCGACTGAATTGCGCTGTTTCCCTTTTATTGCAATTTGTCTGTATATGGCCGCTGCAGCGATGTCTTATAAAACCAAACGTTATCACGTGTTTGTGATGATGGAACCACGCTTAGCCCGTAGCTTGAGTTTTGTTGGTATCAACTTTACCAAGATTGGCGAAACCATTGAATTTCATGGCAAACGTGCACCTTATTATGTTGACTCCAGATCGTTGAAAAAAACCATGAGCTCTGGTTATGTCAAATTGTTGGAAAGTGTGGAAGCTGATTTGTTTCACCAAGATGGCACAACCACAGAATCGGAAGATAATTATTTTGGCCGGGTGGCAGCTTTAGCCTGATAGCCGCAAACAGCCAAGGAGGCTGATGTGTCTGAGTATAAGTTTGATTACAATGAAGCCTTTTCCCGCAATATCGGTTGGGTAACTGCCGCTGAACAACAAGTTTTACGAAATACCAAAGTCGCAATTGGCGGTTTAGGCGGCGTTGGTGGTGACCATGCGATTGTCTGTGCCAGGCTGGGCATTGGGCAGTTTCATATTTCTGATCTGGATACCTACGACATTCCTAACTTTAATCGTCAGGCTGGTGCCTCAATGCTGACGGTGGGTCAGCCCAAAGCAGCCGTGATGGAACAAACACTGACCAACATCAATCCTGAAGCGACCATTCGTAATTTTGATCAGGGTATTAATGAAGATAATCTGGAAGCGTTTTTAGATGGTGTATCCATTTATATCGATAGTCTGGATATTTTTGCGCTGGAAATCCGGCGTAAAGTTTTTCAACGTTGTTATGAAAAAGGTATTCCTTGTATTACGGCGGCCCCGATGGGGATGGGAACTGCCATGCTGGTTTTTATGCCAGGCCAGATGAGCTTTGAAGAATATTTCTGTATGCAAGCCACCCCGGCAAATGCCAGTGAGGCAGAGCGGCAGCAAATTTTCAGCGACAATATTATGCGATTTGTGATTGGGGTTTCGCCATCAGTGCAGCAACGGCATTATTTAGTGGAACGCAGCTCAGTCAATTTTTTCAAGAAAAAAGTGCCTTCCACTTGTATGGGTATTTCGTTAGCGGCTGGTGTGCTTTGCACCAATGTACTGAAAATCATTCTGCAACGCGGCGATGTGATCCATGCGCCACACGGCTTACATTTTGATGCCTACCGCAATAAGCTGATTAAGACCTGGCGGCCTTTTGGCAATAAAAACCCGCTGCAAAAGTATATGTTCTGGCGGTTGAAAAAAATTTTACAAATGAGCTAGTGCTTCGACTTGAATCGTCAAAAAGCCATCCATGTTGTGATGGCTTTTTTATCTCCGGTGAAAAGAGGCAGTAAGCTAAAGCCAACACCCTCAGTTTTTGTTCCAAAATCTATTCCAAAAATTTTTCACCTGGTGTCAGCTTTTTTATCAGCAGTAAAAATTTTTTGATAAAATTGCCTTGCAATCAATGACTTAATAATTGGCATGGCCTTTGCTTTATCTAGTAAGCAAAGGCAGAGCATGACCCAAATTCAACGGAGAGTATCAAATGAAAGTGAAAGCATTAGCGTTAGTCGCATCACTGTTAGCAGCACCAGTATTTGCGCAACCAATCTACATCGATATCGGAGCTAACTATGGCGGCAACACCAACAAAGCTGATGGTGTGAACACCACTGGCTGGTTAGAAGAGCTGCAGTTTAACTACAACTCATGGTCAACAGTTTTTGACTCCAATAATAACGGCACCGTCGATGCTGGTGATGTGATCACTTCTACCGGTGGTTTAAAAGGTTCTGGCTTCAACAACTTTGCCAGCTTGTATGGTAGTAACTCAATCAGTTCGTTTTTACCACAACAGTTTGGTAGCTTCGGTCCAAGCAACAATGGTTATAAAAGCGGCTGGGAACTGAGTTTTGGCTTTGACAATCTGGTGGGTACCATTGATGCATTCGGTGGTGTCAACTGGACCAGCGGTACTATTTCGTTCTACGCTTCGACCAATGTGTCATCTTGCGCCATCGCTAATAACACCGCGTGTTTCACTCGGTTGTTTGATATGAATGTAACCACAGGTGGCAACATTCCAAGTGCAACCATCTTGGCTGGTTATTTAACCAACTTTAACACCACTTCTAGCATCAATGGTGTGATTGCCGGTGATTTGTTTAATACTAAATCAAACGGTCTGGACAAATCTTTCCGTGAACTGCATGACGAATTGGCTTTAGATGGCCTACAACAGAAGTTTAATTTCCTGGTTGACCAAAACGTTGCCAAGTTACCTGCGGTAACTGACTATAACGCTGTAACGAAGACCTTCACTTTAGCTCGTGCTGTACACGATGGTTCGTTGTCGTTCTCAGTACCTGAGCCAACTTCAGTGGCAGTGTTAGGTTTAGGCCTGTTAGGTTTAGGCTTCAGCCGCAGAAACAAAAAAGCACAATAATTGTTAAGCTGACGCACTGTTGTGACAGTGTGACAGTTTTTCAAGTAGTTAAAACCCGGCATCCTCGCCGGGTTTTTTGATCTTGAGGACCCAATTTCATTGCCACGGATGTTCTATACGGCAAATCCAACGCTTGGCGTCCAACGCTTGGCGCGCAAAACTTGGTGTGCAACGGGTGGCATCAAGGCACTCAAACTCCCCCGGCTTGCCGGGCAGTCCGACAGGTGCGGTGGATAAAGATTGCGGTGATAGTGTTGGACTGCCCCGGCGCTGCCGTGTCGAGTCCAACCTACGAATTTATTGAATTCAAATAATGGAAACTCACGCAAGATATTGATGCTTAAGTTATTTAAGGTCGGACTCGACCGGCTTGCCGGGCAGTCCGACAGGTGCGGTGGATAAAGGTTGCGCTGATAGTGTTGGACTGCCCCGGCGCTGCCGTGTCGAGTCCAACCTACGAATTTATTGAATTCAAATAATGGAAACTCACGCAAGATATTGATGCTTAAGTTATTTAAGGTCGGACTCGACCGGCTTGCCGGGCAGTCCGACAGGTGCGGTGGATAAAGGTTGCGCTGATAGTGTTGGACTGCCCCGGCGCTGCCGTGTCGAGTCCAACCTACGAATTTAT
>CAZGHW010000017.1:0-80229 GCA_964525695.1 uncultured Rheinheimera sp. | reverse complement strand
CAAAGCGGGCAAAGATACATCAGACAGTTCCGGCTAAAAAAAGACTGCTGATTATAGCCGGAATTCGCGGTTGCTTTACAGTCGCAACGCTGGATATAACAGTTGCAGGTCGCTGCGTTTTGGCGCTTGGTGTTGATCATTCAAATCGGCGGCCAGCCGCATCAGAATATTGGTCCAACGTTCTACCAGCTTTTGCTGCTGCTCAATGCTGAGCGCCGGTAAATGATGATGTACCGTTAATTCACAGCCAAATGGGTGCGGGTTAAATTGCAACCGGACTAAATCCGGTTCTGGGTGCTGGGCATTTTCCAGGCTGAACAACAGTTGATGTGGCGGTTCAATCAGATGAAATTGGCCGGTTAACAGCAAAGCCCCTTGCTGGCGGCGCTGGCTGATGTGAAAACGGCCGCCCACTCTGGCATCCAGCTGTACTTCAGGGCTGGGGGCATCATAACTGGTGAGTAACCAGCGACCGGTCGCTGACTCCTGTAACCAGCAGTCAAAAACGGTCTGGCACGCGTATTCAAAACAATGACTGACCTGAACCAGTGTGGTTTGTCGGTGCATAGCTTTTACCTCCTTGTCATTACTTTGGCAATTGTGTCGCCGCTGAATCAACCTCAGTGTGAAGCCGGGGTCGGCTTTCATTCCGGGTTTAAGTCTAGCGGCTATGCCATAAAGTGCGAACAGAAAAGCGCAGCGCAGTTGATAAAGATCAAATGAAATGCCGACAAATGAAAAATGAACTGAAAAATTTAGCTATTGCGTTGTAGTAGATCCCATTTGTTGCCATACAGATCACAGAAGACCACCACAGTGGCATAGACTTCCTCTCTGGGCTGCTCTAAAAACTGCACGCCTGCGGCTAACATCCGCTGATAATCGGCCCAGAAATCGTCGGTTTGTAAAAATAACCAGACCCGGCCTGCGCCTTGTTGACCTATCATGGCCTGTTGGCTGTCATCACTGGCTTTGGCTAGTAATAAAGCGCAACCAGAGCTTTGGCGCGGGGAGACCACCACCCAGCGTTTATTGCCTTGTGGGCTGTCTTCTTGCAGGCTAAAGCCCAGTTTGTCAGTATAAAAAGCAATAGCTTCATCATAATCAGCCACCAGTACACTGACCAGCCCAAGTTGTTGTGTCATCTCAACCTCCATCAATGGTCTTTAGCCTAATAATCCTAAATCAATCGCTTTTAACACCGCTTTAGTGCGGTCCCGCACGCCCAATTTAGCTAAAATAGCCGACACCTGATTTTTCACCGTGCCTTCTGATTTGAATACTGCACCAGCAATTTCGCGATTGCTAAAACCTGCCGCCAGTAATCTGAGTATTTCCAATTCTTTGGTCGAGAGTTGGTCCGGTTCAGTCAAAGGCTCTGGGGCTGAAGTTGCTGATTTTCGGCCTAAAAAAGACGACAGAATTTTGTCGGTAATGCCAGGTTGCACTAAATTTCCGCCGGCATGCACTGTATGGATGGCGTCCACCAGCAGCTCCAGTGCGACATCTTTCAGTAAATAACCGCGGGCACCAGCCTGCATCGCTTGTAACACCCGTTCATTGTCGTCAAAAGTGGTCAGAATAATCACCGGCACGGGCACCGCTGCCGCCGCCAGCAGATGCAAAGCATCAATGCCGCTGACCTGGGGCATTTGAATATCCATCAACACCACGTCAACCTGATGTTGTTGGATCAATTCGACGATACCGGCGCCATTGGCTGCCTGAGCCACAACAGCTAAATCCGCTGCCAGACTGAGCAAACTGACAATACCTTGTCTGACCAATGTTTGATCATCAATCACTGCAATCCTGATCGTCATTTCTACTCCATAAACTCGACATCAATCTGCAAGCCCTGGCTGGCGCTTTGGCTGAATAATAACTTGGCGCCAGCCTGTTCAATCCGCTCCCGCATGCCTCGTAAACCATTGCCTTCGGTCAATGGCCAGTGCACGCAATGGCCATTATCCTGATAACGAAACAACACCTGTTGCTGATGCCGCCAGACTTCGACTTTGGCAGTGCTGGCACCAGCGTGACGAATACTGTTGGTCAGGGCTTCCTGACAGACCCGGAACAACAGGGCTGTGGTTAAAGGTTGTAATTGTAAATCAGGCCGGATTTGGCAATCGAGCTGCAACTGCGGAAAATTAGCGGCTAAGGCGCGGCATTGTAGCGCCAATTGCGGGCTCTGCGGTTCACGCAGTTGGGACACGCTATGGCGGATGTCCTGCAGCAACTGTTTAGCCAATTGATGACAATGTTGTAGTTGATTTTTTTCTGCCGCAGCGGCTTGGTATTCCGCCACCTGCAGTTGGATCACCAATGCGGTCAGGTGATGACCCAGACTGTCGTGTAAGTCGCGGGCAATGCGCAAGCGTTCTGAATCGGCTGCTTGCGCCGCTAACTGTCCCTGGGCATTTAACAGTTGTTGGTGGGTCAAGGCTAGCGTTTCGCGGGCAATAGCTTCGGATCTGGCTTTGCTCATGGCAAAAATGGCAAAAAATTGAAAGGTACCGCAGGTCACCAGCATGATCAGTAATCGGGCCGAAGGCGCATCCAGCAGATTCACCAGCGCATAAGGTGCCAGTGAAGGCACAATCATCCAGTACAGATAACGTTCTGGGATAAACCAGGGTAGCAAGGCAACCCACAGCACCCCTAAACCCGGCGCAAACCCATCAGGTACCAACACCGCATTCAGTGTCAATAACAGCCACATACCACCGAGATGCAACCATTGCCGGCGAATAGATAGAGCTTGTTGGCTGGTTAAAAACAGGCCGATAAACAACAGCAAACTCACGCCGATCAGCAGTGTCATGCCACTTTGCACGCCATATTGCCGGCTAATCGCCAGCAATTGCACATAACTAAAGGCCAGCCAGGTAATGATGGCTGCCCAGTTTTCTTTGGCGAACCAGTGACGTGGTCTTTGATGGCTGTTTACCAGCTGTGAAAGTTGGCTGGTGGTGATACCGCTGGTTGTTGTCATTGCGTTGATTCCGGCCCGAAATACCGCTGGGCATCATAGTTGTGGCAGCAGTATGCCGTTGCAATGGCTCCGGAGCAATAGGCCATAAGTCATGTCAGCGCTCATGACTTGTGGCACTGGGCCAGCCGGCTTTGCCGTTTTAAGCTGTCATTTCACAGCCAGCAACAGTTGCTATGGCAATGGAGGAAGTAAAAATGATTTATCTATATCAAGCCTTGGTCTGGGTACACATTCTCGCAGGCAGTCTGGCGCTGCTGATATTCTGGGCTCCGATGCTGGCGACCAAAGGCAGTGCCTGGCATCGGCAAAGTGGGCGTTATTATGCTTGGTTGCTGTATCTGGTGTCCCTGTCCGGTATTGTTTGTTGTGTATTAGTGCTGGCGGCACCCGCCTATTTCAAAGCAGAACGTTTTGCTGCCGGTACTGATATTGCCGCTCAAACCGCACAGATCCGGTTATTCTGGAGTTTTTTAGCCTTACTCAGTGTGCTCAGTTGGGTGTCTATCCGCCAGGCAGTGTTAGTCCTCAGGGCTGGTCCAGGCCGATTGTTACTGAAATCTGTCAGCCATCTGAGCGCTATCAGTCTGTTGTTATTACTGGCTTGTTATGTGCTTTGGCTTGGTATCATGCATCGCCAGTTACTATTACAAATCTTCAGTGTCGTGGCTTTGCTCAGTGGCATCGGGACACTGCGTTATATCTTTCGTGCCGAAGTCAGTCGGATGCAGATTATTCGTGAACATATTGGCGCCATGTTAGGTTCTGCCATTGCGATTTTCACTGCGTTTACTGCCTTTGGCGGCCGTAGTCTATTTGCCTTCAGTGCCGGTGGGCAGTTGATCAGTTGGCTGTTGCCATCACTGCTTGGCGTGGGTTTGATCCTCTGGTACCAGCGCCGTTATCAGTAACCGGTTAAATCCTTGCTTGGAACCTGGCTGCCGCACTGGAGCCTGCAGGGCAGTGTTGGTATACTGCCTTTTTTGCGCCGGGAATCCTTTTTATGTCAGAACAGCAGCAGTCAGCAACACCACACAGCGAACTTGAACTTTGGAGTATCGATGAGCTTTGTGATCATGCCTTTAGTATTTTTGAAGAACTGGCGGCAGAAAACTTAGCGGCGGCTGATTATCAGTTGTATCAGCAACATTATGAACAACGCGCTTACGTTGATTTAGTTCCACCTGCCGCTGACTGGATTGACTTGATCCAGGCTGAGTTGGAACCTGAATTGCATTTTGAAGCCCTGATTGGCTTAAGTGGCGAAGATGGGGCTGCCGATTTAGTCTTGGCCCGGATTTTACTGAGTCGGGAAAAACATGATGCACTGTGTCATGCCCAATGGCGCGGTCAATAAAGTGGCTGCCCCCATCCCACTGCTCGCCAGCTGTTCATGATGCAAGCACAGCACATTCGCCCTGCACAGATGGTGCTTAGCCAATGGGCAGGGGGCAGCACCCGGCAATTGGCGATCAGTCCAGCGGGTGCAACAGTGACAGCGCAGGATTTTCACTGGCGCTTTAGTTCGGCCACGGTATCACAGAATGGCCAATTCAGTCGCTTTGTGGCGCATCAGCGTTTGTTAGCTTTACGTCAGGGCGCTGGCATGGTGCTGCAGATTGACCAGCAAACTGCGGTGTTATCTCAGCCATATCAAAGCATACGTTTTGCCGGTGCGGCCAATAGCAGCGCAACTTTATTGGCCGGTACGGTAACCGATATTAATCTGATGTTGGCCAAAGACTGGCAAGGCAATTTATGGGCCGAGCCTTTGTCGCCTGATTGGCAGCGTCTGCAATTTGCGCGGCCGCAGTTTTGCACTTTGTTATGTTATGCCGATGAAGCGGCCGTTCAGATAAAACTCAGTACTGCGAACCAGCAGCATTATCACTGGCAACTGGCGCAGGGTGAGGTACTGCAATTGACAGACCTTGCTTTGGATAGTCAGATCAGCCTGGCACGAGTGCCCGCTATGACACAGCCGAGCCAAGCCGCCCCCCCAAATGGCACACCAAGTTTGGTTGTCGCCTGGCTTTGTCAGCAACATCATTGTTAAACGAAGCTTTGGTCACCGCCTGTTGCTTCAAAGATGGAATTGTTGGCAGATGAACCGCTTTTTGCGCCTGCTTTGATTGCCTCAGCCCGCCAGAGCTGTTATCGATCTGTATAGCGCACTGCTGCGCCCTGGCTAAACGGGTTGGTTCACTGATGAAAGGCTACTGCTGGATGTTGCTATGTTGTTGTTGGCCGCTGTTGGCTGCTGAAACGCTGTTTTGGCCTGCTGAATTGCAGGCCTTGCCGGTGCAGGCGAGTGCCGGTTGGCAGCCAGGACAAGACTTTGGCACTTGGCAGCAACAAGGCCGGCAGCAACTGCGGCAGTCTTATTTATGGCCACAGCAAGCCTTGTCGTCAGTTCGTCAGAGCACATTACTACAACGACTGGATCAAGGCAGTTACTGGCGCGAGCACTGGCAAATACAGTTACTGACGCCGGTTTGGCAACAAGTCTGGTTGTTAGTGCCAAAAACAGCGTCCGCACAACAGCCAGCGCCAGCGGTGCTGCTGTTACATGATCATGGTGCCGAGTTCAGGCTTGGCAAAGACAAATGGATCAGGCCATTGCAGCGCGAGAAACTGCAGTTGGCTGAGCAATGGGCCGGTAAATATTTTTCTGGCCAGTTTTTTGGTGAGCAATTAGCGGCCGCCGGTTTTGTCGTGCTGGCGGGGGATATGCTCGGTTTTGGTGAACGGGGTCCATTGCCTTATTCGCAGCAACAACAACTGGCTGCCAATTTTCAAGCGCGGGGTTTATCCTTGTCCGGCTTTGTCGCCTTGGAAGATCAACTGCTGGCCGCTTGGCTGGCGCGCCGGTCAGAAGTTGCCGCCGGTCAACTCAGTGCCGTTGGATTTTCGCTAGGAGCCTATCGCGCCTGGCAATTGGCTGCATTATCTGAGGTGGTCAGTTCGGCCGTCGGGATCGGTTGGTTTAACCAGTTTGCCAATTTAACCGCGGCTGACAGTAATCTAAGCAAAGGCCAGACGGCGTTTTATCTGCTGCATCCGGGACTGAATGCACTGCTGGATTTACCGGATGTGTTGGCGCTGGCGGCGCCCAAACCGCTGCTGATTTTACAAGGCGAGCAGGATCCACTGATGCCTGTCGCCGGCGTGCAACAAGGTTTCCGGCGCTTACAGCAGCTGTATCAGGCTTGTGTGGGCGCAGCAGATCAGTCGCCGCTGCGAACTCTGTTGCTACCGGCGCAGGGTCATAGTTTTCCGGCCAGCAGTCAGGCACTGGTGTTGCAGCAACTGCAACATTGGGCCACGCAGAGTCATCGGCCTTTGGGTTGTTCTGCCAAGGCGAACTTGTGGTAAAGTCGCTGCCAAAGCGCTAAATTGGGTCAGGGAAGTGTGATAGACGCTAGGACCGAGCATGAGCAGGATTGCTGCCAATAAAGCTGCATTACAACAAGCGATCAGCCAAAACTTCAGCGCGTTACAGGCCGATGTTCAGCGGCTACCGGTTGACATTTGTCGCCTGCCCCTGTTGGCAGGCAATCGCAAAGGCTTGCAAATTAGTGTTTGTGACAGCCTGGCTTATTTGATTGGCTGGGCCACTGAGTTGCAACGTTGGATCCGGGAGTGGCAACAAGGATTGCCGCCGCAATTGCCAGCCCCCGGTTATCAGTGGCATCAATTGGCGGCGCTGGCCGAACATTTTTATGCTTTGCAGCAAACTGGCAGTGTCACCGAGTTACTCGCCAGTTACCAAGCTCAAATAGCGGCCTTGCAGCAGCAGATTGAGCAGTTCAGTGAGGCGCAGTTGTATGGGGAACTGTGGTATCGCAATTATGTTCTGGGCCGGATGATTCAGCTCAATACCGCAGCGCCGATGCACAATGTGCGATGCAAAATCCGGACATTACTTCGCAGCAATTTAAGGAACTGAAGTGGCCACAACAACAAGCCCGCCAGCAGCAGTTGAAATTGTCAGTCCGACGCCAGCCGATGCCCCGATGCTGGCCGACTTTTATCAGCAAAATCATGCACATTTTCAACCTTTTGAGCCGTTGCGGCCAGCTGGTTATTACACTGTGTCGGCAGTTCAACAGCGGTTGACCGCGCAGCAACAGTTACAGCAACAACGACTTTGTTATGCGCTGATCGCGCGGACTGAGCAGCAGATTGTGGCGCAAGCGACATTAAGTAACATTATTTACGGGCCTTTTTGCGCCGGTTATCTGGGGTTTGGCGTTGCCAAAGCTTTCGAAGGGCAGGGGCTGATGACAACCTTGTGTCAGCAACTGATCCAACACGCCTTTAGCGAGTTGCAACTGAATCGGATTATGGCCAATTATTTACCCTCGAATCAGCGCTCAGCCCGGTTACTGCAGCGTTTGGGCTTTGAAGTAGAAGGGCGGGCCCGGCAGTATTTACAAATTAATGGTCAGTGGCAGGATCATATTCTGACAGCCCTGCTGCAGCCAAAACATGCCGACAGCACTGCCAGTATCAGCGTGGATGACAGCATAGGAGCCAAGCGATGCGATTCGATCCGCAACAACATTATCTGAGTTTATTACCCGCAGGACAGTCGCAGCTATTACCAGGGGGCGAAGCCTTCTGGCAACAATCGCCGCCAGTGCTTGATGCGCTGGGGCGCAACTGGCTGGTGACTGAATTCAGCTTTAACACCGATTGGGCGCAGTGGGAGCTGCATCCTGCTGGCGATGAACTGGTGTATCTGCTTACAGGCGCCGCAGAACTGTGGTTGGAGTTGCCAACAGGCTTACAATGTCTGCCGCTGCAAGCGCCTGCTGCAGCGCTCATCCCCGCCAATTGCTGGCATCGCGTCAGCACTGAGCAGTTGTGTCGGATGTTGTTTATTACCTATGGCGAAGGCACTCTGCATAAGCCGGTCTAAAGCACAATTTTGTGGGTGTTATCAAATGAAAACCTATAAAGTCAATGGCTTGCCATATTTTGTAAAATACAGTACAAGCAGCGATGAACATCTGTCGCCGCTGGAACTGCTGGCAAGTTGAACGATGAAGTCTGGAGTGGTAATGGATCTTGAACTGAATGCTGCATTACAGACACAAGCAGCCCTGTCGGCCGAACGGCTGCAGGCAAATGGAGTGTTACAGCTAAGAGATGTGTTGGCTCTGACTGATTGTCAGGCGTTATACCAAGAGGCGCTAAGTCTGCCTTATCAGTTGTCGTTAAATAGTGGCGACAAATCGATGGATCTGGATTTAGCTGAGTTGGCGCGCTTGAGTCCGCAGCAGCAGCAACAAATGACACAACTGATCCATCAGGGCGCTGCCAGTGGTTTTCAGTATTGTTTTGATTCTTATCGGTTATCGGATCGGATGGAGGCGGGTCTGGACTGTCCGCCGTTATTACAACAGTATTATCACTGGCTAAATTCCGCCGCCTTTTTACAATTCCTGCGCGATATCAGTGGTGAGCCGACTATTGTCTATTGTGATGCCCAGGTCACGCGCTACCGGCCAGGGCATTTCTTAACCAGTCATGACGATGCGGTGGCCGGTAAAGGCCGGGTGCTCGCGCTGGTGTTTCATTTAAGCCCCAACTGGCAACCAGATTGGGGCGGATTATTATTATTCCATCAGCCAGATGGCGTAGTGAAAGCCGGTTTTTCGCCGCAATCTAATACGCTGAATTTATTTCAGGTGCCTGCGCTGCATGCGGTCACTATGGTGGCTCCTTTTGCTCAAGCGCCGCGGATTGCGATAACCGGCTGGGCCCGTAGTCAGACGCCGCAGCTGGCCGCTCGGTCCTGACAGTGGCTGATGTTGGTTCAGCAGCGGCTCATGCTGGCAGCGATAACATCGGCTTGAATGGTTTGAGCAAGGGATAAAGAATGACTGAAACAACCAATCCGACATTATCGTTGAAACAAAAATTGCTGCGGTTTGCCTTGGAATGGGGCGGCGCCTTACTACTGGCGGTGTTGTTACTGCTCAGTGCCGGTGTTGAAATCAGCAGCGCCAATCCATTCAGACCAGAACTTTTTGTCTGGTCTGTATTGCTGTTACTGATGATTTGTGTCTGGTTTTTTCAAAAAGTTTGCGCCTTGCTGAGTCGTTGGTGTTGGCCTGTGCGAACGAGCAGCAAGCTAAAAATAGCTCAATAACATTTTTTATGTTCACGCCTGCAGTGACATATTTTTAGGATCACAATGCCACATTTTATTGTTGAATATGCCAGTCCGTTAGCGCAGAAAGTTGCGTTGCCGCTCTTGCAACAAGCTATCTGGCAGGGGGCTTCAGCCAGTGGATTATTTACCGGCCCGGACATCAAAATCCGCTTATTGCCTTATCAGTGTTATCAGGTTGGCACTGAAGTGACTGATTTTATTCATGTCACGGCGCGTATTTTAACTGGTCGCAGTGCGGAGCAACGTCAGCAGCTCGCTGCCTTGCTGCTGGCTGCATTGGTGGAACTTGCGTTGTCGGACGTCTCACTGACGGTGGAAGTGGTTGAAATTGAACGGCAAAGCTATGCCAAGCAGTTAGTTTGAGCCAGGCATTGGTTGGTTGACGCTCAGACTTTGGCAGATCTGAGCACTTTGGGTGGTTGGTGTCTCTGACGGTTTGTTTTATGCTGGGCATAGACACCCTGATGACAGATTGAGAATGAGTATGCTGGTTCTGAGCCTTGTCGCGTTACTGATTATTGCGCTTGGCAGTTGGCCCATTTGGGCGTTAGCCCAGCATATCAGGCGTAGCAAAGATTATTCGTTGTTTGCCAGTTGGCAACAGGCCAAACTGCGGCAGCCAGAGTTATATGCGACACAGCTGTGTCGTGGCTTGGAGCATTTTGCCATCGCGCTGGCGATTGCAGCTTTGAGTTTGCTGATCCCGCTCATTCCAATTTGGCTCAAAGCCAGTTTACTGATCGGATTACCATTAATTGTGCTGTTACTTGCCTTTATCAGGGCAGAACAAAGCAATAGATAAGCTTTAGCCTGGATGGATTAAATTTAGTTAACATGGACTCTTGAACTATGGTGTTTACCGAAGCCGAAGCGGCAGTGTTATTACAGGTGAAAGGCGTTGGCCCGACCGTGATCCGTCGGTTGGAGCAGATAGGCATCAGCTCGTTGGCGCAGTTGCAGCATTGTGAGGTTAGTACTTTGGCACAGACGGTGGCAGATCTGCTGCAGAGCAGTTGCTGGAAAAACAGTCCACAAGCCAAAGCCGCCCTCGCAGGGGCTATTGCGGCGGCCCGCCACTGCTGTGCTGAAAACGCCAGCCAGTAGCGGATTGGCCATAGATTGTGTTGTGGTTTCAGTGCAACTGGACTGTGCACGGGAAAAAGCCGTAGCCTCTTTTTTCAGCGCTGCGGCTGGCGTAGAATAACGCCTTTTGCGAGTTGCCGATGTTATCTATTACTGCACACAGCCTCGAAGAGCTCGCCGCCTGGCTTAATAGCGCCGAAATCCGCCACGCGATCGGATCTGTCGCCAACCAGCAAGCGCCAGCGCTGCGGATTAAACTGGCGGCTGGCCTGACTGAATTTCCTGCCCTGCTGTATTGTTGTGCTGAACAACTGGAAATTCTGGATTTATCTGACAATCAGCTGTCTACTTTGCCGACAGATCTGGCTAGATTTGTCCGGTTAAAACGGCTGTTTCTGACCAATAATCATTTTTGCCATATTCCTGCGGTGTTGGCGCAGTGTCCGGCGCTGTTGATGCTGAGTTTTAAAGGCAATCGCCTGACTGAGTTTGCTGCTGCTGTATTGCCTGAGCAATTACAATGGCTGATCCTGACCGATAATCAATTGCCAGACTTACCCGCAGATGTTGGTCGTTACCAGGCGCTGCAAAAATTGGCATTGGCGGGCAATCGACTGACGACTTTGCCGGATTCGATGCAACACTGTCAGCAACTGGGTTTATTAAGGTTGTCACTGAATCAATTTGCCAGTTTCCCGGATTGGTTATTTCAATTACCCAAGCTGGCCTGGTTGGCTCTGGGCGCCAATCCGGCCTGCCCGGTGGCGGATAAAACGGCTCAGCAATTGCCGTGGTTAGCAGCAGAGGCGGTCAGCTGCCTGGAGATCTTAGGGCAGGGCGCTTCCGGCGTGATTTACCGGGCACAGTTACAACAACCCCTGCTGCAGGCTGCGCCTGATGGCAGCCTGAGCACCTTACCAGTCGGCACTGAGGTGGCACTCAAACGCTTTAAAGGCTGGATCACCAGTGATGGCTGCCCAAAAGATGAGTTACAAAATTATCTCAATGCTGGCGCCCATCCGAATCTAATCCCGGTGCTGGCGCGGCTTCAGAGTCATGATTTACCTGCACTGGCGATGCAATTGATCCCAAAACAGTTCACTGCACTTGGTTTACCGCCCTCGTTTGAAACCATCACCCGTGATACTTTCGCGCCCGGTTTGCACCTAAGCGCTTTGCAGTTGCTGGGTCTAGCCCGGCAATTAGCGGCGGTGTTATTACAGTTGCATCAGCGAAATATTATCCATGGTGATCTCTATGCGCATAATGTGCTGCACAATGTTTCTGGCCAGCTGTATCTGGGCGACTTTGGCGCTGCCACGGCGCTGGATGCGTTGCCCCTTTGGCAACAACAACTGGCCAAGGCGCAGGAAGTGCGCGCTTTTGGTTATTTCATCGAAGATTTATTGCCCTTTGTTGTAACCGACCAGCGAGCTGACAGTGCTGAGACGCGCTTAGGCTCTGCCTTAGCACAGCTGGCCGGGCGTTGTTTGTCGGCCGATTTGCGCTCGCGGCCGTTGGCGGCTGAATTAGTCCAACAACTGGAACAGCTGGGCGTCTAGCGCAACAGTGGCTATTGCTGTTGGAGCATGCGCTGACAACAGTGACTGGCAGTTTTTTTCCAGCCACTGGTCGAACAGTATTTGTTGTCTGTGGCTACAACAGGTAAGTTAGTTATTTTGCAAGGGGATCCCTTATGTTATTAGCACGCCGACTCTGGCTACCATTGTTGTTACTCAATACTGCGTTATCGCCACTGCTGGCCATGGCCAGTGCCGAGCCTAAACAAGTGGCAGCACGTTACTTTCAAGCGGAAGATATTTTTGCCCTGGAGTATGCTGCAGATCCCCAGGTCTCGCCTGATGGCCGGACTGTGGTGTATGTCAGACAAAGTAATGACATTATGACGGACGAAACACGTGGCAGTTTGTGGTTGATTGATGTGAAAACCGGTCAGCAGTGGCCTTTGTTTGACGATCAGTTTCAATACAGTCAGCCACGGTGGTCGGCGGATGGTTCACAGTTGGCTTTTGTGTCCGATCGCAGTGGCTCCCGCCAAATTCACCTGCATTGGTTACAGCAAAACCGCACTGCTCAGCTGAGTCAGTTGGCTGGTAGTCCGGCCAATCTGACCTGGTCGCCGGATGGCCGCCAATTGGCTTTTAGTATGAATGTTGCCGCTGGGCCCGCCAAAGTCAGCAGCTTGGTGAAAATGCCAAAAAAGCCGGCGAAGGCAAACTGGTCTGAAGCTGCGGTGGTGATTGACCGGGCAGATTATCAGGCGGATGGTCAGGGCTTTTTATCTTCCTCTTACCGGCAGTTGTTTATTTTACCTGCCACTGGCGGCAAAGAGCGGCAACTGACGTTTGCGGAGCGCAATCACGGCGCAGATTTATTATTTAGCCCGGATGGCCAATCGCTGATTTTTTCCGCCAATTTAGCTGCCGATTTTGAATACCAGCCCAGAGATAAAGATTTATATCAATTAAAACTATCCGACTTGTCGCTGCAACAGCTCACAAAGTTAGCTGGATTGGAAGAGAAAGCCAGCTTTTCGCCGGATGGCCAAAAATTGGCTTTTATCTGGGGTCATAACCAGAAAGTGCCTTTTGCCAATGGCAAAGTCAAAGTGCTGACACTGAAAACGGGTCAGATTGCTGATATTGCTGCCGACGCCGATCTGGACATTGCCGCGCTGGACTGGCTGGATAACCGGCAATTGCTGGTGCAATACGATGAGCGTGGTTTGCGCAAGTTGGCGACTTTATCTTTGGCTGGTCAGTTTAAAGTACTGACCGATCGACTGTCGGGCACAGGTTTACCTCAACCTTATTTAAGTGGGGAATTTCACCAGCAAAATGGTGTGATTGCCTTCACCGAGGGGGATGCTAGCCGGCCTGCGGATATCGCTATTTGGCAACAGGGCCAAAGTCGGGTGCTGACCGCTCTAAATGCCGATCTGCTTGGCCATAAAAAATTAGCACAAGTGCATGAAATTAATTACAAATCATCTTTTGATCAAGAGCCAATCCAAGGCTGGTATCTGACTCCGCCCGACTTTGACCCGGCGAAAAAGTATCCGCTGTTGCTGGAAATTCATGGTGGGCCGCACCTGGCTTATGGGCCGCATTTTAGTGCCGAAATGCAGCGCTATGCTGCCGAAGGTTATGTGGTGTTTTATGCCAACCATCGTGGCAGCACTAGTTATGGTGAAAGATTTGCCTTGTTGTTGCATGGTAAATACAGTTCAAAAGAAGACTTTGCCGATCACAACAGCGGTGTGGATGCCATGCTGCAACTTGGCTTTATTGATAGCGACAATCTGTTTATCGCCGGTGGCTCCGCCGGTGGTATTGCCACCGCGTACGCCATTGGTCTGACTGATAGATTTAATGCAGCTGCCGTGGTGAAACCGGTGATTAACTGGTTAAGCAAAGTCCTGACCGGTGACAGCTATTTATATCAGACCTATTTCCAATTCCCAGGCGTGCCTTGGGAGCATATGGAACATTATTGGCAACGTTCGCCACTATCTTTGGTTGGCAACGTCAAAACACCGACCATTTTAATTACCGGTGAAGCCGATAGACGGACGCCAATCAGTGAATCTGAACAGTTTTATCAGGCGCTGAAGCTGCGTAAAATTGATACTGCGATGGTGCGGATCCCGGGGGCACCGCATGGGATTGCCAACAAACCGAGCCGGATGATCAGCAAAGTTGAACATATGCTGGCTTGGTTCCGCTTGTATCGGACCGATCTCAAGCACAAATAAAAATCTGCAAAAGCCGCGCTAAAACGGCTGCAACGATGCGCTGCAAATGGATTTGCAGATTGACATTGACACAGAGCTGAAAGCAGCAATGCTTAAGGCTGGCTCTACTCACGGACCAGGATAGTAGTGTTGACTGAATCGCAGTTTTCCCGCCAAAGAAATAAAAAAGCCGCAGCAACTGCTGCGGCATCACCGCAGCCGTCGCCAGTCTGGCGGCAGCAGTTATCCCGCCAAACAGCGATTTTTGCTTTGTATTTACTATTGGCCTTTCTGACGATGGTGGTGTTTGAAACTATTAACGTGTGGCCTTCTGCCGGTGTCGCTGCGGCAGCTTTTTTACTCTATGGCCGTCAAATTTGGCTGGCCGTTTTTGCCGCTTCTATGCTGGTGGTATTTGGCTTTTTTCTGCAGGCTGAAAGCAAACTCAGTGCAAGTTTGATGCTATTCATCAGTTTGGCGACCGCCACTGGCAATACTTTGTCCGGTTGGTTGGCTTTGTGGGGTTGTGGTCAGTTGCAGCAACTGGAGCAGTCCTTTGCTGATCAACGCTGGATGATCCGGCGTTTTATTCCTGCCACTGTGCTCTGCGGCGGCGTCGCGGCTGGTTGTGGCGTTGGCGTGTATTGGTTGGCGGGCTTAACCTGGCCGCAGGGCTATCTGCGTGGTGTGCTGAACTGGAGTGTCAGTAATACCGTTGGCATGCTGATTGTGGCTCCCTTGTTGATCGGCTGCGTGTTAGAGCCACACTGGCGCCGCTTGTTAAAAAAAGTCCGGCTGAAATTTGTCGCTATTGGTAGCCTGTTATTGTTGGCATTATTTTTATTTGGCCCAGGTCAGCAGTGGTTACCGGCCATTTATCTGCAACCGGCCTTATTATTGGTGCCTTTGTTATTTGTTGCCCTCAGTAGCACAGCCTCATTTGTGTTTATTTTCCAAGCCCTGACATTTCTGCTGATTTGGGCGGGCACCACTGCCGGTTATGGTCCTTTTATTACCGCTAACCAGCAAGATACAGATTTATCCATGCAGCTGTTTTGTGGGTTGCTGGCGGCCGTGGTGTTGATAGTGCAAGCACTGCAAAGTGAACAACGAAAATTGCGTAAACTCTGGACTTCTGAGCTATTAAGCAGTAATCGAAGGCTGGAGCAGCGGGTGCAACAGCGCACCCGCGAACTGGAAGAGGCCAATCAGCAACTGGAACAACTCAGTGTGACAGATGCGCTGACCCAACTGGCCAACCGGCGGCGTTTTGACCATTATCTATTGGCGGAATGGCAACGAGCCAGCCGGTTACAGCAGCCGCTGGGACTGATGATGATTGATGTCGACTGGTTTAAGAACTACAACGACAGTTATGGTCATTTGCAAGGCGACGAATGTTTACGCCAGATAGGACAGTTGCTGCGATTAGGCGCCAGACGGACCACGGATTTAGCTGCTCGGTTCGGCGGGGAAGAGTTTGCGCTGGTGGTGCCCCAAGCTGATGTCAAATACCTGCGTCAGCAAGCTGAACTGATGCGGATGGCCTTTGCCTCACTCAATATCCCGCATCAGAGTTCACCGTTAGGCAGGGTGACGGTCAGTATTGGCATTGCGGCTTTAGTGCCAGCCATCGGGCAACAGCCGGAAGTTTTATTGGCGCTGGCTGATCAGGCGTTGTATCAAGCGAAAGCGCAGGGCCGCAATCAGGTGGCAGTGGCCACTGAGGCCGCGCCTGCCCCCGCGGCAATGCCGCAACAAAACGGCTAACCAGAGGCATGCAACATTGCATTGTGGTGGCGCCAGCGGCACAATGCCCTGAACGTGATCGCGACAAGGAAAGCCTTTGTGTTTGAATTTGATGTTGCTCTGGTGCAAAAATTTTTGCTGGCACTGGCCATTGGAGCTTTAGTCGGTATTGAACGGGAAAAGCATAAAAGTCTGCAACAACAGTACGGTTTTGCAGGTTTGCGCACTTTCATTCTGTTGGCGCAACTTGGCGCTATCAGTGCATGGCTCAGCATGTTTTTACAAAGTCCGGCCGTGTTCACTGGCACTGTGCTGGCTGTGTCGGCGATAGTGCTGACATCCTATGTGTTAAAACAACGTCAGCCACAACCAACCCTGACCAGTGCGGAGCTGCCGCCCAGCAGCAGATTGGGCCTGACGAGTGAGTTCAGCGCCGTCACTGTCTGTTTGCTCGGGGGAGCAGTGATGTTTGGTTTTGCCGAATTGGCAGTGGCGCTGGCCATCCTGACCTCGGCGGTGCTGACCTTTAAACAACCCTTGCATGGTCTGGTCAGTAACATTGATAGCAGTGATTTATACGCCGGGCTGAAACTGCTGCTGGCCACTTTTATCGTGTTACCGCTGTTGCCGGACCGTCCCATTGACCCTTGGCAGGCCTTGAATCCATTTAAGCTCTGGTTGCTGGTGATTTTGATTTCGGCGCTGTCTTTACTCGGTTATCTGGCGGTACGTTTACTCGGACAGGCCCGTGGTACTGCAGTGGCCGGACTGACCGGTGGCCTGGTGTCTTCAACTGCGGTCAGCTTAAGTTTCGCCAAACAAAGTAACAACGATCCGGATCCGCTGGCGGGGGATATGTTTGCTGCCGGTATTCTGCTGGCATGGCTGGTGATGGTGATCCGGGTCTTGGTGATGGTGGCGCTGGTCTATCTGCCACTGTTGCAGGCACTGTGGTTACCGCTGGGCGTGATGGGGCTGACAACAGCGCTGTTTGCCGGTTATTTTTATTGGCACGGCAGCACCAGACGGCAATTACAACAACGGCAGGTGCCGCTGAGTAATCCTTTTAGTTTGTGGGCGGCCAGTAAATTTGGTTTGTTGTTTGCTGCAATTTTGCTGGCAGTCAAACTGACAGAACAATATGCCTCCAGTCACGGTTTATATCTGTTGGCGGCCGTGGCTGGCGCAACCGATGTCGATGCCATTACCTTATCGATGACTGAGTTTGCCAGACACAATGATTTGACGCTGGCTGCTGGCGCTATTGGTATCGCAGCACTGAGTAATACCCTGGTCAAATGTGGCATGGTGCTGTTGACTGGCAGTCAAGCGCTGCGCCGGCGTTTATTGCTGGCAACACCTGTGATTGTGCTTAGCGGTGCGGTGGCGGTCTGGCTCGGCTGAATCCTTGGGCCTTATGCTATGATGCGGTTTTTTTGCCATGAGGATCTGCTATGAGTATTGCAGAGCGCGCTTCTGAAATTACCTTGCCACCGCACAATCAAGGTTGGCCGAATCTGGGCGAATTTGTCTGTAGTCAGTTTCCGCGGATCAGCCGGGAGATTTGGCAGGCCAGGTTTGCATCTGGCAAAGTACATTGGTTTGCAGGGCCCGTGGTGGCTTTTGACAGTCCATTTTTACCCAGCAGACGGCTCTGTTATTACCGCGAAGTCACAGCTGAACCCAAGATCCCTTTTCACGAGACGGTGATTTACCAGGACGAGCATATACTGCTGGCCTGCAAACCACATTTTTTACCGGTGACGCCGGGTGGTGACTTTGTCAACGAATGCTTGCTGGAGCGGCTGCGACAACAATATCAGTTGCCAGAGCTGGTTGCGGTACACAGATTGGATCGGGAAACCGCCGGTTTAGTGCTATTCAGTACCAAGGCCAGTAGCAGAGCGGCTTATTATCAGCTGTTTGCCAGGGGTCAGATCCAGAAACGTTATCTGGCGGTGGCGGCATTGCCCGCTGTACCAGTCTGGCCAACAGGACAGCACTGGCAAGTGGCAAATCGGTTAGAAAAATCGCAACCGGCGTTTTTGATGCAAGCGGTGGCGGGGGAGGTCAATGCCCGTTCTGAGATACAATTATTGGCACAACAGGATGGCTTGGGCTTATTTCAGCTAACCCCCCATACCGGTAAAACCCATCAGTTGCGCGTGCATATGCAAGGGCTCGGGCTGCCTTTGTTGTATGACAAATATTATCCGCAGTTACAGCCTAAAACTGCGCCTGATTATAGCCAGCCATTGCAATTATTAGCGCAACAACTGGCTTTTACTGATCCTGTCACCGGCTTGCAGCATCACTTTCAGTCAGCTCGTCAGTTACAAGCTTGGTCGCGCTGGTAACAGGTGTGGCCAGCGCCAGCTAAGGCGCTGCCACTGCTCTGACCGTTAATTTGCCAACATTGGCGCTGACAATCACCACACTGCTGCCAGCCGGTAAAAAACTGTGCTGGCTGTCTGGCGCTAATTGTAGCTGCCAACGTACCCCGGAAAAATCGGTGTGACTAAGTTGACCCAGCTGCAAATCCGCCTGCAACACCAGTTCTGTGCCAACAAAATCGCTGATCGCCGGATCTTCCTGCAGCCGCAGCTTAGGTTGTTGTAAGCGCCGCAACGGTTTATACAACAAAGCTGCCAACAGCAAAGTCAACAGCGCCAGCGTTGGCAGCAGCCAGGCTAATGCTGCAGGCAACCAGCCTACAGCCAATAAACCGGCACTGATAAAACTGGCCAAGGCCAGTGCCAGCAGCGCTTCTAAAATGCCAGGTACGGCAAAAGGTAATAAAATCAGACAACACAGCCCTAGCAGGGCGGTCCAACTGGTCAGTGATAATTCCATCATGGCCTCCGGTGCAATGCTCAATCAGCCAGGCTTAAGACAAAGCCCCAGATTTCTGAATGGCGGCAATCACCCCTAAGGCCTCTGCCACACTATTGGCGGTGCTGGATTTATCGTTATCCATCAGTACCACAGTCGATGCTTTGGCAATGGCCTTTTTCGCGGCGATGGCTTCAGTGGCTAAATCCAATTGCACGGCGGCCTGACCATCTGAGGTCGACGCGGCTTCACCAATCAGTGTTAATGCTTTGGCTCTGGCGGCAGCCACCAATTCAATGGAGCGGGCTTCGCCTTCAGCTCTGAGCACTTGTTGTGCTTTATCGGCTTCAGCCGCTAGCACAGTGGCTTGTTTTTCACCTTCGGCCAGGTTAATGGCGGCCTGACGCTTGCCTTCGGAATCCAAAATGGCGGCCCGTTTTTCCCGCTCGGCGCGCATTTGTTTTTCCATCGCGTCGAGCACTGAAGCCGGTGGGCTGATATCTTTCACTTCATACCGCATCACTTGGACGCCCCAAGCGGCAGATGCCTGATTGATGGCTTCGATGATTTTAGCGTTCAGGTTATCACGCTCTTCAAAGGTTTTATCCAGATCCAGTTTACCCAGCTCAGAGCGCATTGAGGTTTGGGCCAGCTGGATCACGGCATATTCATAGTGATCAATACCATAAGAGGCTTTATAAGGTTCCATCACCTTGATATATAACACGCCATCAATGGTCAGACTGATGTTGTCTTTGGTGATAGCGGCCTGACTTGGGATATCAATAGCGCTTTCTTTTAACGATACGCGGTAGGCGATCCGATCAATAAAAGGAATGACAAATTGCATCCCCGCCGTCATGGTATCGTGGTATTTACCCAGTCGTTCAACGATATAGGCCATGTTTTGTGGGACTATGACCACAGCTTTGCTGATAATCACCAATACGGCGATCACCATAAACACACTGACCAGTAGATTTGATTCAGGCATCTGTTACTCCTTGTAAAGTCAGGCGGATTGAGCGGCAATTTGCCATGCCAGCTCAGCGTAAAAACAACAGACTAACGGAAGTGGCTGGAAAATTAAAGAACTGTACATCTTTGCTAACAATTTATCAGCCGACCGCTGTTGGCGAAGCCGGCGCTGATAAGCAGCATGACGGCGCAGTGATAGAACGCCGTCATGCCAGGTTGAGCATTAACCTTTGAGTGCTGAATCGAGCCAGGCCGCCCGGCGTTGCAACGCTGCTTTGGCCGGTTTTTGACCAAGACTTTCCATCGTGACCAATTCAAGTTCCGGATCACTGCCCAGCATCAGTTTGGTGCTACGTTCTTCACCATATTGCTGATAGCGTAATTCAACCTGCTGACCTGGTTTGAGCTTCGCCAGCGCGGCTTGCCAGTCTTGTTCGGTCGTGAGCAGATCGCGACCTAATTGCAGCAGTACATCATCGCGGTCAATGCCTGCTTGATACAAGGGACTGCCAATTTTGCTATTGCTGGCCACAATTAACTTGCCCTGTTCAGTGCGAAATTGCACTGGACCGGCAGCCGCGGCTGTGGGCGATTTGAGTTGTAACACCAGTCCCATCGGCGCGAATAAAGCTTTAAAGTCGGGCAGTTGATTGCCTTCGATATAACGACTGAAAAAGTCTGCGGCCAGCTTTTTATCGCCACTGCTGTCGGCAAGGGCAGTTTGCAAATCGTGGGTCTGATAAGGCTGTTCAGTTTTACCAAAACGTTGCCACAGCAAGCGCATCAGTTGATCAAGGTTACGCTCTGTCGCTGGCTGGCGCAGGGTTAAATCCAGTGCCAGGCCCAGCATATCGCCATACAGATAATAGGAAATGTAACTGTTGCCGTAGTTGTGCTGATCAACAGCGACTGCGGCATCGACAAAAGGCGCCTGTTGGCTCATTTGCAGGGCTGAAGCAAACTGTCGGCCCGGACTTTGCAGAAAACGGTTCAGTTTGCGTGCCAATAACGCCAGATAAGTTTGTTCGCTATAATGGCCAGAACGTTTTAATGCCAGGTCCCCATAATAACTGGTGACGCCTTCGGCAAACCACAGACTTTCCGACATATTGCCGCCGTGATACAAAAAGGGCTCCAGACTGGCCGGGCGAATGCGTTCCACGTTCCAGGCATGAAAAAACTCATGCGAAATGGTGCCGAGCTGGTCAAAATTGGCTTGGTACAAAGACTTGCTGCTGGTGACTATGGTGGAGTTGCGATGTTCCATGCCATCGCCACTGACGCCTGGTAAAAAGTCATTGATAAAGACATAACGACCATGGTCAAAATCCGGCAGTTCACCAAATATCGCCATTTGTTCTGCCACCACAGCTTTGGTTTTTGCCAGCAGCACAGCTTCATCTTCCGTTGTGCCCTGATGATGGGTTGCCAGCACTAACTGATAGTTTTTGCCCGCCGAAGGCACTGTCCACTGCTGCACTGTATGGCGCGACAGTTCGATGGGACTATCCATCAGTTCATCCAAATCAGTGGCCAGCCAGTGGCCATCAGCGCTTTGCGGCAATTGTGTTGCGACCTGCCAGTCAGCTGGATGATCAATAAAACTCAGGCTGATCGGGCTTTGTTGTAAGGCGGGTGACCACAATACAGTGGCTGGCATATTCAGATGCGCATGACGATGGTCAATCTGATTGTAAGTGCCATCGGCATGATCACCATAAAGCCGGTAACTGATGTCGACACTGCCGTCGTGTTGCATGACCTGCCATTGTGAAGGCGCCAGCCTGACCAGCGGTAGTGTTTCACCTTTGCTGTTGCGGGCGGTTAACTGATAAATATTTTTGGCAAAATCATGCCGGGCATAACGACCAGGCGAAGCGTTACTAAATTGCAGGGGCAAGGGGCCAGCTGGCAGTTGACTAAAACGCACTGTGACTAAGGCTTCGTTATGCACGGCATTGGCAAAAGAAAACTGATAATGCACCCTAGGTTGGCGGGCATTTTGGGCTTCGTTTTGACTAAAAGTCGCTGACGGGTTTTGTGCGGCGGCGCTGACCATGGCAGGTGACATGCTGATAGCGACCAGGCTGAGAACTAGCGCAGGCTGACTGAAACGACATAACATAGGGTGATCCTTGTGAAAAACATCAGTGGAAGTCAGAGCTGGCGGGGACTTGCGTGTGTCAGGCCATACTGTCAGACCAATGAGTCCAGACAGCATGGCCTGACTCAGTGATTAGCGATTGAGCGGCGCGAATGCATGCTGTGCTTGCGCCAGTTGCACTTGCAAACGTCCTACCTCAGCACTGTATTGTTCCAAATCAGCTCTTAATCTATCTGTCCTGTATAACAGAGCTGCTCTGTCCTGACTATTCCCTGATACGACAATCTGCTGATTATTGCGGTAGATTTCGTCTTTGGTCTGTTCAATCCGATACTGCAGGCTACTGAGCGCCGAAGCGATATCATCAACTCGTTTTTTTGCCAGATACCAACGATGGCCTTGCTGATAACCGCTGCGAAAAGCCGGTTCAAGTTTACCGGTACAAGCGGTGTTGTAATCGGCGCCACTGCGACCATGGGCTTCGCCATGCGGAAAATCGCAATAAAATACTAAGCCTTGACTGTGCCCCTCGGTGTAAGCTTTAAAATCCGGCGCGACACCATGTTTGCCACAATCCTTTTGATAATCACGGAATTTGCTGCTGAGTTCACCAGCTTTGCCGTCATTCACTCCCAGACTGTACCAGTCGCCAATCTGACATTCTTCTTTGCTGATGCTGCTACAGGCACTGAGAGTCAACAGACTGACCGAAAGCCAGACCACGCGACCCAGAGTGCTTGTGATAAAAGATGCTTGTTGCATGAAACCAACCTGTGCTGATGTAATGCTTTGATCCTAATCGCTCAAGGCCAAGCTGCCAAGCAGAATTCAGCAGCTTTTGCCACTGCACAGGATTGCCTTCTGCTATAATGCCGACCGATTTTTGATGGCTAATCAAGGTGTGCGATGACTGCAACCCCTGTAACAACAGATGCGGCGCTGGAAGATTTTTTTCAGCAATTACAACAAGCCTGGCAAGATGGGCAGTTGCAAAAACTGGTGCTGAGTAAATATCAGGGCCTTGACCCTGAATGGCAACGGCTGCAGATCCGTCCTGTGCAGTTGAAAACAGAATTTTTGCTACAGTTTGTTTGGCAGAACCGCACCTTTGATCAGACCAAAAACCTGGCATTCGACGCTGCCTTAGCTCAGTTACGGCTGTGGCTTGGGCAATGTTTTTTTAGTGCTCATTTGACCACCGGCAGTCAAGAGCTGCAGCTCAGTTACAGTAAAAAAGGCAAAGTGTTATTAAGCCGGCATAAAAAAGCCAGTATGGCGTCAATCCAGGCGGGCCCTGGTGAGCCAGTGGCAAGTGCGGCCGCTGCGCTCGATGCTTTGCAGCACAACAAAGTAAAACATCGGTATGTGGAGCAAAGCCGGCCTTATTTGCAGGCGCTTGGGATCACCGATAGCCAGGGACAACTGGTGCCGACGATGTCAAAAAAATGGAAGCAAATCAATAAATTTATCGAGATTCTAGCAGCAGCTATCCAGCAAACCGGCTTAGCGGGTCGCCAGCAAGTGCATGTGGCTGATTTTGGTTCCGGCAAAGCCTATTTGACCTTTGCCGTCTATGACTACCTGAGCACTGTGTTACAACTGGATGCCAAGGTGACAGGCGTAGAGTTACGCCAGCCCCTGGTTGATTTATGTAATGAGCTGGCGACGCGGGTGCAATTCACCGGTTTACAATTTGAACAGGGTGATGTGAAACATTTTAAAGCGCGTGGCATCAATGTGATGATCGCGCTGCATGCCTGCGATACCGCCACGGATTATGCCATTGAGATGGGCATTCGCACCGGCGCGGAAATTATTATGTGTTCGCCTTGTTGCCATAAACAGCTGCGGCCGCAACTGCAAAGCCCAGCTGTGTTAGCGCCCTTGTTGCACCATGGCATCCATCTGGGGCAGGAAGCGGAGATGCTGACCGATGGGTTACGGGCTTTGCTGCTGGAAGCCTATGGCTACGATACCCAGGTATTTGAATTTATTGGCTTGGAACATACCAGTAAAAACAAAATGATCCTGGCGCAAAAACGGCGCAAAGCGCGGGATAATCAGCCAATATTCCAACAAATTGCCGCACTGAAAGCCTTTTACGGTATTACTGAACATTGCCTGGAAACGCTGTTACAAGCTGCACCGACCAGCTAACCGAGGATTTTCGGCGACAATCGGCTTTTTCATACCATGGAGTGCAATGTGTTTAGCGTCGATTTTAAAGTGCGTGATTACGAATGTGATATGCAGGGCATCGTCAATAATGCGGTGTATTTTAATTATCTGGAGCATGCCCGGCATGAGTTTTTATTGAGCTTGGGCATTGATTTTGCGCAGCTTGCGCGGGAGCAGATCAATCTGGTGGTGATCCGCAGTGAAATGGATTACAAAGGCTCGTTAACCAGTGGCGACCAGTTTGTGGTCACTGTGGCTTATGAAACGATTTCGCGGCTGAAATTTGGTTTTCGCCAGCAAGTGATCCGCAGTCGTGATGGCGCTGTGTTGTTGCAGGCACTAGTGATTGGCACTGCGCTGAATGCCAAAGGCCGGCCTTTTGTGCCGGACGCATTGCAGTTGTTGGTCGCAGCTGACAGCCAGTGACAACTGCCGCAGGTTGAGGTTGTGGTTAGTCTTGTTTGGCAAACAGCGCTGGATTTAGCACCGGGATCAGCGCCAGGATCAACGCCTGATGATAGACACTGCTGCGACTGAGTCTGTTACCGGTCAATAAACCAATAGCGCCACCGGCTTGTTTGATATTCTGGGTGCCAAATAACTGGTCCATCACATCACCCAGTTCAGCGCCTTGCCTGAGCTTGGCCAGCGCCGCCGGTGGTAACATCAGACTAGCTGAGCGGGCTTTGCTGAGCTGACCCTGGTGTTCAATCAACATCCAGGCGAAGGTCAGATCCTGCTCCAAACCTGCTTCGATACTGACGTAAAAGTCAGCCTGTAACTGAGTTTTCAGTGCTTGTAACCGATTTTGCGCGCCCAGCAAGGTTTCGGCACTGGTCATCGGTTGGGCTGCCACGCCAGAAGGTACGGCCAGACCACGGATGTCGATGCTTTGGGTCGGGAACACTTCACTAAAACATTGTTGTACCGCGTTAATCTTGGCCGGGTTGGCGGAGGCAACGGCAATCATCCAGGTCATACAGCAGATCCAATAGCTAACAGCGGGTCGCGTGGTGGGCGATCGAGTTGAACTCAGTCGCCCGCGAGCCCAGAGGGCCGATATTAACCAGCCAGTCCGACATAGACACTTTGCACGTCATCATCACCGTCAATGGCTTCTAAGAAAGCTTCCACTTCGGCACGGGCGGCATCATCCAGGCTGACCGGATTTTTTGGTTTGTAAATCAATTTGGCTGAGCTGACGCTAAAACCAAATTCTGGCAAGGCCTTTTGCACCAGATCCAGATCGGTAGGTTCAGTGTAAAAAGTGACTGCACCTTCGTCATCTTGCTCAAAATCCTGCGCACCGGCTTCAATTGCAGCCACTTCCACATCGGCATCTTTGTGGTCGGCAGTGGCTTCAATCGCACCCAGATAATCAAAGTCCCATGACACTGAGCCTGAAGTGCCCAACTGACCTTTGCGGAACAGCACGCGGATACTTTGCGCCGAACGGTTTTTATTGTCAGTTAAACATTCAACAATCACCGGCACCTGATGCGGGGCAAAACCTTCGTAGACCACATGTTCATAGTTGACCGGACCATCCAGTAAACCGGCGCCTTTTTTAATGGCGCGCTCTAAGGTTTCTTTGGGCATGGAGGCTTTACGGGCGGATTCAATCGCCATCCGTAATTTAGAGTTCATCGCCGGATCGGCACCATTGCGTGCTGCGACCATCACTTCTTTTGCTAATTTGGTGAAAATTTTACCTTTGGCTGCCGCGGTGTCGGCTTTATGTTTGGCTTTCCATTGTGCGCCCATGGCTGCAATCTCGCTGTCTGAATGTGAGGGGGAGTCGAAAATCGCAGTAGTCTAGCCAATGGTCTGCGCCGACGCAACAGTTGCTAGATTATGCTAGACTGGCGGCTGCATTTTCTGAGGTTGTTATGAATTTAAATCAAAAATTTTTTGCCGGTTCTATGTTGATGCTTTGCTTGAATTTTCATCATATTGTTGGGTATGCTAACGAGCAACAGTCAACCGCACAAAGCAACCCTGTGGTGGCAACCACAGATGTTGAAGCCACGATGAAAGCGATGGCGCTGCATTTAAAACAAGCGGCGGCTGCGCCTGATGTTGCGACTATGCAGCAACAAGTCCAGCAATTGCAGCAACAGGTGGCTGCAGTGCAGTTGTATCAGTTCAGTACTGACAAGCAAGTGGTGTTTCAACAAGGTTTGGACAAAGTACAACAGCAACTGACGCTGGTCAGCCAGAGTTTGCAGCAACAGCAGTTGGCGCAAGCCAAACAGCAATTACAACAAGTCGATGCGCTGCGTAAAGAATATCATCGTCATCGCAGTCCCAGCATCTGGCAATTGTTGTTTGGTGGTTAGTGGCACAGTGGTGGCGAGCTGCGGTGCTTTAATCGCGGGCTGTTGAGGTTGCGATGGTAGATTTTCAGCAGGGGAGCAGATAATTTAGCCAGGAGGGCGCATGGAAGGGATTTTATTATTAGTGCTGGTGGTGTTTTTTGCCGGTTTTGTTGCTGGCAAACAATATTATCAGCCGAAGCAGTCTGCGATCAGCAGCGGTTTTGCCGTCAGTGCTGAACAAGAGGCATATCTGGCGCCTGTGCTCAGCGGGCTGCCGCACGACAGCCACCCAGCACAGTTTCGTTGTGATGGCCGGCGCTACTGCTCAGAAATGACATCACGCGAAGAAGCTGATTTTTTTCTGCAACATTGTCCGGATAATGCGATGGACGGCGATCTGGATGGTATTCCCTGTGAGTTTTCACCACGCTGGAATAGTCATTTTGCTGAGCCTGAAGCCAGGGCGCGCCGCAACTCCCAGTAAGGTCATTTGGTTGCTTTAACCCTGAGCAATGCGCAGGGTTAAAGCCATGTGATATCAGACGTTAGTGCAGAACCCGCGCTTTTAACGTACCTGGAATGGCCTTGAGTTCATTCAGTGCCAGTTCCTGGTCCAGACTGTCGATATCAATCACCACATAGCCAATTTCGCTGTTTGTTTGCAAATACTGGCCGGAGATATTGATGCCGTGCCGGGCAAATGTTTCGTTGATCTTGGTCAGCATGCCTGGCTGGTTTTTATGGATGTGCAGCAGGCGTGAGCGGCCTTTGTGCTCTGGCAGCGAGACTTCCGGGAAATTGACCGCCGATAAAGTCGAGCCATTATCGGAATACTTCACCAGTTTACCAGCCACTTCATAGCCGATATTCTCCTGCGCTTCCTGAGTAGAACCGCCAATATGCGGGGTCAGGATCACGTTGTCAAAAGCCCGCAGTGGCGAGATAAACTCTTCATCATTACCGGTGGGTTCAACCGGGAACACGTCAATGGCAGCTCCGGCCAGTTTTTGTTCTGCTAAAGCCCGCGCCAGTGCCTCGATATCGACCACAGTGCCGCGCGATGCATTGATCAGCACAGCCCCTGTTTTCATCAGATCCAGTTCAGCCTCACCAATCATATTCTGCGTTTGAGCTGTTTCTGGCACATGCAGCGACACCACATCTGAGGTTTTTAATAAAGTGGCCAAACTGACCTGAGTGGCATTACCCAGCACCAGTTTGTCTTCAATATCGTAAAACTGCACCCGCATGCCAATGTTTTCCGCCATGATCGACAACTGAGTACCGATATGACCATAACCGATAATGCCAAGGGTTTTGCCACGGGCTTCATAGGATTGAGTGGCGGTTTTTTGCCATTCACCACGATGTGCAGCGGCATTGCGTTGTGGGATACCGCGCAGCAACATAATGATTTGCCCCAGCACCAATTCTGCCACCGACCGGGTATTGGAGAAGGGGGCATTAAACACCGGAATAGCCCGTTCCAGCGCTGCGTCTAAATCCACCTGATTGGTGCCAATGCAAAAACAACCGATGGCGACTAATTTACTGGCTTCATCCAGCACCCTTGCGGTTAACTGAGTGCGGGAGCGGATACCGATAAAATGTACGTCTTTGATTTTTTCCAGCAATTCAGCTTCGGATAACGAAGTTTTCAGATATTCAATATTGCTGTAGCCCTGATTCTTAAAAGTTTGCACCGCGCTCTGGTGCAAACCTTCCAGTAACAGAATTTTAATTTTATCTTTTGGCAGTGAGTATTTTTCCATGTTCCGATCTCTTCAATGTTGCAAAAATAATACGGCGCAAGCTGTTGATATAATTCTTAAAATAAATTTCGCTGCCGATGTTTATCCAGCGCTGACGCAAGCAGCGCCGAAACCCTGTCCTGGACCAGTGTCAGGATAATACTTGGGTGCCTGTTGCGGTGCCAACCAGCACCAGATCAGCGTTGCGATGGGCAAAAATGCCATTGGTCACCACGCCGGTGATTTGATTGATTTGTTGTTCCAGCGCAATAGGATCGACAATCTGTAAATCAAACACATCGAGGATATCATTGCCATTGTCAGTCACGACACCATGGCGCCAGACCGGACGACCGCCCAGTTGAGTCAGTTGCCGCGCCACATAATTGCGCGCCATCGGAATCACTTCGACTGGCAGTGGAAATTTACCCAGTACTGGTACTTGTTTGCTGCTGTCGACGATACAGATAAATTGATCGGCCACAGCGGCGACAATTTTTTCCCGCGTCAGGGCAGCGCCGCCGCCTTTGATCATATGGCGGGCCGGATTAATTTCATCGGCACCATCCACATAAACGCTGAAGCTGTCGATGTCATTTAAATCCAGTACTGTAATGCCCAGCGCGCGCATTTTTTCAGTTGATTGCACTGAACTTGACACCGCGCCTTTGATTTCAGCTTTGATGCTGGCCAGCGCGTCGATAAAATGATTGACTGTCGAGCCGGTGCCAACACCGACGATCGTGTGACGGGGGATATAATCCAGTGCAGCCCAGGCTGCATTTTTTTTCATTTCATCTTGGGTCATCGACATATCCGAACTGTTTAGCCATAAAGACGGATATTATATCGAAAGGCAGGTCGGACAACAGTGCAATTTGCCGACGCAGAGAAAAAAACCAACACTGCGGCTTGATTTCGCGTCGAGCAAACAACAACGCTGCTGAAGAAGCGTTGTTGTTTGTGGCTTCACAAATTATGGCTTAGTTCGTCTGGCGACGGTGTCTGAAATCCTTTAACAATGATATCACCACATAAAGTAGAACTAATGGCACCAGACCATACATGATGCCGTCCTGCAACTCTGCTAAATAGGCTTTATTCAGCGCCAACGCAATCAGGTACCAGGTATAAGCGACGTATAAGACTAAAAATAATGCCCCTTCAATCCGGTTCAGAATAGAGCCAGCGAAGAACAAGGGGACACATAACATGGCGACCGCCAGCATCACCGGGATATCAACCTGAGCCAATTGATCGCCTGCCAGTAATGGGATAGGGGATACCAAACCAGAGATACCCAGCACACACAAGATATTAAAGATGTTGCTGCCAACGACGTTGCCGACGGCAATATCACGTTCGCCTTTAATCGTCGCCACAATAGAAGTGACCACTTCAGGTAAGGAGGTGCCGGCCGCGACAATAGTTAAACCTATCACGGCTTCATTTACGCCCCAGGCTGTGGCCAGTTCAATCGCACTTTGGACCAGCCAGCGTGAACCAAGCACCAGACATGCCAAGCCAGCAATGACAAAAGCAAGGTTTTGCCACAATGGATGTGGCTGGCTGATTAATTCATCGACTTCACTATCTGCAGCGTTATCCGCGCCCTGGGCCTTACCCTGTTTAAACAGGAAAAAGGTGTAGCTGAGCAAACCAAGGGTTAAAAACGCCGCTTCAATTTTATCAATCTGACCGTCCTGTACCATCAGCACAGCTACGACTGAAACTGCAACCATAATTGGTACGTCTTGGCGGATTAACTGGCGGGAAATGATCAGTGGCATAATCAGTGCGGCAGCGCCAAGAATAAACAACACGTTAAAAATATTGCTGCCGACCACATTGGCAATCGCCAGTTCAGCCTGACCGGCATACGCAGCTTTGACACTGACCGCCAATTCAGGTGCACTGGTGCCAAACGCAACGACCGTCAGACCAATCACCAGGCTGGGAATACCAAAACTGGCCGCCAGCCGGGCAGCCCCTTTCACCAGTAAATCAGCCCCTATTACTAGTAATACCAGCCCTACGGCCAGCAAAAACCATGTCATCATCAGGATTTCCTTTTAAGTTGAAAAATTGTGCTCAGCCTACTCAGTTCGTTGATAAAATACAATCAGTCAACCCTCTGTCGTATGTTCTTTCCGCTGCTGCATCGCCCACAGCTTGGCATAATGACCTTGCTGACTCAGTAGTTGCGCATGGGTACCTTGTTCGATCACTTGACCTTGCTCTAACACCACAATCAAATCGGCGTCTGTGACGGTCGACAAGCGGTGCGCGATCACCAGCGAGGTATGGCCAGTCGCCAGCTCCCGCAACGCAGTTAAAATAGCGCTTTCGCTGGTTGAATCCAGCGCAGAGGTGGCTTCATCAAAAATCAGCACTGGCGAGCGTTTTAACAGCACCCGGGCAATAGCGATACGTTGTTTTTCGCCACCTGATACTTTTAAACCGCGTTCACCAACCAAAGTGCCATCGCCTTGCGGTAGGCTTTGGATAAAAGGTCTTAAATGCGCTAAATCAATGGCTTGTTCTATGTCTGCTGCACTGGCGTCGGGGTTGCCATAGGCAATATTGTCGCGAATGCTGCTGTTAAACAACACAGTATCCTGCGGCACTATCGCCACAGCACGGCGCAGGCTGTCGAGGCTGACCTGACGGATATCCTGGCCTGACAACAAGATTTGACCTTGGTTGATGTCATAAAAGCGATAGAGCAACCGGGCCAGCGTGCTTTTACCTGCGCCTGAACTGCCGACCACCGCCACTTTTTGTCCCGGCGCTATCTTAAGGTTAAAGTTCTGTAGGATCGGCCGTTCAGGCTGATAGGCAAAACTGACATTGCGAAACTCAATACTGGCGGCGCCCAGCTGTAACTCGCCGGCTTCAGGGGCGTCGGTGATGGCGGGTTGACGGGTCAATAAGCCCAGCATATTTTCCAGATCCGTTAAGGCGCGACGAATTTCCCGATAGACAAAACCTAAAAAATTGAGCGGGATAAATAATTGGATCATATAAGCGTTCACCATGGCTAAATCGCCCAGTGTCAGCTCTTTTTGCAGCACGCCATTGGCAGCCAACCACATCATCAGGGTAATGGCTGTCGCAATAATCAGCGCCTGGCCTGAGTTCAGCGTCAGCAACGACATGCGGTTTTTTAACTTTGCAGTTTCCCATTTTGCCAGAAATTCATCGTAAATCCGTGCTTCATAGGCTTCGTTGTTAAAATATTTTACGGTTTCATAATTGAGCAGACTGTCTACTGCACGGGTATTGGTGGCGGAATCAGCCTGATTGGCCTCGCGGATAAATTTATTGCGCCATTCGGTAATCACCACAGTGAACCAGATATACAAACTCACGGCCACTGCCGTGATCAAGGCGTACCAGAACGAAAACAGCCCCCAGAAAATAGCGGCCACTAACACAATTTCCAGCAAGGTCGGCACAATGTTAAACATCAGAAACCGCATCAGAAAACTAAGGCCATTGGTGCCACGTTCGATATCGCGGCTAATGCCGCCGGTGTTACGGTCTAAATGAAAACTCAGCTCTAATTGATGCAGATGTTTAAATACCCGTAAGCCAATCTGCCGCATGGCATGTTCGGTGACCCGGCTAAATAAGGCATCCCGCACTTCACCAAAAAAAACCGTGCCGAATCTGAGCAAACCATAACCGATGATCAAGACCAAAGGTAAAGTCAGGGTGGGTTGTAATGAGCTATCGAGGCTATCGACAATTAATTTCAACGCATAAGGCAGCAACAAAGTGGTGACTTTGGCTGCGATCAAGGCCAGCAATGCCAGCACAATCCGGCCTTTAAAAGCCCACAGATAAGGCCACATGTAACGGATGGTTTGTTGAAGATTTAACGCCTGTACCGAACGGCTGGCGTCAGGTCGTTTTGCTGCTGTACCCATGCCGCGCATGTGGACTCCTGCACTAATTTAAGGGACGCTATGCTCTACTGATAGGTGCAGAGATAAGCGGTATCTGTGGCGACCTGTAGCTGAAATTTGCTGTTGGCAGGCACGGAAAATTGCTGGCCTTTGCCAAAGGTCTGCCAGTCCTGGCTGCCTGGCAGCAACACCGTTAATGCGCCGCTGATAATGGTCAGCACTTCATGTTGACTGGTGCCAAATTCATAGTGACCGGCGGCCATCACCCCAACGGTGGCTGGCAATTGTTCACCCTGAAAAGCGATAGACGCTACTTTACCATCAAAGTACTGATTTATTTTAAACATAAGCTGCTCCTGTGAAAGTTTCCATGGCAGTAAAGCGGATTTTTCGGCGCTTGAATAGTTATTTTTAGCTGTATAGATGGCTGAAACATTTCAGTCAAAGCAAGATCTGTCACGACAGCGCCGCGGGTCTTGCTCAGTCAATGCTCCAGCCAGCAACAAGGCTGGTTTTTTTTGCAAGAAATCGTTAGTAAATTGCTAGCGTTGTGCTGCAAATCAAAGCGCTTCGGCAGTCCGATTGCGCTTTAAAAGCTAAGCGGTTACTGTAAGCATATTGCAGCTTCGACCTGATTTTTTGTCTGTTTCGCGCTGCCCAGCCTGATGTTCGTTCCACTTGCCGCCCACAGGAGTTTGTCTTGGACAACAGTAGTTTTGTCGCGCTTAGTCAATATATAGATTTACTGCTTGATGCTATCTGTGTGGTTGATCGGCAAGGCACCTTTGTGTTTGTCAGCGCCGGTGCCGAACGAATCTTTGGCTATAGCCCACAGGAAATGATTGGCCGGCCGATATTGGATTTATTACATCCGGCCGATCGGGAAAAAACCTTGGCAGCGGCTGCTGAAATCATGGCGGGTCAGCCCAAAGTGGATTTTGAAAATAGATATTTGCACAAAGATGGTCAAGTGGTGCATATCTTGTGGTCTGCCCGTTGGTCGGATTCAGAGCAGCTTCGTGTTGCAGTGGCGCGGGACATCACCAGTTTAAAACGCAGTCAGGCCCGGCAAGCGGCTTTATTGGCAATCTCTGAAGCGGCGCATGATGCCCCCAGCTTAACCGGGCTCTACCAGCAAATTCACCGCATTGTCGCCGGGCTGCTGCCGGTGGCCAATTTTGTCATTCTGCTGACCGATGAACAAAGTGGTTTATTACAGTTTGTTTATCAGGCTGCCGCTGAACCTGAAGCTGTGGTGCAGCATCAGGCTCAAATTATTGCGCATGCCCAAACGGTGTTGCAACAGCAGAAAACCTTGGCGATCACGAAGCCGACTTTAGCATCGGATCAGCGTCAGCATTGGCTGGTAGCGCCATTAAAACTCCAGCAGCATTTATCCGGTGCTGTGGTGTTATTTGGCAGCCAAAGTTACAGTCAGGATGAGCAGGAATTACTGGAGTTTATCAGTAGCCAAATCGCTGCCGCCATCGAGCGGAAACAACTGCAAGACAGATTGCAGCACATCGCCTTATACGATGTGCTGACCGGTGTGCCTAACAGGTTGTTATTTGCCGATCGACTGCAATCGGCGTTATTTCGTGCCAGGCGCGAACAAAGTCAGCTCGCGGTGCTTTATCTGGATTTAGATAAGTTTAAACAGGTCAATGATGCTGCTGGCCACGCGGTCGGCGATCAATTATTGCAACAGGCTGCCTTGCGGATCCAAAGTGCTATCCGGGCCAGCGATACTGTGGCAAGGTTTGGCGGTGATGAGTTTGTGGTGTTATTAGAGCACATTGATGAGATTGCTACCGCAAGTGCAGTGGCGGAAAAGGTTCGACTTGGATTGAATCAACCGTTTGACATCGATGGTGCGCAGTATTGGGTAATGCCGAGCATTGGTATTGCTGTATTTCCGCTGCAGGGCAGTGATGAAAAATTATTATTGCTCGAAGCCGATCGTGCCATGTATCAGGCCAAGCAGGCCGGTGGGAATCAAGTCTGTTTTAGTGAAGCGGCAAAACCACATTAATACCGGGCTGGTTGTGCGACGGCTGCCCTGGGCGTAGTTTCGTCTTCGCTGCGACAGATAAACTGGATCTCAAACCAGCCACTGTGTTGATCAGACTGATAACGGATAGAACCGTGTAGCAACTGACAGACCAGGTTATAGATCAGACTGAGGCCCAAGCCGATATGGCCTTGTTGTCTTGAACTGGTGGTGAAGGGGTCAAACATTTGACTGCGCAGTGCCCGGCTGATCGGTTGACCATTGTCCTGATAGCGGATATGACAGCTTTGCTCTTGTCGCCAAATCTGCAGCCGGATCTGTCCGGGTTGGCCATTTAACTGGGCATGTTGCAAACTATTGACCAACAGCTCATGCAAGATTTCGCTGATAGCACTGTGGTAAGTGTCGATTTGCAGATCCGGCTCAATCTCAGTCTGGATGCTAAACTGGCGGCTCTGGATCAAAGGTTGTTGTTGTGTCAGCAAGCTTTGCCATAATGGCGCTATTGCCAGCCGGATTTTGCTTTCACCGGATAAATTCACTGCCAGTTTTTTAAAGACGCTGATCAGTTGTGCCATCCGCTGCAAATTTTGGCTGGCGAGCTGGCAGCCTTGTTGGATTTGTTGTTGGCTTTGATCAAAAAACTGTGCTGACAATTGCTGATGAGCGCGCAACTGTTGCTGTTGCCTGACTAAGTCGTCGACACTACTGACCGACGTAATCGCGACGCCGAGCGGAGTATTCAGTTCATGCGCTAAGCCTGCCACCATAGTGCCAAGCGATGCCATTTTTTCAACTTCAAGTAATTCATCCCGCGTCTCCTGTAGTTGACGGATAGTGTTCCGTAATTGCTGATTACTGGCTGCCAGTTCATTGGTTCTGTGCTGGACCAGTTGCTCCAGTTGGTCATTGAGCTGAGTTAAGGCTTGTTCCGCGGCTTTGAGTTGTTCAATCACCTGTAAAGTACCACTAAAACGCAAAGGTTGTTGCTGTGGATCTCGGGCTGTGACTTTGCCGCGATCCAGCACCCACAGCCATTGCTCGGCGCCAATTTGCAGCCGGTAACTGGCCTGATAAAATAGTGAGTCGCCGCGCAGGTGTTGCTCGAGCAGTGCTTGCACCTGAGGCCGATCATCCGGATGGATCTGTGCCAGCCGTTGTACCAGAGTAAAGGCCGTGCTCTGAGCCGGACTCTGCAGTTGAGCCAGGCAATTTTGCCGCAACATCAGTTGTTGCGGTATATGCCAATCCCATAATTCGTCGCCAGAGCCCCACAGCGCCATCCGCAGTTGCTGCTCCTTTTCCTGCAGTTGTGCCAAATAGCTGGCCTTGGTCTGTTGGCGACAACGCCAGTCCTGATACAGCAAGCCCAGCAACAACAACAGCAATATGCTATAGCCACTGTAGGCCAGTCCGGTGCGCCACCAGGGCGGATGGATCCGCAGCAGCAATTGCAATTGCTGCTCAGAGATCTGGTTATCCGGCCAGATCCAACGCACTTGGAGTTGATGCTCGCCTATTGGCAGGTTATATAAATCAAATTGTGGTTGTGCCGTGATGGGGCCCCATGCTTGCTGTTGGCCTGGGATCCTGAGCTGGAAACGTAAGGTACTGAAATCGACACTGGCAAATCCGGCCAGTTGTAATCGAAATTGCCTTTCGTTATAACCAAGTTCCAGCACCTGCGCCGCAGAAAAATCAGCGAGCTCAAGCTGGCGCTCCAGCGTGCTGAGTTGGCTAAAGGCCAGTGCTAGTATAGGTGGCTTGCGATCAGCAAGCCGGTCGAGCTGGATCTGGTTCAGCCCGCTGATGGAGCCGCTATACAACAGGTGTTGGTTGTTAAGCAATTGTTTGGCGGGTAAGGGCGTCAGCAAACCCTGGCTGGCCTGGATAGTGCGGGCTTGCCACTGTTCGTCCTGATAGACCATGATTTGTTCACTGTTATGCAGCCAGATTTGACCATCCGCAGATAAATGCACAGTGCGGACTTCACTGTGAAAGGGCGTGATGCCCAGGACCGGCGAGTCCAGTTGTAGTTGATCCCCACTTTGTATCAGCCTGAATGCGCCCTGGTCGCTGGCAAACCACAGTCGTTGCTGCGCATCGGTGGTAAAATCAAAATAAGTGCTGCCGGGTAAATGTGACGTCGCAAACTTTTGCCAACGACCTTGGCTGGGGGTCAGTTGCAGCAGTCCGTCAGAGCGGGTTAACAACCACAGCTTGCCTTCAGCGGCTGGGGCAATATTGACAATAGTAATCAATTGGTTCTCGAGCGGCAGCGGGAAATGTTGTTGCGCACCTGTGGTTAAATCGACCTGGACCAGGCCGTAAAAAGTCGCCAGATATAAATACTGGTTAGACGGCTCCAGATAGGCGGCATTGATACTTTGATAAGTTTGTTGTTGCAATAATGTCAGCGGCTGCCAGTTTAATGGCTTGAGCGTCGCATCAAGCAGATAAAAACCAACATTCCCCAACAGGATCACCCGACCATCCTGCATCTGGCGGGCGCCATAAGCTCTGATGTCAGGCGCTAACGCCGTTAATTGCTCTGACTTGGGCTGCCAGCGCCACACTTTGAGTTGGCTGTCTGCCAGCAGCAAACTGTCATCAGGCAATAGTAACAGCGGTCGCACAGCATGATTGCCCGGTCGTGGATCTGCCAGGGCAAAACCCTGACTTTCCTGGTGGCGCAGCGAAATGCGGGCTAAACCAGCATCAACAGTGCCGACCCATAAATTTTCTAAGCCATCGACATAAAGCACGCTGGTGTTGTTGTCGGTTAAAGCATTGGCAAGTCCGGGCACTGCGGTAAAACGGTGCGCCTTGGCGGTGGTTAATTGATAACGGATCAGGCCGGTATCAGGGCCGCTTAACCAAAGTTGCTGATTTTTATAAGCCAAATAAAAAGGATGGGCGTTCTGATGCAAGGTGCGGCTGTCGAGCAACAGCCGGCTTTGTTGCAGTTTTGGATCCAACTGCAGCAGTTTTTTGTTTTGTAGCAGATAAATTTTATCCGCCACCACTAACATGGCTTCGACCGGTTCGGCAGTAGCCAATCGCAGCACTGGAGTCAACTGCTCACTGGCTGACTGCCAGCGATACAATTGGCCTTGATCTGTCAAAACCCATAAATCGGGTTGATTTGGATCTGATCCCGTCACAGTGCCATAGCGGTTGACCAAGCCATCCAGTGGCGGGCCTACACTGTGTAAAGTCAGGTTGTCCCGTTCGACAAATCGGATCCTGTTAGCGCCCAGTAACCAAAGACGTTTGGCTGTGCCATGAAATCTCGCAACATTAAAGTTTTGCGTCGACAGCGCTGCGGATAAATCCAGGGTTTGAAAACGCCGAGTCTGATAATCCATTTTCTGCAGTTGCAGGTTATAGGTCAACAGCCACAAAGCGCTGGGATCGCTGTTATCCAAATCGGTGATCAAATTATTGGCCAGGCCAGAATTATCGCTGGTAAAACGTTCAACCTGCACGCCATCATACCGCAATAAGCCATTCCGGCTGGCTAACCATAATCGTCCGGCCGGATCTTGCACTATGCTGCCTAAAGAGCCATAACGGCTCAGTTGTTGCTCGACCGCGCTGCGGTGGACATAGAGCAGGGGTTGCATGCTGGCCTGGACGGCGGCAGACGGCTCTGGGGCTGTACCAGCCGCGAACGGACCAAAGCTGGTGAGCAGGAGGCAGAGCAGGGCAGCGCAACATAGCGCCAGTCGAAGCAAAGAGCCTGATTGCTGCAAGGCGAGATCCCGCTGACAGTGAATTTTCTGAGCCTAGCTAATTTTTCGCTGTTAAGTAAGGTTGTTGACGGTAAAAGCGCGGTTTTGGTCGCAAATGTCACTCTGATGGGAAAATTTTGTCGCTTGGTGCGCCAGCAAAAAAAACGGCAGTCAGTACTGCCGTTTTGTCGGGATCAAACGAAGACTATTTCACGCAGTCGACGTAATACACTTTTTTGCCATCGATTTCGGTTAAGGCCAAGCCGTGAATATAGGTTTCAAAGCCTGGGAATTTACCGTTAAATTCGCGGGCGAATTTCAGGTAACTGACGATGGTGTCGTTAAACACTTCGCCTGGCACCAGCAGTGGAATGCCTGGCGGATAAGGCGTTAACATCACCGCAGTGATCCGACCGGTCAGCTCATCCAACGGCACCCGTTCAATTTCTTTATGCGCCATTTTGGCAAAAGCATCGGCTGGTTTCATCGCTGGCACCATTTCCGATAAATACATTTCGGTGGTCAGTTTGGCGATATTGTTGGCCCGATAAATATCATGGATCTGATCACACAAATCTTTTAACCCAATACGTTCATACTGTGGATATTTCTGGATAAACTCCGGCAGAATGCGCCACAGCGGGGCATTTTTGTCGTAGTCATCTTTAAATTGCTGCAGCGCAGTCACCATGGTATTCCAGCGGCCTTTGGTAATGCCGATGGTGAACATGATAAAGAAGCTATACAGGCCGGTTTTTTCGATCACCACACCGTGCTCAGCCAGATACTTCGCCACAATAGCGGCAGGAATACCACTGTCGGAGAAGTTACCGTCAACGTTTAGCCCTGGCGTTAAAATGGTGGCTTTGATTGGATCCAGCAGGTTAAAACCTTCGGCAATGGCACCAAAACCATGCCAGTTTTCGTCGGCATGCAGCATCCAGGCGTCGCGGTGATCCAGACCTTCATCGGTTAAATCATCCGGGCCCCAAACTTTAAACCACCAGTCGTCACCATATTCGTCATCGACTTTACGCATAGCGCGGCGAAACTCCAGCGCTTCGTCCAACGATTCTTCAACTAAAGCAGTGCCGCCAGGTGCTTCCATCATGGCCGCCGCTACGTCGCATGAAGCGATAATGGCATATTGCGGACTGGTGGAGGTGTGCATCAGGTAAGCTTCGTTAAATAAGTTGGTATCGAGCTTATTGTGGTTGGCATCCTGCACCAAAATTTGCGAGGCCTGCGAAATACCGGCCAGCAATTTATGCGTTGATTGTGTTGAGAACACCATTGAGGTATCACAACGCGGCCGGCCTTCACCAATGGCGTGATAATCGCCATAAAAATCATGGAAAGCGGCGTGCGGTAACCAGGCTTCGTCAAAGTGCAAAGTTTCGATTTCGCCATCCAGCAACGACTTAATCTCTTCCACGTTATATAAAATACCGTCGTAAGTAGACTGGGTAATAGTTAAAACCCGTGGTTTGACGTCTGGGTTTTTCGCCAGCACTTCGCGGATAAACGGATTGGCTTCCATTTTACGACGGATAGTGGCAGGTTCAAATTCACTGCGCGGAATAGGGCCGATAATGCCGTAATGATTACGGGTTGGCATTAAAAACACCGGCAGCGCGCCTGTCATCATAATGGCGTGCAAAATAGATTTATGGCAGTTGCGGTCCACCACCACAATATCACCCGGCGCTACTGTGCTATTCCAGACAATTTTGTTGGAGGTCGAAGTGCCGTTGGTGACAAAAAATAAGTGATCGGCATTAAAAATCCGGGCAGCATTGCGCTCAGACGCCGCCACCGGACCGGTGTGATCCAGCAACTGGCCAAGTTCATCGACCGCATTACAGACGTCTGCCCGCAGCATGTTTTCACCAAAAAACTGGTGGAACATCCGGCCAACCGGCGATTTTAAAAAGGCGACGCCACCTGAATGGCCAGGGCAATGCCAGCTGTAGGAGCCATCTTGCGCATAATGCGTCAGGGCGCGGAAAAACGGTGGCGCTAACGAATCTAAATAACTTTTGGCTTCGCGGATAATATGACGCGCGACAAACTCCGGCGTATCTTCATGCATATGGATAAAACCATGCAGTTCACGCAGAATATCGTTCGGAATATGACGAGCGGTGCGGGTTTCGCCGTACAGGTAAATCGGAATATCCGGATTGCGGCGCCGAATTTGCTCAACGAAGCTGCGTAATTGCGCCAGTACCGACTGACTCTCTTCTTTGCTGCCGCTGCCAAACTCTTCATCGTCAATCGATAGAATAAAACCAGCAGCACGGCTTTGTTGCTGCGCAAACGAAGTTAAATCACCATAACTGGTATAACCGACCACATCCATGCCAGCTTTTTCAATGGCAGAAGCCAGTTCACGGATGCCGGAACCGCTGGTATTTTCCGAGCGGAAGTCTTCGTCAATAATGACCAGAGGAAAGTAAAAACGCATTTTGGCTCCTTAATTTGCCGCATTTAGCCAGCAGAGCAGACAGCAACAGACTACGTCGAATAAAGCGCAAAAGCCAGGCTGCATCAGTATGCAGTCCGGCGTATCGTCTTCAGTGCGACAGAGTCCATGAATAGCCCGGAGACAACCGGGTAGAAAAACCTGCACACCATACCTGAAATCTGAGTTTTTTCCAGTGAAAATCGGCCATAAGCGGTAAAAGCAGCAAAAATAATTGTCCAGTGGCCACAGCGGCAACAAAAATAGATATGCCGCTTTCTTGACTGCGCATGCAGTTTGACCTGTGCTGCCACTGCCGCGTTCTTGCTTGCGCTGGTGCCTTACTTATTATGGCAACATGCCGCTTTTGGCGAGCAGCAACATTCATGCTTATACTGTGGCCAGGCAGTTGTTCACTGTGGTTGTTGTTATGCAGCTTAAAAAATCCCGTTTTTGCTGGTTCTGGTTACTGGTGTCGATGGTGGCCATTAGCTCAGTCGCTGCGACTGAAAACCGTATTATCAGATACAGCTGGCCTGTGCAGATGCAGATGGATAAACGCAAGGATTATCCGGTTGCATTATTGCAATTAGCACTGAGTAAAGCCGATCTGCCTTTTCAATTGCAGCCCAGTGAGATGGTGATGAGTCAGCTTCGCACCTTAAAACAGCTGGAACAACAACGGGGCATTGATGTGGTTTGGACTATGAGTACCACATTGCGCGAGCAACAATTTCGGCCAATCCGAATACCGATTGACCGCGGTCTGATTGGTTGGCGTCTGCTTGCTATCTCGCAACGGGATGTGGATTTGTTTAATAATCTGACCGATGCCTCGCAGCTCAAAGCCATGTTAACAGTGCAGGGGACAGACTGGCCTGATCTAACCATTTTACAGGCCAATGGTTTTGTCATTTCGCCGAGTAATCATTTTGACGGCATGTACCAGATGCTGAGCCAAGGTCGGGTGCGCTATTTTCCACGCGCTTTGACCGAAATAGGGCCGGAATTAGCACAACGTCCAACTTTAGCCTTGACGGTGGCGCCGCGTTGGGCGCTGCATTATCCGGCCGCCTGGTATTTTTTTGTCAATAAATTTGATATTCAATTGGCGACAGCGTTGGAAACCGGACTGGAGCGGGCTATCGCCGATGGCAGTATGCTGCAGTTATTCCGGCAGCATTTCCAACAGGTTATCACAGCGGCCGATCTGCCAAATCGTCAGGTGGTGTCGCTCACCAATCCGACCATCTCCGCGAGCATGCCGCTGCACCGGCCCGAACTTTGGTTTGACCGGCAAAAAGGTTATTGAGTTGACAGCACAGGCTGCCAGCTTTGGACCAGGGCACTGGTGTTGGCCAGACCTTCGGCTTCAGCGCCTCCAATCAGGTAAATGGTCTGAGCTATGCTGACAGCACCAAGACCATGCCGGGCAGGTTGCAGCAGGCCGGCAGCTTGCCACTGTTGCTTAGCGCTGTGGTAACGCCAAATTTGTTGATATAAACCCTGACCATTGGTTGCTGCTTCGCTACGAGCTTTGCTATCAGCTTCGCTATGAGCTTTGCTATAAGCCGCGCCTTCACCGCCAAAGACAAAAATATCACCAGCAATAGCTGCGGCTGCATGCCCTGCCTGAGGTAGTGGCATCGCAGGTTGAGGTTGCCACTGGCCATCAGTCCAGACGGCAACACCAGCATGATTACCACGGTCGCGCTGACGTCCTCCCAGCCAATAAGCTTTGCCATGGCTTATCGCCACAGCTGCGCTGTTTTTTGCCACAGTTAAGTCAGCCAATGGCTGACTTTGCAATGACACCGGGTCAAATACCCAGTGCCAGGCCTGATCTGAGTGGTGCTGCCATTGACTGTTTTCTGAGCCTGCTGGACTGCGGCCGCCGACCAGATGGATCTGACCGTCATGGACAAAACTGACCGTTTCCGCCAGTGGTTTTGGCAATTGTGCAATTTTTTGCCATTGCTGGGCGCCTTTGGCAAGTTTTAACACATCAGCACTGGCACGCCAGTTCCCATAGCGCCAAAATTGCGCTGTAGTTGCCGGTTGGGCTGTGACAAAACCACCGAACAGATATAAATCTTCGCCCATCGACAGCAATTGGGCATGATGACGGGGTTCAGGTAATGCCGGGCCAAAGCGCCATTGATTACTGGCAGGATGATAAATTTGTACTGCCGCCGTCATCTGGGCTGATTCGGCTGGCAAAGCTGAGCTGATACCACCTGCGACATAAATCTCGCCCTGATGCACCACTGGATAAATTTCCTGAACTGCAATCAGCAAAGACGCCAGTTGTTGCCATCGTCCGCTGGTCGCGCCAGACGATGGCGGCACCGTTTCGTCTGCAACTGTGGGCTGTAGCAAACTCAGACTAAGCAAAAGTGTAACCATTAGAATTTTCATCAAGTTATTGCATCCTCGTGATATCAGAGCCTGTGTTGTTGAGCCACTATCGTTATTGCACCTGGAGCAGGGCTTTGATTGGCGCCGAGGCTTTGCCTTGGTTGTCAGTGGCGACCAGGCTCAGATAATAATTTCCTGGTAAATCAGCACTGAACTCGGTGCTGGCTTGATTTGGCTGGCTCAGCTGGACCTTGGCATTGGCCGGTGCTTCTACCACAGTCCATTGATAACTGAGCGCACTGCCTTCAACATCACTGGCATAGGCAGTCAAGCTTCTATTGTCGCCAACAGCCACGATGCCGGTAAAAGGTTGAATCGTCACTTCTGGCGCAAAATTATGGTAAGCCTTAATTTTCACGCCCTTGGGAAAGGATTTCTTTTCGCCATCTGATACTTGCAGCCAGATAACATATTCGCCTTCTAAATCAGCGGTCAGTTCTGTGGTTACCGCTGTTGGTGCGGTTAACTGCGCCTGACTGTTACGCGGTTTGATACCTAAACGCCATTGATAACTTAGCACATCAGCTTCCGGATCTGTGGCGGTCGCGGTCAGTTTAACGGTATCGCCCGGGCGGATTTTTTTCTGACTGCTGCTAAGTTCGGCCCGGGGCGGCTGATTGTGCGTATCAGCCCGCAGATTTAACTCCTGCGTGGCCTTGTTCTCACCGTCCGAGACCGTTAGTTGCAGTTTGTAGGTGCCTGCAAGATTGGCGACAAATTCAGTATTGAGCCCGGTCGGCGCCGAAAAATGCATGACAGCGCCAGTCGGCGAGTGCAGGATTTCCCACAGATAGCTCAGCGGTTTTCCTTCCGGATCTGAACTGCTGCTGGCGGACAGCTTGATGTTTTCATTAACTTTAATCGAGGTCGTTTCCAGTCCGATGACTGCGGATGGCGCGGCGTTGCGGCCGATGGCACTGACATTAAGGCTCAATTGCTCGGTCAGGGAGATACCTTTACTGTCAGTCACCGTAAGTTTCAGGATGTAGTCGCCTGGCTGATCGGGTTGTAAGGTGGTGCTGAGTCCTTGCTGTAGCGTTGGGCTGCTTTGGCTCTGAGGCGGTTTTTGCACAAGCTGCCATTGATACTGAGGTTGTTCCAGCTCAACTGAACTCAGTTCGGCGCTGTAGGTTAATAACTGACCCTGACTGGCTGATGTCAGGCCCACAATAGTTGCCGTGATGGCCGGCAGTGCACTGACAGTGAAACTTTGTTGGTGCTTGCTGCTTAATCCTTTACTGTCGGTCACTTGGAGTTCGGCAATATATTCGCCGGCGACCGGGGTCATGATTTGGGTGGTGACGGCTGTGGTATTGGTCAGCGTCACTGCTTTGCCGTCCGGCCCGGTCAGTCGCCAGCTATAGCTCAGGCTGTCTTGATCTGGATCCGAACTTAAGGTTGCATCCAATTGCAGCAGACCGCCAGTGTGCTGATTGCTATGACTTAGCTGTGCTTTTGCCACTGGAGGTTGATTTTTTATCAGCAGCGGCTCGACGGTCGCAGATTGCGCAGTGCCGCCACCACAACCGCTAAGTCCCAACACCAGGGCAGTCGCGCTGGCAAATAACAAAGGTCTGGCTGTACTCATCCCTGAATTCCCTTCTGTCGGAGCCTGCAAAAGTGCAGATTTTTGCTGTAAATCAGTTTCAAAAAACGAACTGAATTCTAAATATCAAAGTAACCAAAATGCAAATTTTTGTTTTAAATTTGTGATGAATGTGCTTTTTAGCGGTATGAGTGGCTGTGGGATGTGATGGGACTTTGGGTTGGCAGTCTGGCTGTTGCCAGCCAGACTGCGGTCGCGTTAATTTTTTGGTTGCAGTTGTAACACCCTGGACTCCAGTGGAGCCAACGACAAGCTGAGGGTGCTGTTTTGCTGGTTCCGCTGTAGCGGATAACCGTTGTTTGTCCAGAGATCAGTGAACCACCAGTTCGCTGGCGCACTGTCGGGGTGCAAGCTTTGCCATTGTTGCAGTAAAGTGGTCGGCAATTGCAGCTGAAAACTGACAGCTTGGCCACTGAAATTACTGACAATGATCAATTGTTGTTGTTGATCCCAGCGGGCAAAACTCAGTTGTTGTTCTGTGTAACCGCTAGTTGTCAGATTCAACTGATGTAACGACATAAACTCACCGCTTAGCGCCGGTGCTGTGCTGACAAAGCTCAGCAGTTGCTGGTAGAACTGCCGAAGTTGCCGCTGCGATGTGGTAAGGCCGCCCCCATCATATTTGCCTTGATTGAGCCAGCCCTGGTGGGCGGGGACACCGGCATAATCAAAAATACTGGTGCGGCCTGGTTGACCAAAACCACTATCAAGCGCTCCTGTTTCGCCGACTTCCTGGCCAAAATACAGCAAGGTCGGGGCTTTGCCCAACATACTGGATACCACCATCGCCGGTTTGCCATGCTCGGCTGAACCGGCGAAGTCAGCACTGGCGATCCGATGTTCGTCGTGGTTTTCCAGAAATTTCAGCATATGTTGCTCAATATCAGCAATACTCTGCTGCTGCTTCAGCACATCGCTGGCGCTGCCTTTGCCTTGCATTAATAATTTCAGGCTGTCATACACACCGACTTTGTCATACAGGTAATCCATTTTACCGAGCTGAAGATAATCACGGTACAAGGCTGGTTGATACACTTCTGCCAGCAGCAAGGCCGCGGGTTGTTGTAGTTTGATCTGGCTGTTTAGATAACTCCAGAATTCAACCGGCACCATCTCGGCCATATCGTAGCGAAAACCATCGACGCCGATATCTAACCAGAATTTGCTGATGTCACGAAACTTCAACCAGGAGTTGGGGACTTCTTGCTGTTGCCAAAAGGCTGCATGCGCTGCCACATCTTTGTTGGCGTAATCCTCTGGCAGCCGCGCAAAGTCATAACTACCGTCCGGTTTGACGCCATAGTTAATTTTCACCGTTTCATACCAGTCGTTAAAATCAGGTTTGGCAGCTCTGGCACCATTGCCGGTCCATTTGGCTGGCATTTCGTGAAACTGACCATCTTTTAGCGGATGGGTTGATTGCCCCAGCGGGGTGAATTCCGTGGGGATATCAGGTACTTGAAAAGCTTCGCCAGGCACATAATAAAAATTATTATCTTTGTGGTACACCAGACTCTGATCATCATCGGCACCAAAATCGCGCACGCCAGCAGGTTTACCGAGCGATTGATACTGTCTGGCGACATGGTTGGGTACTATATCGATGAGCACTTTTAAGCCGTGGCGGTGGGCGCGTGCCAACAAGGCTTTAAATTCTTCCATCCGTTTGGCCGGATCCACCGCCAGATCCGGATTGACGCTGTAATAGTCTTTCACGGCATAAGGTGAACCGGCCCGGCCTTTAATCACATCCGGATCATCAGCACTGATGCCATAGGCTGAATAATCGGTGACCAGCGCATGATGCGGCACACCGGTTAACCATAGATGACTGACCCCCAGCTGTTTTAGTGCTTGCAACGCGGCATCATTGATATCATTAAATTTACCGACGCCATTTTGCTGTAGGGTGCCAAATGGAATGTTTTGACTGTTGCTATTGCCAAACAAACGGGTAAATGCCTGATAAATTATGATTTTTTTTTGTGGTGGTATTTCAGCGCCAGCAGAACTTCGGTCGCGCTCGACCCTGTCGGGGCCGGCAACAGTTTCTGGGGCAGTTTCTGGCGCTGGTGTGCATTGACTCAGTAAGCTTAGCAATAACAAAGCTGATGAAATATATTTGATTTTATTCATAATTGGTTCTGCAAATGTCAGCATGTGCCTCATGCTACCATCAGCGGCCGCTGTCCGTGTCATCAGGCTTGGCTGCATACGTTTGCAGTCTGGGTGGCCATAACGCATATTTGCTATCCAATTGAACTAATAACAGCAGCAAAGCCTGCTGCGCTGATGCTTCGCCGCTGGTCAGTTGTGGTCGTTGTTCATCGGTCAGTAATAACACGGCGGAACCGGCACAAAAGTAGACACTATGACCAAAAAAGCTGACACAAACTTTTAACTGCTCTAATTGATAACCGATGCCAAAAGGGGTATCGACAATCACGCCAAAATGTTCAGCTTTGGCAAAGACACTCAGCAGCAAACGCGGCGACGGTAACGTCATAATGTTCGATGTCGTGGGGACTGTCGGTGCAACAAGTATGGACAAAACCAGTGCTTATGCCAGTTGCGCTGAGGCAGCACACTTGTGTCATGTTGCTGGCGGCGGTTATAGTCGGCCAAAACAAGGAGAATGATGATGATAAAAACCATGCCTTTGCCGCTGCCAGGCCGCTTGCGCCACCCTGTGATTGTGATGTTCTGCGCTCTGAGTCTGGCGCCGCTGGCTGCGACTGCAACAGTGGCCGGGACAGAGCCAGCCGCGCAGACTGAATTTTTAGCCAATCTGGCGGCTTTATGTGGTAAGGCCTTCGCTGGGAAAGTGATCAAAGGCAATGCCAGTGATGACAAGATGCGCAACCAAACCTTGCTGATGCATGTGCGTGAGTGCAGTGATAAACAAGTGAAAATTCCATTTCATGTTGGCGAAGATAGGTCCAGAACCTGGGTGTTCCGCCAAACCGCCACTGGCTTACAGTTAAAACATGATCACCGTCATCAAAACGGCAGCCCGGATAAAGTCACCATGTACGGTGGTGATACCGCCAGCATAGGCACCGCCAATGCGCAGGCATTTCCGGCCGATGCCGAGTCGAAAGCTTTATTCAGTGCCAACCAGATGACGGTGTCGAATGACAATACCTGGCTGGTGGAAATTGTGCCTGGTCAATATTACCGTTATGGCTTAACCCGGCCAGGCCGTGAGTTTATGGTGGAATTTGATTTAACCAAACCGGTGCCGCCACCGCCAGCGCCCTGGGGGCATCGCTAACCAGGACACCATCAGCGTTAACTGGTGGCTTTTAGCCTGTACCAGCCTGGTGCAGGCTAGCCAATTCGCTTGCTTGTGCGTTACTATCGGCAAGCGTGACCGATAATTCTTATAATCAGCATTGGAGCCTTTATGAAACCGAATTTTTGGTTTTCAGGAACAACGCTGGCGCTCAGTGCCTGTCTAGGTTTAGCCGCCTGCCAAAAGCAGCCGGACACTGAACCTGCCAGCACCACAGCCTCAGCCCCCGTCGAAGCCGCTGCCCCAGCTCAAACCGAACTGGTCGATACCCTAATGAATCCGAAACTGGGGGAATATATTAAAACCCTGGCTTCTGATGATTTTCAGGGCCGTGCCCCTGCCACCAAGGGCGAAGAAAAAACGCTGGCCTATTTGTCAGCTCATTTTAAGCAGATTGGCTTAAAGCCACTGCAGGGCGATAGTTATATCCAGCCGGTGCAGTTAGTGCAAATTGATCCAAAAGAAGTGTCAGCAATCACCTTTAGCGGTGACAAAGCACCCGCCGAATTTAAATACCGCGAACAGATGTTTACCTGGACCACCAGAGTCACTGAATTCTCTGAAGTGAAAGAATCTGACATGGTGTTTGTCGGTTACGGTATCGTGGCGCCAGAGTATAATTGGAATGACTACGAAGGTCTTGATGTCAAAGGCAAAACCGTGGTGATGTTTGTCAATGATCCTGGTTTTGCCACCAAAGACAAAAATCTGTTTACCGGCGATGCCATGACCTATTACGGTCGCTGGACTTATAAGTTTGAAGAAGCAGCCCGTCAGGGCGCGGCTATGGCGCTGATCATTCATGAAACTGATGCAGCCTCTTATGGCTGGCATGTGGTGGCTGGCGGTTCGGCGACCAAATTTGATCTGATTAATCCAAATAAAAATGCTGATCGGGTGGCAGTGGAAGGCTGGATCACCAGCGAGTCGGCGCAAACCTTGTTTGCCGGTATTGGTGAAAGCTTAGAATCCATGCATAAAAAAGCGTTGGCAAAAGATTTTGCGCCAGTGCCGCTGAACCTGAAAGCATCGGTTTCAGTGAAAAATAACGTGCGTGAACTGACTTCTGGCAACGTCGCCGGTTATATCGAAGGCAGCGAAAAGCCGGATGAAGTGGTGCTTTATATGGCGCACTGGGACCATTTGGGCGTCGACTTTTCGAATCCGAATAACAAAGTGTTTAACGGCGCGCAGGACAATGCGTCAGGCACCGGTGGTCTGATGGCGTTGGCGGAGTATTTTGCCAGCCAGCCGCAACCTAAACGCAGTGTGGCTTTTATTGCCGTCACAGCGGAGGAGCGTGGTTTATTAGGTTCAGCCTGGTATGCCAAGAACCCGTTATTCCCGCTGCATAAAACCGTCGCCGGTATCAATATGGACGTGATGAATGTCTATGGTCCGATGAAAGATATGGTGGTGGTCGGGCAGGGCAATTCAGAGTTGGAAGTGTTGCTGGAAAAACACACCAAAGCCCAGGGCCGTTATGTCGCGCCTGAGCCAAATCCGGCCGCTGGTTCTTATTATCGCTCAGACCACTTCAACCTGGCGAAAGTGGGTGTACCGATGTTGTACGCCAAAGGCGGCGTGGATAGTGTTGCCCATGGTAAAGAATGGGGCCTGGCGCAAGCCAAGGCTTATAACACTTGTTGTTACCACAAAGTGGAAGATGAATTCCAGGATAGCTGGGATTTATCCGGCGCGCAGCAGGATTTATTCCTGTACTACCGGGTCGGTCGTGAGTTAGCAGATTCACAAGCCTGGCCAAATTGGTACGAAGGCAAAGAGTTCCGCGCCGCACGGGATGCTTCACGCGCTGGGAACAACTAACAGTACCAGCACTAGTGTCGATGTTAGATAAAAACGGTAAGCTTTGCTTACCGTTTTTTTTGCTGCCGATCCCGTCGATCTAAGAGGGTGACTTTAGGGGCGCTTCTGCCGGCACTTCAGCTTGCATATTGATGATTCTCATGGCGGAAATCATCTGTCATTTCAATCGGGTCGACGGGCAGTAACACTTGGTGTCCAACACTTGGTGTCCAACACTTGGTAAATAGCCACCTTTGCCTTGCTACAGGTCTGGCTTAAGCCCCTTGCCAGGCGTATTCAGTTAAGCCTAAATCGGCCAGCACTGTGGCCAGATGGGCTTTGGCTTGCGTAGTGGGGCCCGGGTAATCACCGCCAATGGCGGTATTGCCAAGATAACCGATATCTTTGCTACCGGCTGGACTGGCAAAAAATGCCGCCACCACTAAGCCGCGCAGCAGTGCGAAGGCTTTGGCGATACGGACAAAACGAGCCGGGGTGTCGGCGTTCAGATAAGCAATATCGTCCAAAATGGCAACACGCTCGCTTCGGCTCAGACTGGCAAACACTTGGTTAAACCGCAATTTGGCTTCATCATCAATCCAGACCAGCGCCGGTAAAATTACTGCTCTGTCCTGCTGTTGCCGGGCATAAGGCGCACTGACCCATTCATTGATGACGGCTGGCACCTCTACCTCTGAGGCAGAAGGGGTATCGCCTTCACGGGGGATCAGTAAATCGGCTAACAAGGCGACCAGTGTTAATTGTGCCGGCGTCAGAGTCAGAGGCCAGGGCGATTCAGGCGGCAAAATCTGGTTTGGATCCTTGCCATAACCTGGCGCTGTGATTGGGCTCAGTTGCAACTCTGGCCAATGCTCTGTCGTGGTTGCAGTGCGAGCAGCGTTGTTATCGGCGACTGATGTGGCTGCAGGTTCGCAGCCGCTGAGTGTCGGCAGTAAGGTACTGGCGGCAAGCATCGCCAACATTTTTAAGGAATCGCGCCGGCTTAACTGTGATTGATAAGGCATTGCGACGGCATCCTGCTGCGCTGGGGTGGTGTTGTGCTCCGCCATGTTACAAGGCTCCTTTTTGCAGTTGCTCAGATAACCATGACGAATTACGCATCGCCAGCGTCATAATGGTCAGAGTACAGTTTTTATGCGGGTTGGAGGCAAAAACACCGCCATCCATCACAAATAAATTCGGACAATCCCAGGTCTGTCCCCATTGATTGCACACCGAATCAGTTGCCGAGGCGCCCATCCGGGTGGTGCCAACTTCATGAATAATCTGGCCGCCCTTTAAAATGGCTTGCTCTGGTGTGGGTAGTTCGTCGACGGTGGCACCCATAGTGGTCAGAATTGCTTTGGCGGTTTGTAACCCATGTGCCACTTGTTTTAACTCATGTTCCGACCAGCGCCAGTGAAATCTGGCGACCGGAATGCCCCATTTGTCTTTGACTGCAGGGTCGATATCCATATAACAATGTTCATTGGGCAACATTTCTCCCCGCAGGGCAAATTGCACATAAGCGCCGTATTTTTGTTTCACCTGTTGCTTCAGTGCGATGCCATAACCTTGCAGGCTGGTATCGATATTGGCACCCGGTTCGCTAAAACGGCCGCCCAGTTCAAAATGATAACCACGCGGGAAATCCAGCTCTTTGCGTTGCTGCGCCTGATGGCCCCACCAGGGAATAAACAAATGATTGGCGGTATGGCCATCTTCGTTATAAATCGGCCGGCCTTGTAAAGCCGGCACCAGCGCGCCCAGATTGGCTCCGGTCGAATCCATCAGGTTTTTGCCAACCTGGCCACTGGAATTGGCGAGGCCGTTCGGATAACGTTCGGTTTTGGAATTTAATAAAATGCGCGCCGATTCACAGGCACTGGCGGCCAGAATCACCACTTTGGCTTGTACCTGCTGCTCGGTGCCGGTTTTTTTATCGATATAGCTCACCCCCGTCACTTTGCCTTCGGTATCGGTATCGACCGATTTAACCATGGCATTGGTCAGGATCGTCAGTTTGCCAGTGGCCTTGGCCATCGGCAGTAAGGAGGTGGTGGTCTGAAAAGCTGCACCAATTGAACAACCATGGCCACAAGGGGTGGCGTAAAAACAAGCCGCTCTGTTATCCAGCGGCCGTGTCAACACAGCTCTGTGCATAGGTACTGCTGCAATACCGAGTTTTTTCGCGGCAGCTGCCACCAATAGCTCTGGCACCCTCGGCACTGGCGGCGGTTGTAACACGCCAGGCGGCGAGGGCGGCATATCGTCCAGGCCGGTATTGGTGCCACAAACCCCAACTAAAGCTTCAGTTTGATCATACCAGGGCGCCAGTTCAGCATAAGTAAAAGGCCAGTCCGCGCCTAACCCATCGCGGCTTTTGCCTTTAAAGTCGTGTTCACTAAAACGCAGCGCATAACGTCCCCAGTGATTGGTGCGCCCGCCCAGCATCCGCGCCCGCCACCACATAAAGTCCGAACCTTCGGCGGTGGTATATGGTTCATCCGGTACCTGCCAGCCACCATCGACCGTAGCATCATAATAACCAAAGTCTTTATCCGGCGTGCCAGCAGCCAATAACGGCGCTTCGGCATTGCGTTTAAACATCGGAGTTTCAGTTTTAGGGTCGTAATCGCGACCGGCTTCCAACAGCAGCACCTGATGACCGGCTTTGGTCAACTGATAGGCCGCCATAGCGCCACCGGCGCCGGAGCCGACCACCAAAATTTCAGCAGTGGTCATGGTTTCAGCTCCCGGATTTTGATGTTTTTAAACCAGACCTGATCGCCATGATCCTGCAGCCCAATATGACCACGTTCGGCTTTGGCAAAGCCGGGCCAGTTGGCAAACTTGCTGCTGGCCAAGAGTTGCTGCCATTCGGGGCCGTTGATTTGAATATCGGCGGTCTGTTGCTGATTTTGCCAGATGGTCAGTTGTTGTTGCTGAAGACGGATTTTCAGTTGATTCCACTGACCTGCCGGTTTTTGCGCACTGGCTGGCGCTGCTATCATATCGTATAAAGAGCCGGATCTATGGCTGGCGAGTTGATTGTCGGCATGGCGCTCGTTGTCCAAAATCTGAATTTCCGGCGCATGGGAATAAATATACTTGCCGTTTTCATCGACCAGCACAAAAACACCGCTGTTGCCTGCTTCGGCGATTTTCCACTCCAGTTGTAATTCAAATTGTTGATATTGCTGTTTGGTTGAAATATCGCCACCGCCTTTGCCGGTCAACACCATAGCGCCTTGTTGCACCTGCCATTGCGGCTTTAAGCCGGTTTGCTGGTAATTGCGCCACTGGGTCATATCCTGGCCATTAAACAGCAGTTGCCAGCCTTCGGCTTGCTCTTGTGGCGTCAGTTGGTTATCGGCTGCGCTGGCTGCCAGGCAAAAAATGCCGAGCAGCAGAGCGGTGGTTCTTGTCAAGGTTGATCTCAATGCTGTTCTCCTGTTGCAGTGGGCCTGGCGTTACTGCACTGTGGGCGCAACCATCATGCATCGCCAAGCTTGTTATTGTTTTCTGTTATAACAACAGGATTTGCCACAGAGTTGCAAGTGAGTTGCCGTTATTTTGAGCCGTTTGTCAGTGCGCGTAGGTTAAATGGTCAAAGCGATTAAATCAGCCAGGTTCGTTTTAATAACGTCAGTCGCATTCCAGCATAGCGCTGCCATGCTGCTTGCATCTTAGCTGCACTGATGATCCTGATGTTGTTGGACTGAAGAAACAATTAGCATTGGCATGACGAGTTTTAATATCCACAGCTAACTTGCTGCAGCGGCCAGCAACTCTGTTATACAATCGCAATGACCAGAGTGGTTATTTTCAACTTGCAACAGGGAGTGAGTGCATGCAATTACAGAATGAACGGCCGTTGGCCAGCAGTAACACCTTTATTTTCGATTTAGACGGTACTTTACTCAATGCGCAGCATCAGTTATCGGCAGCGACGCTCGCTGCTTTGCAACAGTTGCAACAACAAGGTGCCCGATTAGTGATTGCCACTGGCCGTCATATCAATGATGTGCGTGGTTATTTGCAGCAATTAGGCGGTGATATCACGGCGATCAGCTGTAACGGTGCCAATATTCATGCTGGCAATGGTGAATTGATGTATCGGCAGGCGCTTTCGACAAAGTGGAATTTACCTTTGCTGCGGCTAGGGCAGCAATTTGCCGTTCACATCAGCTTTTATACTGACGAACAGTGGCTGGTCAGTGCTGAGAATGCCGAGTTAGCCGCAGTGCAACCGCATGGTGCCGGTTATCAGTTGTTAGATGTTGCACAGTTACCAGCTTTGTCTGCGCTTAAAGTGATGTTTTATGGTGAACATCAGTTGCTGCAGCAGCTCAAACAGCAGATTGCCAGTCTGTGGCCACAACAGCTGCATCTAACCTTTTCCGATCCGCATTATCTGGAAGTGATGCCCGCCGGGTGTTGCAAGGGGCAGGCGCTAGAGTTTTTACGGCAACAGCAGCAATTTTGCCTGCAGCAAAGTATCGCTTTTGGCGATGGCATGAATGATGCCGAATTGTTAGCAATGGTCGGTTATCCGGTACTGATGGCCAATGCCAGCCAAAGTTTGCAGCAGTTGTTACCACAAGCGGCGCGGGCGCCGCATCATGATCAAGATGGTGTGGCACAGTTTTTAGCGGCCCTTGGCGTGCACGCTGCATGACTGCGATCACGCCGGTGTGGTCAATCTTGGCGGACGCTGCGATAAATCTTGCTCCGATCCCCGGTCAGCCTGTTATGATCGCCGCTGAAATCGTGTCTATGGTGCAGTCGTCAACCTGACGGCTTTATTGCGGCACCAGTTTTTGAGAACAATCATGCATTCGAACGGCAACTCAACTCCACGTCAACACAACACATGGCCATGGCCTTGCAGCATTCTGTTCATGGCGGCAGTTTGGCTGCAGGCCGCTCAAGCGACGGAGCGGGCATTTGATTATCCTGACAAAAATAGCAATGCTGTCTCCATTAGTTTTGATGACGGCAGCGCCAGTCAGGTGCAATTAGCAGTCCCTTTGTTGGATAGACTCGGTGTCAAAGCCACCTTTTATTTGTTGCCCTATCATATTCGGCAGCAATTGCCGTTATGGCAACAAGCGGTGAAAAATGGCCATGAAATTGGTAACCACACCAGTTCTCATACCTGTACCGGTAACTTTCGCTGGTTACGCAATCGTGATGCCGGTTTGGAGCAAGTCGACTTAGCTTTTATGCATCGCGATTTACAAGCGTCCCAAGCCGATTTGCAGCGGATGTTAGGTGTGAGTCCGCGCCATTTTGCCTATCCTTGTGGCCAAACCTTTGTCGGCCGTGGCCGCGCAGTGCAAAGTTATGTGCCGCTGATTGCCGAGCAGTTTGTCACAGGCCGTACCTGGAACAATGAAACCGGCAATGACCCGACTTATGCCGATTTTGCCCAGTTAACCGGGCTGAAAATAGATGGTTTAAGCTTTCACCAAATGCGGCAGCTGTTGGAACAATACCGCGAACAAGATAAATGGTTGATCCTGGTCGGGCATGAAGTTGGTGTCGCAGGACCTTACAGCACAGATTTACAGGCGTTGGAGCAATTGATCCACTATCTGCAAGATCCGGCCAATGGCTATTGGCTGGCGCCTGTCGGTGAAGTGGCCAGCTATATCCGGCAACAACAGTAGCCGGCTGTTAGGGGGACCAGCACGGTCAGATACAATGCCGTGGCAGAACTTAGTGAGGAGAATACAGTTTGCGTTATCAAGCCAGTTGTTTATGTGGACAAGTGCGGTTGGCAATTGATGGGCCGATCAGCGCCATTATTCATTGTCATTGTTCTAAATGCCGTAAAAGCACCGGCAGTGCTTATGCCACCAATGGTTTTGTCGCCAGCTCTGATCTGCAACTGCTGACAGGCGCTGAGCTGTTGCAGTTTTATTCGGCGGCGCCTGGCAAAAAGCGATATTTTTGCCAGCATTGTGGTTCACCTGTGTACAGCACAAATCAGGCCGAGCCAGAGCGGCTACGGATCCGGCTCGGTTTGCTCGATTGCGACATCAGCGAGCGGCCGATGTCACATAATTTTGTCAGCTCCAAAGCCAATTGGGACCTGTTTGACTGCAGTTTACCGCAGTACGACGGCTACGAGCCGGGCCGGTAACACAGACCTAACAGCTCAATTTGCCGCAGCTCAGTGGTTTACCTTGTACTACACTTCAAGCCGTTGGGCTTAGGTTGCAAGGAGGCCGTCGATGGCAAATCAAGGGCGTTGGTCTTATATTCTGCTTTGTGGCTTACTGGTGGCTGTGTTGTATGGCAGTACCACTGCATTAGGGCAGTCAGTCACTGCAGTGCAGTTGTGGTATGGCTATTTATTGCTGTTGTTGGTGGTGTTACTGCTACTAGGCAAAGCAATCACCGGCAGCTGGCGTGGGGTGCTGATTGATGAGCGTAATGTCATCTCATTGTCGCGCTTTCAATTACTGGCCTGGACCTGGCTGATTTTGCCCGCTTATGCGGTGGCGGTGCTGTGGAATCTGCAACAGTCTGGCACCCAGGCCATTGATTCGATAGCGCTGGACTCAAGCTTATGGCTGTTGATGGGGATCAGCACAACCTCACTGGCGGCCTCTCCTCTGATCCTCAATGGCAAAAAAACACTGACGCCTGCCAGTATTGAGCTACAACGCACTTTTGCACAATTACAGCAACAGGGCGATTTAACCAGCAGTCATCAGGGGCTGGTGGTCACCAATCAGAGTCTGCAACAGGCGAAATGGAGTGATATGCTAACCGGTGAAGAAACCGGCAATGCCGCCCATCTGGATGTCAGCCGGCTGCAAATGTTTTTTTTCACCCTGATTAGCTTGCTGATTTATGCCGCGACTTTAAATGCGATGTTTGCCCGTTTAAGCAATGCGCCTTTGTCCATGCTGACGGAACTACCGCCGTTATCCGACGGATTATTAGCGCTGATTGGCATCAGCCACAGCGGTTATTTGGCGATCAAAGCGCTACCGGCCAGTCAGCATGCGCCAGCAAGTACCAGCTGACTGAACCGGTCGGCGCTGTTTTATTTTTGCAACAGCTGCAGCTTGATCCGTTCCACCGCCCCTTGTTGTTGCATGGTGACGTATAACCACTGCTGATCCGGGCTGAAACTGACATTGGTCGGAAATTTGCCCTGCAACTGATATTCCTGCAGTAATTCGCCATCCGGGCTTAACTTGGCAATCACGCCTTTGCCATAACGGGCAATATACAGGTTGCCAGCGGCGTCACAACGCATACCATCCAGGCCAAAATCAGCAAACTGATGCAGCAATTTTTTCTGCGAAGGTTGTAACTCTTGGTCTAACTGATAGACCCAAACCCGGCGCTGGGCACTTTCGTTGACATACAATTTTTGCTGATCCGGGCTGACTTCAATGCCATTGGTGGTGCCCATGCCGGTTTCCACTAACTGACTTTGGCCGTCTTGGCTGATCCGCCAGAGCTGGCCCTGACTATTTTTCCAATCCGGATCACTGGCAAACAGCACGCCGCTGCGGCTGATCGCCAGGTCATTCGGCTGATGCATCAGCGGTTGATGACTGTGCAGACTGAGTTGACCCTTGGCATAACGCCAGATGTTATGACCGGTATAATCGGCAATATACATCACACCTTGTTGGTCAAACCGGATGCCATTGCCGACACTGCCAGTTGGTAAGCGCAAATACAGGCTGACTTCCCCAGTTGGCGTCACTTTACCAATAGTGCCTTTATGGCTATCTGCCGCTCCGCCGACATTGACTGCATATAAATTACCTTGTTGATCGGTGGCCGGACCTTCGATTTCGGCATGAAAACTGCCAGCTTTGACAAAAATTTCGCTGTCAGCCTGGCTGGCTGTCGCCGGTAATACGCTGGCCGCATTGAGCAGCATGCTCAGTAATAACGTCTCGGTAAACAACATTTGTGTCCTCCCTGTCGGCAGCTTGGCTGCGCTGTTGTGATTTGCCTTCAGCGCTGAGCGCTGCGTTTGGCCGGTTGAATATGTTGCCGGCCCTGAAACAGCTGACCGGCATCGTAAATCGTTTTAATCTGCTGTAAACGGGCATAATGATCGCCGTAATAAGCGCTGGGCCAGTCTTTTAACAAGGCATCTGTGTAATTCAGATAAGCACCGCCGCTGCTCCAGTTTTTCATCACACTGCGCATCTGGTTAACCCAACGGGCGCCGTCGGCCATTAAAGGTTCCGGACTTCCGACTGGGCCACTCATCAGGTATTGGGCGCTGAGTAAAGCGCGGCGATGGGCAAAGGCACTGTCATGATGCGGCAATTTTTGAATGGCGCCGCCCATGGCCGTTAACATTACACCGCCGCGGCCACCTTGCTGATGACGTTGCCGGATGGCCTGCAGTAACCGGGTGATACCCTGGATTGGGATCGCCTGGTTAAAAATATCTGAACTGCCAGCCATCGCCACCCGTTTTAACTGACCTTGCGGGTTTTGGTTGGGTAACTTGCACTGTGGCATTTCCATGCCATCACAGTCAGTCAGCATAAAATCCAGATAGTGGTGATCCTGCATATCCAGTTCACTCCAGACTTTACTCAGTTGCAGCGCCAATTGTTGCCAGTGCTGGGTCAGCAGGGCTGGCTCGTCCATGGCACAGGCGCGGATTTGAATGTCCGGCTCCCGAAGGATATCACCGCTAAACCAAATCGTGGCCTGACTCCACACACTATCCGGCAATTGCCCCAGCCAGCTTTGCCACTCGGTTAATACTTTTTCACCGGCTGACAGCGGATAACGACCGATATAATTGCGGATAGGCCCGGTGGCAAAAGTTTGAAACACCAGCTCGGTTACTATGCCAAACTGACCACCGCCGCCGCCTCTCAGCGCCCAGAATAAATCCGCATGTTGGCTGCGGCTGCACTGGCGGATCACCCCATCGGCAGTGACAATTTCGACACTTTGCAAGGCATCGCAAGTCAGGCCAAAGCGTCGGTCGGCAATGCCGAGGCCACCGCCGAGGGTTAAGCCAGCGATGCCGACACTGACACAACTACCGGCCGGAATGGAGCGGCCGTCACGGCCTAAGCTGGCGTATACATCACCCAACTTGGCACCGGCACCAATACTGGCCAATTGACCATCCAGCCGGATCTGTTGCATCAGACCCAGATCTAACAACAGGCCATGACTGCTGGAGAAACCGGTATAGCTGTGGCCGCCACCGCGAATAGCAAAAGGTAGTTGATGCTGGCGGATAAAGTTGACACAAAGCTGCACGTCTTGACTACTGGCGCAGCGGATAATAGCTGCCGGTATTTTATGGTCATATCTGGCATTGGCGGCTTTGGCCAGCCGACTGAATTCATCCTGTGTTGGCAGCAGCAATTCACCTTGTAACTGGTTTTGCAGATGATGCCAGTCTAATCCGGCGGGTAGGGCAGAGGATGGGCGATTACCCACAGGGCTACAGGCGTTCAGAGCCGCCAGGCTGGCGGCTGAAAGCAAGAAAAATTCCCTTCGGATCATTGGGTTGCGTCTGTGATAACGAAAGTGTCCACTCACCTTAGCACAGATAAAACCGCACTGAAAGCCTCAGCCGCTGCGATAGATCTTGGCTCAGTGGCGTTTAAAGCCAATCCGAAAACCACCCCAGTGCCGGCCATTGACCATGATTGGCACTGATAAGTCATGCAAAATTTCGCCGGTATCGCGTTTATAGGTTTGCAGCAGCATGGCGGCGGTATTACTGCCACAACGACTGCCAGTGCGGTCATTAAATAAACGTTTGCTGCGGTTTTGCAGCAAATCTTTTTCATAATCGCCAGTCAGCGGCTGACTGAATTTTTTATTGTGGGTTGGGAAATAGCCTTTACGATCAACGGCACCGGAATACAAGACCTGAGGTAAGCGCTGCAAAATCGGTTCCTGGATGGCAGGGAAGTGTTGATCTGTGTATCGATCGTAGCTGGTATGGTATTTCTGCGGTTTGGTGTTGCTAATCGGCTGATATTGTTCACTAAAGAGTGCTTTTTCATCCAGTTCACCAGCGCGGATGGCTTGTTGCAGTAAATTGCCGATGGCACTGGCGGCTTGTTGGGCTTCTTGCAGCACAGGGGTAAAAAAGGTGTCGATGCCAATGTGGCTGATTTCCCGATAAATGCTTTCTGTTTCGACGGATAGCTCAATGGCTTGTTCAGCCACTGTACCGCCTTTATCCTCAATGGCGGCCAGGCCTTGATGGATATTGGCAATGGCCTGGCTAATTTCACTGCTGGCCTGTAACACGCCATTGCCAGCTTGATCAATTTGGCTCAGTGCCCCTGAGGCTTGTTTAATTTCGCCGCTGATATCATTGACGCCCTGCGCGACCGCCTGCAATTCCTGCCGGGCGCTATTGCTGATCTCAACCAGCTTATCCATCTGGGCGCCGGTTTGACTACTTTGTTGACGGATATCCTGCAGCATTTGACTGATATCGCGGGTGGCGGTGGAGGTTTTACCAGCCAGGGTGCGTACTTCATCGGCGACCACGGCAAAACCGCGACCCGCTTCACCGGCGCGGGCTGCTTCAATAGCTGCATTAAGCGCCAGTAAGTTGGTTTGATCGGCCACACTGTGAATGACTTCTGTGATGCGCTGAATATTATCAGCGCTGCTGCGCAGTTGTTGCAGCTGACCGGCAGCCTGATTGACGGCATCAGCCAGCTCGGCTAACCGCGCCACACCAGCTTGTAAGCGTTGATCGGTTTGATTGGTGCCTTCCGCTGTTTGCCGGACATTGCGGCTGATGTGTTGCAAATTTTCACTTAATTCGGCACTGGTGCTGGTCAGGCTGCTGGCAACGGTTGCTATTTGCTGGCTATCGGCGCCGACCTGGCGGATATCTTTGGTCAAACCGTCGATATAAAACGACACTTCTGCCGCGCCAATCGCCATGCTTGAAGTCGCGGTGGTGATGGCTTGGCCGCAACGACTCAGATCTTTGCTGGCAACACCGCTGCTGCTGTCGGTCCTGTGCTGCACTTGGGGTTGAGGGGCGAATTGTAACCAGCCAAATAACGCCAATGCACCGAGCAACAGGCAGAGCCAAAGTGGCAGTTGTAGCCATAACAACAGCGCTAACATACCAAACAGCAACAGCACAATGACAGCATTTTTCAACAGGTTGACCAGCATAGGTAAAACTCCAAACGGAGGATAAAACTGTGCAGGCAGTGTTGGTCAAATCCGCCAATGTGTCAAATATGGCTACATTAAATTCGACCAAAGTCGTAGAGCACCAAAGGCGCCGCCACTGCGCCTTTGGTGCTCGCAAAGCAGGGGCAAGCAAGCTGCACCGTTGCTGGTTACAAAGGTCGCATGCTGCTTATAACTGTGGCTTGACCCGGGCTGGGAGCTGTTGCTCCAATAAACTAGCCAGACCAAGCAGTTTTGCTTCCGACCAGCGCGGTCCTACCAGACTCAGTCCCAGCGGCAATTGTTGATCCATGCCAGCCGGAATAGTGACGGACGGATAACCTGATACCGCTGCCGCCGCTGAAGTGCCAAAGTTAAATTGATCGCCTTTGACATGATCAATAGGCCAGGCCGGGCCATAAGCCGGTAGCAAAATAGCATCGGCCTTGGCGTCAACCAGATAAGCATCCAGCGCCGCGGTAGCCAGTTTGCGGCCGTTACTGAGTGCTTGCTGGTAAGCAGCTTGATCTTTGGCCAAATCAATATTGTTGGCTAACTGCAAATATTCCTGTCCATAAAATGCCAGCGCGGTTTTGCCTTTTTTATTATTAAATTCAATGATTTTAGCAATGCTATTGACCGCAGGTGGCGCCTGATATTCAGCTAACCACTGATTGAGATCACGTTTAAATTCATATACCAGTACGGTAAATTCGTCTTTGCTCAGTTGTTCCGGTAACTGCCAGCTCTGCACTTGCTGAACTTCAATACCCTGTTGCGCCAACACAGCTGCGACCCTGTCCTGCATTTGTTTTACGGCCGGATAGTCGGCATCAAAAGCGCGGACCAGTACCACCTTGTTGACTTTGGTCGGCGTGGCTGCCGCCGCTAAGCTGGTGCCGAACTGCTGTTTGGCCGCCGGGGTGGCAAGCACCTCCAATAATAAAGCAGCGTCGGCCACAGTGCGCGCCATCGGGCCTGCGGTATCTTGCGACTGTGCAATTGGAATAATACCCTGGCCGGACACAGCACCATGGGTTGGCTTTATCCCCACAATGCCATTGACTGCTGCCGGACAAGTGATAGAACCATCTGTTTCAGTCCCAACCGCCAGTAACGTCATATCAGCCGCCACTGCCACGCCAGATCCGGAGCTGGAACCACAAGGCGAATGGCTTCGCAAATGTGGGTTTTTGGTTTGGCCACCTAGTGCCGACCAGCCGCTGGCCGAAGATTCACCGCGAAAATTGGCCCACTCGGATAAATTGCTTTTGGCAATGATCACAGCACCAGCGGCTTTTAACTGCGTGACTAATTCGGCATCTTTTTTACTGAGGAAACCTTTCAGCGCTAAAGCGCCAGCTGTGGTTGGCATGCCATCGGCGGTGGCGATATTAGCTTTTAATACCACAGGTAAACCATGCAACGGCCCGCGTAATTTACCGGCTTTGCGCTCGGCGTCCAGTCGGCTGGCCAGTTTAATCGCATCGCGATTGATGTCAGCTATAGCGCGTAAATCAGCGCCTTTATGATTATTTTTGTCAATTTGGGCTAAATAATAATTGGTCAGTTGCACGGACGTCAGCTGGTTGGCAGCCATCTGCTGCAAGGCTTGTTGCGCCGTCAGCTCAGTCAACACTGGCGTCGCAGTGAGCGCCAGTGGCGTAGTTAGAGCCAGCATCAGCACGGACAACATCCGAAGCTGGCGCTGTGCTTTGGCAGAAAAGTTTTGCATGGCAGTTTCCCTGGTGTTCTTATTTGAGTTGTATGGCTGTTAGCGCCTAAGAGATATATGCTGTGCCGCTGTCAGCGGCCAGCACAACATAGTGGATATTTTTCGGCCATGCAATGGTGGACTGGGTGGCAACGATTGATCCCGCGTTCGACTATCAGCCGTAGGCGACTAAATACGCTGCATTACTGATTGCTGCTGGCTGAACTAGCAGCGGCTGGGGCGGCCGCTGGCCAGGCGCCTAAATCCTGACAGTTGTCCACCAGATATTGGTTATTACGCCCATCATTGGCGACAAACCATTGCACAGTGCCATTTTTTTCCAGCACGCCATCAGCGCCACAATCGGCACTCTGAGTATTGCCGATCACCACTAAACTACCTGCTTTTAACTGGCAACTGACATGTTGATCCAGTGCACTCCAGGCTGGGCAAATGGCATTGGCGCGCTGGTACGCCGCTTTTGGTCCCTGGGGTAATTCGGCGGACCACCACTGACCTAATTTAGTATAACTTTTGCTGCCATCCCAAACCCGGTACAGCCGGATCGGTTGCTGCACCTGGAACACCTGGCCAGCGCAAATTTTGCCAGCCCCGGTTGCGCCAAGTGCTTGTTGCAATAAGGCGGTATCCTGCACCGCGGTTAAACCCGGCGGCGCCGGCTGCAGCGGACCGACACAGGCGATACCATCAATACCGACCGAAGTTGCCGCGGCAACAACAGCCTTATCTGTTGATGAGCGTGGTAATTGACTACAGGCGCTCAGCACAACAGTCAAGCAGAGCGTACCAAGTGACAGAACTTTCATCGCAACCTCCTGTTGCAGCTGGAAAAACAATACTGGTTTGATTGGGTACTGCAGTGGGACAGTATTGAGTTAACTGGATAGGTTTGCCAGCTGTCGGTTTGATATTCTGCTGATAAAACGGCTTGTCAGATGAAATGGCGGCCCAGGTTTGGTCAGGGCCGCCGACAGTTGTTTATTCGGTGATCGTGGTCGGATCCAGCCAGAATGCCTCCCAGACATGACCATCCGGATCGGCCAGGCTGCGGCTATACATAAAACCATGCTCCTGCATTGGATTGATATCCGTTTGTCCACCCTGCTGGGCTGCTGTGGTGGCCATACTATCTACGGCTGTGCGATCCGGTAAGGCTAACGCCAGCATCACTTCACTGCTGTTTGTGGCCGGAATAGGCCGGCTGGTAAAGGTCTGCCATTTAGCATGTGTCAGCAGCATCAGATAAATGTGTTCACTCCAGACCATGCAAGCGGCGGTTTGGTCGCTAAACTGTGGATTATTGACAAAACCTAGTGCCTGATAAAATGTCATGGCGGTGGTTAAGTTTTGCACCGGTAAATTCACGAAAATGCTGCGTGCTGCAGTGGCTTGTGCCATAGGACTTCCTTTTTTATCTGCATGGAGGGAGGCAACCAGCCGTGCTGATTGTTATAGCCCGGTTCTGTCGTGCCGACTGTGACAAGAATAGTCGTTGCAGCAAGCTGAGCATCAACAGGCAGAAAAAAATTGTCGTCAGGTTTGAGGACTCAATCAGGCCATACCCGCGGCCGTAGCCGCGCCATGTTACAGCATCAGTCGGTAGCCAATGCCGGCTTCGGTTTTCAGATAACGGGGCTCGGTCGGGTCATCGCCAATTTTTTGCCGGATATGGCTGACCACAATCCGTAAATAATGACTATCATGGCCATGGGTTGGCCCCCAGATTTGTTCCAGTAATTGTTTTTGTGTAATGACGCATTGCCGATGTTGCGCCAACAGTGCCAGAACTGCATATTCTTTTGGTGTTAAATCAATAATTTGCTGTTGTACCTGCACCAATCGTCTGGCCAGATCAATCTGCAGATAACCATCATCGAGCAATGGCTGCGTTTTTTCCGGCAGTCGGTCCCGCAATTGCGCCCGTACTCTGGCCAATAGCTCCTCCACACTAAAAGGTTTGCTGACATAGTCCTGCGCACCGACATCCAACGCCTGCACTTTGTCGCAGTCGCCGCTGCGCACCGACAGCACTATCACCGGGATTTTACTAAAAGTGCGCAGTTCGGCCAGCAACGCCATACCGTCGCCATCCGGTAAGCCCAAATCCAGGATCAGTAAATCCGGCTGTTGCCGCACCAATGCGGCCAGGCCAGATTGGACTGAATCAGCTTCAGTGACGTCATAACCGACACTTTTCAGCGCAATTTTCAGCATTTTGCGGATTTGTGTTTCATCATCAATCACTAAAATACGTGCAGACAAAGGGTAAACTCCGGCTAAAGCCTTTGGGTTAAGTTTGTGGTTCGGTCAACGGCAATTCAATCACGAACAATGATCCTGTGCCATCAGATGCCGCCATGGCGCGTACAGTGCCGCCGTGGGCGCCAATCATACCACGGCAAATCGCCAGTCCCATGCCGGTGTTATGTCTTTTACTGTCACCATCAGCCACCACATAAAACATATCAAAGACTTTTTCCCGCAGCTCTGCCGGAATGCCCGGGCCTTTGTCTTCAATCTCAATCCGGCAGCTGGATTGGCCACTGCCCCTGGGCTGGTGTTGCACCCGCAACAACACAGCGTCACCTTCCGGGCTGTACTTGGCGGCATTTTCCAGGATATTAAACAGCGCTTGTTCCAGCAGTGCAGCATGCACATATAACGGTGTCATTTGTGGGTCGGGCTGATAAATCAGCTCCTGGCGCGGGAAAAATCGTTTTAACCGCTGTTTGGCACTGCCGATGATATCGTCAATGCTGACCCAGTCGCGTTGCAGTTTTAACGTGCCGTGGCCAAGCCGGGTCATATCGAGCAAATTCTGGATATAGCGATCCAGCCGCTGGCTTTCACTGACAATGGTATTGAGCAACTCAGTCCGATCTGCGGGCAACAGCTGTTGATCCAGCACCTGCAGACTTTCGGCACTGCCCATCATGGCGGCCAGTGGTGAACGTAAATCGTGCGACACCGAGGATAACAGCGCTGAGCGCAGTTGTTCCATTTCAGCTTTGATTTTTGAACTCTCCAGCGCAGTGCTGAGGTCAATCCGTTGCCAGACACTGGCCGCTTGCTGCACTAAGCTGTGAATGAGGTCCAAATCATCTGACCTGAGGACTAACTGGCTGGCGGGCAGTTGCAACATCAGCACTGCCAGCGGTTGGGTGGCGGCCGGATCCGGACTGAGCACCGGCAGCGCAGTCCAGCTACTGGCATTGAGAGTATCGCTAAACCGGCCTGCGCGCTGCTGATGACGGCGACACCAGTCCAGCATGGCCTGATCCAGCGCCAATAGCGGTTGCGGTAGCGTCGGTAACAGTTGTTGTTGCTGGGCCTGCCACACCACCAAATGGACCGGACAACGCAGCGCCTGCTGCAGTTGCTTCGCCAGCAGCAGCCAGACATCTTCGGTTTGATGCAGTACGGTCAGTTGCTGAGCAAAATCACGTTGCAATTCTGAATAGCGGTTGGCGGCTTTGAGCAGCAATAATTGCTGCCGGATGCGGGATGCCGCCGGGCCGCACACCATGCCAATCACCAGCATAAAGATCAACGTCGCGACATCATGGTGTTTGTTGACATCAAAGCTGTAAAATGGCTCGGTCAGGAAAAAATCAAAACTAAGAAATGACAACAGCGCGGTGAAAATGGCAGGCCTGGCGCCAAACTTCAAACCGGCCAAGACCACGGCCATCACATAAATCAGCACCAGATTGCCACTTTGCAACCATTGATCCAGCAGTAAAGCCAGACCACTGGCAACACCCGTCAGCAGGATCCCGGCGGCATAACCGGCTTTTTGGCCAAAGGTACCGGATTGGGCACTGCTGACGCGCTGAGGTTGCAGCTCTTCACTGCGACAGACCGAGACTTCCAGCGGCAATGAGCTGTTGATCAGTTGCTGATACAAAGGTTTGCGCCAGGGTTGCCAGAACCGGCGCACGCCAGCACCCACCAGCACCGTATTAATCCGGTGTTCGCTGATATAAGGCAGTACCATTTGCAGCGTCGAAGGGCCGCGCAGAATATCAGTGGCAGCGCCCAGCTCACGTGCCAGCGCCAGCGCTGATTGCAACCGCTGCTGCATCGGCTGATATTGTTGTTGGCCGGTATCGACCCAGACGACCAGCCAGGGCATCTGGCGTTTTTCCGCGATTCGCCGGCCCTGGCGGATCAGATATTCGTGATCACGGCGGTTGGAAATCAGCACCAGCAATTTATCCTGAATAAGATAATCATGGCTGCGTGCCTTGGCTGCCTGTTCGGCCGATAACTGGCTGTCCAGGTGCGTCATCACCCGTTTCATCGCCATTTCCCGCAGTGCGGTCAGGGTTTCCAACTGGAAGAACTGCTGTACAGCTGTGGCCGCGTAGTCCGCCAGGTAGACTTTGCCCTGCTGTAGCCGCTCCAGTAAATGATTCGGTGCCAAGTCAACAAACACCAATTGGCGGGCGCTGTCGATAAACTGATCCGGTACTGTTTCCTGCACCCGTATGCCGCTGATTTGCAGTACTAAATCATTCAGGCTGGCAATATGCTGCACATTGACCGTGGTATAGACGTCAATGCCGGCCGCCAGCACTTCGGCGATGTCCTGATACCGCCTTTTATGCCGACTGCCGGGGATATTGCTATGCGCCAGCTCATCCACCAACAGTAACTCGGGGTGGGCGGCCAAGGCCGCATCCAAATCAAAGTCGCTTAAGGGCTGGCCCTGATACTGGATTTCGCGTCTTGGTAACTGCACGAAGCCTTGCAATAACGCCTGAGTATCGGCCCGGCCATGACACTCCACCAGGCCGACCAGCACCTGACAGCCTTGTTGCTGCCGCTCACGGGCGGCATTGAGCATGGCGCAGGTTTTGCCAACCCCGGGCGCGGCGCCTAAAAAGATTTTCAGTTGGCCGCCGCGCTGTTGTTGCAGGTTTTTCAACAGCGCATCGGCTTGCTGGCTGCGGGCATCTGTGACCACGACGCTATTCCTTATTATTAAAAGGTTTTACTCAGACCCAGCACCAGGCGGGTATCACATAACTTGATGCAGTCGCTGGCACTGACACTGGTTCCGGAAAGCATAAGTGACCAGTCCAGGCCAAGTTGTGATGTTTGGACTTGTACGCTCCAGTCGGTGTATGCCTTGACGGTGGCGGCAGCACTGCCGACAAAAGCCTGATAATCTGTCAGTCCGGCAAAGCTATTGTATCCCAGATGCCAGCGCAGCTGTACCTGTTCTGCTAACTGTCGTTGCCAATCCAGCGTCAGATAGGCAAATTTACCGACGCCGGCGCCAAAATAGTTATCGGTCAGGGCCAAACCCAGCGTCCAATGCTGATAACTCAGTTTGCTATAGGCTTCGATAAAGTTGTAGTCGGTCTGGTCATTATCGCCCTTGGGGTAACGATATTGCATCAACCCCAGATCCAGTTTGATATCCTCTGTCAACTGAAAGAACCGGCCAGCCGACAGATCCAGCTCCAGGCTGCCGTCACCAAATTTGATATTGGAGCCCCAGGCCGTCAGGTACCAGTCCTGCTGCTGCAGGCTGAACTGGCCTTGCAGCGCCGGCCCTGCATTGGTCTGGGAAATGCCACGATACAGATAATCAGACAGCAGTTGCAGCTGACCTGAGCTGGTGGCAGCACTGACCTGGGCAGGGCAAAGGGCGCTCAGTGTGATGGTGGACAACAGAGCCAGGGTTAAAGAGTTGATACGCATAATATTCCTATGTTATTGAACAAAATGGCGCTGGATAAAGCTATCCAGCGCTGTTGCCAGCCTTTGTAGCTTGCGATGATTGAGTTATTTGAATAGTTCAGCCGTGCTACTTGGCACAGTCGCTGGCAGTGGAAATTGCTGATCCAGTGCCAGATTCAGTTGCAACACATTGACAGTCGGCTGACCTAACAATCCCCACTGCGGGCCTTGTTGCTGCTGGCTGAGCAACATTTCCAGCGCGGTCGGGCTGATGCCGCGGGCAGTGGCCACTCTGGCCAGTTGCAGCCGGGCGGCAGCCGGTGAAATATGCGGGTCGACGCCAGAGCCTGAACTGGCCAATAAATCGACCGGTAATTGCTGTGGTGTCACCTGATATAAGGCGGCCAGATGCTGACTGTCATCGCTGACCCGTTGCCGTAAGGCCGGGTTGGAAGGGGCTAAGTTACTGCCGCCGGTTGCCATCGGATCGGTACCGACACTGCTCGGCCTGCCATGAAAATAATGATTGGCGGTAAAAGGTTGACCAATCAGCGCAGAGCCGACATAACGCCCGTTGGCAGTCGCAGAGTCGGCCGCTGCCGACGGGGCACTGATTAAACTGCCATGCGCCTGCAGTGGGAATAACCAGCCGCCGATTGTGGTCACCACTGGGCTATAGAGCAAGCCGCAGCAAACCAGCATCAGCACAGATAAACCCAGTGCTGGCCGCCAGACCGGCTGGTTAGCTGTAACAGCAGGACTGGCTTTAGTTTGAACCGGTAGCGTGCGAGTTGTGGAGTTGTTGTTAGTCATCAGATCACCCAATTCAGTAAGACATCAATCAGTTTGATGGCGACAAATGGCAGTAGCATGCCGCCAAGGCCAAAGATCAGCATATTGTTACGCAGCAATTTTTCCGCGCTGATGGCGCGGATTTTCACGCCTTTGAGTGCCAGTGGGATCAGCGCTGGAATAATCAGCGCGTTAAAAATTAGCGCTGATAACACCGCGATTTCCGGATCCGGCAGTTGCATCAGATTGAGTGCATTAATTTCTGGCATCGCTGCAGCAAACACAGCTGGCACTATGACAAAATATTTCGCCACATCATTGGCTAATGAGAAGGTGGTCAGGGCGCCGCGGGTGATCAATAACTGTTTACCGACCGCTACCACAGCTAACAATTTGGTTGGATCTGAATCTAAATCCACCATATTGCCAGCTTCTTTGGCGGCCTGAGTACCGGAATTCATCGCCAGCCCCACGTCGGCCTGGGCCAGGGCAGGGGCGTCATTGCTGCCATCACCAACCATAGCCACCAGATGACCGCGGGCTTGTTCGCGCCGGATCAACGCCAGCTTGTCTTCTGGCTTTGCTTCAGCAACAAAATCATCGACGCCGGCGACCGCAGCAATAGCGCCAGCGGTGACCGGGTTATCGCCGGTTACCATCACAGTCCGTACGCCAAGTGCGCGTAATTCGGCAAAACGTTCGGCCACACCCGGTTTAATCACATCAGAGAGCTGGATCACGCCAAAAATTTGTTGTGAACTGGCGACTACTAATGGGGTAGCGCCTTGTTGTGCCACTTTGGCCACCAGCGCATCCAGTTGCGCCGGAATGGTCACGCCCTGGCTTTGCGCCCATTTTTTTACTGCATCGGCGGCACCTTTCATCAGATGACTGCCAGTTGGCTGGGATAAACCGGATAAGCGGGTTTGGGCGCTAAACGGGATAAACTCGGCTGCGACAGGCATGGCGGGCAGTCCGAAGCCCTCGCTTTGCGCCAGTTTCAGCACCGATTTGCCTTCTGGGGTTGGATCTTGCAGTGAACACAAACAAGCGGCAGTGATAAGCTCAGCTAAAGGGCAACCGCTAACCGGTAAAAAGGCCGTCGCCTGGCGATCACCAAAGGTGATAGTGCCGGTTTTATCCAGTAACAGCGTGTCGATATCACCGGCTACTTCGACGGCTTTACCGGACTTGGCAATCACATTGGCCTGCAGCGCCCGGTTCATACCGGCGATGCCAATGGCTGGCAATAAACCGGCGATGGTGGTCGGGATCAGGCAGACCAATAACGCAATTAACATCAGCAGATCCAGCTCGATGCCAACAAAAGCCGCCATCGCTGGCAAAGTAGCGACCGCAATCACGAACACCAGCGTCAGCGCTGCTAACAGCACCGTCAATGCCAGCTCGTTCGGCGTTTTTTGCCGGTTGCTGCCTTCGACCAGGCTGATCATTTTATCCAGAAAACTGTGGCCAGCTTCGGCGGTAACTCTGACCACCAGATTGCCGCTTAACACTTTAGTACCCGCAATCACTCCGGAGTGATCAGTGCCGGCTTCGCGCAGTACCGGCGCCGATTCACCGGTCAGGGCGGACTCATTAATAGTGGCCACACCCTGACTGATTTCACCATCGGCCGGAATAAATTCGCCTGCCAGCACCCGCACTTGATCCCCGGGTTTGAGTTGGCTGGCGGCCACAAGCTGCACCTGACCCGATTTATTCAGCAGTTGGGCGGTTAAATCGCGCCGACTGGCTTTTAAACTGGCGGCCTGACCACGGCCACGCGCTTCAGCGATGGCTTCGGCAAAGTTGGCGAACCATAAAGTAAACAGCAAAATCAGACTGCAACAAAAAGCAAAGCCAATAGGTTGGCCGTGCCAGCCTTGTTGCAGGGTCAGGCCAAATGACAGCACAGTGCCGAGCCAGACCACCCCCATCACCGGGTTTTTCACCGCCTGGCGTGGTTCAAGTTTGTAAATTGCGGCCAGACTGGCCTGTTTGATCACAGCTTGGGTCAGCATATTAATGTCCTGCTCCAAAAGTAAAGCCTGGCTGGCTTAATTGCAGTGCTTCGCCGATAGGGCCAAGTACCAGGGAAGGTAAAAAGGATAAGAAATTCAGCATTAAAATCACCGTCAGCAGCGTGACGATAAAGGTCAGGCCACCCAGCGGTAAGCTGGCAGCATTACTGGCCAACTGGCGTTTTTGCGCCAATAACCCAGCGATATACAACGGCAGTAATAACGGTAGGAAACGGCCCAGTAACAGCACCAGCGCACAACTCAGATTCCACCAGGGCGTGTTGTCGGCCAAACCTTCAAAACCGGAGCCATTGTTGGCAAAGGCGGAGGTATATTCATAAAACACCTGAGAAATGCCATGTAAACCCGGATTACTGTTGCCGGTCAGCGCCGGAATACTCAGCGTGATGGCACTGAACACCAAGACCACGGCGCCTGGCAAGACCAGTAAACAACCCAGGGCACTGAGTTCAGCTTTTTCCAGCTTGCGGCCGAAGATTTCCGGCGTGCGGCCTGTCATCAGACCGGCCATAAAGACGGCGATCCAGACATAGACCAGGAAGTTAACAAAACCACAGCCAATGCCACCCCAAATGGCGCCAATCAACATGGCTGAACGGGTAATCAGACCCGCCAGTGGATTCATCGAGTCATGCATGGCATTGACCGAACCGTTGGAGCTCTGGGTGGTTAAAGTGGCCCACAACGCTGACAAATCGGTGCCAAAGCGCACTTCTTTACCTTCCATATTGCCAGCAGGGGCGGACAGACCGGCAAAAGCCGCATTCGGTTGTTGTTCGCTATAAAGCGCCACCGCCACACAGAGCAGACTGAGCGTGCCCATCACTATTAAAGTCATGCGGGCGAACTCCGGTCTTTTCAGCATGCCACCGGCCATAAACACCACGGCAATTGGGATCAGCACCAGCGCGATGGTTTGCAACAAGTTACTAAAAGGGGTCGGGTTTTCCAGTGGATTGCTGCTATTTGGGCCATACCAGCCACCCCCATTGGTGCCGAGCTGTTTAATGGCGACCATAGCCGCAACCGGACCCAGCGGGATTTTTTGGCTGGTCAGTTGCTGATCAGCCTGCAACACTTCAATGGTTGGGCTTGGCTGATAAGTCGAAGGCACCCCCTGACTGGTCAGCAGTAACGCCAGCACGGCACTGAGCGGGATTAATAATCTCAGCACTGCACGTACGGTGTCCTGATAATAATTGCCCAAATCAGCGCCTGTGGTGACAGTGCCAGACTGAATTGTTGTATCGCTGCTGGCTACAGCTTGCCGGCCGCCAGCTAAACCGCGGATCACCGCCAGACAAATCGCCAGTCCCATCGCCGGGGTGACAAATTGCAGCGTGACAATCACCACACTCTGGCTGAAAAAGCTCAGTTGGGCCTGTCCGGAATAATGTTGCTGATTGGTGTTGGTTAAAAACGAAATCAGGGTATGAAACGCCAGATCCCAACTGAGCGCTCCAACACCATCCGGATTACCCGGTAACAGATGTTGCAGCATCAGCAGCAGATAGGCCAGAGTTGCCAGCAGCAGGTTACTGAGCAAAAAGGCTTTAGCAAAGGCTTTCCAGTCCATGCCCTGGGCCGGATTGATCCCCAGCAGCTTAAAAATACCGTTTTCCAGCGGTAAAAACAGCCGGTCACTCCAGTGTGACTGGCCGCTGAAAATTGCAGTCATATAACGGCCAATTGGCCAGGCCAGCAGCAGTGCCAGCGTTAAAATCAGGATGATATCCATCAGTTATCCTCAGAACTTTTCCGGTGCCAACATGGCGTAACACAACAAAGCGCAGACCGCGCTTATTCCTATCAGTTGAACTATCAACACAACGCTGCTCATTTTTCACTCCAGTGGGACTTATGTACTGCCTAAGGAACTTCGTCAGATACTTGGTTATTAACTGTCGCTGGCTATCGCCAGTCGGGGCTGACCCAGGTGCAGGCACTCAGGGTAAAACCGGCGGCTAAGATAGGTCCGGTTCGCGTAAAGACTCCAGATGGCAAGTGCCGGATGGCGTAAAGAATTCGTAAAACCAGGTCTTATCTTGCTGAAACGGCGGGCGTATTCTGCGCGACAGGCGCGAATGCTGTGGGGAAAGTTTTATTTAAGTTATTGAATATGAATGAAAAGATATAAATAGATATTAAAGCGGCACACAAAGGAGACTGGCAGCAGCCAGATCGCTTGCAGCAAGGCTTGGCTTTGCCTGATGCTCGGACTATCAGATGCAGCTGCTTTTAGGCGGTTGTATAAGGCCGAGCCCGCCGACATCACGCCGGGCAACTGAGTAGACAAGATGCGAAACAAAAAAATAGTCGCCACCCTGCTGTTTATGCTGTGCGGCTTGACTCCGCTGGTGCTGGGCTGGGGTTGGCTCAATGGCAAGTGGCAGACCTTACTGCAGCAGGATTTGAACGATGGGCCTTATATTTTTTATCAGGCTAGTCAAGGCAGCCAGCAAGTCGAACAACTCCTGGTGCAGTGGGTTTGTCAGGGCCAATTGTTGCAACAGCAACAACAGTTGCAACAGCCAGTGCTGCCAGCCTGTGGTTTTGCCAAGCCACTGCAGATCCGGCCACCGGCGACCGCCTTACCCACGGTGAAATTTACCGCCAATAAGCTGGCTGCCCTGAGTGATATTCATGGTCAATACCCGCTGATGCTGAAGCTATTGCAGCGCCATGGCGTGGTCGACGAACACCTGCACTGGCGATTCGGTGAAGGCCATCTGGTGATCGCTGGCGATGTGATGGATAGAGGGCCACAAGTCACTGAAATTCTGTGGTTTTTATATCAGCTGGAACAACAAGCCATCCAAGCCGGTGGCCGGGTGCATTTGTTATTGGGCAACCATGAAACCATGGTGCTCAGAGCCGATCTGCGCTACATCCACGACAAATACCGCCAGGTTGCTAACTTGCTTGGCCGCAGTTATCAGCAGCTCTACAGCGCTGATTCAGTGCTGGGTGATTGGCTGCGCAGTAAGCCAGTGCTGGTACAAATAAATGACAGTATTTTTCTGCATGCCGGGCTGCATCCGGATTATCTGGCGCTTGGCTTATCGGTCGCGGCAGTGAATGAGCACTACCGGCAGGGACTTGGCCTGAGTAAAAGTTTGCTCAAGCAACAGCCGGTGCTGGAGTTTTTGTACGGCTCGCTTGGGCCTTTATGGTATCGCGGTTATTTCCGTGACAAAGACGCCATTCAGTCACCGGCTTTAGATCAGCTTCTTCAGCAGTTACAACTGCGGCGGATTGTGGTGGGCCATACCAGCATGGACGCAATTTATAGTCACTGGCAAGGCCGGGTGTTATCCCTCGATAGCAGCATCAAAAAAGGCGTTGGCGGAGAATTATTGTTGTGGCAATTGCCAGGGATGCCAGCCGACACCTTCTTGCGTGGCACCTTAGATGGCCAGCGCCTGGCCTTAACTGCCTGGCCGCAGGGCACCGCCACAGACTAAAGTTGCGTTGTATATAACGCCATGATTTTTAATGAATAGATATTAAAAGATAAAGATTAGACAGTGAAAAGATGCCGATGGCATTGCCTTGTCTTACTGGTCGCTGATGATACCACGCAGTTGGTGCCGGCCAGTTCAATACGGCCATGCCCTTAGCTGTTTGGTCAGCGAGCAGAGTCGGTTTTGCCGTGGGCTAAGCACCAACATATGCAGGAAGCACAAGCTAAAACAGGGATCCAGCAACATGATAAAAACAGGAAACACCGAATGAATAACAAGACCCTGATCGCCCGTATCGTGCAAACTGCTTTGGCTGGTGGCGTCTTGCTGTCATGGCCATTACAGGCAGCGACCCAAGCAGTGACAGCCACGGCTAAAGCAGACAGTCCGGAGCGGATCGAAGTCACAGGTTCGCGGATCAAAAGAACTGATATGGCCGGTGTCGCCCCAGTCACAGTGATCAGCGCCATCGACATTGAACGCAGTGGTTTTAGCAATGTAGAGGAAATTCTGCAAGCCAGTATCGGCAATGCCGGTCGTACCATTGAAGGGAACGAATCCAGTTGGACCCAAGGCGCCAGCACCATCAATTTACGGGGTATGGGGGCTAACCGCACCCTGGTGCTGGTCAATGGTAAAAGGGTGCCGCAGTATCCAACCGCCACTGGTGGTAATACCAATTTTGTCGATACCTCTACTTTTCCATCCAGTGCCGTGGAGCGAATTGAAATCCTGACCGGCGGTGCTTCGGCGATTTATGGCTCAGATGCCATTGGCGGTGTGGTCAATATTATTCTGAAGAAACAGTACGAAGGATCCAGCTTAGAATTACGCCATGAAAATCCGCAACATGGTGGCCGTGATAAGAGTAAATTATCGTTCACCAGTGGTTTTGAAACCAGCTGGGGTAATACGGTGCTGGTCGCTGAATATACAGATGAAGAAATTCTGCTGGCCGGTCAACGTGAACTGACGGCGGGTTTAGGCCCGGATAATATTAATTTACATAGTTCCACTTCGGCTTATATCCGCGATCGCAATAAAACCTTTCATAAAGATGAATATGTGATGGCCAACGAACAACAATGTTCGCAGTTATTTGGCCAGTTTGCGGTGTATGACGGTAAAGAGAGCCGTTATAAATGCCGTTACAACGCGCTGGCCGAAGATGGTCTGCAAACCGGTAAAGAAGAATACAACCTGGTACTGAATCATCAGAAAGAATTATCTGACGACTGGAGCCTGAGCGCTTTATTACAGGCCAGCCATAAAGATACCGTCAAAGGCAATGCGCAAAAGAGCATCAGCCCGACCATTTATATGGACCGCAATAAACCAGGCAGCTACAGCTACAACCAGGCTGATTTTGCCAGTAGCCGTGAATTCCGGGTCTATCGGCGGTTAGATGATTATGGCCAAAGCCGGTTATACCCGGGTGAGCAGGAAAGTCTGACCAGTTCCTTGGGTCTGCAGGGCACTGTTGGGGATTATCAGTTGGAACTGAGCTGGGCCTATGGCAAAAGTACCTTCACCCGCGAAGGCCGTAACCAGATGTTGATGGATAAGTTGCTGGAAGTCATTAGTTTTAATCCGGCCGATTCAGCCAATCCGGATAAATGGTATCCGCTGGATGCGATGACACCGGCGCAAAAAGATAAACTCTATGCCAATACCCTGACCGATGCAGGTTCTGGCTTAAACCAATTATCGGCGGTGATGACCGGCGATCTGCTGGATTTACCCGCCGGTACCGTACAGTTTGCCAACTCGCTGGAGTGGGCGCGGGAGTGGTATTTCGATTTAAAAGATATCCATACCGTTAATGGCAACCTGATTGGGCAGGGCGGCACCCAGGGCCGTGGTGAACGTAAACGTTATGCCGGTGCCAGTGAAGTGTCAGTGCCATTGCTGGGTAAAGACAGCGGCGTCGGTGCGCTGGAACTCAGCGCGGCAGTACGTTACGACTATTACGACGACAAATCCGATGTCGGTGGTGCGATGACGCCGCAGTTTGGTCTGAAATATCAGCCGACGGAAGATCTGTTGGTTCGATTCAACGCTGGCCGCAGTTTCCGGGCGCCGGATCTACACCGGATGTATGCTGGGGTCAGCCGCTCCTTTAGTGAAACGACGGTCAAGGTCGACCCGAATCATCCGGTCGATTTAGATGACGCTTTTGAATCCTACAGTGCCGGTAATATTGGTCTGACGGAAGAAAAAGGTAAATTTGCCAACCTGGGACTGGTGGCGCAACTGACTGACGATCTCAGTGCCAGCATTGATTACTGGCGGGTGTCGCTGGAAGGCGCTGTCTATAGCGAAAGTTCACGCCGTATCCTGGAAAATAAAGCCTATGATATGACAGGTAAAGCTGATAATTGCCGTGATATTAGTGGTTTAGGTTATATTTTGCAGCGTCCGGCCGGGCAGAGTTATCAAGACGTCTTGTGTGTGCGCAGCGGCACCATCAACAGTGCTTATGAAGCCTCACAGGGCATAGACGCCGAACTGAGCTACAAGCTGAGCCTGGCTGATTACGGCCAGCTGAAAATCACGCCGAAAGTCTCTTATATGATGAAAAAGGAGTACTTGCCGTTTACCGAAGCTGAGCGCGAAGAGTACACCAAAGATGACTATCTGCCGACCTGGAAAACCGAGTTAGCATTGAACTGGAGTGTCGAGGACTTGAGTGTCAATCTGAGTTGGTACTACTTAGGCACTGCCGAAGGTCGGGATGACTGGACACTGAAAGACAGTGCTGGCAAAGACTACAAACAAAGAGTCTGGAGTAAACTCGACAGCTACGACAGAGTCAATCTCAATACCAGCTACCGCTTTAATCAACAGCATAAACTGTCTCTGGGTATCAATAACTTAACTGACAGCATGCCGCCGTTATTTAAGCCTGGCCACCCAGAGCGGAATTCACATCCGTATTTTAGTGAAAACAGTGGCTATAACCTGATTGGGCGGATTTTCTACGCCGGTTATCAGTACAGCTTCTAAGCTGCCAGCGCTGAGCTGTGCGCTCAGACGGTGACTGTAGCAGTGATGAGGCAAGGCCGGTTCCGGCCTTGCTGTTTTTTAAGCGGGAATGATGATGAAAATGCTGGTGCGCTTGCTCACTGGGTTGTGGCTGAGCTGCAGCTGTGCTGCCGCAGCTGCAGTGGTCGCTGGTTATCAACAGCCGGACGCCCGCTTGGCGGCCTTGGTTGAACAGCAAGCCTTGCCGCAGACCTTGCTGTCGGCGGATGAACAATGGTTGTCGCTGGCTTACCCGGCCGCCAGACCTGAGGTGCAGACGCTGGCGAGTGAATTGCAACAAAGCCGCGGTTTGGCTGGCTTGCTGATTGATGAAAAACGCTTATTGCAACTCCCCAAGCAGCGGATCGGTCGTTATCTGTTGCAGCAACCCGCGGGTCAGCTCCGCTGGCACATTCAAGCTGAACAAGGCCATTTTCTGCTGGCTGGACGCTTCTCACCGGACAGTCGGTTTTTTAGTTATCTCGAAGTCAACGCTGAGGCGGTGTTGCTGCGATTGGTAGAGCTAGCGAGCGGTCAAGTCCGGCGTTATCCGGCGCCGCTTAATGCGGCCCTAGGCCCGCAATATCAGTGGCAACCAGATAGTCAGGGTTTGTTGCTGGTTCAGGCCAGTGCGGATAACCAGGCGGTGTTTGCCAGCAAAGCGCCGTTGTCACCGCAGCTGCAGCAAAGTAGCAGCACGGCAACACCAAGCCGCACTGTGCAACTGCTGTTACAGCATCAGGCAGACGCCGAGCGGTTTTTGCAATTAATTACAGCACCGCTGTTTGCGCTCGATTTACAGCTCAAGGCGCGCCAGCTTAGCGTGGCACAACCGATAGTCGATTTTCAGCTGTCGCCTGATCAGCAGTATCTGCTGCTGGAAACTTTGCCACCTCCCTATTCTTATCAGCTGCCGATGGCAAAATTCAACCGCAGTTTTGCTTTGCTGCGGCGCGCTGATGGTCAGTTGTTACCAGTTGGAACCCGTCAGCCCTCTGGCGCGGGCATGCGGCAGGTGCACTGGCATCCACTGCAGGCTGCCAGCTTGTACTGGCAGCAAACCAGCCGGACTAAAACCAGCACGACCAGCACTCAACCGCAGCTTAGCCTGCACCGCCTGGTGGCCGCGACCGCCGTGCCAGACGTCGATACACAGGTGCTGCAACTGGAAGGTCAGTTACAACATTGGTACTGGGCTGAAGACGGTCAGGCGTTGTTGTTGCTCAAGCAGCGCAAACAACAACTGGCATATTGGTGGCGGCCTGAAGTTGCTACCACCCTTGCAGAGCCAGCTGCGGCTTTGCGGTTATGGTATCGACTGCCTGCTTCAGCCCAGTCGCCAGGGGATATCAGGCTAAGCAGCGCCGGCAACGGTCTGCCGCTGCTGCGATATCGCAGCGGGGTCATTGTTCGACGTCAGATCCCTCAACAGCAACAACAGTGGTGGCGTTATCAAGCCGATTTGCCTTTGACCGCACAACAGCCGGAACTATTATGGCAAAGCCAGCCGCAGTGGCGGGAGCAATTGTTGCATTTAAGCCAGGATGGCAGCTTGATACTCAAACGCCAGTCGCCCCGACAACCGCCCAGCCTGATTTGGCGTCAGGCCAAAGCAACTGCGCCGGTGGAACAGGTGTTAGCGCAGATGCCTGCCATAGCAACAGCGGTGGCACAACTGCGCATAGAACAAGTCAGCTTTCAACGCGCCGATGGGGTGCGCCTGAGTGGCCGCTTGTATTTACCGGCTGATTTTCGCCGGAGTCAAGGGTCACTCCCCACCTTAATTTGGGCTTACCCGCGTGAATATGACTCCCAGCAACAGTTAGATGAAGCCAAACCGCATCCGCTGGATTATCCGCTTTATAGTGCCAGCAGTGCGGCGGCGATGGCAGTTGCTGGTTTTGCGGTGTTTGATAAAGTCAGTATGCCGATTCTGGCCTCGAACAAAAAACAAGCCAATGATCAGTATTTGCCGCAACTGATTGCCAATGCCGAGGCGGCCGTGGCGGTACTGGAACGGCTTGGCGTGGCCAAACGGGGCAATATTGCGATTGGCGGGCATTCTTATGGCGCCTTTATGGTGGCTAATTTACTGGCCCATACCGATCTATTTGCCGCCGGTATTGCTCGCAGTGGTGCTTATAACCGGACTTTGACGCCTTTTGGTTTTCAATCAGAGCAACGCCATCTCTGGCAGCAACCTGAACTTTATCTGGCGATGTCGCCTTATCTGGCGGCGACAAAAATCAAGGCACCTTTGCTGTTGATCCACGGCAGCCATGATCAAAACAGTGGCACCAGACCTTTGCAATCAGAGTTGATGTATCAGGCGTTGCAGGGACTGGGTCGGGTCAGCCGGTTGGTGATCTTGCCAGCCGAGGGTCATCATTATCAGGCGCGGCAGTCGTTATTGCATCTGTTATGGGAGCAACAACAGTGGTTGCAACAACATCTGCAGACAAACCGCAGATCGGAGGTTGTTGTTGAGCGTCGCCGAAATTGATACATTAGCAGTCTGCTTTTTGAATGAAGTTGCTATGCCAGAGTCAGGACCTTTTTCAGCCCAAGCTTTTGTGCTGAGTCATATTGTGATTGATCCAGTGGCGCTGACCTTAACAGCGCCGCCGCAAGCCGTGGTCAGTATTCAGCAAAAGCCGATGGAAGTACTGCAGTTTTTGGCGCAACAATACCCGGCACTGGTGACGCGTGAGCAGTTGATCGATGCGGTTTGGGATGGGAACTGTTATGTCGGCGAAAAAGCCCTGACCAATGCCATCTGGCAGCTCAGGCACCATTTACAACAGCTTGGGGCGGCTGAACTTATCGGCACTATCCGCAAAAAAGGCTACCGTTTGCAGGCTGCACCTATGTTGTTGTCGTCTGGCCAGCCTGCTGATGTTGTCAGCAATCTTGCCGTTGGGACGGCGCCAGCAGCGGTGGGTCACTCGTTTGCCTTGGTGGCCAAGTTAAAGCTGTGGTGGCTAGCTGTGGGCTTGTTGTTACCATTGTTGGGTTGGGGATTCTGGTTGTTGTTACAACCCGCTGGCCAAGTGTTGCAACAACAATTGACGCAGGGCAGCGGCCGGGCATTATTCCCGTCTTTATCCGATGATGGCCGATATTTGGCTTTTA
>CAZGHW010000016.1:0-84109 GCA_964525695.1 uncultured Rheinheimera sp. | reverse complement strand
CCGTGACCGCGTGATGAACGAATTAGTGCCAAAGCTGAAAACACTGGCGCTGGCGGCGAAAAAATACAACATCAGCTTCACTGTGGATGCCGAAGAAGCGGATCGGTTAGATCTGTCGCTGGACATCATTGAAGCGGTGTTTGCTGACAAAGAACTGGACGGCTGGGAAGGTTTTGGTCTGGCCATTCAGGCTTATTCCAAACGTTGTATCCACTTAGTGGAATGGCTGCGTGAGCTGACGGTGAAAGTGGGCCGCAAGTTGATGGTGCGTTTGGTCAAAGGCGCATACTGGGATACTGAAGTAAAAGTCAGCCAGATTGAAGGCCATGACGACTTCCCGGTATTCAGCCGCAAACCGTCAACAGATGTATCTTATCAGGCTTGTGCCCGTAAGTTGCTGGAATACCGCGATAGCATTTACCCAATGTTCGCCACCCACAATGCCTACACTGTAGCCACCATTTTGGAAATGGCGCCGGATCGCACCGGTTATGAATTCCAACGCCTGCACGGCATGGGGGATGCGCTGTATGACCAAGTGGTGGCCGAAGATCGCGTGCCATGTCGGATTTACGCCCCTGTTGGCGAACATTCCGACCTGCTGGCGTACTTAGTCCGCCGTCTGCTGGAAAATGGCGCCAACAGCTCGTTCGTGAATAACATCGTCGATGAAAACATTCCGGTAGAGTCCTTGTTAAAAGATCCAGTGGAAACCGTGCGTGGCTGGAAACAAAAGCGCAATACCCAAATTCCACTGTCGATTAACCTGTATGGCAGCGAGCGGAAAAATTCCAAGGGTATTGATTTAACTGAAATTGATGCCTTAACACCGCTGCGCACCAACCTCGAAAACTGGCTGGCTAAAGCCAAGGCCCAAACGCCGCTGCCAGATGCCAAGCCAGTGTTAAACCCAGCCAATCACGCCGAAGTGATTGGTTATCATCAGCATGCCACGCCAGAGCAGATGAAAGCCATTGTCGACCGCGCCGAAGCAGCCTTCCCGGCCTGGACTGCCACACCAGTGGCAACACGTGCACAGAACCTGCGTCAATTGGCCGATGCGCTGGAAGCCAATCGCGATGAACTGATTGCCATCTGTGTCAAAGAAGCCGGTAAAACGGTGGGCGACAGCGTAGCTGAAGTGCGTGAAGCGGTGGATTTTTGCCGTTATTATGCCGCCCGCGCAGAAGAAATGTTTGCCACAGCGCAACAAAGCCGTGGTGTAGTGCTTTGTATCAGCCCGTGGAACTTCCCACTGGCCATTTTCTTAGGCCAAGTGGCGGCAGCTGTGGCTGCCGGTAACACTGTGGTGGCTAAACCTGCCGAGCAAACCAGCTTGATTGCGGTGCGTGCATTAGAACTGTGGCGCGAAGTTGGTTTACCCGCTGGTGTGGTGGAGCTGGTGATTGCTCCAGGCCGCGCTGTTGGTGAGCATGTGGTACCAGACTTGCGGATCCAAGCCGTGATGTTTACCGGTTCAACGGAAACCGGTAGCTGGATCGCGCGTAAACTGGCTGAACGTGGTGGCGAGCCAGTGCCACTGATCGCCGAAACTGGTGGTCAAAACTGTATGATCGTCGATTCAACCGCCCTGCCAGAGCAAGTGGTGGATGATGTGGTGTCTTCTGGTTTCCAAAGTGCTGGCCAACGCTGTTCAGCACTTAGGGTGTTATTCCTGCAAGAAGACGTCGCCGATAAGATCATCACCATGATCAAAGGCGCCATGATGGAACTGCATGTCGGCGATCCTGCGCAGTTAAGCACAGATGTTGGCCCAGTGATTGACCAAAAAGCCTTAACCGGCCTCAACAATCATGTCGAGTACCTGACCGGTAAAGCCACCCTGCACTACGCTTGCCAAGCCCCGACTGGCGAAGGTCATTTCTTCTTCGCGCCGCGCTTGTATGAAATCAAAGATTTATCAGTGCTGCAACGCGAAGTGTTTGGCCCTGTGGTGCATATCATCCGCTTTAAAGGCGATGAGCTGGAAAATGTCATTGCGCAAATCAATGACACTGGCTACGGTTTGACCATGGGCGTGCATAGCCGGATTGCGGAAGTCACAGCCCAAGTGGCACGCGACGTCAAAGCCGGTAACATTTATATCAACCGTAATATGATCGGTGCTGTGGTCGGCGTGCAACCCTTTGGTGGCCGTGGTCTGTCAGGCACAGGTCCAAAAGCCGGTGGTCCTTTCTACTTAACCCGTTTGGTCAAAGACAATCTGGCGGTGACTGAAGCGCCATTGTCAGCAGAAAAACGGCTGCAGTTAATGAGCAGCGCCAGTCAAGATGCGGCTATTGATCAACTGTTGCAACAAGCCACCAAGGCCCAGCCGGCTTGGGCGGCCTTGGATATCACCAAGCGTAGCTCTATCGTTCGGCAGTTCCTGGCGCAGTTAGCGTCTAACAGCTTAGTGCTGAAACAAGAGCGTGATTTGCCAGAAGTGATTGAAGCTGCCCGGCATTTACTGCTGGATATCGAAAAACAACTGGCTGCGCCCATCACGCTACCAGGACCGACTGGCGAATCCAACCAGTTACATCTGGAAGCCCGTGGTGTGGTGGCGGCAGTGCGCGATGACAGTGCTTGTTTTAAATACTGGATGCTGAGCCTGATGACGGCACTGGCCAGCGGGAATGCTGTAGTGGTTGCGGTGGAAGAGCAATTGGTCGCCGAAGCCGAAGCTTGTCGTAAAGTGCTGCTCAGCGCTGGCCTGGCGCCTGCGCTGTTCCAGGTGGTGAAACTGACGCAGCTCAAAGCCTTGATCAGCCAGCCGCTGGTGGCAGCCGCTATTGTTGAAGCGGGCAGCGCTGTGAAAGCCCTGACTGGTGAGCTGATTGCAGCCCGTAACGGTGCCATTTCGCCACTGATCACGACTCCAGCCGATGAGCGCCTGATCCATCGTTTAGTGACCGAAAAAACCGTCACTGTGAATACCACTGCCGCCGGTGGTAACGCATCCTTGATGACGATGAGTGATAATCTGGGTTAAGGTCTGCATGTAACGCTATCCAGCCCGGGCGAGTTCATTGCCCGGGCTTTTTTTTACCTTGAATAGCAACTTAGCCATTTACGCCCAAGGTCTAATTTTGTTACCTTGCCAAAGGTTCGCAAAATCAAGAATTGTCACAAGGGTTGAGCATGCAGCAGCAGCAGACTGCGACAGTACATCCGCAACAACATCGCCGTTTTCTTCAGGTGGTGCTGATATGTTTGACCGGTGCTGTGGTGGGTGGCTTGATTTCCGGTCCCAACTCGCGCTTAATCTTGCTACTGGCAGCTTTATGCATGGCTGGAATTGTGTTTATGGCACGCCAGCAGCAGTACCAATCCTTGGCTATTAGCTGCTTTCTTTGGTTATGCACCTTGCTGATCAGTGCTTTAATCACAATGAATTATGCGATTTATGATCCGCTGATGATTTGTTATGCCTTGCTACTGGCATATGCCGCCTTGTTCTCCAGCCGACGGCTGTTTTTTTCATTATTAATTTTTATCGCCTGTTATTGCTCTGTACTACTGATCGCTATTTTACGAGGCGACTGGTCGACGCCTGTGCCTAATGTTAACTGGACGTCAGTGGCGGCCATCAATATTATTCTGGCTATTTCGGGTTTAAGTGCTTGGTTTATCGCCAAAGATTTTAAAACCTTAATGCGTGATCTCATCCATGAAAACCAATTATCACTGCGATCACAACGCGAGATCCAACGGATCGCCACTTTGGATCCGCTAACCGGCTTGTCGAACCGTCAGCATGCCGAACAAGAATTTAACCGGCTGATTGCCATTGAGCAGGCGTTGGCGGTGATCTTTATTGACCTGGATAACTTCAAACCTATCAATGATGCTTATGGCCATGCTTATGGTGATATGGCCTTGAAAATTCTGGCCCAGCGCATCCAACAACTGACTGAACCCGGTGAACTCTGTTGCCGTTTTGGTGGTGACGAGTTTGTATTGATCCTCAAATATAGCGATGCCAACCTTTGTAAAGCACGTTATCAGCAGTTTTTAGCCTTGATTGCCGAGGAATTAACGCTGGATCTACGGCTATTTAAAATTTCTGCTTCTATTGGTGTGGCGCATTATCCGGCGCACGCCAGCGACTTTAACGAACTGTGCCGGCTGGCCGATTTGGCGATGTATCGCTCTAAAAGTGCGGGTCGTAATTTAGCCACTTTATATAATCCCAACTGGCAAGACCAGCACCGCAAAAAACTGGATATGATTCAGGGACTGCGCCAGGCCATTAGCCGCAATGAACTTTTTTTGCACTATCAGCCGAAATATCATGTCGACTCGTTAAAAATCAATGGTGCGGAAGCGCTGGTCCGTTGGCAATCCGCCGACTTTGGCTTGGTCAGCCCAGCCACTTTTATCCCATTGGCGGAAGAAACTGGTTTGATCAATGACATTGGTCTGTTTGTATTACAACGCGCCTGCTACGACGCCAAACAATGGATTGAGCAAGGCTATCTCATGCCCGTCTCAGTGAACTTATCGCCTGCCCAACTGAGTAGCGGACAGCTGCCGCAACAAATTCAGGCTATTTTAGCCGCGACCGGCTTGCCGCCAGCTTACCTGGAATTGGAAATTACCGAATCTATGTTGATGCAGGATCAAAACGGTATAGACGCCCAAATCACAGTGCTGGCGGAACAAGGCATCCTGTTTGCCATCGATGATTTTGGCACTGGTTATTCCAATCTGCATTATCTCAGCCGGTTTAAAGCCGCCACGCTGAAAATTGATCAGTCTTTTATCAAAAAGCTGCATGACTCTCCACAAAGCTTCAATTTAATCAAGGGCATAGTTGTACTCGCCAATACCCTTGGTTTACATACAGTGGCCGAGGGGGTAGAAGATCAGGCTACTTTGCAGACACTTAGTGAGTTAGGTTGTGATTCAGTGCAGGGTTTTTTGTTATCCAAACCCGTTGTCTTTGAGCATCTGCAGCAATTACTACAACCTGAAACCACAGCCGACCACTGAGACTCAGCCTTGCTTTTTCTGTCTATCCAGCTTATGTTCTGGCCAGACTGAACCAGGAGGGTGAACAGTAAAAATGGCATTACAACGCGTCGCAGTAACCGCATTGCCGATTGGCAGCTACGTGGTGGCCGTCACCCGGCAACAAGGTGATGTGGTGGTGAAACATGCCGGTTGGGTCACCTCAGCGCAGAGTATTGCTTTGTTGCGCCAACGTGGTGTACTGGAAGTCGCCATCGATCCGGCCAGACAATTGCCGCCTTCGCGCCAAGGCGAAGTCAAGCCTACCGCTATACCTGCCCGCCGACAGGCCAGCATTAGTTTTGAACAGGAAATCAGTCGGGCTGAACTGGTATTCCGACAGAGTCAGCGCCAAGCCGAATTGGTGCTCAGTCAGTTAATTCTGCAACAGCAGATTGATTTCAGCGCGTTAAATCAGCTCAGTTGCCGCCTGCTGGAAAGCACCAACCGCAATCGCCAAGCGTTATTATATTTACAACAAGTCAGCCAGCTGGATGATGCGCTGCTGCAACACAGCATCAGTTGCGCTTGTTTAATGGCGGCGTTTTGCGCCCACCAGGCACTTGACGAGTCGTTGGCAGAAGCACTGACCATTGCAGCTTTGTTACATGATGTTGGTGCATTGCAGTTAAAATTAAGCCAGGCTGGCCAGCCAGTCAGTGACAGCGCCGCTGCCATCACCAGTGTGGCGTTGTTACAACAACAAACCGATTGCCCGGCGCTGCTGCTACACAGTATCCAGCAACATTGCCTGCCTCTGTCGCATCAACTCAGTCTGGGCGGCAAAATGCTGGCCATCGTGAACTGCTACAGCAAACTGATGGCCAAAGGTCAAAAAATGAATTCAGTCCAGGCCGCACAGTGGCTACAGCAGAGGGCAGATCGCAGTCTGGATCGCAGCCTGTTACAGCAATTTTTGCGCTGTGTCGGCTGGTACAGCCCTGGTTGTGCAGTACGGCTGAAATCTGGCCGCATTGGCCTGGTGCTGGAAAATCATCCCCAGCATAATGACAAACCCAAGGTAAAAGTGTTTTACCACAGCCGGTACCGCCATCACCTGCCAGCTAAACTGGTCGATTTAGCCAGACAACCAGAGGAGCGGTTGGACGCTTGTGTCGATTTAACCGATTATCAGCTTGAGCTACAGCATTACTGCTAACAACAGCACGAGCCTTTAACGCCCGCCCTGCGCTGGCAAGCGGTAAGACCATTCGGTTAACGCTTCCATACTAAACAGCTGCCGTCCCATCTGCAGTAAAACATACTGCGCGGTAATCTCTTTGATTTGAATATCAGCAGTTACCCACTGCCCTTCTTGTAAATCTTTACCATTGACCTTGACCCAGCGCTGCTCCGGCGTGCTGGCATACACATGGGCTTCAAAGCGCAGCGGCGGAATTTGTCGTTTCAGCAATTCATCCAGGCTATGAATATCACGTGCCGGGGCCGCCGATTCGGTGATGCGCTGATGCGCCGGGAATTGATCAGTCTGCGCCAGCGCCAGTTCAAATTTACGTTTCAGTTCGTCTGGAACTTCGGCGGCTGTCAGCTCCGGTAATTGAGCCGGTAGTTCCAGTACTTCTTCGTCCGGATCCGCCATCGCCATTTCAGCTTCGGCTACAAAGTCGTCCTGCCCGCTCAGGGCTTCGCTGTCAGCCACAGCTTGCTGATGCGCTTTCAGTTGCTTGCCAGCACCGGGTAACGCCGACACCAGCAATTGTGGCTCTTCAATCGCAGCCACTTCTGGCGCAGGCGCGGCTTTGACTGCCAGAATTTCGCCAACAATCTGTGCTGGCGTTGCCGGCACCACAGCGATCGCCACTGGTTGTTGTCGTTGCTGCCACCAATCAGCCAGTACAAAACCTGTCAAAATGCCAACTAACATCAGTAATAACAGCGCCAATATTTTCCAGCCTCGCTGCGATGCAGGCGCAGTTGCTGCGGCTAGCGGGGCCGCTGGCTGCACATCCTGTTGTTGTTGCACTTTTAATGCATCCATTAATAACGACATAGCCTCAAACTCCACTACGGTGCAGGAGTAAAGTGACCAGCACGCCCACCCCGATACATAATAAAAACACAAAAGCCAATAATGGCCATAACCACCAGGGCTTGGCCGGGGCCGCTTCGGCTTGGCGGATGGCCAGAATTTCACCGGCAGCTTGCTGCACCAAAGGCGCATCAATTAAGGCTTTTTGCTGACTATATCCGCCGAGCAAAGCCCGATCACAAATCAGATTCACCAGGCGCGGAATGCCACCAGACAATTGAAACAGTTTTTTTAGCGCCGCTTCGGTAAAGACCGGGCGACTGCAACCGGCCACCTGCAGACGGTGCTGGACATAATACTGTACTTCGGCCAGCGTCAGCGGCATCAAATGATAACGGGCAGTGATGCGCTGCGCGAGCTGGCGTAAATCCTGGCGCTGTAACAGCTGCTGTAATTCCGGCTGGCCAATTAAAATCACCTGGAGCAATTTTTTGGTATTGGTTTCCAGATTGGTCAGCAAGCGCAGTTGTTCCAGCACTGCGGGTTGCAAATGCTGGGCTTCATCAATAATCAGAATGGTATTGATGCCAGCCTGATGGTTTTTCAGTAACTTCGCCGTGATTTTATCAGTCAGCAGTTTCAGACTGGCATCGGTTTTTTTATAGCGGATTTTCAGCTCATCACAAATGGCGCCAAGCAATTCCAGCTCAGATAACGTTGGATTTAAGATAAAAGCCACTTGGGTATTGGCGGGCAGATCCGCCAGCAAACAACGCGAGACTGTGGTTTTACCTGTGCCGACTTCGCCGGTCAGCAGCACAAAGCCACCGGCATCACCCAGACCATAACGCAAATGCGCCAGCGCCTCAGTGTGACGAGCTCCCAGATACATAAATTCCGGGTTGGGCGCTATCGAAAAAGGTTGGCTGTTCAGGCCAAAAAATCCGGTATACATAACATCCTGTTGAATCAGATAAGGCGACTTTGTTGCGCGCTGGTTATAATGGCAAAAAAACCGCAGTCAGGAAAGCATGTGAAGATATATCTTGTTGGAGGCGCTGTCCGCGACCAGTTACTGGGTCTGACCATCAAAGACCGCGATTATCTGGTGGTCGGCAGTAGCCCTGAACAGTTACTGGCACAAGGGTACCAGAGTGTTGGCAAAGATTTTCCGGTATTTTTGCATCCCAACACCAAACAAGAATATGCGTTGGCGCGGACCGAGCGGAAACAAGGTCAGGGTTATACCGGCTTTGCCTGTTATTTTGCGCCTGATGTCACGCTGGAACAGGATTTATTACGGCGCGATCTGACCATCAATGCGATGGCTCAGGACGAGCAGACTGGCGAAATTTTTGATCCCTACGGCGGCCAACAGGACATAGCGCAACGACTGCTGCGCCATGTCTCAGCCGCATTTGTCGAAGATCCGCTGCGGGTCCTGCGGTTAGCGCGTTTCTACGCTCGTTTTTATCCATTGGGTTTTACCGTGGCGCCAGACACCAAGGTATTACTGCAACAGCTGGTACAACAAGGAGAACTGCAGCATCTGACCGCCGAACGGGTCTGGCAGGAAACTGCCCGCGCACTGCAGGAAGCAACGCCGGCAGCCTATTTTGAACTATTACAGGAAGTCGGTGCCTTGGAGGTGCTGATGCCGGAATTAGCCAAACTCTGGGGCATTCCCAATCCGCCAAAATGGCACCCGGAAATTGATACCGGTATTCACAGTATGCTGGTATTAAGTCAAGCGGCGTTATTATCTGACCGGCTGGATGTGCGTTTTGCCGCCCTTTGCCATGATATTGGCAAAGGCGAAACCCCAACCGAACACTGGCCATCCCATCACGGCCATGAAACCCTGGGCCTGCCGCGGATCAACGAACTTTGTCAGCGGCTGCGCATTCCGAATGATTGCAAAGAGCTGGCGCTACTGGCCAGCGAGTATCATCAGCTTATTCACAAAGCGCGTGAGTTGCGGCCTGTCACAGTACAAAAGTTATTTGACGGCATTGATCTATGGCGCCGACCAGAGCGGCTGGAGCTGTTACTGACCTGCTGCATGGCAGATTTACGCGGTCGCACCGGGTTTGAACAAGCCGACTATCCACAAGCCGATTACCTGCGCGCACTGGCCAAGGCCGCCCGCAGCGTCGATATCAAAGCGCTGGTGGCACAAGGTCATCAGGGCGAAGCCATGCGTAGTGCTGTGGCCGCGGCGCGGTTAGCTGCGATTCGTCAGGCCATGCCGCCGGAGGCTTAGTGTGACGGCGTAACAATATCAACCCGAACCTCGTACAGATAGCATCAGATGACTGGCGTCCGATAAACAAAAACGGCGCCGCAGCGCCGTTTTTAGTCAGTACAAAACTATCAGGCTGTTTCCAGCGCTTCCGCTTGCGCCCGGTCAGCATGGTGATCCTTCGCCAGCAAGACATAAATCGATGGCAACACAAACAGGGTGAAGATAGTCCCGATGGTCATCCCCAATACCAGCACTATACCAATCGAATTACGGGCTTCAGCACCAGCACCTTCGGCGAAAATCAGCGGGGTGTGACCGGCAACAGTGGCGATACTGGTCATCAGCACTGGTCTTAACCGCAGGACTGACGCCTGGCGCACCGCTTCAATCTTACTCATGCCCTCTTCCTGCAACTTGTTGGCAAACTCCACCACCAAAATACCGTTCCGGGCAATCAGACCAACCAGCGTCACCAACCCCACCTGCGAATAGATATTCAGCGTGCTGGTAAATGCATCGGTGTAATGCGGCATTGGCGCCGGAATTTTCAGGAAAGTGAATACCAGCGCGCCAAACATCGCCAATGGCACTGAACCGGCCAAAATCACAATGGGGTCGCGGAAACTGTTGTACTGAGCCGCCAGCACCAGGAAAATCATCGTCAGCGCCATGATAAAAGCAGGCAGGAACGTATTACCTTCCCGCTTCAACTGCCGCGACTCACCGGTGTAATCCACAGTGTAAGTCGATGGCAGCAGTTTCTTCGCTTCTGCTTCCATATAACGTAAGGTTTCATCCAGCGGTTTTAACGTCACACCACTGATTTTCACCGCATTAAGCTGCTGCATCCGGTTAATACTGCGTGGCGCCGTAATGTGCTGCATACTGGCAATTTCATCCAGCCGGATCATGCTGTTATCCGGGCCTGTGATATACAGATTTTTCAAATCGTCCGGTGTTAACCGACCTGAACGTTTCACCTGTGGGATCACCTTGTAGCTCAGACCCGCCATATTAAAACGATTGACATAACCACCGCCCAACAAGGTGGCCAGATCCTGCGTCACAGTGCGCATATCTAAGCCCAGATCCGCCACTTTTTCCCGGTCAATATTCAGCTGGTATTCCGGCTGATCGACTTTCATATCGAGCAATGGCGGGAATGCAAACATACCACTGGCGGTTAGTTTTTCCTGCAGCTTCAGCGCGTAATCATAAATTTCACGCGAGTCGGCGGTGGAGGCAATGACAAACTCCACCGGGAAATCGCCGCCACCCGGTAACGGGGCTGGCGTGATAGGTAAAATCCGCACACCGGCAATTTCGCTGAGTTTTTGCTGCACCTCAGGCAAAATATCCGCAGTCGCGCGCTCGCGCTCACCCCAGGGTTTCACCACCATGCCGCTAAAACCACTGGTCGGGAAAGTGAGCTGGAAGGTAAAGTCAGTTTCCGGCACATTCATAAAAACTTCATTCACCTGCTTACTATAAAACGACGACTGATCAATAGTGGCATTGGCGGATGAGTCAACAATACCAAAAATGACGCCTTGATCTTCCATCGGTGCCAGCTCTTTGGCCGACATGCTATACAACGGCACCGTCATCGCAGTAATACCAAGCCAGAACAAATAAACGCCCCAGCGGTTGTGCAAGGTTTGATTCAGTTTGGCGCTATAGAACACAGCAAAACGGTCAAAGGCTTTTGATAACGGTGCCTTGAGTTCGCTGTGTGGCTTCAGCATTCGCGAGGCCATCATCGGCGACAGAGTGATAGCGACCACGGCAGAAATCGCCACCGCACCTGCCAGTGTAATGGCAAATTCGCGGAACAACGTCCCGGTTAAACCACCTTGCAAACCAATAGGTACATAGACCGAAATCAGCGTGACGGTCATAGCAATCACAGGACCAGCCAGTTCCCGAGCGGCGACTAAGGCAGCTTTGTATGGCTTTAAACCTTCCTGAATATGGCGTTCGATATTTTCTACCATCACGATGGCATCATCGACCACCAAACCGACCGATAGCACGATCGACAGCAAGGTCAGCAAGTTCAGCGAGAAACCAAACACCTGCATGATAAAAAGCGCGCCTATTAATGACAGCGGGATGGCAATCACCGGGATCAACACAGAGCGGCTAAAGCCTAGGAACAAGAAAATCACGATAATAATGATGATCAGGGTTTCCGCCAGGGTTTTAATCACATCATCAATGGCAGCCTGAATATATTTAGTTGCATCATAGGATACTTCAGCAGATAAACCGGCCGGTAAGTCTGCTTGAATAGCCTGCATTTCCTCATTTACTCTTTTGATCACATCCAGGCTGTTGGCATTGGGCGCTACATAAACGCCCATAAAGACTGCGGTTTGACCTGAATAATTCACTTCTGTGCTGTAATCATTGGCACCTAACACCACGTCGGCTATGTCTTGCAACCGTACCACGCCTTCGGCATTTTGCCGCACCACTAACCGGCGGAAATCTTCCACGTGGTTCATATCGGCGTTGGCACTGAGGTTCACCGCGGTATAACTACCATTGGTCTGGCCAATCGCAGCTTGCACGTTATTATCAGCTAAGGCATTACGCACATCAGTTGGCGTCACACTGTAAGCGGCCATTTTTTCTGGTTTTAACCAAATTCGCATGGCAAAAGTGCGACCACCCAGAATGTCAGCCTTTTGCACACCGGCGATTGCAATTAACCGCGGTTGCACTGAACGGGTTAAAAATTCGGTTATCTGGTTTTGTTCCAGAATATCGGAACTGAAACTCAGGTAAGCAGAGGCAAACTGACTGTCAGCGGCCTCAATTTCAATCGAAGGCACTTCGGCTTCCGGCGGTAATTCGCCGCGCACCTGATTCACTTTCGCGGTGATCTCAGTCATCGCTTTGAGTGGGTCGTAATTCAGCTGCAAGTGCGCACTGATAGTCGACACCCCCATACTGCTTTGCGACGCGACGTAATCAATGCCCCCTGCCGAGGCAATGGCCCGCTCAATTGGCGTGGTAATAAAACCACGGACCAATTCAGCATTGGCGCCCACATAAACAGTAGTAATTTTAATGACCGCAATGTCACTGCGCGGATATTGCCGCACCGACATATTGCTAAACGACTGAAAACCGGCTAAGAGGATCAATAAACTGACCACAATGGAAAGCACCGGTTTTTTGATAAAAATATCGGTAATATTCATGCTTCACCTGAAAAGAGCTGTTTGTACAGCAAAAAGACGGCTTTATTGGCCAGCCAAACTCAGCGCTGGCTGACTATCCATCCGGTATATTTCACCCCGGTTAACTATCCGTCGGCTTAGGTTCAGACTTAAATTCTGGTGTTGGCATCTTACTCACCACCAACGCCTGTTTGTTAAATAACTTAAATGCACCGGCGCTCACCACCCGCTCACCGGCTTTTAAGCCATCCAACACTTCGACAAAATCACCACGAGATTGGCCAAGTCGGACAAATTGTTGCCGGGCCACCAGACCACCATTGGCTTCATCGGCAATAAATACCGTATCGCCATATGGCGCATAAATGATGGCGGTAGTTGGGATCGCCAGCACTTGCTGCGGATCACTTAATGTTACAGTGGTCGACACCGCCATGCCTGGAATTAATTTATTCTCCGGATTCTCCATCGACGATTGCACTATCACATTACGGGTGGTAGTACTGATTTCGGAGCCAATGGCAGTGATTTCGCCTTGCACTACAGTGTCATTGGCGGTGGTGACTGTCACAGGTAAACCGCGGCTGATTTTAACCAGCCAGTCTTGTGGCACCGGGAAATTCACCCGTACCCTGTTGGTCGCCTGTAGGGACACAATGGCAGTACCGACTTGTAAATCAGTGCCTAAATCGACCTGACGAATACCAACCCGACCATCAAATGGTGCGCGGATTTGTTTTTTCTCCAATGTGGCCCGTAAGTCATCGACATCCCCTTTAGCCGATTCCACTTGTTGGATCACGCTGTCGAGTTCACTTTGGCTGGCAATATTACGTTTACGTAATTCAACCAAACGTTGATAACTAGCCTGCGCCAGTTTTAACCTTGCCTGCGCGGCATTGAGCTGGGCTTTTTCATTCACCGCTTCCTGTTCAATCAGCACTTCACCGGCTTTGACCTGAGCGCCACTTTGAAAAGCAATGCGTTTCACCTTACCTGGTACTTGGGCAGAAATGGTAATACCTTCATCCGCTTCCACAGTCCCGATTGCAGTGTAGGTGTGCGGCCAGCTTTGGCTAGCGGCGGTATAAAGGCTGACACTCTCTGGCGGTGGCACAAAAGACTCGCCGCTTTTGATCATCATAGAAATCTGTTCGCCTTTGATGCCTGCAATCACAGCAAACACCAGCACTAACAGACCAAGTGCAATCAGAATGGATTTTAATGGTTTCATGAAACTCGCCAGTTTGGTGAATAAATCTAATTAGGAACAATTCTCAATAAACGAGAACCGCTGTATAAAATACCATGCTTTGTGCACAATTTCGAGTCAGACCAGCTGATAAAATCAGCAATTCTGTAACTTTATGTGAAACAAACCGGCATTGAGCGCCGAGACCGCTCTTCAAAACTGAAATGGCACCTGCCAGATTTTTTGCTGCTTCTGGTATTGCTGCCACAACTGAGCGTAGCTCTGGCCTGTCAGCGGATGGATCACTGTCGGCGCAATTTCAGCCAGTGGCCAGAGCACAAAGGCATTTTCAGTAATTTCGCCGCGGGGCAACTCAATCGGCTGCTGACAAACGCATTGATCATAGGTCAACAAATCCAGATCTAAAGTCCGGCCACAAAATTTTTCCCCATCGCGCACCCGGCCATGCCGGTCTTCGATGGCTTTAAATAGGGCCACACAATCGGCAATGGCTAATTCTGTACTGGCGCCGATCACCATATTGTAAAAAGGCTCACCACGAAAACCAACGGCCTCGCTTTCGTACACCGATGACAACTGCAAAGTACCAAACTGCTGTTGTAACTCCTGAACCGCCATCCGCAGATGATGTTCACGGTTATTGTTGCTGCCGACACTGATATAAATGTCCGCCATTACCATTGTCCCCGCTGGATCCGTACACCCACAGTCGCAGCAGTTTTGACCGCCCCCGGTTTGGACACCGTGACTATTACGCCGCGGGTGGCAAAACGGCTCAATAACATGCTGGCAATTTTTTCTGCCACAGTTTCAATCAATTCAATAGGTTCAGCACAAATCAACTGTTGCACCTGCTCAGCAATCACGGCATAGTCCAGAGTCAGCCGAATATCATCGGCAGCTGCTGCCTGACGGATATCGGTGGCCAGTTCCAGATCGACTTCAAGGCGCTGCTGAATCGTTTTTTCCCATTCATAGACGCCAATCACTGTGTCGATCTGTAGCTGTTTGATAAAAACAATATCCATTTTGACGGTTCCGCATTGCGTTATCTAAAGGTTCAGGTAGGCTGGTCGGATAGGCAAATGCTTAAAAAGTCTATAATCTGACCGCAGTTTTAAAGCCGATGCGATCTTAACGCAAAAGCGGGTGTTGAGGAAATCCATTGATAACATCTGAGATCGGACTGATGATGGCAACCGCGTATTTATGCGGTTCCGTGTCTTCCGCTGTGATTGTCTGCAAACTGTTCCGGTTACCGGACCCGCGTCAGCATGGTTCTGGCAACCCTGGTGCCACCAATGTGCTCAGACTCGGCGGCACCCTGCCTGCTGTGCTGGTATTGCTGTTTGATGTGCTCAAAGGCACCATCCCGGTTTGGGGCTCTTATTTTCTTGGCATCGAAGCTTTTTATCTGGGTATGATCGCTGTTTGTGCCTGTATCGGTCACATTTATCCGCTGTTTTTCGGTTTTCAGGGCGGTAAAGCCGTCGCCACCGCTTTTGGCACTATGATGCCAATCGGTCTGGATCTGGCCGGTTTATTAATCGCCACCTGGATAATTCTGGTTGGAGCTACTGGCTATTCTTCTTTTGCGGCTGTGGTCACTGTCAGTCTTGCCCCCATTTTTACCTGGTTTATTAAACCGCTGTATACCATACCAGTCCTAATGCTCAGCATCCTGATTGTGATCAGGCACCGCGAGAATATTGTCAGATTATGGCAGGGCAAAGAATCTAAAGTCTGGGATAAAACCAAAAGACCGAAAGAGTAAAACGAACATGGGTCGCCACTGCGACCCATGCTTTAACTGACAACCCAGTGACCAGCAACACTGAACTTAAGGTAAGACAAAGCCGACCGCTTCGTTCACCTTGGCCAAAGTCCGGGCTGCCCGTGCTCTGGCATTTTCGGCGCCGGCACGCATCACCGCATTGAGCGTGCTTTGATCCTGCCGCAGTTCTGCAAAACGCTGTTGCACAGGCTCTAACAATGCAATCACGGCATCCGCCACATCGCCTTTTAAGTGCCCGTACATTTTACCTTCATATTCAGTGACTAAAGCATCAATCGGCTTGCCGGTGACGCCGGATAAAATGCTTAACAGATTGGCAACACCTGGTTTCTGTTCCAGATCAAAATACACCCGTGGTGGATCTTGCGAATCTGTCATCGCCTTTTTGAATTTCTTGCTGATGATTTTTGGATCTTCTAACAAGCCAACAAAGTTCCACGGATTTTCATCCGATTTAGACATCTTCTTGGTCGGTTCCTGCAGGCTCATGACCCGGGCGGCCACTGGCGCAATAAAAGGTTCCGGCACGGTAAAAATATCACCATGAATGGCGTTAAACCGCATCGCCACATCGCGAGCCAGTTCCAGATGTTGCTTTTGATCATGACCAACCGGCACCTGATTGGCCTGATACAACAGAATGTCAGCGGCCATCAGCACCGGATAAGTAAACAAACCAGCATTGACGTTATTATTGTGCCGCTCTGACTTATCTTTAAACTGCGTCATCCGGCTTAATTCGCCAAATTGGGTATAACAATTCAGCACCCAGGCCAGCTGACTGTGTTCAGGCACATGTGACTGCATAAAGACGGCAGAGCGCTTCGGATCAATACCACAGGCCAGATACAAGGCCAGCGAATCTAACGAGGCATTACGCAGTGCCTGCGGATCTTGTCGCACCGTAATAGCGTGTAAATCCACGATACAATACAAACAGTCATAGGCATCCTGCATCTGATCCCACTGTCTTAATGCGCCTAAATAGTTACCTATGGTCAATTGCCCGGAAGGCTGAGCACCGCTTAATACAATAGGTTTGGCGGCCGATGTTGTTACTGTCATGAATGTTCCTGTCTGAGGCAGGCCTGCTGCCTGCGGCTAAGCAAAAAATTGTCGCGATTATAGCCTGCCAGCACTAAAATTGGCAGTCTACTCAACGCCGTACTTTGGCCAGTTCAGCGCGCATGGCGTTAATCACAGTGGCATAATCCGGTTGACTGAAAATGGCTGAACCAGCGACAAACATATCGGCACCCGCTGCGGCAATCTCGGCGATATTGTCAGTTTTAACACCACCATCAATTTCCAGCCGGATTGGCAGACCACTTTGGTCAATCAGCTGGCGCGCCTTGGCAAGTTTATCCAGGGTGGCCGGAATAAAACTTTGACCGCCAAAACCCGGATTGACTGACATCAGCAAAATCACATCAACTTTGTCCAGCACATAATCTAAGTAACTGAGTGGTGTGGCCGGATTAAATACCAGGCCGGCCTGACAGCCCTGTTCCTTGATCAACTGCAGGCTGCGGTCGACATGGCGACTGGCTTCCGGATGAAAAGTAATGATACTGGCGCCGGCTTTGGCAAATTGCGGGATCAGAGCGTCCACCGGTTCCACCATCAAATGCACATCAATAGGGGCGCTAATACCGTAATTGCGCAGCGCACTGCAAAGCATAGGTCCGAAGGTCAGATTCGGCACATAATGATTATCCATCACATCAAAGTGCACCACATCGGCACCGGCGGCCAGCACCCGCGCAACATCGTCGCCCAGTCTGGCAAAGTCGGCCGATAAGATAGAAGGTGCGATTAAAAATGGCTGCATCAGCATGGTCTCCAGCAATCCGAATATTCACAAGGCAGCTACTTTAACCGATCCACCCAGGTTTTGGCAGTCGCCCTCCGAGGTCCTGCCGCCCAAAAAACAGGCAGCAGCGCACCAAATTTGCACATTGGCGGTTCAGCGCTACACTGTATTTTTACTAAGTAATTGAAATCAAATGATATCAACCCATGGCATAAAACTGGAATAGCAGATTGGGATACTCATAATAAAGGGCAATGCAAATGAAACACAGCGCAGCAACAATGATGAACTCCCGCAGTAAAGTTTTAACCAGCGCACTCCTGCTGGTGCTGAGTCTAAGCAGCGGTGCGGCGATGGCCGAACCAAAAGTCAGCGGTAATCTCAGCCTGACCTCTGACTATTTATTCCGCGGTATTTCCCAAACTGATGAAGGCATGGCGCTGCAAGGTGGTTTAACTCTGGCTGGTGACAGTGGTTTTTATCTATCGACCTGGGGCTCAAATATCAACTTTGGTCAAGGCTCGATGGAATTAGATATTTTAGCAGGCTGGACAGGTCAATTATCTGAGGAGTGGACTACAGATATTGGCGTGATGCAGTATCGTTACCCAAACGGTGATAATGCCACCGACCAATTTAATTTTGTCGAATTCTACAGCAAACTGATCTACGGTGGTATGACCTTTGGCCTGGCCTATTCCAGTGATTACTTTGGCACTGATGTCGACAAATATTATTATCTGTCAGGCGATTACAACTATGTGATATCGGATGATTTCAGTCTGCAATTTCATGCTGGCTTGAATCAATTTGAAGATAATGCCCAATACAGCACTTTTCTGGCGGCAGGCCCGGTTGGTGGTGACTCTTATATCGACTGGAGTGTTGGCGTGACCACCACTGTGCTTGGCAGCAGTCTGGCGCTGAAATATGCCGATACCGATATTGAAAATTCAGCCGAATGTTATTTGTGTGATGGCCGCTTTGTGCTGAGCCTAACCAAAGCCTTCTGATTTGCACTAAGCACGTAGCGGCAGCGCTAAGGCTTTCGCTACGTGTTGCAGGCATTTTACCGCGAAACAAATTGCAGACTTGTTAATTTTTCGCGTCTGCGTTATGCTTTGACTGTTTTTTCCGCAACCTAGGCTTAGTAATGAAGACATCTGTCCTGTTTAAAACGACCAGCTTGCTACTTAGCGTGGTTGCAGGCACTTATCTATTGCAAGCCGAACCTGAGCCGATGCAAGCGAGCTGCGTGCAATTAGTCACTATCAGCGACTATGGCGTTGAAAGCTATCAGCAACAATGTCAGCCAGCGCCACAACAAAGCTGGTTGGCATGGTTCAGTGGTCAAAGCCGCTCGACTCAGTTCCACTTTATTGACTTACTGGAATTGCTCAACAGCTTCAAACACAAGCCGCACTAATGGCCACTAAGCCAGGACTAAAACAACTGTTCAAAGCAGTGGCTGGTGCCTTTATCGGCGTCCAGTCAGAACAACAACGACAACAAGACTTTAATAGTTCAGGGCCACTGCCTTACATTGTGGTTGGTGTGCTAATGACGGTAGTTTTTGTCAGTTGTTTATTACTGCTGGTGAGCTGGGTACTGCACTGATGTGCTATTTTTTTGCCGTTGTTGCCCGATAGAGTGCAAATAATTCCGCCACCTTGCCTCTACTACTGCCTTTCTGACTAATCGAACGACCGACCTGAATACTGTGTAGCTGCGCAGCATGATAGATCTTTCTGGTCCAACTGGTGTCATGATTGCTGATCAATACATGATGACCTTGTTGCTGCGCTTGTTCTGCCAAATTGGCCAGGTCTGCCTGATCATCCAGATTAAAGCTGTTTTTAGCATAAGAAGTAAAGTTAGCCGTCTTTGACAACGCCACATAAGGTGGATCGCAATACACTGCGCTGTTGGCCGGCAAATTGGCAAAAACCTGCTGGTAACTTTGGCAAGTGAAAGTCGCTTTGCGGCTTTTTTCAGCAAAGGCTTCCAGCTCAGCTTGCGGGAAATAAGGTTTTTTATAAGAACCAAAAGGCACATTAAAAGCACCGGACTGATTGTAACGACACAAACCGTTGTAACAATGTCGATTCAAAAATAAAAATAACAAGGATCGCTGATAAGGATCAACCGTTTGATTAAACTGCTGACGCAAGGCAATAAAGGTGCTTTTATCATTATTTTCCGCCTTGAACAGTAGCTTGGCATCAGCAATCAATTGGGGGGCATTTTGTTGCAAACCCTGATATAAATGGATTAAATCAGCATTGATATCATTGAGCTGATAATGCTCAAAATCGGTATTCAGGAACACCGAACCTGCGCCGACAAAAGGCTCCACCAACACATCTGCCGCCGGCAAATGACCGGTAATCGCCTCTACCAGGTTAAATTTGCCGCCAGCCCATTTTAGAAATGCGCGCTGTTTTTTGCTTGCCAAAGTTGCTTTCAAAGCCTGTCCACCTGCTTACTGAGTACTGATTTCGCTGTGGATATCGGCCAGCGACTTCACAAAGGCTTGTTGCAGCGGTGCCGGTAGCGTCGAAATTTTGGCTTTGGCTGCAGCAGCATCAGCAAAAGGTGCCAACACCACAACCAACTGCCGCTGGCCATTTTTGCTGCGCTGATAGGTATGAGTTTTTAATTGCGGGTTATTGCGGATGAAATTTTGTTGCGCCACATCATTAGAAAACACCACCAACTGTAATGCCACCTGTTGGCCTGACATGGATAACAGTTCAGACTCGGAAAACAAATAACCGCCTGTTGGCGCTATCTGGCTGCGTGACGCTGTCGCCGCAGGGACAACAGTTGTCGCTGACGGGGCTGTTTCAGCGGAAAGCTCAGCTGCGGCTTGAGCTGCCAAATCCTCTTCCGGTTCAGCCACCACAGTTTCAGCAACCACTTGTTGTTGTGGTAACGCCAACTCAGCGGCCATTTGCTGCTCCAGTGAGCTTTCAGGCGCGCCAGCTTCAGTAGTAGGCTCTGCAGTCACCACCTCGGTCAGCTCTGCTGCGGTCTGCGTATCGTCGGCTGCTGCCGCTTCGCGCGGCACGGCGTTGGCTGTCGCCACAGTCCGATCGGGTAAACTTTGTGGGTTCGCTGTTGCTGCTGACGGCGTATCGTGCAATGCAGAAGCGTCGTTATTAGCCGTTTCTGCTGCAGTACTAAAATCTACTTTTGGCGCCATACCCGCGACTTTGGAGCTGCCAGCTGGCGTTTTGACTTCTTCTAATTGGTCCACTAACTGTTCAACAACAGCTTTACTGGCGTGCACCACAGGTTTGGCAAGCTCTGGCTCACTCGTGATCTCTTGCTCAGCCGGTAAATAAGTCAGTTCACCCAACCCCGCTGATTGTAATTGTTGCTCTGACCAGAACCAGAATCCGACCACAGCAGCAATCAGCAGCATGCCAGTGCTAAAGACCAGCAACGGCGGCACCAATGAGCCCTTCCCTGTCGCCACTGTGGCGGAGGCTTTCACTTTGGCCAAGGCAGGCTGTAGTAAAATATGCATATTGCCATTGGCGATATCCAACCGTTCGGCCACCGACAAAGTGCTCAGTTGCTGATCCCGCAACAGCAAGGTCGCATCTTCCAGCGTCAGAGCAGGCAAAGGTAAATTTAGCTCGGCATGGGGATCAGGTCGTAACGTTGCCGCCACCACCAGACAAGGTAATTCGGCCAATTCAGCCCAGAGTTCCAGCGGCAGTTGTTCAGCCTGGTCCAACACCAGCGCCAGCGGTTGTTCAGACTGGCGTTCCCCCACCAATTGCAGCAGGGTACGACTGGCATCTTTACAGAACCCAAACCAGCTTTCGACCAAATGTTGCCGCACCCGCACTGTGGTCAGTTCAGGTTCGGCTTTGAGTAAAGCCAGATTAAATTCGCCAGAGAGTAAATCAGCAATCGCCAGCGTGAGAGTGCTTTTACCACTGCCGGGTCCACCCACCAGGTGGATCAACTGATAAGGATTAAATTCCAACTGAAAGACCAACCGCTCCAGCCATTGCTGCTGCGATGGTAATAACCCTGGCATCTGTTTCAGTTTTTTTTGTAAATCAGACATCTTTTCTGGCAAATACCTGTAGTAATTCAGTTTCGGTCACATCATCACAAATGATGGCCTGTCCCAGCTGTTGTGGCAGAATAAACCGCATCCGGCCCGCTTTGACTTTTTTATCTGTTTTCATATAAGGCATAAAATCACTGATCTGCATCTTTGCTGGTGCCACGACCGGCAAGCCAAAATATTGCAGGAGTTGGCGAACTTGCTGCACTTCGGCGGTACTGACCCAACCACGACTGGCCGCCAGTTCAAACGCCATCATCATGCCGACCGCCACTGCTTCGCCATGCAGCCACTGACCATAGCCTAACCAGGCTTCAATAGCATGACCAAAGGTATGGCCTAAATTCAACAGTGCCCGCTCGCCTTGTTCAGTTTCATCACGACTAACAATATCAGCCTTCATCTGGCAACAATGCCGGATCATTTGACTTAGCGCCGGCTCTTGCAACTGCAGGATAGCCTGCTGCTGCTGTGCCAGCCAATGGAAAAAGGCAGCATCGCCTAGCAAAGCATATTTGATCACTTCAGCCATACCGGCGGCAAATTCACGCGGCGGTAAAGAGCGCAGCGCACTGGTATCAATCAGTACCGCTTGCGGTTGCTTAAAAGCACCGATCATATTTTTGCCAAGTGGATGATTAACCGCAGTTTTACCACCGACCGAGGAATCAACCTGCGATAACAAAGTAGTTGGGATCTGCACAAAATCAACGCCCCGCTGATAACAGGCCGCCACAAAGCCTGTCAGATCACCAATCACGCCACCGCCGAGCGCGACCAATAACGCATCACGCGGCACACTGTTTTGCAGTAAAAAAGAATTGGCTTGTTCAAAAGACGCCAGATTTTTATAGGCTTCGCCATCGGGCAGCAGTAATTCAAACAGCTGTTGCCCGGCAAAGAGCTGACGCACTGCAGGTAAATACAGTTCTGCCACTAGCGGATTGGAGATAATAGCGACTTTGGCATAACGCCAGAGCATGGACAACTCAGGAATTTGTCTTGCACCTGATAACAGATCAGGCGCAATGACAATAGGGTAACTGCGCTGGCCAAGTTGAACGGCAACTTTTTCCACTGGCAGCCCCCTTAGCTGGAAAAATTAAAAACCCAGTTGTTCAACAATTTGATTAGCAACAGAACGGGCACTTTGCTCGTCGGTCCGGATGGTGAAATCGGCGATTTCTTCATACAACGGGTTGCGTTCAGCCGCCAGACGTTCCAGCACATGTTGCGGTGCTTCTTCCGTCTGTAACAGCGGACGGCGTTTATCACGCTGGGTCCGGGCTACCTGTTTCTCAATCGGAGTTTCCAGATATACCACGATGCCACGCGCCGATAAACGGTTGCGGGTTTCTTTACTTAAAACTGAACCACCACCGGTTGCCAGCACAATGCCTTGCAAACCCGTTAAGTCTTCAATCACATTTTCTTCACGTACCCGGAAACCTTCTTCGCCTTCCAAATCAAAAACCCAGGCAATATCGGCACCAGTACGGCGCTCAATTTCCTGATCTGAATCGTAAAAGTCGAGATGCAGCATTTCTGCTAAATGACGGCCAATGGTACTTTTTCCTGCGCCCATAGGGCCAACAAGGAAGATATTTCGTTTCTCTGCCATATGTCGTAATGCTAATCAGCTAACTAGTGAGGGTTAATGTCAGGGCCTAAAAGCTCCCACGAAAATTTGAAGCGCTGAATTATGTCAGCTTTGCCGAGTTGTTAGCAAGCTATATTTCACCGGATGTCACTGCATCCGGTGTGAGCCAACAGCAACGGCTATTTGTTTTCATTCAATATTTTTGGCGTGACAAAGATCAATAATTCTTTTTTCTCTGTCTTATCTAACGAACGGCGGAACATCAGGCCGACATAAGGGATATCGCCGAGAAAAGGCACTTTCTGTACGGTATTAATCGTTTGCTGCTGGTAAATCCCGCCCAGCACCAAGGTTTCACCATTGTCGACCAACACCTGCGTTTGAATACGCTGGGTATCAATAGCGACCGCATTGCCGGTCGATGTTTGTACCACTTTACCTTCAGTATCCTGGGTCACTATCAGATCCAGGATAATTTTATTATCCGGCGTCACCTGCGGTGTTACTTCCAGACTCAGCACCGCTTTTTTAAATTCAACCGTGGTAGCCCCACTAGACGCAGCCGAAACATACGGAATTTCAACACCTTGCTCAATACGAGCTTTTTTCTGATTGGCGGTTGAGATCCGCGGCGACGCAACTATTTCAGCTTTGTTTTCTTCTTCCAAAGCCGTCAGTTCCAGGTCAATTAAGGTGCCATCGCCCAGTTTGGCAATATGAAAACCAATTCGACCTGCCGAGGTATTGGTCAGCGGTAAATTAACGTTATAGCGACCATTGCCAGCCAGAGAAGGGATGCGACCATTGGCCAGATCATTAGCGGCCTCCAGAGAACCGCCAACCGCTTTGGTCATTTGTTGGTCATTAAAACCCCAACGGATCCCCAGCTCATCCGCCACACTGTCTTTTACCGTCACCATCCGCGATTCAATCAGTACCTGTTTCACCGGCACATCCAACCGTTCAACTAAACGCCGCACATTTTCAATCGCTCTGGCGGTATCTTTCAGCAGCATGGTATTGGTTCTTTCATCCACCGACACCACACCGCGGCTGCTAAGTAACGATGCATCTTTATTGCTAAGCAACTTTGCCAGATCAGCGGCTTTGGCATAATTGATGGCAATAAATTCGGAAAACAGTGGCTCCAGTTCAGCCACTTTATTCCGCGCTTCCAGTTCTTTGGTTTCCCGATCAGCCAGCTCTTCAGTCGGCGCCACCATCAGGATATTGCCATCCATCCGTTTGTCGAGGCCCCGCACCTTCAATACAATGTCCAGCGCCTGATCCCAAGGTATCGCATCCAGGCGCAACGTTACGTTACCGCTGACCGAGTCACTGGTGACCAGGTTAAAACTGTTATAGTCGGCAATGATTTGCAGCACAGTCCGAACCGGAATATCCTGAAAATTCAATGAAATAGCGCGACCTTTATATTCTTTACCCTGGTTCATTAAACCCGTGGCATTCAGATCTTTTTCCACATCTAAGGTAAAAACATTGTCCAGTTGCTGATATTTGAAGTTAAAGGCTGCCAATGGCTCAATCACCAATCGGGTGACGGCACCTTCTTTAAAGGTTTCGATGCCCTTCACCACAGTGCCAAAATCCATCACATCCAACTGATACAGCAAGTCATCCGGGATATCGGTGTTATAAAACTCAACCACCACTTTGCCATCTTTCTCTGCGACATTCACCGCACTGCTGTTTTCTTTTAAAAACACCAACAACCGACCTTCACCTTTCTCACCGCGACGAAAATCAATCGATTGAATTTTATTGATATAAAGCTGTGCCTGATTACTGCGCTGATTACCCAGCCGCGATTTGCTGCTGTCGGCAATATGCAGATAAAACACGTTTTCTTCGACCCGACCGCTATATACCTGTAACTGATCCAGATAAATTGCAGTGATAAAACCATCGGCTAAAAACTCCGTGCTGGCTTTTTGGATACCGGCCTTTTCAATCAGCACAGTTGCCAGATTTTCAGCAAAATCAGCCTGATTAAAAATTACATTAATGCGCGCCGGGCTATTTTGTACCTGTAATTGCGGCATCGCGGTTAGCTTTTCGTCGAACACAAAGGCAACTTCGGTATCGCCACTCTGTAACGGGCTATAGCGAATTTCCGACAGCAACGGCACGGCAAAGACAGGTAATGCCAACCAAAGCAAACTGCTTAGCACACAAAAACGCAGCCAGGATGTGATCTGTTCAAGTGTCGTTATTTTTTTCATTTTCAGCCCATACATATTATTTTCCAGCTTCCGTTGCCGGTCCGGCCATTTGTAACACTGTGGTGCGCTCTTTCCAACAACCTGCGCCATCCGGGATTAACTCCAGAATATCAATCTGGCTTGGCCCCACCTGCACCACTTGCCCATGGAACAATCCCAGGTAATTATGCTGAGTGATCCGGTGTAAAGTTTTATCCGAGGCTTCAATTAACGCCCAGACATTATTGGCATCCCCCAAAGTACCACGCATTTTCAGGTTATCCAGTGCATATTTCTCCAATGGCTCTTTTTGCCGGGTCGGATCAGGGCTCAGACAGTCTTGCAATTGCGAAATATTTTCCTGAATGGCTTCAGGCCGCGGGCTACTGAAGGGACTGCGGCTCTCAAAGGATTTATAAGGAATATGCACAAATGGCTGCACTTGCGGCAAAGGTGGAATTCTGGCCGGTGTGTTGGCTTTAACTGTATCCATAAACTGTTGGATATCACCGATGTCGTCATAACAGCCGGATAAACAGAGCAGTAATAGCGGTGCAACCAAGGAAGCTCTCACTACTTAGCCTCCTTATAGCGATAGGTTTTCGCGACCACATTAAACACCAGTCGTTCATTCTGATCCGTGCTGACGGAGAAATCATGCAGCGAAACTATCCTGGGCAATTTCGCGACTTCACTGACAAAATTACCAAATTGATGGTAATCGCCAACCACATCAATTTTAATTGGTAGCTCGGTATAAAAATCTTTTTCTATTTCCGGCAACCAATGGATGCGAACAAAAGTTAAACCGGTTGAAGTACCCGCAAAGGTAATATCATCCAGCAACCCCGGCGTTTCATGGGTAGCTGGCAACTGCTTTAACAAATAAGAAAAGGTTTGCTCCATTTCAGCCATTTGCGTTTTATACAGTTCCAGATTCACCGCCGAAGCGTATTTCACCCGATAAATCTGCCGTAATTCTTGCTCTTTAGCTTCTGACATTTCTAGCTGCAGAATTTTGTCATCGACCAGCAAGAAATAGGACAAAATGCCAATTAATAATACCAACACCAAAGTGACCAACCCTTTGGCCACCCCGGGCCAACTGCCCATATCGGCCAGATCCAGGTGGTTCAGCTCTTCCCAGTCGATATTTAGTTTCATTTCGCTCCCCCCGCTGGCGCTGTTTTAGCGGCGCCCTGGACAGCTTCAAATCCTTGGACCGTCAGATGGATTTTAAAGTCACTGAGCAGTTGGGTCTGATCTTTGCCAGCTTCGATAAATTCCAGCAAAGGTTGTCCCAATAAGTTGGAACTTTCGACTGAGCGGATCATGGCAGATAAGCGGTTATTGGATTCACTTTTGCCCACCAATAACAGCGAAGGCCCTTGTTTTTGCAAATTAGTGAGATAAACGCCAGCCGGCACTACGGTGGCAATCTCATCCATAATCTGAGTCCCCAAATTACGGCTGCTTTGCAACTGCGCAATCAATTCCATCCGTTTTTGCAGATTTTTTTTCCGCTGCTCCAACTCACGAATTTCGACAATCCGCTGTTCCAGAATGTTAATTTCGTTCTGTAAGAAACTGTTGCGATATTCCTGACCATCAATTTGGGCAGAGTAGACCGAGCTCAGCGCAAAAATAACACCAAAACTGACTAAACCAGCCGCAGTTAGCAGCGTCATAAATTGAGTTTGTTGTTGTTTTTTCTGTGCTTCCCGCCAAGGCAGCAGATTTATAAATGCCATGGTGAAAAACTCCGTAATGCCAAGCCGGTAGCCACCATCAACTGCGGTGCAATTTGCTCCAGATGCAGCTTGTCGACTGTTGGTGCAGTTTCTAACTGGCGAAATGGATTTGCCAGCACGGTATGAATGCCGAGTTCTTCAGTCAGTAATTTATCCACGCCAGCAATCAAACTGCTGCCGCCGGATAACAACAAATAATCAATATTGTCGCGCCCTGAAGTGGTCAGGTACATCTGCAGGCCACGACGTACTTGTTGTAATAACATGGTCTGGAATGGCGCTAGCACTTCGAACAGGTAATTTTGCGGTAACTCGTTTCTGACTTTGTTGTTTTCGGCTTCTTCGTAACTTTTACCGTAATACGACACTATGCTGCGGGTATAATGCTCACCGCCAAACATTTGGTCTCTGGTGTACAAGGTTTTGCCATCTTCAATAATACTGAGCAGCGTCATCGTAGCGCCGATGTCGACCACCGCCACCAATTTATGCCGCGCGTCCTTGGGTAATTGGCTGGCGCAAAGTTCCGCCGCCCGGCTTAAAGCATAACTTTCGACGTCAATGACTTTGGCAACAAAACCGCCATTTTCCAGCGCACTGGCGCGAGTCTGAACACTTTCGGTACGGGCAGCACTGAGTAACACATTGACTTTGGACGGGTCATTCAGGTTCAGCTCAAGTTTTTCAAAATCGATACTGACTTCACTCAGTGGATAAGGGATCAGGCTATCGGCTTCAACTTCAATCTGACTGGCCAGTTCAGCGTCGGACAGACTGGCATCCATAAAAATAACCTTACTGATCACCGTCGAGCCAGAGACTGCGGCGGCGGCAAATTTAACTGCTTTGGGTATTTTTTTCCGGATCTTGCTAATTACATTGGCGACTGCTTCAATATCCTGGATCTCACGTTCATTCACAGAACCTTTAATCATGGGTTCAATTGCAAAGGCTTCTACTTTATAATGCAGACCCTGTTGGCTGAGTAACACCGCCTTGACGGTGTGGGCACCAATATCAACGCCCAGAATTAAAGGGCTTTTCGAATGAAACAGACGTTTTATCATAGCTTCCTGCGGCCGTATCAAATTATGAACATGATGGCATGAACGTCGGGCTGGTCGGATTTCGGACTAAATTTGTCTGCAAAACGACTGCTAAAAAATTATACTAGCAGCCTATTTTGTGAAATGGGAGCAAAAATTGGGGCTATTCAGTGTCTTGGCTTAAAAAACTTTTAATAATCGCCTTATGCAGCGTTGCAGTAGGTATAAGCTTTATATTTGGCAGCTATCTTTATCTGAAAGATGACTTGCCCAGTGTAGAAACATTAAAAGATGTCCGGCTGCAAACCCCGATGCGGGTCTTCAGCGAAGACGGCGAACTTATTTCCCAATTTGGCGAAAAGCGCCGTATTCCGTTGAAAATTGATGAAATTCCGCCTTTGTTGATCAAAGCCGTACTGGCTACTGAAGATGCCAGATTTTATGAACACCCGGGTATTGATGTGATTGGGGTGTTGCGGGCTTTTACTGTGGTCGTCGCCACAGGTGAACCCACTCAGGGCGCCAGCACTATTACCCAGCAATTAGCCAGGCTGTTTTTCCTCAGCCGGGAAAAGAAAATTGTCCGCAAAATTAAAGAAGCCTTTCTGGCTATCCATATCGAAGAATTGCTCAGCAAAGACGAAATCCTGGAATTGTATTTAAACCGGATTGAACTGGGTCAACGCGCTTTTGGTGTAGGCGCGGCCGCCCAAGTGTATTTTGGCAAAAATATTCAGGATCTGACTTTATCAGAAATGGCCATTATTGCCGGCTTGCCACAAGCACCTTCAGTGCTAAATCCGGTCCGTTCTCCGAGTCGCGCCCGCGCCCGCCGCAATATTGTATTAGGCCGGATGCTGACAGTCGGTTATATCACTCAGCAGCAATACGACGAAGCCATTCAGGCACCAGTGGTGTCAAAACTGCATGGTGCGCAAATTACCGCTTCAGCGCCTTATCTGGCGGAGATGGTCCGCAAAGAAGTGGTCGACACCTATGGTGAAGAAGAAGCCTATTCCAAAGGCTTTCAGGTCTTCACTACAGTCAACGCCAGCCAACAAGCCACTGCGGTCGCCGCCTTGCAACAAAATTTATATAACTACGATGAACGGCATGGTTATCGGGGGCCGGTCGCGGTGGTGTGGCCAGCCACCTTGCAACAAGATGACGCCGGCAACAGCAGCTTTATCGAACAACAACCTTTATCCGATGAAGCTATAGTCGCCTATCTGGATCAGCAAGATGCGATTGAACAGTTAATCCCGGCGGTGGTAACCGCAGTCGGGCAGCGTCATGCTGACGTGATGATAGCCGGCGGGCGGAAAGTACAACTGGGCTGGGATGGGCTGAAATGGGCGCGGGCTTTTATCAGTCATGAACGCCAGGCCAATCCACCCAAAGTTGCCAGCCAAATCCTGGCACCAGGCATGCACGTGATGGTACGGGAGTATCAGGGCGAGTGGCGCTTATCACAATTACCTCAAGCCAGCAGTGCTTTAGTGGCGCTAGATCCGCAAACAGGTGCCATCCGCGCTTTGGTCGGCGGTTATAGTTTTGGTCAAACTCAGTTTAATCGGGTCACTCAGGCTAACCGCCAAGTAGGGTCGAATATTAAACCTTTTATTTATTCTGCTGCGTTGGAGCATGGTTATACTCTGGCTTCGATCATCAATGACGCCCCGATCCATGAATGGGATGCTGGTTCAGGCACCGCTTGGCGGCCGAAAAATTCGCCGGATGTGTATGATGGCCCTATCCGTTTACGCGAAGCACTGGCAAAATCGAAAAACGCTGTCTCGGTTAGATTGATCAGCGGTGTCGGCATCGATAACGCCATTAATCATCTGGAAAAATTTGGTTTTCACAAAACTGACCTCCCCCGTAATCAGACGCTGGCACTGGGTTCTGCCTCCCTGACGCCACTGGAATTAGCCACTGGTTACGCCGTGTTTGCCAATGGTGGTTATCTGGTTAAGCCTTATGTGATTACCAAAATTCTGGATGATCAGAACAATTTGATTTATCAGCATCAGCCGATCCAGATTTGCCAGGATTGTGAAGGCAACACGACAACTGCGGTTGAGGCGACACCAGAGGCCGCTGCCAGCCCAGACACTGCAACGGCCAGTCCGTCAGCAACACGTTATGCTCCTCAAGTGATTTCAGCCCAAAACGCGTTTTTAATTGCTGAGGCGATGAAGAGTGCCATTTGGGGCGGCCCAGGCTGGGATGGCACCGCAAAAAATCTGAAAGCATTAAAACGGCGTGATCTCTCGGGTAAAACCGGCACCACCAACGACGTGAAAGACGCCTGGTTTTCTGGCTTTACGCCAGATCTGGTGATCACCAGTTGGGTCGGTTTTGATGATGCCGAAAGTGTGCTCGGCAAAGCCGCCTGGAATAGTAATCTTGGTGCCGAGCAAATTGCCGGTGGTGAATCAGGCTCCCGCACAGCCCTGCCACCATGGCAGAAATTCGCAGCTGCAGCCCTGAAAGATGTGCCGGAGAAGTTTCCAGCGGCGCCTGTTGGTATTGTTTCAGTCCGGATTGACAACGCCACCGGTCTGTTAAGTCAGGCCACCGACAGTAGCAGTAGTTTTGAGTTCTTCCAGCAAGGCACAGAACCGACACAATATGCCAATCCGAATAACCCGGACTTGCCAGCCAATCAACAGCAGCAACAGGAAATCGACATTTTCCGCTGAAGCTACATCATCACAAAGCTGGACTGCTTAAGTGCGGCAGTCCAGCATTTGACGCCCAGCGTGTGACGCCCAGCGCTAGCCACAAAGCTTGGTAAAAAAGACTAACCCACGTTAACCTCTTGCATGGCGCTGCGCACCGCAGGGATCAAACGGCGACTGACCGGCACTTGCTGGCCGCTACTTAGTAATAACACGGCAGCGCTGCCACTATCGGCATCTGTGGTGGTACGAAATTGCCGGACATGGCGGACATTCACAAGATAAGAACGATGTACCCGGATAAAACGAGGCGGTAATTGTTGTTCTAGCAAGCGCAAAGTGCCGCTATACAATTGTTGATGACCATTCAACAGCCAAATCTCACTATAATCGCGTGCAGCCTGACAGTAGGCAATCTCATCGACTGGTAACAGCTGGACTTTGCCAGCACTGGTTAAGCTGAGATGCGCCTTCGGCTCAGTGACACTATGTTGTTGCAGTTGATGCTGTAATTGCCGGATAAGCTGCTGATCGGCCCATTGCAATTGTTGTTGCTTTTGCTGCTGCACTGCCTGCTCAATAAACAAAGCACAAAGCAACAGTGTCATCAGCACAAAGGCCATGATCTCCTGGAAGATACCACTGAGCAACACCGCAAGCAGCAGATATAGCAACAATAACAAAGCCGTCATCCCAGCGCCCTCTGCCGCCGGATCCTCGATGTTGTCTGCCGAGTACCAACGAAAGGCGGCCAGCATGGCTGCGAGGCCACAGGGCAATAACGTGGCAACGGCGATGCGCGCATCAAAACTATCCAACCAGACTAACAGCGGCAGCGTCAGCAGCACGGTCGCCATTGACCAAGAGCGCCATTGCGCGCGCTGATAACGTAATGCAGTGAGCACTAACAAACAAAAACCAAAGCCGCAGGCACAGCCCAAAATCGCCAGCAGCCTTACATCATGCAGTGGGTAAAGATAGCCAGTGAGGCCACGCAGCATTTCCAACCAAAGCTGACCGGAGGCAAAAAAACACAGCAGCGCCAACAGCGTCGCTTGCCAGTGTCCTGGCATCGCTGGCACAGTAGCAACAACCTTCGACTCAACCGACTGAGGACGCAGCGCCAATACGCTGAAATACAACAATCCAGTTAGCAAAATCCCCAGCAGTAGCAAGCCCAGTTCACTCTGCTGCTGTAAATGAGCATTGGCAGCAGCATAAGGACCAATACCAATAAAATGAATAGGCTGCGCCAGTGTGAGCCAACCATGCTGAGCTGACATCTGCAACACCAGTTGATTTTGTCCAGACCGCAGCACAGCAGGTGGCAGATAAAATCGGCTGTCCATCAGGCCCGGAACTTCATCGGCCGCCAAACCCGGTTGGCCATTTCGGCCAATCAACTGACCATTCAAATAAATCGCACTGGCTGCCTTGGCGTTGATAAATACAGCCAGCGGCTGTGGTTGTTGGATATCGGCTGAGTCTTTGTTGCCGATTGCAACCTCTGACCACGCGGGTGCTTCAAACGACAGTAACAACCACAACAACCGTCCTTGTGGATCGGCTGCTACTTGCTGTTGTTGCTGACAACCGGCTTGCTGAAAGTCGTTCGGCATTGCCCTGTGTTGTTCGCCATCACACCAACTTTGAATGGTCAGGGGTTGCGGCGGAGAACAGAGGTTGCCGTAACACCAGCCAGAGGCAAGCCAATAACAGCAGGAGCATAAACACCGCATAACGGGAAAAACGCGTCTTGGCCGGTTCAGGCATCTGCATCGACAACTCCATTCCTAACAATCTCTACCAATGAGCGGCAAAACCACCACCGTTCAGCATTTGTATTGTGTTTTTTGATACCGCTGGCAGAACAACACTCGCCATGCTGCCACAGCCTTGGTTAACTGCAATCAACTAAATCAGGGAGAACATGTTATGTTATTGAAATGTATAAGCACAAGCCATCGATGCCGCCACCAGTCTGGCTGGCACTTCTTATTCAGCATCGCAGTTGTGGCGGCAGGTTTTGCAACAGCCGGCGACAATCCAAACAACCACAGCGCAAAACCACGCCAGTACGCCAATGAAACAGCTATCCGTTTTACCGCAGGTAACGGTGACCATATCGCCGCATTTAGCGGTTTTTTGCTGGTGCCGGAAAATCGTCAGCGCGCCGGTAGTCGCCTGCTAAAACTACAGTATGTGCGTTTCCCGGCGCAAACCGACCAGCCTGGCTCACCGGTGGTTTATCTGGCCGGTGGCCCGGGCGGTTCAGGTATTCACACCGCCAAAGGTCCGCGTTATCCATTATTTACCGGCCTGAGCCAGCATGCAGATGTGATAGCACTGGACCAGCGCGGCACCGGCTTATCGGCGGACATGCCTAACTGCGTGTCCAAAGTGGTGATCCCGGCCGGGCAAGCACTGGATGAACATAAACTCACCGTGTTCCACCAACAAGCAGCCCGTGAATGTAGCCTGTTCTGGCAGCAACAAGGCGCGGACGTACTTGGTTATACCACAGTACAAAATGCGTTGGATTTAGCCGATTTACGCCAGCATCTGGGCGCGACAAAGCTGACGTTATGGGGGATTTCCTACGGCACTCATCTGGCCTTGGCGGCCAGCAAACTGATGCCGGAACAACTGGATAAACTGATCCTGGCCAGTGTCGAAGGGCTGGATCAAACCGTAAAACAACCCGCCGAAACCAGCTTGTATTTACAGCGAGTACAACAACTGATTGCCCAGCAACCTGCGCAACAAGCGCGCTGGCCTGACATCATGGCGCTGATGCAGCAGGTGCTGAACCAACTAGATCGCGCGCCCATTCTGCTGGAACTACCGCAAGCTGAGGGCAAATCCACCGCATTTTTGTTTCAGCGTATCCATTTGCAGTTGCTCACCTCGATGTCACTGGCCGATCCGAATCAACGTCTGGGTCTGTTATTGCAGTTATATCAGGGCTTACATAAAGAGCCTGAGGCGATGAAACCCATGCTGACCGAGCTTATTGGCAGTGGCATTCTGGATGGTTTTGCCGCTGGCCCAATTGAACTGCGGCTGATGCCGCTGATGACCGATCTGGCATCCGGCATCTCAGCGCCACGGCTAGAATTGTTCAAGCAGCAGCAAGCAGGAGCTTTATTAGGTGGAATGTTAAATTTCCCGGTACCACAGCTTATCAACAGTATCGCTGGCCTGGATCTTGGCCCAGCTTTTCGCCAGGAAGCCAGCCACGCCATTCCGACGCTGGTGTTCAGTGGCACCCTCGACGGGCGAACTTATCTGGCTGAGCAACAACAAGCAGTCGCGGGCCTGACGGCAAAACAACTGGTGACAGTCCGTTACGGCGGCCATAATTTATTGGAAAGCTCGCCGCAAGTGCTGACACTGATGCAACAGTTCTTAGCCACCGGTTCTGTCAGTCAACAAGTGATTGAGTTACCAAAGCCTGATTTAACTGCCGCAGTGCTTAAATAATGACAACGCCGCCTGGGTTCCAGGCGGCGCTTGTGCTGAGCAGGATCCAGTCCTATGCTAAGCGCACTGAACTATGGCATCGTCCTCGACTTATAAAGCCTTGACCACTGCTCAGCAGCCGTCAAGGCCGCACCGACCTGCTCAGGGGAAGTACCGCCTAAGGCGGCGCGTTTGGCCAGACCAGCTTCAATGGTCAATGCCGCGTACACATCATCCCCAATCAATGGCGAGACTTGTTGCAGTTCGGCTAACGCCAGAGCTTCCAGTGGCTTTTGTTGGGCGGCCGCTTTGAGCACCAACTCGCCGGATAACTCATGCGCATCGCGAAAAGCCACGCCTTTACTGACCAGATAATCAGCCAGATCGGTGGCATTGCTGTAACCCAATTCGGCTGCACGACGACATTGACCGGCATTGACCGATAAATGCGGCAGTACCGTCGCCAGCACCAGTAAACATTGTTGCCAGGTCGACATCAAATCAAAAAAGCCTTGTTTGTCTTCCTGCATATCTTTGTTATAGGCCAGCGGTAAACCTTTCAGGACATGTAAAATGGCCACTAAATGCCCCAGCACCCGGCCGGTTTTACCACGCAGCAATTCAAACACATCCGGGTTCTTCTTCTGCGGCATCAAAGAAGAGCCAGACGAAATCGCATCACCCAGTTTAAAGAAACCGGCTTCGCCTGAGCAGAAGAAAATGACATCTTCCGATAAGCGTGACAGATGGGTTAAGCACAAACTGGCAGCAGCGGAGAGTTCCACCACATAATCGCGATCTGAGACAGCATCCAGGCTATTGCGCGCCGCACTAGCAAAGCCTAAGCGCTCAGCCAGCGCCACCCGATCCAGCAACACGCCGGTGCCCGCTAAAGCACCACAACCCAGTGGACAGACATCCATCCGCGCTAAGGCATCATCAATCCGGCTTAAATCACGACGGAACATTTCGACATAAGCCAAAGCCCAGTGACTGACCAGCACTGGCTGTGCGCGTTGTAAATGGGTAAAACCCGGCATCACTAAACCATGATGGCTGCGGGCAAAGGTTAACAAAGCGCCGATGGCCGCCTGTAACGCATCCTTGACCAGTCCGGCATTGAGTTTGCTCCAAAGCCGTAAATCAGTGGCGACCAAATCATTGCGCGAACGACCGGTATGCAGCTTTTTCGCCGCATGACCAATTTTCTCGCCAAGTCTGGCTTCAACCCAGCTATGGATATCTTCTTCCTGGGTTTGCAGCGGCAACTCCGGGTTGGCTGCAACTTCAGCCGCCAGTTCTGCCAAGGCGCCGTCCAATAACGTCGCTTCTGCTGCAGTGATAATACCAGCTTCCGCCAGACCAATAGCCCAGCTGCGGGACGCGGCAATATCTTGCTGCGCTAATAAATAATCAAATCTTAAAGAGTCGTTAAACGCCCGAAACTCAGCCAAACTTGCTTCCTGAAAACGTCCGCCCCACATCGCCATGATGATGTCCTCGAAATTCTGAATATAAAAACAGCGGCCGAAACCGCTGTATCAACAATGCGCTGCTGGCGCTATCGAGCCAACTGCTGATGGCTTATTTGGTGTGTAAAGCCCGAATACGGCTGGCCAGTGAATACAAACGGATAAAACCGGCTGCATCTTTCTGGTTATACACTTCGTCGCCATCAAAAGTAGCGAAGGCTTCAGAGTACAGGCTGTTTGGCGAGCGGCGTTTAGCCACAGTGACCTGACCTTTGTACAGTTTCACCACGATATCACCGGTCAGTTGTTCCGCCAGCGCGTTGGAGGCGGCAAATAACGCATCTTTCAGCGGCGTAAACCAACGGCCGTCATACACCAGTTGCGCCACTTCCAACCCGACTTCTTCGCGGTACTTTAATGAAGTGCGATCGTACACCAAAGATTCCAGCGCCCGCAGTGCCGCCACAATAATAGTGCCGCCCGGCGTTTCATAGCAACCACGTGATTTCATGCCGACCAAGCGGTTTTCCACGATATCAATCCGGCCAACCCCATGTTCAGAGCCAATGGCATTCAGTTGTTCAATGGCTTCAATTGCACCAACCGCATTACCATTAATGGCGGTCAGTTCGCCTTTTTCAAAACTCAGCTGCAGATATTCAGCTTTATCCGGCGCTTGCTCTGGCGACTTGGTCCACATCCACACTTGTTCAGATGGCTCGTTCCAAGGGTTTTCCAGCTCCCCACCTTCATGCGAAATATGGAATAAGTTGGCATCACGGCTGTAAATTTTAGTGGCTGTGGCTGTGGTCGGTACGTTTTTCTCCGCCAGATAATTCAGCAAAGATTGACGGGAATTAAATTCCCATTCCCGCCACGGCGCTATCACTTTCAGTTGTGGCGCTAAGGCAGCAAAAGCCCCTTCAAACCGGACTTGATCATTGCCTTTACCGGTACAACCATGACAAAGCGCATCCGCACCCAATTTCAGTGCCAGTTCAACCTGGGCACGGGCAATAATTGGCCGCGCCATTGAAGTGCCCAGCAAATACTGACCTTCATACACAGCACCGGCTTTGAGTGTTGGGTAAATCACTTCTTTGACAAACTGTTCACGTAAATCGACGATATAGCAGCTACTAGCACCGGATTTAATGGCTTTTTCTTCCACGCCAGCTAAGTCCTCTGCGCCCTGACCTACGTCAGCGACAAAGGCAATGACTTCACAGTCATAGTTGTCTTTTAACCAAGGCACAATGGCTGAAGTATCCAAACCACCAGAATACGCCAGTACTACTTTTTTCACGTTTTGTTTTGCATTACTCATGTTCGGCCTCAGGCAAATAAACTTACTAAAACGGCATTTTGTGCATGCATGCGGTTTTCCGCCTGCTGCAGTACTAAAGAACAATCGCTGTCCAGCACTTCGCTGGTCACTTCATGGCCACGATGGGCAGGTAAGCAGTGCATAAAGTTTTTCACTGCCAACCGCTGCATCACCGCCGTATTAATTTGATAAGGCGCAAATACCGCCTCCACCACTGCCGGATCGGCTTTGTTGCCCATCGACATCCAGGTATCAGTGTAAATGGCATCGGCTCCGGCGGCAGAAGAGACATGCTGACTCAGCGTCAGCTTAGCACCACTTTGTTCTGCCAGTGCCTGGGCTTTGAGCAGCACATGGGCATCCGGACCAAAGCCAGGTGGCGTCACCACGGTCAGTGTCATGCCCATGATGGCAGCCCCCAGCATCAGCGAATGACAGACATTATTGCCATCGCCGACAAAGGCCAGATGCACCTTGGCTAAATCACCAAATTGCTCTTTTAAGGTCAATAAATCCGCCAGCGCCTGACATGGATGGTACAAGTCACTGAGTGCATTGATCACTGGTTTTTTACTGCTTTGCGCCAGCTTGATTAAACTTTGCTGCGAATAAACCCGCGCCACAATCGCATCAGTCCAGCAGGCTAAATTACTACCGAAATCTTCCACCGACTCGCGCACGCCCATGGCACCGTTTTGCTGGTCCAGATAAACACTGTGACCACCCAGTTTGTGGATGCCGACATCAAAGCTGACTCGAGTGCGCAGCGACGGCTTTTCAAACAACAAGGCAATACTTTTGCCTTTGAGCGCCGTACTGTACTGTACTGGGTTTTGTTTAATCTCAAGGGCTAAATCCAGCAAGCCCGCCAATTGTTGTTGATCCAGTTCAGCTAAACATAACAGCTGTTTTAATTGACTCATAACTCACACTGCTTCACCGCGCTGCGGCTTCCTTATTGGGGAAATCGGCCCGAAAGCCGACCCTGTCAGGCTTTCGTTGGAGCGGATTTCAGTGGGATTGAGGGCATTACAACATACCGATAAAGCCCCTTATTCACTGATGCAAGTACCGACTGCCTGGTGTTGCATCAGTTTTAATAAATCATGCGGTTGCTGCCAACCGGCAACCACGATTGATCGTCGCAGTGCGGCGGCCGTTTCCAACGCAGCATCTAATTTCACTTTCATGCCACCTTTAATCACACCACTTTCGACCAGTGCTTGTGCACCTTTGCTATCCAGTGTGCTGATGAGCTTTCCTTCAGCATCCAGAATTCCCGGAACGTCTGTTAATAACACCAGTTGCCCTTGCACTAATTGGCAAATAGCGGCAGCGGCTAAATCGGCGTTGACGTTCAATAATTGGCCATCATCACTTTGACCAATAGAACTAAATACCGGCACAAAACCCTGTTGTAATAAGGTGTTCACTAAGGTGCCGTCGTTGGCTTTGGCAATGCCCACTGCACCGAGCTTGTGATTGATGTCAAACTTCAGACTTTGGCCCGCAGCCAGGGTTAAACCAACAGCTTTTAATCCTTGCAACTGTGCCCGTGACACCATCAGGCTATTGACGGCACCGGCTAAAGCACCGGTAATGACCGGCATTTGTTCCTGCGGCGACACCCGTTGACCATCAATTTTCTGGGTGCTAAAACCAAAAGTTGCCAGCCAGCTATCAACCTGATCGCCACCACCATGCACCAAAACAATCGGATACTGCGTGGCAAGTTCGGCCACGACAGCTAATAAGGCATCTAAAGCGGCATTATCCTGCAGTAAACGGCCACCCATTTTTAACACTAAAGGTGTAGTCTGTTTCATCACAGGGCTCCTTGTGCCAAGCTAAACAAACCGGCAGTTTCTACTTTGCCAAACTTCACATTGGCGGCTTGCATCGCCTGTGCTGCCGCACCTTTGAGTAAGTTATCAATAGCGGACACCACCACCAGCTGTTCACCATCCTGTTGCCAGAAAATATCGCAAAATGGCGAACCTTCCACATCCGCCACATTCGGCGAAGTGGCAGTTAACCTTACCAGTGGTTTATTGGCATAAGCACTGACAAAGGCTTGCTGCACTTGTGCTGTGCTGACACCGGCTTTGAGTGTGACCACACTCGTGGCCAGAATACCGCGCTTAAAATTACCTAAATGTGGCGTGAACACCACTTTACGGCCTAAATTCTGCTCAATTTCTGGTCTGTGCCGATGTTTAAAAAAGCCATAGGCATTGAGGCCAACTTCACAAAATGAAGTATTTAACGCCGCTTTACGGCCAGCACCGGACACGCCGCTGGTGGCATTAATCACTGGAATACAGTCATCCGCCACTAACCCGGCCTTGAGCAAAGGCAATAGCGCCAGAGTACAAGCTGTTGGGTAGCAACCAGGTACCGAAATCAGCTGTGGTAAATCACAGTCCAACCATTCCATCAGAGAATAAACAGCTGTGTTTAATAACTCAGGATGCTGGTGCTCATACCCATAAAACTTCGGATAAAGATCGGCTTGTTTCAAACGGAAAGCGCCGGATAAATCCACCACGACTATGCCTGCAGCCAGCAGTTTAGGGGTGACTTCTTCACTGGCCTCATGCGGCAGGGCTAGAAATGCCACCTCGACCTGACCTTGGATCTGGTTGATTTCTGCATCAGTCCAGGGTTGCACCAGAATATCCACTTGTTGCTGGAATCTTGGATACAACGAAGAAAAAGGCTCAGCTTTGCGCCCGGCAGAGGCATAAGCAAAGCAGAGCTCAAAATAAGGGTTTCTGCTCAGTAAGGCGCAAAGTTCAGCGCCGCTATATCCGGCTGCGCCCAATACTGCTGCACGGACCTGAGGGGTTTGAATCACAGCAGTGGCATTCAATTGTGATGACATCAGACGTCTGTCTCCAAAAAACAATAAAACCGGGCCACATCAAAAAACTGTCGCCAGTGTACTGAGTCGCTCATGCATATTCAAGAATTTTTATGCTGAATTTATGAATTTTTATATAGCAATCATCCAGACAATAGTGTTCTTGTTGCAGGCAACCCAACAAGATTAGCGGATTTTAAGCAAAATTTGGCTGAATAAACATGAATTTATCCGTATATGCGATTGATGCGAGCTGAGTGCCGCAATCCGCGACTGGTTGGCAAGAGTGTCCTTTGGGGCAAAGGGAGTCAGCGCGAGCGCTGGCGAAGTGCAGCCAGCAACACAAATGCGGATGCTGCCAGCTTCACAGAGCGTGCAATGGTGATTGAAATTATAAACCGGCGTTATCTAAGGTATGGGCAGCTTGATACTGGCTTTGATCAAACCTTTTCGGTAACACTTTTAGCGCCTCCTGCAAGGTCGGATAAAATGCCAATAAACCTTCCACGGGCCGGATTTTAGCCTTAGCCAGTGTTTTTAACGGCTGAAACTGCAAATCAACCAGTAACAACTGACAGTCATTTTTATCGCAATAACTGATGTATTTATCCAGCGCCACTAAGCCGCCCGCATCCAGCAATGACACGCCATCCATCAGCAGCACAACACTTTGTTGCTCCTTGCTAAGCAGTGCCAGTTCGGCAAAAACCCGGTCGGCGGCGGCGAAAAATAACGGGCCGCTAATGCGGAAAATTTTATGACCAGCAGCCAATTTTTCTGGCACGAGTTTAGGACTTTCAGTGACATCAGACACCTTGGTCATTTCAGCCACATCCTGCACAAATAATAGCGCCGCAATAATAATGCCGCAGGTGATGGCCACCACCATGTCAAATAACACAGTAAAAGAAAAACAAACCAGAAACACCAAAATATCGCTGCGTGGTGCCGTGTTAATCAGATGCAGGGCTTTACCGGCATCACTCATATTCCAGGCTACCATCAGCAATAAGGCTGCCATTGCCGCCATGGGTAAATAAGCCAGTAATTTCGCCAATGCCAACAAAGCCAGCAATACCACCAAAGCATGGATCATCGCCGCTAACGGCGATTGCGCGCCAGCTCTGACATTGGCGGCCGAGCGCGCAATAGCTGCTGTGGCAGTAATACCGCCAAAAAAAGGTGCCACCAGATTGCCAATGCCCTGCCCTAATAGTTCGGAATTGGCACTGTGTCGCCGTCCCGTCATGCCATCCAGCACCACGGCGCATAACAAAGATTCAATGGCGCCGAGCATTGCCATGGCAAAAGCAGCCGCCAATAAATCCTTCGCCATCTGCGAGCTCCAGACCAACGCCTGTCCGTCCGCGCCGACTTGCTGCCAGGGCCAGACAAAAGCCGGTAACATATCCGGAATGCCACGACTGGCGACCCCTGCCGCATCGGTATAATGAAAACGACTGCCAATGGTTTCGACCGGTAATTCAAACCAGGCCAGAATGAATGCTGCCACTGTGCCCGCCACCACCGCCGGCAAATGCGCCGGTATCGGCGTTTTCAGCGCCGGCCATTTCAGCATCACCAGTAAGGTCACGGCCGCAACCAGCATGCTTGGCCAATGCACTGAATCTGCCGCCAGCATCAGCGCATGCAGTTTTTCGATATAATGTTCAGGCATCACCGCCAGTTGTAGGCCAAATATATCTTTGAGCTGTAAAGTGGCAATCACCACCGCAATACCGGCCGTAAAACCCAGCGTGACAGATTCCGGAATATATTGAATGAATCGGCCTAACCGCAGTATTGCCATCATGACCAGCAAGCCGCCGGATAATAAGGTGGCCAGCATGAGGCCACCGAGCCCATATTTTTGCGCCACCGGATACAAAATCACCACAAAAGCAGCGGTTGGGCCTGACACACTGTAACGGGAGCCGCCACAGAGCGGGATAATGAAACCAGCGATGATCGCGGTGTAAAGGCCATATTGGGGAGGTACACCACTGGCAATCGCCAAAGCCATCGCAAGGGGAATGGCAATAATGCCAACGGTCAGGCCAGCCAGCAGATCTTTGCCAAGCTGCTGACGACCATAACCTTCAGCTGCGGTCTCCCGCAACGCATGGGCGATCCGCAATGAAAACAGATAAGCGCGATGAGACATGGCAACAGCATTCGATGAAATTCAGTAATAACAACAGCATAACCTAAATCAGTCGGCTGCAGGTTAAATACGATGGAAAATTGTGGTTCACCCGCTATTGTCTGGTTGCCGATGTTAGCTTACAAATGTTTACGATAACGGAACTGAATTTTTTGTAACAGCCGCCAATGTGAAGGGTTGAGTAATAAGGTCCAGATGGCCAAATCAAACAACAACTTTAAACCAAAGCGTAAGGGTTCAGCTATAGAATAGACCGGTGGGGTATTGCCTTGAAAAAATGCAGGATCCAGCGTGAAAAAAATCACTTCGCTCGCCAAAGCCAGCGAGAGCAAGGAGGATAATGTCAGCAACCAGGACATCAGGAAAACTTGTGGGATATGTCGATATGGTGGCTTTACGCGGAATAATTTCAGTAGATACTCATCGTTGTGATAATGCACCATCACAAAGGCTAAAATCAGATCGAGCATCGCGGCTGACATGAAATAAATCAGCATATCAGCTTCAAACAATAATTGGCTAAGCAGAACTTCGCATAGCTTAATGCCAAGCACTATTGCCAGCACAGGTAAATTTTCTCGCCGTTGCAAACTGACCACAGCAACATAAGCAATGATCACCATCGTCAGCAGAAACGGGATATTCGGATGGTGCCGAAAATAGCTGACAGCGACTAAAGACATAATCATACAAAAAAATGTTAATAAGTCTTTAGCGCTGTATTTATTTTTCACTGACGCATTAATTCCAGATTGATTTTGGTGGCCATGGTGGTAAACGACTTTCGCCAATGGCTTGCATCCTAACACCGCCGCCGATCATGGCTAAAGCTTCTTGCGATAACTCCAGCATGGCAGCCTGAGTTTCTACAGTATCGGTTTTCACTGTTTCAACTACCGCGGTATTCACGGTTGATTTTGATTGTGCATTGAATTTCATAACGAGTAAATCCCTAATTTGTAATGTTTATTTATTTAGATTTAGCGCATATCAATTTCGAAGCTCAGATCCTGGAGCTAACACATCATCCCTCTACTTAGTAGTTAGCAACTATCAGGCCAACAACTGTCAGATGAAACCAGATGTTGAAAATTCCTGTTTCAGCCACAACCAAACTCGCTTCGCAGCCAATCACAACAGAGAATACCGTACTGCCATGGCTGCAGAATTCGGCCACCTTGACGAGAAAACGGCAAAGTTATGCCGAGCGGCAATATTCAAAGCCAATTCTTTGACGTTCTGCTTGCACTGCGACAGCAACAGGTGACAAAACTCCGTCACTGCGACAAAATGCCACATCGCAGCTTGTAACAGTGCCCGCTATAGTGTTCTGGACGAGTTCAAGTCCGAATGGCTCAAGGTCAGTGTCCTGGCCTGGCGCACTTCAGAATTTTCTCTGTCAGTTTTTGCACCGGGTGCTCCGGCACCCGTTTTTTTAAAGAGTCTGATATGACCCCATCTTTAGTTATTGCGCCGCAGTTGGCTCCAGCTCAGCAAATCCGTCAGTTTCAACAATTTCGCTGGGGCTTAATCATCACCGAATATCTGGCAGCTTTACTGGCGTTTGTATTGGCTTATCCAATCTCAAACTGGCCCTTAATGCTGTTACTCCTTACGTTGCACGGCTGCAGCAATCTGGTGTTACCGCTTTGGCCGGGCTGCCAACGTTTTCCGCAACGGCTCTTTATTCTCGGTGTGCTGGCAGATTTATTGATCCTGACGCTGTTGTTAGCGCTCAGCGGTGGTGCCAGCAATGGTTTTATTGCGTTACTGCTGTTACCGGTCGCAGTCTGCGCCGTGTTATTACCAGCATTGCAGGCTTATCTGTGTGCAATTTTGGCAGTGACCTGCTACGCCCTCTTACTGCAGTTGGGCCAATCGATGGAGCATCAGGGACATCAGATGCATCTGATGACACAGCAGCCTTTTAATCAGCATTTACTACAAATGGGCTGGGCTTTTTCCCTGTCAGCCTTGCTGATTGCCTGGTTTATCAGTGCGCAGGCTCAGCTTATTAGCCAAAAATCAAAACAGCTCAATTTATTGCAACAACAGCAAAGCCGGCAGGAACAGATGCTGGCCGTTGCCACTTATGCTGCAAACGCTGCGCATGATTTGGCCACACCCTTACAAAATCTGACCTTGCTCAGCGATGAACTCAGCCAGCATCACCAGCACCAGGCGCCGGATCCCACCCTATTGACCGACTTGCAAGCTGAAGTAGCGCGCTGCCAACAGATAGTGCAACAACTGCGACTCAACGCGCAGCAGTTGCGCAGTCAGAAAAACCAATCGCAACCGGTGTTACATGTGACCCAACAAGCCATTCAATTATGGCTAGTCAGCCGTCCAGATATCTGTATTGATATTAGTTGCCAACAAGATGAGTCTGCATGTCAGTTGCAGGATGCGTTAGCCTGGTCGGCGGCGTTATTTAATATTCTGGATAATGCTGCCGATGCCAGCCTAGCCAACCAGCGGGCCGAACTAAAACTAGAGTTAAGCTTGCAGCAAGGTTTTTTCTGTTGTCAATTAACCGATTTTGGCAACGGCCTGAGCGAACCACAATTGGCCGAGCTGGGTTTACTACCGCAGCCGAGCAGTCAGGGACTGGGGCTAGGCCAACTGCTGGCTAATGCTTCGATTGAACGTTTGGGTGGACAGCTCCAGCGCACCAATCTGCCGCAAGGCGGCACCCGCACTGTGATCAGTTTTCGGAGTCGGGTCTGATGCATATCGTATTAGTCGATGATGATGAAACCCTGGTCCGTACCCTGAATCGCCGACTCACACAACATGGTCATCAAGTCAGTGGCATCAGCACCAGTTGTAGTGCAGCGCAGTTGGCAGCTTTGCATGGTGATGCCTATATTCTGGATTTGCGCTTTGGTCAGCAAAGCGGCTTGAGTTTTGTCACACCACTGCGGACTTTACGACCCCAGAGTCGTATTCTGGTAATGACAGGATTCGCCAGCATTGCCACCGCAGTGCAGGCCGTCAAAGCTGGCGCTGACGATTATCTGACTAAGCCGGTGGATTTCAGTTTACTACTCAGTAGTCTGCATTTAACCGAAATAGCCGACGCCAATCAGACTGGTGAGCAGCACGAGGCGGAATTGTTATCCACTGATCAACTGGAATGGGAACATATCCAACGTATTCTGCGCGAGCAACAAGGCAATATTTCACAGACTGCCCGTTTACTGGGTATGCACAGACGTACTTTACAACGTAAATTAAGCAAACACCGGCCTTAGCCGGTGTCTGGATACCCTTCTTTGGCTTCGTTGTCGCCGCTTAGGCCCGCTCGTTAGCCCAAGCCGCCGCTTGCGCTTGACTGTGACGGGCCGCTTTGGCAGCCGCCATCTGCTGCTTGGCTAAAATAGCCAAATCGGCATGAATACCGCCAGCAGTGACCAACCGGCCCGCTCCCGGTCCTTTTAACACCAGCGGATTGGCCTGATACCAGTTAGACTCAATGACAAACACATTATCACAGGCTTGGATGGCCGCCAGCGGATGCTCAGCACTGACACTGAGTAATTTGACATCTGCCTGCGGCCCCTGCGCTGTGACGGTTAAAGTGGCAACATAGCGCAGCACTTTCCCCTCGGCTTTGGCCTTGGCATAGGTGGTTGCCAGGGCTTGATCAAGCGCTTCACGCTCTAACCAAAATTGTTGCCAACTGCCCTGTTCCAAACCCAACGGCAACAATGGCGTCAGGGCAATATCATTGATATCCAAAGTCAGTCCCAGCTCACGTGATAACACCAGCAACTTGCGCTGCACATCTTTGCCGGATAAATCATCACGCGGATCTGGCTCAGTGAGACCTTCCGCCTGCGCCTGCAACACAAATTCAGAAAAAGGCGCACTACCATCATATTTACATAACAACCAGGACAAAGTACCAGAGAAAATGCCACTGATCTGATGGATCTGATCACCAGAGCTTTGTAACTCTTGCAAAATGCGTTGCACCGGCAAGCCAGCGCCTACTGTGGTATTGGCTAACCAACTGACCTGTTGCTCCGCCACAGCTGCACTGATCTGCTGATATTGCGCCAAGGGCAAAGTGACACCTTGTTTATTGGCGCTAATCAGATGACAGCCGGTTTGCACAAAATCAATATAGCCTTCGGCAAAATCTTTACTCGGGGTGATATCGACCAGCACTTTTGGATTGGGCAGCGCAGTTAAATAATCCAACAGATCCTGTTTTTGGTAAGCAGGCGCCGCCGCTAATAACTGTGGCCAGTTTTGGACTGATAACTCATCGGCAAAACAAGCTTGGCGGGAATTAAATACCCCAGCCAGTTTAAGTTCAATCTGACCGGCGAAAGCTTGTTGCTGTGTTGCCAACAAAGCTAAAAACTCAGCACCGACATTGCCGGTTCCTGCCACCACCACGTTTAACCTGACTTGCGTTGGTAATAACAACTGATGGAATTCGGTTAACTCGCGCGCGGTCAATGCCGGTAAAAATAGCCACAACGCCAGCTGTTGATCGGCAAAACTAAAGGCTGGTTGCTGCCGCTCCAGCCAGTGCGCCGCTTGCAAAGAAAGTTGCTGCTGCTGTTTCGCTGCCGGTTTCACCCAGGCAACAGCCTGATAATGCTGGCTACTGACCCGTGGGTAAATCTGCTGCAGCCCTAAATAGCGCAACAATTGCTCCAGATTTTTCTGTGCTACCACCCAGCTATGCACATCAGTCGGCACCGCAAACACTGTGAGTTGCAAGTCCGCCGCAGCCTGTTCAGCCGTGATAACAGCATTTTTGGGTAACGTCACCAGCACCACATCCGCTAAATCTGTCACAAACTGAACTTCAATCGCCGCCTGCCGACTGACGCGACAGCCTGGTTGTTCCGGTTCATAGCTGCTACGTACCACCAGCTCCGCCGGATAATCAGCCAGTGGACTTAAGGTTTTGGCATGCAGCACCGGATTGCCTAGTTGGGCCAGGGTGCGGGCTTGCGCCCAGGGCACTTGACGGTAAGCCCGGGCTGAAGGTACTTTGCGAGGATCGGCACTGTAAATCGCATCGACATCAGTCCAGATATTAATCGTCTGCGCCTGCACTAACCTGCCTAGAATAGTCGCGGAATAATCACTGCCATTGCGACCCAGCGTGATGCTCTCACCGGCGACAGTTCTGGCAATAAACCCAGTGACAATCTGAAAACCAGGCCGACATAAGGCTTGCAATAAGTCGGCAGACTGTTGCCATTGCACCTGCTGCCCGTCCAAGCGCAGAAAGTCGCGTGCATCCACTGCACTGGCTTGTTGTCCGCGATCTTGCAATAAAGCACTTAACAACAAGGCCGATAATTTTTCACCCAGCGCCAGCACGTCATTGTGCCGGCCAGCCAAAGCAGCCGTTGGCAGTTCCGCCAGCCAGCCATTCAGTTGATTCAACACCTGAGGTGCGGTTGCCGCCGATAAAGTCCGGCTCACCAACAACCTGAGTTGTTGTGATAAAGCCTGCCATTGCTGCTCAAATTCTAATTGCACAGGCACTGCTTCCAGCAAGGCCAATAATGCATCCGTGGTATCGCCGGGCGCCGACACCACCACCCAGGCATAGGCCTGAGGTTGTGCCAATAAAATATCAGCCACGGCATGGAAACGTTCGGCTGAGGCCAGACTACTGCCACCAAATTTATGCACGACCAGCGCAGAGGCCGCTGACGGAACTACAGATACTGTCATCACATTCACCAAAAAGCGGCCAGAGCCGGATTAGAACGAAATTGTTGGTTGGCAGTCGCTGTCGCTTGCGGCGCGTTGGCGACTGACTGTGGAGCTAAGACTTTATGTTCAGGTTGATCTGTGGCAATCGCCTCTGCGACTGCGGCAAAGGCCTGACTCAGATCGGCAATCAGGTCACGGCTGTCTTCAATCCCTATCGACAAACGGATTAAAGTCGGGCCAATACCGGCAGTTTTTTGCGCAGCAGCGTCCATCGAGGCGTGGGTCATAGTACCGGGATGACAGATCAAACTTTCAATACCGCCCAATGACTGCGCCAAGGTAAAACAACGTAAAGCAGCAAAAAATACCGCTAAATAGCGCGCATCGGCCGCTAAATCAAAACTGACCATAGCGCCAAAGCCGTATTGCTGTTGCTTGGCAATGGCATAACCCGGATGGTCGGCCAGTCCCGGGTAATAGGTTTTTGCCACTAATGGCTGTTGTTGCAGGAAATCCACCACCAGCGCAGTGTTTTCCAGATGCGCTTTCATCCGCGGTAACAAGGTGCGGATCCCGCGCAGCACCAGATGCGAATCAAAAGCACCACCGGTGACACCAAGGCAGTTCGCCCACCATTTTAGCTCATCGCCGATGGCGGCATCTTTGCAGATCAGTGCACCACCAACAATGTCACTGTGGCCATTCAGATACTTAGTGGTCGAATGCACCACAATATCTGCCCCTAACAATAAGGGTTGCTGCAACACCGGTGATAAAAAAGTGTTATCCACCACCACCAGCGCACTGAGCTGTTTTGCCAGCTCGCACACTGCTTTGACATCGGTAATTTGTAGTAAAGGGTTACTCGGCGTTTCCAACCAAATCATTTTTGGCGCGGCCTGACGGACCAACGCGGCCCAATCTGGTTGCTGGAAGTTGACGATCACCACTTTAAAAGCCTGCTTGCGATTGGCCAGATTGACAAACAAGCGGTAACTGCCGCCATAACAATCATGGGGGATCACCAGGGTATCAGCTGGTGTTAGCAGCTGTAACGCCAACAGACAAGCCGACATCCCCGTGCTGGTGACCAGGCCTTTCGCGCCACATTCCAATTCGGCCAGCGCATCACCCAGCAGATCACGGGTTGGATTATTCGAGCGGGAATAATCGTATTTTCCCGGTTGTTGAAAAGCTTTTAATTCATAGGTCGAGGTTAAATACAAAGGCGGTGTCACGGCACCGTACGCCGGGTCCTGCGCAATGCCGGCGCGGGCGGTGATAGTAGCGGAATGGCGGCTCGACATAGTTAACCTCATGCTTAATTAGGCGTTTAGACGTCTAAAAGTATACTGTCGAAAAAAAAGAAGTCAAAACATTTAGACGTCTATAATGATTATTTCTTGCGCATTGTTTGTATCCGGGCGTATAAAGAAGTAAAATTTCGGCCCAAGTGCGTAAAGGTCTGTTGACGTTTCGGTAGAAGATTAACGTTGCATTGAGCGGCTGGCAGTTCAGCGACCGGCTGCCACGACTACGGGCACGGGGTCTGGCAGGTGCCGGACAGAAAAACAGACAGGCAAACATACAACTAAAAAATTAACTCAAGGTTACAACTATGGCAAAGTGGAATGGTGAATACGTTCACCCGTACGCAGAACACGGCAAAAAATCTGAACAGGTGAAAAAAATCACCGTGTCTATCCCGCTCAATGTATTAAAGGTGCTGACTGACGAAAGAACTCGTCGCCAGGTGAATAACTTACGTCATGCCACCAACAGCGAATTATTGTGCGAAGCCTTTCTGCATGCTTTCACTGGCCAACCACTGCCAGCCGATGAAGATTTGCGCAAAGACAATCCACATCAAATACCGGTAGAAGTTCGCAATATTCTGACCAGCATGGGCAAGCCAATTCCGGTGATTCAGGAAGCTGAATCCGACGAAGAATAAACTGCAGCCGCGGTGCCGGACTGACAGTTTTATAACAATAATGACAAAACAACAGGACGCAGAAACCCGCCAACAGGCGGGTTTCTTTTTGCCTTCATCGACAGATTACGACTGCATATACCCTACTGGCATCTCAATCCGTGCCACCCCAGAAGCGACAGCAGCATCAGCCACAGCTTTGGCCACTCTAGGTAACAACCGTGGGTCCATTGGTTTTGGAATGATATATTCCTTGCCAAATTCCAGACTGGCGACTTGTGATGCCACCAACACAGCTTCAGGCACTGGTTCTTTGGCAATAGTCCGGATGGCATGCACAGCTGCAATTTTCATTTCATCGTTAATCACACTGGCACGCACATCCAGCGCGCCACGGAAAATAAACGGGAAACACAACACGTTATTGACCTGATTCGGATAATCTGAGCGGCCAGTCGCCATGATCAGATCGGTGCGAACTGCATGCGCTAGCTCAGGTTTAATCTCAGGATCCGGGTTGGAACAAGCAAAAATCACCGGTTTATCTGCCATCAATTTTAACGCTTCCGGCGGTAATACATCCGGACCCGAAACGCCAACAAACACATCAGCACCATCCAGCGCATCTTCCAGCGTGCGTTTGTCGGTGTTATTGGCAAACAAGGTTTTGTATTTGTTTAAATCATCACGCCGGGTGTGGATCACACCTTTGGTATCCAGCATGTAGATATATTCGCGTTTAGCACCACATTTAATCAGCAGTTCCATACAAGCAATGGCAGCAGCGCCGGCGCCCATACAAACGATGGTGACTTTGCGGATGTCTTTGCCCTGAATTTCCAACGCATTCAGCAGACCGGCCGCAGTGACAATCGCAGTACCATGTTGGTCATCATGGAATACCGGAATATTGCAGCGTTTGATCAGTTCTTTTTCAATCTCAAAGCACTCTGGTGATTTGATATCTTCCAGATTAATACCACCAAAAGTATCGGCAATATTGGCCACTGTATTGATAAAGTCTTCGGTCGTGCGATGATTGACTTCAATATCAATCGAATCCAATCCAGCAAACCGCTTAAATAACAGCGCTTTACCTTCCATCACTGGCTTAGAAGCCATAGGCCCCAGATTGCCCAGCCCCAAAATGGCGGTGCCATTACTAATCACAGCAACCAGATTACCTTTGGCGGTATATTTGTAAACGTTATCGACATTTTCGGCAATTTCCCGCACAGGTTCGGCCACACCCGGACTGTAAGCCAGTGCTAAATCTTTCACCGTTTCAGCAGGTTTACTGATTTCAACGCTGATTTTGCCGGGTTTAGGTTCGGCATGATACCGCAGTGCTTGTTCTCTGAAATCTGACATGGTAAGAGTGTTCCTGACGCTGAGCCTATGAGGCTTTAGTTGTATTTGCCAATCTTTGCGCTTGTAGGGGCGAAAAGGCAGCTCATTTTAATGAGCAGACTGTCTTATGCAAATCAATAACTTGCTGATCGTACCACTCAGCCACTGCCTAACAACTGCCGCAGAAAGCAACGACTGTCAGTCAGTGACTGACACCACCCCGTCAGCAGCGATCACAGTATGCACTGTGCGCAGCCAAGCCAAGCCAAGCCAAGCCAAGCCAAGCCAAGCCAAGCCAAGCCAGAGACTGCCACTGATGGAAGTTTGTGCAATTCAGTTATAACAACTTTTTCTACTGCCGCCAACCAGAAAGCCAGCAACTGGTCAGATCAGAATGAATGAGGTTGAATATTCATCCAGCAACTCAGCATAAGCTTTGACTTTTAACCAAAAAATACCGAATTTGACGCGGAGGGACACTGCAAAAGTGCTAGAAAAATTAATCAATTCAATTACAAATCAATTTTTTTAAATAAAGTTTTGCTGTGCATATTATGCAATAAGAAAATATGGCCTGTGGCATCGGGCTTAAGTTGGCACCGCCAAGGCTTTGCTGCAGAAACAACAAAGGCACCCGTAGGTGCCTTTATCTGTTTCAGAACCAGTGGCCAGCTTACTTGGCGCCCAGTACCGCGAAACGTTTTTTGAAGCGGTCAACACGACCACCTACGTCCAGCACTTTTTGCTTACCTGTGTAAAACGGGTGGCAAGCTGAGCAAACGTCCAAGTGGATGTCTTTGCACAGCGCTGAACTAGTTTTGAATGCATTACCGCAAGTACAGGTTGCAGTGATTTCTTTGTATTCCGGGTGGATACCTGGTTTCATGGCTTACCTCGTTGGGCCGTATCGCAATCTGAGCAGTCTTGCTGTCAAACACCATACGTATTTCAGTTAAATTAGGGCGCGTAGCTTAATAGATCAACAGCGCTTATTCAACAAAAAAACCAAAGGCAGCGTTAAATATTCTGCCACTTTTGTACTCTGGGAAAAAAGCCTGTTCAGCACCTTGCGAGCTTTGTACACTGCTCAGACTTGATTCCCGGAAGATCACTGTGACCATAGTTCGCGTTGCATTACCGGTGCCTTTGCGCCAACATTTTGATTATGAACTGGAAACTGACACTGAGCAGCCTGTCTGCATCGGTGCCAGGGTGCTGGTACCTTTTGGCAGTCGACAGTTGGTCGGCGTCGTCTGGCAACTAGACCCAACAGATAGTTTTAGCGGCGCTGGCTTGAAAAAAGTCACCCAGCTGCTGGACCCGCAACCTGTATTTGACAGTTTGCTGCGCGATTTACTCAGTTTTGCCGCCGATTATTATCATCATCCGCTGGGCGATGTGTTCACCAGTGCCCTGCCCGCGCTGTTACGGGAAGGCCGATTACTGTCGACGCAAAAACAGCAGCGGATGCAATTGACCGACAGTGGCCAACAGGCCAGTGCCAGTGATTTTGCCCGTTCGGTCAAACAACTGGCCTTGTGGCAACAACTGCAACAAGGTGCAGTGGCTGAGGATGAACTGTTACAACAGCACAGCAGATTGACGCTCAACCAGTTGCTGCAAAAAGGCCTGGCACAATGGCAAGCCGAACCTTTTGCGCCTTTTGTCTATCAAGCGGAAAAACAAAAACCACTGCCGTTGAATCCAGCACAAGCATTAGCGGTCGCGGCGGTGGTGCAGGCCCTCGACAGTTTCAGCTGTTTATTACTGGAAGGGGTGACAGGTTCGGGTAAAACCGAGGTTTATCTGCAGGCCATCCAACCTGTACTGGCCAAGGGTCAGCAAGTGCTGGTGCTGGTGCCAGAAATAGGCTTAACGCCACAAACACTGGCCAGGTTTGAACAGCGTTTTGCCGTGCCAATGCTGACCTGGCATTCAAATATGAATGACGGTGACCGCTTACGCTGCTGGCAACGCAGTCAGAGTGGTGATGCGGCTATTATTATCGGTACCCGCTCAGCGCTGTTTCTACCGTTTTTACAACTGGGGCTGCTGATTATCGATGAAGAGCATGATCAGTCGTTTAAACAACAGGATGGTTTTCGCTATCATGCCCGCGATCTGGCGATCAAAAGAGCCAGCTTGCATCAATGTCCGATTTTGCTCGGCTCAGCCACCCCAAGTCTGGAATCTTTGCATAACGTCCAGCAGAAAAAATTCCAGCATCTGAGCCTGCCGCAGCGCGCGACGTCACAGCAGGTGCCGGTGATTGAATTGCTCGACTTGAAACAGCAAGTGCTCAAACATGGTCTGGCGGATGGCACCCTGGCGCAGATCCGGCAAACGCTGCAACGTGGCCAGCAAGTAATGCTGTTTTTAAACCGCCGCGGTTATGCACCAGCGCTGATTTGTCACGAATGCGGTTGGTTGACGGAATGTCTGCACTGCAGCGCTTTTACCACATACCATAAACAAAGCCGGCAATTGGTTTGCCATCATTGTGGCGCCAGCCGCGCTGTGCCACATCAGTGCGGCCATTGTGGCAGCACCCAACTGGCCCCTGTTGGTCAGGGTACAGAACAATTGGAAGAACAACTGAGCCATTTGTTGCCAGGCGTGCCAATCACCCGGCTGGATCGGGACAGCATCCGGCGCAAAGGCAGCCTGGAAGCCCATCTGGCCACCATTCAGAGCGGCACCCCGCAGTTGATCATTGGCACGCAGATGCTGGCCAAGGGCCACCATTTTCCAGCGGTCAGTCTGGTGGTGGTAGTCGATGTTGATGGCGCTTTATATAGCAGTGATTTTCGCGCCAGTGAACAGCTGGCTCAACTGCTGACCCAGGTGTCAGGCCGGGCTGGCCGTGGTGATGTCGCCGGCAAAGTGCTGTTACAAACCCATTATCCGGGTCATCCGCTGTTACAGGATGTGATCCAGAACGGTTATGCCTCCTTTGCCCGCAGCGCACTGCAAGAGCGGCAGCAAACCCGGCTACCGCCTTATTTGTATATGGCGTTATTTCGTGCTGAAGCCGATGACACGGCACTGTGCCAGCACTTTTTGCAGCAACTGGCCAATAGCGCTGCCAGCTTCAGCCCAGCCGGTCAGTTGCAATGGTTAGGACCGGTCAAGGCACCACTGGAGCGTAAAGCCGGTAAATATCGCTGGCAATTACAATTGTTTAGCCCGCAGCGTAAGTCACTGCATCAACTGTTGCAGTTGTTGTTGCAGCAAATTCAGCAGCAAGGGCCACAACGACGATTGAAGTGGCAACTGGATGTCGATCCGCTGGATTTATCCTAAGGATCGCAGTGGCAAACAGTCCCTACTCCGACAACTGGCAAGGATCAGGGTGTCATTTGTCGGCGTTTTTCAGTAGAATGCCGGTCCGACTGTTAAAAAGTGTGATTTCAGCAAAGCCTTATGCCGCAGCAAGATTATGTCAAAGCAGCCCGCCCGCAACCCCGGTCGAGAAAAAAAGCCAAAACACCAGCCCCGGTGCCTAAGCTACTGATTGCCGTGGTGATGTTATTGGTGATGGTGTTTGGCTATTTCCTATGGCATATCTCACACCGACCAGGTGCTGAGGCTGCCGCCGCAGCTGCCAAAGCTGCTGCTGTTGCCGAAGCTGAAGCCATTGCGGCAAAGAAACCACAGGATGAGCTGCCAGTCAAACCATCCAAAGAGCCTTACACTTATATCAAAGAGCTGGAAACCAAAGAAGTGAAAGTCACGGCGGCGGAATTGGCTGCCAAAGCGCCGGGCAATATGACTTGTGGTGTATTTAAAGCATTGGAAGGCGCCCAGCAAATGAAAGCCAAAATCGCTTTTGCCGGTGTGACCACTGAAATCAAAGAGTCCAATGGCAAATACCGGGTCGTTGCAGGTCCTTATTCCAGTAAACGTCAGGCAACGGCGGATAAAAATCTGCTGAAACGGCAAAAAATCGCCGATTGTTGGGTGTACTAAAGCTCACAGTCCTCGGCCAGGGCTGGTTTCACGCCAGCAGCACTCTCCATTCGCCTACACCTTGTTGTCACAGCGTGATTGGCGCTTCTTTTCAATGGGATCACCTTGAAATCTTACTGATGCAGCCTTATTGATGCTGTATCTGTTCAGCCACAGCCGGCTTATCGCAGGCTTATTTCTGTCAAAGAGACCTCATGACTACAATAGTTTCTGTCCGTCGTAACGGCCAGGTCGCCTTAGGTGGTGACGGCCAGGTGACCCTGGGTAATACCGTAATGAAAGGTAACGCCCGCAAAGTGCGTCGTTTATATCACGGCAAAGTACTGGCAGGTTTTGCCGGCGGTACTGCCGATGCTTTTACCTTATTTGAGCGTTTTGAAGCCAAACTGGAATTACACCAAGGCCATCTGATGCGCGCTGCTGTCGAGCTAGCGAAAGATTGGCGCACCGATCGGATGCTACGCAAGCTGGAAGCCTTATTAGCAGTGGCTGATGCCAATTGTTCCCTGATCATTACCGGCAATGGCGATGTGATCCAGCCAGAGCAAGATCTGATTGCCATCGGCTCAGGCGGACCTTTTGCCCAGGCCGCAGCCAAAGCATTACTGGAAAATACCGAGCTGTCTCCACGCGATATCGTGGAAAAAAGCTTAACTATTGCTGGTGATATTTGTATTTACACCAACCAGCATCACACGATTGAAGATTTGTAAGAAGGCCCGTTATGTCTGAAATGACCCCAAGAGAAATAGTCCACGAGCTGGACCGGCATATTATCGGCCAACAAGATGCCAAACGGGCCGTGGCGATTGCACTGCGTAACCGTTGGCGTCGGATGCAGCTGGAACCGGCGTTGCGACAAGAAGTGACGCCGAAAAATATTCTGATGATAGGCCCAACGGGCGTTGGTAAAACTGAAATTGCCCGCCGGCTGGCTAAACTGGCCAATGCACCCTTTATCAAAGTCGAAGCGACCAAGTTCACTGAAGTGGGTTATGTCGGCAAAGAAGTGGAAAGTATCATCCGCGATCTGACCGACAGCGCAGTGAAAATGGTGCGCGAACTGGAAGTGGCAAAAAACCGTTTCCGCGCCGAAGAAGCCGCCGAAGAACGTATTCTGGATGTACTGTTACCACGGGCTAAAAACAGCTGGGGTGAAGCTGAAGCCTCTGACAGTGATACCCATACCCGGCAAATTTTCCGCAAAAAATTGCGCGAAGGTCAGCTCGACGACAAAGAAATTGAACTGGATTTAGCCATGCCAGCCATGGGCGTCGAAATTATGGCCCCGCCAGGTATGGAAGAAATGACGCAGCAATTGCAGAGCATGTTCCAAAATATGGGCGCTGATCGCACCAAAAAGCGTAAGCTGAAAATTAAAGATGCCCTGAAGCAACTGGTGGAAGAAGAAGCCGGTAAACTGGTCAATCCGGAAGAGCTGAAAGCCAAAGCCCTGGAAGCAGTTGAGCAAAACGGCATTGTGTTTATTGATGAAATCGACAAAATCTGTAAACGCGGTGAAACCTCGGGTCCGGATGTATCCCGTGAAGGCGTGCAGCGGGATTTACTGCCATTGATTGAAGGTTGTACCGTCAATACCAAACATGGCATGGTGAAAACCGACCATATTTTATTTATCGCCTCTGGTGCTTTTCAGATGGCAAAACCTTCTGATCTAGTGCCGGAATTGCAAGGCCGTTTGCCGATCCGGGTCGAGCTGCAGGCGTTATCTGCGGCAGATTTTGAGCGCATTCTGACTGAGCCAAAAGCCTCTTTGACCGAACAAACCCGTGCCTTGCTAGCCACCGAAGGGGTGAATTTATCCTTCACCAAAGACGGCATTGAGCGGATTGCCAAAGCTGCCTGGCAGGTGAACGAAAAGACTGAAAATATCGGTGCCCGCCGCTTATATACCGTGATGGAACGCTTGCTGGAACAAGTGTCGTTTGAAGCTTCTGACCATGCTGGCCAACAGCTGGTGGTCGATGCAGCTTATGTCGACACTCATCTGGATGCGCTGGTACAGGATGAAGATTTAAGCCGCTTTATTCTGTAAGCGAGCATTCAGCACAGCAACAGTAACGCCGATCACCAGGCCCGTAGCCACGGGCCTGTTGTCGCAAGGAGTCTGCATGCATCAGGTTAGCCGGTTACATTACCATCAACAATCCAAAGTGCTGGACGTGCTATTTAGTGACGGCCTGCTGGCCAGCTTCAGCGCAGAAATGCTGCGGGTGTTATCGCCTTCTGCTGAAGTCAGGGGTCATGGCAAACCCAACCTGGTAAGCCATAAACGCGATGTTGCCATCACACAGATATTGCCGGTCGGTTTATATGCGGCCAAACTGGTGTTTGATGATGGCCACAATAGCGGGATTTATAGCTGGCCTTATTTACGTCAGTTGCATGACAACCGCGACGCACTGTGGCAAGACTATTTGCAGCGCCTGGCTGCAGCCAACAGCAACAGGGAAACACAGCTGAATTTTCGTCAGTTATAAGCGGTCAGGGGGCGCCAACCTGGCCGCCCCACCATCCATTTCATGACTCTCAGGCGCGGAATTTATCCACCGTCTGATGCAATCTGGCCGCTTGCACCGCAACTTCTTCACTGATCTGCGCATTTTGTTTGGCAATCGCTAGCGAATCTTCGGAAATATCCCGAATGCGGATCACGTTTTTATTGACCTCAGCCGCAACATGACTTTGCTGTTCAATCGCCGTCGCGATCTGCGTGGTCATATCCATAATCAGTGTCACATCGTCAGTAATAGTACCCAGCAAAGCGCTGGCTACACCCGCTTGTTCCACGCCAGCTTCACCTTGCTGCCGGCAATTTTGCATCGCTGTCACTATCAGTTTGGTCCGTTGTTGCAGCCCTTGAATAATTTGTTCAATTTGCCGGGTCGATTCAGCGGTGCGCTGCGCCAGACTACGCACTTCATCCGCCACCACCGCAAACCCACGCCCCTGCTCACCAGCCCGCGCAGCTTCAATGGCGGCATTTAACGCCAATAAATTGGTTTGCTCGGCAATACCGCGGATCACATCCAGCACCGAGCCTATGGTGCTGCTGTCGCGTTCCAGCTCACCCATCACCAAAGCGGCTTGTTGTAAATCGTTGGACAGAGCGCTGATCCGCGCCACCGTTTGCTGTACTTCTTTCATGCCAGCACTGGCATTGCGATTGGTGGCCTGCGCTTTGTTCGCGGTGTTTTCAGTGTTACCGGCAATTTCATCGATGGTGGCGCCCATTTCAGTCACGGCGGTCGCCACCATATCACTTTCCAATTGTTGCTGACCCATGCCACGGCTGGTAGCTGCGGTGGACTGCGCCAGTTCTGCCGTCGCTTCATCCAGCATCTGCAAGGCTTGGTTTACCTCCCCCACCAAGCCCTGTACATCGGTTAGTAACTGATTAAAGTCCTGCGCCAGCGTGGTCATTTCGTCATTGCCACTGACATCCACGCGTTGCCGGAAATCATTATCTGAACGGATCAGGCCGATAGTGCGACAGACATTGGCAATCGGCTGCAAAATACTGCGGCTGGTCAATAACACCAGCGACAGCACGGCAATGGAGACCAGCATAAAAATACTAAACGCCAGCGTCCGGGTGGTGTTGACCGCAGAATCAACAGCGCTGGCTGCATCGGCAGACATTTTCTCCAGGCTTTGCTCTGTCTGATGAATGGCAGCGCGCATGGACGCCATCACACCTTCGTTTGGCGATAAACCTATTTGTTGCTTGCCCTCTACCAGAGCAGTAAAAGCCTGCTGATAATCGCTGGCGGCACTGCGTAAATCAGCACTGGCATTCTGGTCCTGCAACTGCGTAATAAACAACTGAAACTGCTGATTAAAACTATCCAAATACTTTAAATCCGACCTTAACATAAAGTCCTTTTCTGCCCGGCGCAATTGCAGCAAACTGACCATCAGGCCGTCATTCTGCACCTGTTTAAACTGTTGTTCTAATTGATGAGCCGCAGTTCTGAGCTGGCCATACAAACCCGACTGCGGCGTCAGCCCAACCTCGGTACTAAGTTTGACCAACTGCTGAAATTGTTGTTGGTACAAGTCAGTTTGATGCAGAAAATCATCCAATGGCGCTGTCGAAATAGCGGCCTGTTGCAAGCCGGTTTTCAACAATTGACTGTCCTGATACAGGCGCTGAAACTCCTGTTGATATTTATCCTGATAAGACAACTCCAACCGCATCAGAAAATCTTTTTCATGCCGGCGTAGCGCCAGTACATCATTATTCAGCGCTGAAACTTTCAATCGTAGTTCCGCCAGCTCAGTTTGCTGGGCACTTTGGTAAATCAGCAACGCCAGCATCAGTAACAGGGCTATACCAACTGACACTGCATTGAACAACAAGCGCTGTTTGATGGAGTAATTGCGAAGCATATCGAGGATCCTGTGCTTAAAAACAGCTCTAAGCATAGGAAAGAAATAACGCGGCTGCGCTTTGCCAGCACAAATAATTCAATCTTTTGAGCTCGATCAGACTTTTGCCACAACAACGTCACCATGCCGGCAACGACCGCAGCTTAGCCCAACCATAAAGCCGCAGTACAAACCGCACTGGTTCCCAGCAGCATGCCAGCCAAAATATCGCAGGGAAAATGCACGCCCAGCAGCACCCGACTGAGGCCAACAGCGAAGGCCCAAGGTAACAACAGCGGCAGATAAAAGGGATAGACCAGCGCCACTGTGGTCGTCAGCACAAAAGCGCCGGCGGTATGACCGGACGGCAGACTAAATTTATCGGATGGCACAATATAAGATTGGATATGTTGCTGTAATAAATCAGCAGGCCTTAAGCGGCGAACACTGTTTTTCAGTAATAAATACAACGGCAGTTCAAGCGCAAAACCTGCTGCCAGCAACTGGATAAAGCGGAGATAATCAGCCGGTTGCCAATAGTACATGGTGATGGCCAGCAACAGATACAAAGGGCCATCGGCCGTTTTAGACAACCAATAACAACTGCGAAATACAGGCTGGCTGGCGCAGCGCTGAAACACCCGGATAAAAAAACGCTGATCCCAGGCCGCGAGTCTTGTCATTTTCATCAGGCTGTCCTGCCACTGCTGCTGGTGACAATAACTTAGCGACTGCAGATGACAACGCCATGACAATTGACCCTAAACCAGCTGCGGCAGCAAATAAAGCCAGCTTGGTTAGCTACTTTGGCCGGTTGGCCTTTTTAATAAAGCCAGTGCTTCGGCTTCGGGTAAAGGTTTGGCAATCAGATAGCCTTGCACGGCATCGCAGGCCATATGGCGCAATAAGCTAAATTGATGCTCATCCTCCACCCCTTCCGCCAGGATACGCTTGCCCAGACCATGCGCCAGCGTAATCATGGTTTTGACAATCATCATGTCAGAATCACTGCCAGCCATATCGATAATAAAACTGCGGTCGATTTTAATTTTGTCGATCGGCATTTTGCGCAAATAACCTAAGGATGAATAACCGGTGCCAAAATCATCAATCGATACCCGTATCCCCATCTGCTGCAATTCAGTAACAAAGTTACTGCCTTTTTCCATATCGCCCATCGCAGTATTTTCGGTAATCTCCAGCTCCAGCATGGTCGGCGGCACCTGATACTGCTGCAATAATTGCTGGATTTTTTGTTTTAATCCATCCTGTTCAAAATGGATCGGCGACATATTCACCGCCACCGGCAGCATAATACGTTGCGCCCGCCAACGGCCTAAAGTTGCTACCGCTTTTTCCAGCAAGGCCAAATCAAGCTTTTGACTTAAGCCCAACTGCGCCACCGCCGGTAAAAACTGGCCAGGCATCAGCAAACCACGCTCCGGATGTTGCCATCTGACCAGTGCTTCATAGGCATCAATCCGCTGCTCACGCATATTCCATTGTGGTTGAAAATACAACACCAGCTCATCTTGCTCGATGGCCCGTAATAACTCTTTTTCCAGCAACAACAAACGGGCCGATTCCTCTTCCATCCCGAGCTGATATTGCACCCAGCGTAGTTGTTGCCGTTTGGCATGGTGAAAGGCGATATTGGCTTTTTGCAACAAGGCTTCGGCACTACCGGCATGTTCCGGATACAGTGCAATGCCCATACTGGCGGTCAATTTGAGTGGCGAATGATCAAAATTAAATGGTTTTTCAATTTGCTGTTCCAGATGCTGCAAACTGAACTGGCGTTGTTTGTCGGTGTGTACATCGGTCAACACCAGGGCAAAAATATCGCCGCCGGTTCGGGCAATCAGCCTGGGTTTGAGAATGCTGGCTTCAAAACGACGGTTCACCTCGCGTAAAATCCGGTCGCCCTGTTTTAAACCAACAGATTCATTCACCGTTTTAAACCGGTCCAGCCCCAGCATAATCAACAATAAGGGCTGCGGCTGCTGCAGCAAATCCGTCAGTTGTTCTAATAGCGCATCGCGGTTCAAGGCGCCGGTCAGATGATCATGGCTGTCCAGATAACGGGTTTTGGCGGTCAGTTGTTGATTAGCCAACCGTTCATCTTCTTGCAACCAGATAATCAATCCGAGCCCCAGAATAGTCTGACAAAATAATTCCAGATGTTTGCTGATCAACACCACCCGATCCAAGGTGCTGCCCTGACCCAGCCACACCGAGATTAAAGCGACCAGGATCTGCTGCAATCCCCATAACAGCACGCTACAACCCACCAACCGGGTAACAAAGGTTTTATTCGGTAAGGTAAATAACCAGACACCGGCGACTAATAAAGCCGAGCCGATAAAGAGTAACCTTAGGTTGACCTGCAGATAGTATTTCCACGGATTCAGACTGCTATCAAAGGCAAATAATAACACCGAGACCAGCGCTAACAAGGCCACCAGCAATAACAGTTGATTCACCAGCCGGGCGGGGATCCGTTCTGTGGTCACCGCTTCCCGCACACCGACTAACACCCAGATAGCAAAAGCATAACAACTGAAAATATAACTGAACTCCAACAACGCGGGTAAAAATACCAGCGTGCGGGCTGATGAGTTCAACATACTGTACGCCGTCAGACTCAGCACATAACAAGCAAATAGTAGAAAAGCCAGCGCCCAGGACTTCAGATAATGGCGCTGATAAATACGGTAAAAATGCCACAATACCAACATCAGCACTAAGGCCAAGCCAGTTTGAATGAAGAAAAGTGACAATCGGCTGAGGATCAATTCTGTGCTCAACTAAAACATCCTGCCAGAGCTTGCGAGTGAAATTAAAAATTAACACACTCATCAAAGCTTTGCATATAGCCAGTTGGCAACTCGGCCGAGAAAGCAGATGCCAGATCCTGCTTGAGCTTCACCCGGATCAGTTTATACTGTGCTTCAGATCAATGAGTTATCAGCTGGAGCAACAGATGCAATACAATACTTCCGAATTATGTGACTTGTATGCCGACATGATCGACGTGGTGGAACCTCTGTTTGCCAACTACGGCGGCCGCCGTTCTTTTGGTGGCATGATCCATACCGTCAAATGTTTTGAAGACAACGGCCTGATCCGGCAAATGCTGGCTGAGCCTGGCACAGGTAAAGTGCTGTTGATTGACGGTGGCGGTTCAGCCCGACGCGCGTTGATTGACGCGGAACTGGCAGCTTTGGCGGCTGAAAATGGCTGGGAAGGCATTGTCTGTTACGGCAGTGTGCGCGATGTGGATACGCTGGAAGACTTTGATATCGGTATCCAGGCAGTGAATGCGATCCCGGTCGGCGCCGATGATCAGGGTTTTGGCGAAACGGACGTGCCGGTCAACTTTGCCGGTGTCACTTTCCTGCCGGAAGATCATCTGTACGCTGACAGCACTGGCATTATCCTGTCAGCTGAAGCGCTTGATATTGAATAACTTTTAAATACCAAAGCAAGTATGACAGCACAACTGATCAGATATCAGGCCGCCACTTTGGCGGCCTTTCAACAACAAAGAGCTGGCGAAACCCGGCTCGGTGAAACCTTAGTCTGGCCGCACCCAACCTTGCCATTGGCTGAATGCCTGCAACAAGCCAAAGCCCAGGGCGTACATTTTGTGGTGCTGGGGATTGCCGAAGATATCGGGCCGAGAGCCAACTTTGGCAATGGCGGTGCGACTTTAGGTTTTGAAGCCTTTTTACGGCGGTTTTTAAATCTGCAGGCCAATGCTTTTATCGATGGCGGGCAACTTCTGTTATTGGGCGAAATTGAATGCCGCGATTTACAGCAACAAAGTGCCGGTTTACAAAGTAGCGTGCCGGAGCAGCTGGCCCAGCTGCGACAACTCTGTGCTGCTATCGATCAACGCGCCAGCCCGGTACTGCAACAAATTTTTGCCGCAGGCTTATGGCCTATTGTCATAGGCGGCGGCCATAACAATGCATATCCGCTGTTGCAAGCGTTAGCTCAGCAGCACGGCAGCAGCGTCAATGCCATCAACCTGGATCCACACTGCGACTTCCGTTTACTGGAAGGCCGCCATAGCGGCAACGGTTTTAGCTATGCCAAGCAGCAAGGCTGGCTCGGCCAGTATTTTGTGCTTGGGCTGCATGAACTGAAGAACTCCGCCAACGCTTTGCAGCAGATGCAACAGGCCGGTGTCGGCTTTTGCAGTTACCAGGATCTGTATCTGCGCCAACGACAAAACTTTGACCAGGCTATCGCCAGTGCCATCGCTTTTACCGATCAGGTCCCGGCGCCACTGGGAATTGAACTGGACACCGACAGCATCAGTCTGATGCCGGTCAGCGCCTTTACCAACTGCGGGCTGACAGTGCGGGAAGCAGAATTATACGTTTGGCAATTGGCCAGTTTACCGCACAGTGCCTATCTGCATCTGGCCGAAGCTGCGCCTGCGCAGCATCCGGCAGGCCTGGCGGCGGGCATGTCTGAAGCAGGTCAGGTATTAACCGCTTTGGTACTGGCCTTTATTCAGGCCAAAATGGCGCGAGCAACTTAGCAGCGCTGTGGTTCGACGCTGTGGTTCAGCGCAGTAAAGGCACTTCCCGCCCGCCAATCACCAGTTGTTTTAAACAACTGACCCCCAACTGATAACAGAGTTCGGCTGGCTGGCTGATGGCGTAAAGGCCAAAATCAGCCCGATAACCAGCGGCCAGCACACCGCGGTCGGTTTTGCCCAGTGCAGCAGCCGCATGCACTGTGACCCCGCGCAAGGCTTCTTCCGGGGTGAGTCTGAATAAAGTACAGGCCATATTCAGCATCAGTGGCAGATGACATAAAGGCGAAGTACCAGGATTTAAATCCGTCGCAATCGCCATCGGCACCTGATATTGCCGTAGCAATGCAATCGGCGGCTGTTGAGTTTCGCGTAAAAAATAATATGCCCCCGGTAACAACACCGCCACAGTGCCTGCAGCGGCCATCGCCTGTACATCAGCTTCGGTCAGATACTCAATATGATCGGCCGATAAACCAGCAAACTCAGCCACCAGCGCGGCGCCCCCCAAACTGGATAACTGCTCAGCATGGGCTTTTACCGGCAATCCCAAGGCTCTGGCTTTATCAAACAAACGCCGGCTTTGCGCCACCGAAAAGCCAATGCCTTCACAAAACACGTCCACTGCATCCACCAGCCCTTGCTGTTGTAATTGCGGCAGCATAGTTTCAGTCACCAGCTCAATATAACCATCGCTGTCATCTTGATATTCCAGCGGCAATGCATGGGCACCTAAAAAGGTTTTTTCGACGCTTATCGGATGATTTTCACCGAGCAGTTGCGCCACTTGCAGAATTTTTTGTTCTGATTCCAGATCCAACCCATAGCCGGATTTAATTTCAACTGTGGTGACGCCCTGTTGCAATAACGCATTCAGTCGGTCTTTGCCCAGCACAAAGAGTTCCTCATGCGAAGCTGCGCGGGTCGCGGCGACTGTCGATTTAATACCGCCACCGGCCGCCGCAATTTGCTGATAGGTTGCACCGTTAAGGCGCATTTCAAATTCATTCGCTCTGCTACCGGCATAAACCAGATGGGTATGACAATCAATCAAACCAGGCAATAACCACTGACCCTGGCCATCATATAATGGCGTCGCCAGTAAATCACAAGGGGGTAATTCAGCTTTAGGACCGCACCAGGCAATCAGACCATCTTTCACCGCCAGCGCCGCATCATGGATCACACCATAAGGTTGACCATTGTTGCACATGGTTGCCAGTTGCACATTGTGCCAGACTGCGTCGAACTGTTGCCCGGTATTGGTCATTTCAAACTCCTATGGATGCGGTAGATAAATCAATAAAGTACTCTGCACTGCGCAGCAGAGCACAACTTGTGACTGTGGAAATATTCTAGCGCAGCCGCTTGTATATACAATCAAAAGCCGCTAATTTTGCTATATTCTTGCTAAACAACAGGCAGCGATAGGCCCATGACGAACAGCAACGGCGCCAGCACACCTAAATTTGCCGCCATTAAAGAATTTATTTTCAGCCAGATTGAATCTGGCAACTGGCCTGAACACAGCAGAGTCCCGTCAGAACACGAACTCTGTGACCAGTTTAGCGTCAGCCGGATGACCGCCAGACGGGCACTGCAGGAACTGACCGAGCAAGGGGTCTTGTACCGCACCCAGGGTGTCGGCAGTTTTGTCGCCAGCGCCAAGTCACAATCAGCCTTACTGGAAATCCGCAACATCGCTGATGAAATTCAGGCCCGGGGGCATTTTCATTCCGCGCAACTGGTGCAACTGACAGAACTGCCCTGTCCAGCGGTGGTGGCTGCAGCGCTGGGTCTGGCTCGCAATGCACCGGTGTTTTTTTCATTAATTGTGCATTATGACAATCAGCAGCCGCTACAACTGGAAGCCAGATATGTCAATCCAGCCCGGATACCGGCTTATCTGGCGCAGGATTTTGTCAACCAAACCCCACACGAATATTTAAGTGCGGTGGCACCACTGACCAAAGCCGATCATGTGGTGGAAGCGATACTTCCCGACGAATTTACCTGTAAACATTTGAAAATTAATAAAACCGAACCCTGCCTACGCCTGACACGTCGCACCTTTAGCCGCGAAGGCGCCGTCAGTTTTGCTTTTTTAACCTCCGCAGGTAGCCGTTACCGCTTGGGCGGTCAATTAACTTTTCAGCCAGCAGCTCAGCGCTAATCCGCGGCGTGGATCACAGGCCAGCCACCAGGACTGGCCCGCTGTACCTGTCGGACCGCAGTCACATTCAGCTGCCGGTAACTGCGTATTTTAATTGCGTTTTTTCTTAACAACTGGCTAGACCAGCTGCCATATCTCTGTTAACTTTTGGCGTAACTTTGACCTTCGGCAAAGTTCGTCAATACTCAAACAACAATAAAAACAAAGACAAAAATCACAGGGGCAATAGATGAAACTGAGCGTCGCGCAGAAGGTTATTTTTGGTTTTGGCTTTATTGCCTTATTGCTACTGGTAGCCAGTTTATCTTCACTCTGGAGTTTCAGTGTGGTCTCTGCCGCCAGCGAGCATGTCAATGAAATCGCGGTGCCAGCGCAACAACAAAGTAACAGCGCCCAAATTCAACTGCTGAAACTGGCGAAGCTATCCGCACTGGGTTACACCGCGGAACAACAGGCCGCAATCAAGCAATATCAGAGCGAGTTTAATAGCGCTGAACAGCTGTATCATCAGCATATCGATACTTTGCAGCAACTACTCAAAACTGATCCGCAGCTGGCGAAACCCTTAGCCGAAGCCAGCCAGCATTACAGCGCTTATGTCAGTGCGGTCAATCAGATGTTCAGTGCCAAACTGAGCACCATCACAGCTGAAGCCGCTGCGGCAGCGGAATTGAGTCAGTTAGTACAACTGATTGACGATGCTGGCGCCACCTTATTAGATATATCTTACTTGCAAACTCCCGGCAAAAAAGCCCAACAGGAACTGATTGCCGGTGCCGCTGGCCGGGTCGATGGCCAGCTCCTGACCTTAATGCAAACTATTCGGGAAACTAATGCTTATACCGATGTAGCACAACTGGCTGAAAGCCAGCAAAACATCGAATTTGGCTTAAGTGATATGCAAGGCAATCTGGCTTATATTGGTAATCTGGTGAAAGAAGTGCAGGCCGAAGACTTATGGCAGGATTTCAATCAGCAGTTGACTGAATTGAGCGAACGTATTGGCGCTACTGAGAATCTGGTCACCATCAAAACCAAACAACTGACAGCAGCGCAACAGGCAAAACAACAACTGGCTGCATCCGAACAAGCAGTGACTAAGGCGGTTGCTGCGCTGGACTTAGTGCTGACCGGTGCCACCAGTCAATTTAATCAGCTCCAACAAGAAATGTCAGACACCTTGAGTTTTGGCACTGTCCGCACTTTTATCCTGATGTTGGTGCTGATAGCACTGGCGGGCGTGACAGCCTATTTCACCATTAATACCATGCTCAAACCGCTGGCAGGGATTAATAAAGTGCTGGGCGAAGTGGCGGCCGGCGATTTAAGCCAGCAACTGAGTATCAATAACGACGACGAATTTGGCGCTTTATCTGCCAAGGTCAACAGTCTGATCCTAGCTTTAAGTCAATTAATTAAAGGTATTGTGCTCAATGCCAACGAATTACAGCAAAGTTCTGCACTCTCGCGCCAAGAAGTCGGAGAAATCAGCCAGGCACTGGAACAACAACAACAGCAAATTGCGGCAGTGAATGATTCGACCCAGCAATTAGCGGCCAATACCAATCTGATTGCCAGCCATGCAGCCCAAGCAGTCAGTGAAATGGATCAAGCCAGTGCTCAAAGCAAGCATATCGATAGTATTTCGCAGGAGAATAATCAATTAATCACCAGCTTAGCAGCGCAGCTGACCGAAACCGCAGGTATGATGCTGCAAGTGAATGAGCAGTCGAATAACATCGGCAGCATTCTGGCAACGATCCGCGGTATTGCCGAACAAACCAACCTACTGGCGCTTAATGCCGCTATTGAAGCTGCGCGGGCTGGCGAACAAGGCCGGGGGTTTGCCGTGGTGGCTGACGAAGTGCGTAGCCTGGCGGTACGGAGTCAAGCGGCCACCGATGAAATCAGGACGATGATCAATAATTTGCAACAACAAAGTACCGCAGCAGTGTCGGCCGTCAGCCGCGGCAAAACCGATGCCGATACTTGTGTTGGCCATACAGCTGGCCTGGTTACTTCACTGAGTAATATCAATCAGGCGATTGCGCAGATGCAGGGCATCAGTACCGCCATTGCCAAGGCCACCACCGAACAATTACAGCTTGGGGATGGCATCCAACTGAATATGAGCACCATGGTAGAACTGGCCGGTCACAGCAGTAGCAAAGCCAATAGCACACTGGAACATAGCGCCGCAGTTGCGCAGAGCGCTGCCGATCTGCAGCAGTCGATCCAGGCTTTTAAAATATAACCCTCACAATCATTGCTCAACTGTGTCGCAAAAAAAAGCCGGAGCGGTTTGACGTCCGTTCCGGCAAGGCAGGCAGTGCTTGCGTCCATCCTGGACTTTGTAAGTTCCTCTCTTGGCTAAATATTAACAATAATGCTAAATAACAAACAAGTCTAACTTGCAAAAAACTTCTTTTGTGTACATTTTTACCGAAAACAGCTTGCTTTAGTTGCGACCTAACTGGCCAATTTGATGAAATTGCAGGCATTGAATACCGCTTTCCCGTGCGTAAACACCAGCCACCAACTCCACAGGCTCAGCGCTGAGCCAATAGGCTTGCCGACATTGATACTGCAACTTTTGCTGCAGTAATTGTCGCATCTGACTGATACTGGTCGGCCCATCCAGGGGCGGAGCTTGTTGACTTAGTGCTGGCGTGACTAATTTAATCAGACTTGAGTGCTGCTGCTGTGTCCATAGAAATAAATCAGCAGTCGGACTTAGTTGGCACAACTGACCAGCATGTTGCTGGAAAAACAAATGCAGTTGCTGTGCCGGTTCCTGTTGTCGCGGCTGCAACCATGACCAGCATCGACCTTGACCAAACCAGGTTTCGGCACCAAAAAAAGCCATGATGTTCAGCAACAGCGATGACAACAGCATGATGCAGAACAGCCAAATCAACCAATCCAGCTGTAAGCTTGATTGCGCTGCTGGGGGCGACACCACCGGCAGCAACAGATAACCCAATGCGGCAAGGATCCCCAACAAGGCACAAGCCACGGCCAAAGACATCCACTTCTGTATCATCAACAATATTCTTCACTGACAATCTGACAAAAAATTATTCAGTGTTCGAGCTATGCTTTCATGATAGCTTGCTGATAAAAACCTGATATCAATGGCTTAGCTGTCATTTCAACAGAAATCCAGCGCTTGCAAAGGGGATGCAAAGCGATAACTAAACCCGGCATAAGCCTGACTACGGTTACTGCTGACCACCCGCACTGGCTCGTCGGCCGCGCTAAAACTGACAGCAGGCAATCCCAAATGAGCGGCTGCCTGCGGGTAAAATTGCTGCTTCGTCGGATGCTGCGGACAACATAAATTGACACAATCTGATGCTGGTTGCGGCTGGGTCAACAGCAGTTGGATAAAAGCCGCGATATCGGTGACATGCACCAAATTAACGGCTAAATCGGCACCGGCTAAGGTGCCGCTGCGACCAAAGCGCCCCGGATGCCGGCCTGGACCTATCAACCCCGCCAAACGCAAAGTGATACAAGGTTTCAGTTGCTGTAAAGCTTGCTCGCCCGCTTGTAAATAAGCCGCTTTGCCAGCTAGACACAGCGCCGTTTGTTCTGTCACTTCGCCACTGAGACCGGCATAAACACCGCTACTGGAGCAATGGATCACCCCGCGCACTTTGGCTTGTTGTGCCAGTTGCGCCAGATTATTGAGCACCGCAGGATAATAGTCAGGCCCTTGTTGGCGCACCGCTGGCGGCAAGGCACAAATCAGCCAGGCATCTTGTAATATTGCCAGCAACTCAGAGTCAGGCTGCAGACAAGGCAACTGCAACAACAACGGCCGGATGGGTGGCGGTAACTGCGATAATGCAGCAACACTTTGGCGGCTGCCAAACACCTGAAAACCAGTTTGCGCCAGTGCTAGCCCCAGTTGCTGGCCTAACCAGCCACAACCAATAATCACTACTTTTTGCATCAGAACTCCAACTGCCGATGGCAGCAATTTGCGTGTAACCACTACGGACGCCCAGCGACCTGTGCCCAGCCATCAGCAGGCATTAATGCCTGGCCGGTAACACCACAAAACGACCACTAAATTCAGCTACCTTTTGCTCGGCGGCAAACAACTCGACCTGCAGCTGTTGTCGTGCTTTTTTCCCCAGGCTCAGCCGGGAGAGATCGCCCTGACAATGCAACAGATTGACGCGGGCATTGGGTAATGTCGTCAAAGGCGCCAGATAACGGATACTAGCATCGGCCAGCACTATATCACCGCTCAGGCCCAATGCTTGTAACTGCAAATAGACCATGCCCCAACCGGTCAGTGTCGCCAGACTGTATATACTACCGGCAAACATCGACTGGTGAAGGTTGATATTCGGTGCTAAAGGGGCCTGACAACACAGCGTCTTGCCATCAAAACTTTGCACCTGTAATTGCATAAAAGCCGATAGCGGAATGGTTTGATGCCAGGTGTGTTGTAACTGCGTGATCCAGTGTTGGCGGAGATCCGGGCTGTCGCCAAGGCAGAGCGTTTTCCACATCTGCAAATGCGGGATCCCAAACAAGGGCGGCTGCACGGCGCCATCGCGATAGCCTTGTTTATGATAAAAACCTATCGCACTGTCACGGGCATTGAGCAGCAGTTGCTGCGCACCTTGTTGTTGTGCCCACAGCTCCAGACCGGCCAACACTTGCTGCCCTAACCCCTGCCCCTGCGCCGCTGGCGCCACTGCCATATAACGCACCTGCGCGGTCACGGCATCTAACAACTGGCAACGCCCCACCGCCAACACTGTGCCCTCTGCTGTTTCCAGCATCAAATGAAAGGCTTGCTCTTCCTGCTGATCGCGCTCCGAGCCAAGCGGTTGTTGCCAGGGTGCGCGCAGCACCTGATAGCGTAACTCAAAGTATTTTTGCCATTGCGCTGGCGTTTGTGGCGAGACTAACGCTGTTTTCATCTATGCTTCCTCTAACTCCTAAGCCCGCGCCATCATGCGCCATGCACCACCGCGGCCCTGGCCGCTGGCATGACCACAACAGGCACCCTTGATGACATTGTCTAGTACAGCTACCGGGCAGCAACTGCTGCACTGGCAGCAAGAAGGTCCGCTGCAGCTGGCCGTGACCTGCGATCAGCAGCATCGGGCCTTATGGATTAATCAGCAATGCCAGAGCCAATTGCAACTGAGTGAACCGAATAAAGCTTGTTATCCGCATCTGCAAGCCATGCTGGCGCAACTCCCCGCTACGCTGACAACAGTGTTGCAATTTGGCCTTGGCGGCGGCGAATTTAACCGGGCGCTTTGCCACCACTGGCCCAAGGCTAAGCTACTGACGGTAGAAAGTAGTGCTGCCATCATTGCGCTGTACCAACAATATTTTCAGCAACCAGGCAGCCAGGAACAATTTTGCTGCCAGGATGCCTGGCAATTTTTGCAACAACAGCCAGCAGCAGATTACCAGTTGGTTTTTGTCGATCTCTATCCGACGCCAGCAGTGCTGGTGCATGGACTCGCCTTGTTACATCCGTTGCTGCGGGCTGGTGGTCAGCTCTGGCTGAATTTAACGGATCCAGCGCTAACCGAAGTAGTGACGACACAAAGCGAGCAGTTACAACCGCTATGGCCGCATCAGTTGCGCCTGCAGCAGTTTGCCGGTTTTCAGAACCGGCTGTGCTGTTTGCAAGCACTTGACTGAATTTAGCTGAGGGTTTTACTTTGCAACCAAAAGGTTACCGGCCCGTCGTTGACCAAGCTTACCTGCATATCAGCGCCAAAACAGCCCGTTTCAACCTTGATGCCTTGGGCACGGCAGTAATCGACAAAGGCCAGATATAACGGCTCAGCTTGTGCTGGCAAGGCCGCTGGCGTAAAACTGGGTCTTAAACCGGAATTGGTATCAGCCGCCAACGTAAACTGTGACACCACCAACAAAGCGCCACCGGCTTGTTGCACATTGAGATTCATCTTGCCGTTTTCATCATTAAACAGCCGATATTTCAATACCTTGTCGGCCAGTTTCTGCATCGAAGCCTGATTATCCAAAGCTTCAACGCCTAACAAAATCAACAAGCCTGCGCCAATGGCACCGATTGGTTGTGCGTCCACTTCCACTGCGGCACGACGCACCCGTTGCAATAAGGCAATCATCAACTGGCCTCCAGCCGGTCCGCCAGCACACTAGCCGCTTCAAATAAAGCACGGGCAATGCCCGCTTCACTGGCAGAATGTCCGGCGTCCGGCACAATTTTCAGCACAGCGCCAGGCCAGGATTTCGCCAACGTCCAGGCATTTTCCAGCTTACAGACCGCGTCATAACGACCATGCACAATATAACAAGGCAAATGCTGCACTTGCGGCAATTGCTGCAGCAGTTGATTGGGCCCAAGAAAGCAGTGATGCAGGAAATAATGATTCTCGATCCTGGCAAGGGGTAAAGCAGATTCCGGTTCTATTGCTCCCAGCCGCATCGCCGGATTGGGCAATAGACTCGCCACCCGCGCTTCCCATAAGCTCCAGGCCTGCGCGGCCTTCAGTTGCACCGAAGGATCGGCATGTTGCAACAATTGTTGATAAGCCACCAGAATATCCAGCCCAGCGAGCGCTGCGACAGGCGCCAGGAAATCGGCAAAATAATCCGGAAATAACTGACTGGCACCGCCGCCTGGCCGATATAGCCAGTCTATATCTTCTGGCCGGCCGAGAAAAATACCGCGCAAAATCAAGCCAAGACAATGCTGTGGATACTGCTCGGCGTATGACAGCGCCAAGGTACTGCCCCAGGAGCCGCCAGCCAGCACCCAGTGTTCAATGCCAAGGTGCTGACGAATGGCTTCGATATCAGCCAGCAAATCAGCAGTGGTATTGTGTTCGAGGCTGGCAAAAGGTGTCGACTGACCACAACCACGCTGATCAAATAAAATAATCCGGTAGCGCTCGGCATCAAATAAGGTGCGTTGAAAAGGTGAACTACCACCGCCTGGCCCGCCATGGCACATTAAGACCGGGATCCCTGCCGGGTGGCCACTTTGTTCCAGGTAAATCCGCTGGCCATCAGGCCGATTTAAAAACTCACTGTGATAACAGTCAACGGGTTCAGCTTGATACATGTTAGGACTCCGCTTCAATGCTGCTCTGGCAGTGTTCAGTGGCAACCTGCTGCCGCTGCAGTTGTAATTCCTGCAACAAGGCGGTCAATTCAGCGCCTAACAACACCACCAACCAGGACAAATACACCCAGACGAATAAGATCGGTACCAGCGCCAGCGCGCCATAGATAGCCTGATAAGACGGAAAATGATGAATGTACAAGGCAAAAGCTTTTTTCAGCATTTCAAATAACACACTACTGAACAAGGCGCCCCACAAGGCATGGCTATATCTGACTTTGGTATTGGGCACCAGCTGGTACAGCATAAAAAAGCCCAATAATGACACGGCATAAGGCGCCAACCTTAATAACAGGCTAGACAAACCCGGCGTGTAGTTGTCAGCCAAATGGCTCAGGGAGGCCAAATAAGACGTCAGCGCAATGGAGGCCCCGAGCATAATGGGCCCGAGTGTCAGGATCATCCAGTAAATGGACAATGAAATCATCAGACGGGGTCTTTTATGTACCCGCCAGATTTTATTCAGTGTCTTGTCGATGTTGTGGATCAGCATCAGTGCCACTACCACCAGAAATAACACCCCTACAGTGGTCATTCGACCAATGTTTTCAACAAAACCATTGATATAGGTCTGAATTTCTTCGCCACGCGACGGCACAATATTGGCATAAACAAAATGTTCAATATCCAGTCTCAGCCCAGAAAACATTGGAAAAGCATTCAGCACGGAAAAAGCCACCGCGACCAGCGGCACCAGTGAAAGCAAGGAAATATAAGCCAGATAACCACCAATCATGCCGATCTGATCATGCTGACAACGATGTAAATAAAGTTTTGCTTGCTGTATCAGCAGGTGGATCTGCTGATGCCAGCGGCTGGAAATGTGCACAGTGATGTGGTCCTTTCTCAAATTGCGGCAACGCTGTGACTTACAGTCACAACGTCACCGCCAGCTCCGCTTATTGCAGACTGACTGTCTTAGTCGCCAGCAAAGCTTCGCTACTGATTTCTTTCAGTTCATCGCCAATTTGATCAATAAACAACACTTTCATGCCAAGCCGATCGGCGACCGCTTTGCCGTCTTGACTGCCAAGACATAAAAACGCCGTCGACCAGGCATCGCCTAAGGTTGGATTATCAATCAGCACTGTGGTGGCCACCGTCTGATGCTTGACCGGGGCGCCACTACGGGCATCCAGTACATGGCTGTAACGCTGACCATCGGCATCAAAGTAGTGCCGGTAAGTGCCGGATGAAATAACGGCCAGCGCTTCAGATTGATGGATGGTAATAACTTTTTGCAATTTCTGCTCACCCGGTAATGGTTTTTCTATCGCCACCCGCCAAGCCTGTTGCTCTGGTTTTTTGCCTTTGGCAATTAATTCACCACCCACTTCGACCAGATAATTCTGCACACCGGCCTGCTCCAGAATTTTCGCCAGTTGGCCGACGGTCCAACCCTGCGCAATCGAGGACACGTCAACCCGCAGTTGTGGCACCTGCTTTGCCAGCATGGTCGGCCCGGCTTGGTGGATCTTGTCCATCCCAACAATTTTCTGGGTGGCGGCTAATTCCTCCGCTGTCGGCAAATGAAATTTATCCGCTTTAAAGCCCCAGAGATCAAACAGTGGCTTGACGGTGACATCGTAACAGCCTTGGCTCTGTGAGGAGACAAACCGGGCTTGTTCCAGCATCTGTACCAATTCAGTTCCTACTTCGACCGGTGCAGTACTTTGCTGGGCGTTAAATTGTTCCAGTACTGAATCGGGCCGATAGTTCGACATGGCCAGATCAATTCTATTCAGTTCTGCTTCAATTTGCTGTTGTAACACGCTGTGGTCGACTGGCTTTTCGCTCCAGTAACTAATGTTATAGCTGGAACCTTGCGCAGGTCCGGACATCTTTTGCAGCGGATCAGCGGGGGTACAGGCCGCTAAAGAGACTGCACACAACACAGGTGTCGTCAGGCCTGCCAACCGCAGAAATAAAGCATTCATTTTCTAAACCCTGTAATAAGAACAGGTTGCAGTGTACAAAATGCCGACCGCAATTACCAGCGTGGGCGACCGGCGTGGGCGACAGGCGTGGGCTGGCGCGATACTAAACTCAGAGCTGGATATGACTCATAATCACCTGATACCTTTTAATCTGATCATGCGGTAAACGACCATCAATAATCACATCGACACAATGTTGCGCCAGATCGCGTAAATCCTGATTTAACTGTTCACGAACACTAATAGCCTGCAACAAATTCAACGCTATATTGACATTGCCCGGCATATTTTCCAGCGCGCGGCGGAAATATTCGATCGCCATAAAACTAGCATTTTGCTGGGTCAGTTGCTGGCGTCGTTGCTGCTGTTTTTGCTGCTCATAATGCATCAGCAGATTCACCGAACTGCTATACAAGCTATCATCCTGCGCCACAGTGCCGAGGCAAGCCAGATAGTGGTCGCACATCGCCAGATTGCCCGCCTCAATATAAGCGCGCGAACGATCCAGCATGCCAGCAGCAGAGATCTGCCTGTCCAGCGACATTTTTTCACTTTTATCCAGGCACTCCAGCGCTTTGGTATTTTTGCCCTGTAATAACAAAACGCGGGCATCCAGTACCAGTCGATCATGCTCAAAACTGGCCGGGTGGAAACGTTTTTTGATGGTGGTGATAAAAGTATCAATCCGAACCAGGGTCTCGGTGCGCTCTTTTTGTGACTGCTCTTTTGCCAGTTCTAGCAAAGCCCTCGGATAATTCAGCATATTATCGGCAGTGTCATACATCGAGTAACGGGCTGTGGTTAATAAACGCTGATGCACTGCCACTGCGGCTTCCGGCTGATTTTGCACCACCGCCAGATTGGCCAGCACATGCTGGCGTAGATAATTGCGTGGTGAGTTTTTTACCACAGTTTCGATAGCGGTGAAGGCTTCGGCTGGCCGGTTTTGACTGATATAGAGTCGGGTCAGCCAGTCCAGCGCTTCAATTTTCGTTTCCGGGACTGTCGCCAATTCCTGTAACAGGGTTTCAGCCTCTTCACGCCGGCCCTGATAACCATAAGTGACCGCCAGGCCAAGTCGGGCCCAGCCAAAATCCCGCACCGTCAGCGCCCAGCTGTAGAGGTGTTCCGCTTCATCAAAGCGCTCTAATCGGGTCAGCAACTCAGCTTTTAAGCGGGAGGCGTGCATCGCATACTGACTGCGGTTGGCAACGACATCGTCACAAGCGATCACCGCCTCTTCAAATTGACCACGACTAATCGCCAGATAAATTTGTTGCAAGGCTTGTCGAATATGGTAAGCCCGCGCAATTCGCCGTTCCAGTTCCGCATAACTAAAGGGTTTTAGCAGATAATCGGCTGGCTGATGTTCGATCATGCCATACACCGATTGACGTTGCCGCTCGGCACTGACCACCAGAAAACAACATTCTGCTTTGAGTAAACGTTCACTGCGCAGTACTTCAAACAGCTGATAACCATCCCGGCCATGTCCGAGCTTAAAGTCACATAAAATAAAATCAAACGACATCCGGCGGCAGATACTGAGCGCCACATCGGCATCCCGTGCCAACACCACTTCTTCAAAGCCGATCAGCAATAACATGCTTTTCAGATAACTGCGGATCTGATCAGAGTCATCGACCACTAAGACGGTCTTGATTTTATAAAACGCGCGCCGCGTTGTCATGCTGCTACCTGCTCCTGTGAACTGCGCACCAGTGCAAAGTACACTTATAATTCAACGGGTTATTTAAAAATAATATCATTGGGCCTGGAAGACACAGCAACTTATGCTGTATAGCGACCAGAATGCAGCAAAACATTAACAGAAAGAGCGATTTTATTCAGCTGAAAAATGGCAGGCAAGCATCGGGGATAATAAAAAGGCCAGCAAGCGCTGGCCTTTGAGAACATTCGAACTATTAACCGCGGCTGGCGCGTTTACGGTCGTTTTCTGTTAAATGGCGTTTACGAATACGAATGGACAGTGGCGTCACTTCAACCAGCTCGTCATCATCGATAAACTCCAGTGCTTGTTCCAGCGTGTAGCGGATTGGCGGCACTAAGTTGATCGCTTCGTCAGTCCCAGAAGCACGAACGTTGGTCAGCTGTTTGCCTTTTAAGCAGTTCACTGTTAAGTCGTTGCTACGGCTGTGAATACCAATGATTTGACCTTCGTATACTTCTTCGGCGTGACCGATAAACATCCGGCCGCGTTCCTGCAGGGAGAAAATGGCATAACCAGCCGCTTTACCCATGGCATTCGAAATCAGCACACCGTTCATGCGTTGACCGATAGTACCGCCTTTGTAAGCACCGTAGTGGTCAAAGCTGTTGTACATCAGACCAGTACCAGAAGTCAGGGTCATAAATTCAGTACGGAAACCAATCAAACCACGGCTTGGCATTTGGAAATCCATCCGGATCCGGCCTTTACCGTCTGGTTGCATGTTGGTCATTTCAGCTTTACGCTCGCCCATTTTCTCCATGATAGAGCCTTGGTGCTGCTCCTCGACATCGATAGTGACGTTTTCGATAGGTTCCATTTTCGCGCCATCAACCACTTTCATGATCACTTCAGGGCGAGAAACGGCCAGTTCAAAACCTTCACGACGCATGTTTTCAATCAAGACGCCTAAGTGTAATTCACCACGGCCAGACACTTTAAACTTGTCGCCGTCTTCAGTTTCTTCAACGCGCAGTGCCACGTTGTGTTTCAGCTCGTGAGTTAAACGCTCTAAAATCTGCCGTGAAGTGACAAACTTACCTTCTTTACCGGCAAATGGCGACGTGTTGACTTGGAAAGTCATAGTCACAGTCGGCTCATCCACTTGTAACGCTGGTAAAGCTTCTAACGTCGTTGGAGCACAAATAGTGTCAGAAATTTTCAGGTCGCCTAAACCAGTGAAAGCCACGATGTCGCCGGCTGTGGCTTCTGTGGTATCAATACGCTCCAGACCTAAGTAGCTGAAGACCTGACCCACTTTACCGTTCCGCTTGCTGCCATCAGCGCCCAGAATAGTGACTTGTTGGTTTGGCTTTAATGAACCACGTTTGATGCGGCCGATACCGATAATGCCAAGGTAGCTAGAGTAATCTAACTGAGAAACCTGCAGCTGGGTATCGCCGTTCAGTTCTACTTGTGGTGGTGCTACGTGCTCAACAATAGCAGCGAACAGGTCGTTGATATCGGTTTTTGGCTCGTTGTAATCCAGTGTGGCCCAGCCATTGATGGCTGATGCATAGACGATTGGGAAATCTAACTGCTCGTCAGTGGCACCTAAGTTATCAAACAGGTCAAACACCTGATCGATGACCCAATCAGGCCGTGCACCTGGACGGTCGATTTTATTGACGACCACGATTGGCTTTAAACCGTGGGCAAATGCTTTTTGCGTCACAAAACGTGTTTGTGGCATTGGGCCTTCAACAGCATCAACCAACAGTAATACCGAATCCGCCATTGACAGAACACGCTCAACTTCACCACCGAAATCGGCGTGACCTGGGGTGTCCAGAATGTTGATGTGATAACCGTTCCAGCGTACTGAGGTATTTTTGGCCAAAATAGTAATACCGCGCTCGGATTCCTGCGCGTTGGAGTCCATTACACGTTCCTGCAGTTTGGCACGGGCATCAAAAGTACCTGACTGTTGCAGTAATTTGTCGACCAGTGTGGTTTTACCGTGGTCAACGTGCGCGATAATGGCGACATTACGCAGTTTTTCGATAGCTGAAGCGGTTACGCTCATCATTTATATCCTCTGTAGCGCCAGTTGACGGAATATCAAACCGGGGTTCTACAACGTAAGTTTCTCTGAAATTAAGGGCGCGTATTCTACTCTTTTTTTTGGCAGAAAGAAAAACATCAGTGCAAGCTTTAAGCGTTATTTTTAATTTTGATGAATTTTAGCTGACAACAGGTGACAGTCAGATGAAAGTTGCTATCGTTAGCGCTGCATCCGAATTGGTGCAGCCAGCACCAGTGATGCACCAAAACAAGGCACTTAAGCACTCATATGGTGCAAAGTGAAATTGGCTGTCACTGGTAAGAATGTAATTATCAATAAAATTCATATGGTTACATTATTGGCACGCAATTGGCATTTACAGCGCACAACCTTAGCCGAGTCGTTCAGCGCTATTCGCTGCATGATCTAACAACGGCTTCACTATTATAGCTTGACTGACACAACAGGAATAATCCGGAGGATTGCATGTCTGCATCGAACGTTCTGAGTTTTATCAAAGAAAACGACGTGAAGTTTGTTGATTTACGTTTTACTGATACCAAGGGTAAAGAGCAACATGTGACAATTCCTGTCAGCTCAGTCGACGAAGATTTCTTCGACAACGGCAAAATGTTTGACGGTTCTTCTATCGCTGGCTGGAAAGGCATCAATGACTCAGACATGATCCTGATGCCAGACGCATCTACCATGAAGTTGGACCCTTTCTTCGAAGAAACCACCATCAATATTTCTTGTGACGTGATCGAACCAAGCACCATGCAAGGTTATGACCGTTGCCCACGTTCTATCGCCAAACGGGCAGAAGAATACTTAAAATCAACCGGTATCGCTGACACTGTATTGTTTGGACCAGAACCAGAATGGTTTATGTTTGATGACGTGCGTTTCAAAACCGACATGTCAGGTTCTTTCTTCAAAGTAGACTCCACTGAAGCGGCCTGGAACTCAGATAAAGGCTACGAAGAAGGTAACAAAGCGCACCGTCCAGGTGTAAAAGGCGGTTATTTCCCAGTACCACCAGTGGATCAACATCACGACATCCGTAGCGCTATGTGTATGGTGCTGGAAGAGTTAGGTCAAGTGGTTGAAGCCCATCACCATGAAGTGGCAACTGCAGGTCAAAACGAAATCGCTACTCGTTTCAATACTTTAACTAAAAAAGCTGACGAAACGCAGTTACTGAAATATGTGGTGCATAACGTGGCTCACATGTACGGTAAAACTGTCACTTTCATGCCAAAACCAATCGTTGGTGACAACGGTTCTGGTATGCACTGCCACCAGTCTTTAGCCAAAGACGGCGTCAACTTGTTTGCTGGTGACAAATATGCAGGTCTGTCAGAACTGGCCCTGTACTACATCGGCGGTATCATCAAGCACGCCAAAGCCATCAACGCTTTCACCAACCCGTCAACCAACTCATACAAGCGTTTAGTACCACACTACGAAGCGCCTGTGATGCTGGCATACTCAGCACGTAACCGCTCAGCGTCAGTGCGTATTCCATTGGTGCCAAGTGCTAAAGCACGTCGGATTGAAGTGCGTTTCCCAGATCCAGCGGCTAACCCGTACCTGTGCTTTGTGGCTCAGTTGATGGCTGGTTTAGATGGTATCCAGAACAAGATCCATCCGGGCGAAGCAATGGACAAAGATCTGTATGATCTGCCACCAGAAGAAGAAGCACTGATCCCTCAGGTTTGTGGTTCGTTAGACGAAGCACTGGACAATCTGGACAAATCACGCGCTATCTTCACCAAAGGCGGCGTCATGTCAGATGCAATGATCGATGCTTATATCGCACTGAAACGTGCCGAAGCCAAACGCGTTTCTATGGCTGTGCACCCACTGGAATACGAACTGTATTACAGCGTGTAATGCGATTTAGAGTGCCTCAGGCCTGCAACAGGGCCTGAAATCGCACTCTGTTAGCCATTGCCACAAAAGATTTTCAACAAGCCCGCTTTTGCGGGCTTTTTGTACTGGTCAAATGAGAAAAAGCACGATAAAGTTAATAAAACATTGCGAAACTCATTACACAGCTTAAGGCGCCCATGAATCAGACCTGCATTTTGTTGTTGTTGCTTAGTACGCTGGCGCAGGCTGAACAGAAAAAGGTATTTGTCACTGTCGATAAAAACAACAATTTGGTGTTTTCCGATAATCCGACCCCGGGTTCGACCGAGCTGAATATCAAAGACAGCAACAATCTGATGTTGCCAGTCACACCAGAGCAAGTCCAGGTCAATAAGCCAAAAGTACCAGTGTACGAAGTAGCGATTGCCAAACCGCTCGACCAAGAAACGCTGCGCGACAATAACGGCACTCTGTATGTGTCGGGTCAAATCAAACCTATGTTCTCGCAAGGACTCCGGGTCAAGCTGTACTTAGATGAAAAACAAGTGGCTGGCCCAACCGGCAACGCTAATTTTATCCTGCACAATATTGAACGCGGTGAACATCAGCTCCGGCTCGAACTCCTGAACCAAAGCGGCAAGATTATTGCAAACAGTCCTGTGACCACCTTCTATTTGCACAAAGCTTCGATTATTTCACCAAAATAGTGCGTTTGAGCTGTTTTCACAGCTTGCCCCAGCTACACTGGCGGTCATGACGCACTAAAATGGTGCAGAGGGACTTTCAGTGACACAGACAGCAAGCTTACCGCTGGCCGGTATTGATTATGCCAATCACCTGACCACTGCCATTATGGTGTTGGATGCCCAATTACAGGTGCAATCTTTTAATACCGCTTGCTGTGCTTTACTCAGCATTGGCGAAAAGCGGCTACAACAACAATATTTCCCGGCGCTGTTTCAGTTTAGCGATTTACATGCCAGCCACCTGGTCAGCACCCTGCAGACCAAGCAGGGCTTTGGCATCAGTGATGTGCATTGTGTACTGCCGGATGGCCGCCATATGCTGGTCGATATCACCGCCAGTTGTCTGGAAACCGAACCGGCCAGTTTATTAATTGAAATTCGTCAGGTTGACCAACAACGCAAAATCAGCATGGAAAGCCTGCAACAACATCAACATTTGGCTGCCCGTGAGCTGATCCGCGGACTGGCGCATGAAATTAAAAATCCACTCGGTGGCTTACGCGGCGCTGCCCAGTTACTGGAAGAATCACTGAACGAAGAACAAAAAGAATATACCCAACTGATCATTGCCCAGGCCGACCGCTTGCGGAATCTGGTCGACCGTTTGCTTGGGCCTTACAAACCGCCACAACGGCAAAGTGCTAATCTGCATCAGATCATTGAACGGGTCAGCCAACTGGCGCAAATGGACAATCCGGCGGCAGTGCAATTTATCCGCGATTATGATCCCAGCATCCCGGACTTTTTGCTCGATCCTGAGCTGATTGAACAGTCGTTGCTGAATATTGTCCGTAACGCACAGCAAGTTTTGCCGCAAGGTGGCCAAATCGTATTGCAAAGCCGGATCTTGCATCAACACACTATCCATGGCCGCCGCCACCGCTTGGTGGCAACCATTAAAGTTATCGATAACGGCCCGGGCATTCCGGCCGAAATTAAAGATACCTTGTTTTATCCAATGGTCAGCGGTAAGCCTGGTGGTACCGGCCTTGGCTTATCAATAGCTCAGACGCTGATCCACCAACATGATGGCTGGATTGATTGCGAAAGCTGGCCTGGTCACACTGAATTTACCATTTACCTGCCGATCCACGCCCACAACTCAGGAGCTGCTTAATGCATCAAAATGTTTGGATTATTGATGATGACAACTCAATCCGCTGGGTACTGGAAAAAGCCTTAGCCCGCGCCGGTATTGTCTGTGAAAGTTATGCCTCAGCCGATTTAATGCTGCAACGGCTGGAATTCGAACAACCCGCCGTGGTGGTGTCTGATATCCGGATGCCAGGCACCGATGGCATGGCGCTGCTGAGCAAATTACAACAGCTGGCGCCGGAATTACCGGTGATTATTATGACGGCCCATTCCGATCTGGATAGCGCCGTCAACGCCTTTAAACGCGGCGCTTTTGAGTATCTGCCCAAGCCATTTGATATCAATGAAGCTGTGGCGCTGATTAGCCGGGCGCTGGAGCATGCCAAAGCAAAAAAGCCCAAAGCCCAGCCGGCTGCGCCTGCGGCCCTGACCGAAATTATCGGCGAAGCCCCGGCCATGCAGGAAGTGTTTCGGGCTATTGGCCGCTTGTCTCGCTCCAGTATCAGTGTGTTGATTAATGGTCAGAGCGGTACCGGTAAAGAGCTGGTGGCGCATGCGCTGCACAAACATAGCCCACGCTCAGAACAGTCTTTTATTGCGCTGAATATGGCGGCTATTCCGAAAGATCTAATTGAATCTGAACTCTTTGGTCATGAAAAAGGCGCCTTTACCGGGGCGGCCAATTTACGCAAAGGCCGCTTTGAACAAGCCGATGGCGGTACTTTGTTTTTAGATGAAATTGGTGATATGCCGCTCGATGTACAAACCCGCTTGCTCAGAGTGTTAGCTGACGGCCAGTTTTATCGGGTCGGCGGTCATCAGGAAGTGAATGTGGATGTGCGGATCATCGCCGCCACCCACCAGAATCTGGAGCAGTTGGTGGCGGAAGGTAAATTCCGCGAAGACTTGTACCATCGGCTGAATGTCATTCGCATTCATATTCCGGCACTGAAAGATCGCAAACAGGATATCCCCAAGCTAGCGCAGCACTTTTTACAACAAGCCGCCAAAGAGCTGAATGTCGAGGTGAAAAGCCTGGCCGCTGAAACCGAAAAATATCTGGCGCAGCTAGACTGGCCAGGTAATGTGCGGCAGCTGGAAAACACCTGTCGCTGGCTGACCGTGATGGCCAGCGGTAAGCAGGTGCTACTGGCCGATTTACCGCCAGAACTAACGGCAGCGCCCAAGGTGTTCAGCCCAACCGGCGCTGATCCGCACCATAGCTGGCAAGAAGCACTGGCCAGTTGGGTACAGCAAAAGCTCAATGCTGGCGAGGAAGATATTTTGGCCCAGGCTGGCCCTGAATTTGAGCGGATTGTACTGAAACAAGCCTTGCAGTTTACCCATGGCCACAAGCAAGACGCCGCCAGACGGCTCGGCTGGGGACGTAATACCCTGACACGCAAACTAAAAGAATTGGATATGGAATAGTTTGGGTTGGTTTGCCGTGACAGCAGTTGGAGTTTCGTAGGTCTGACTCGACCCGGAGCGCAGCTTTGGGGCAGTCAGACATGGATGCCGTGAACATGACTGGTGTTATTCCCTTGCAGCGGGCTGTTTTTTCAAAGCTT
>CAZGHW010000015.1:0-87279 GCA_964525695.1 uncultured Rheinheimera sp. | reverse complement strand
AAGCAAAGCCATCCGGACGGGCAGCGTTATGGGTTGCTGTCTCGGCCGGTTGGCGCTGCATTTATCATATTTAACTCACCTGCATCAGTTGATCGGCATAATGGCTGGCTGCGACATCCCGATGCGAGCGTAAGCGGCCTTTGAGCACATTCTGGCCGACCTGATAAAACAGTGGATTGAGTGGATCTGAGGCAGGCCCTTTGGCTTCGGCCGCGAGTTCGGCTGGCAGCGTCAGTAATGGCACCACCGCATCCAGTTGTGCTGCCATAAAAAAGGCGCAAGAAAAACGCTGCTGATTGCTGGCTGGGCTGGTGACCCGATGCAAGGTTGCTTTAAGATAACCGTTCGAAGCCAATTCCAGCAGTTCGCCGATGTTGACCACAAAAGCGCCTGGTATCGGTGCCACGCTGAGCCAACCGTCCGGCGTATGCACTTCCAGACCAGCATGTTGGTCTTGTAACACCAGCGTCAGATAACCTGGATCTTTATGCGCACCGACCCCTTGTTTGCTGCTGCCTTCTGGCTGACCAGGGTAGCGGATCAGTTTCATATGCTGGTAGGGGCCTGCCGCTATGGTGCTTTGCAAAGCGTCTGCCGGTAATTGCAGCGATTGCAGCAAAGCCTGCAGTAAGTTGACAGTGACATCAGATAATTGTTGTTGCCACTGTAGCATTTCATCCTTAAAAGCGGGTATTTCGGCTGGCCATTGATTGGGGCCTATGAGGCGACGCCAGGCGGCGGTCGGTTCGGCCAGGCCACTGACAATATCTTCGCGCATGATGTCAAATTGTTCCCGCTGATCCGGCTGGCCTAACGTCAACTCACCAGCAACGCCGGTATAGCCGCGAAAATGCGGTGAATTGATCATCTGTACGGCCTGTTTCGCCGCTGCTGGTAAGGCAAAAAACTGCCTGGCGAGTGCCAGGATCTGTTGCTGACGCTGCAACGGAATACCGTGGCCGACCAGATAAAAAAAGCCAACATCACGGGCTGCGGCGCGAAGTTGCTGCAAAAATGTCGCCTGGCTGTTGGCGTCACCCTGCAGTTGGCTTAAATCCAGCACAGGTAACACTGGTGATGAGGATGACAGCTTGGCTCTGATGATCGACATTTTAAACTCCGCTAATTCGGCAAAGGGATGGCAGCGATGGTGCTGAAGCTTTGCTGGCCAGCATTTAATCAGAGCCAAAGGAATTGAAAAATGACTGAAAACCTCTGTTTAAGCATTAATTGATATAAGCGGATGTCTGGATTTTTAGCCGTATTAAATGCGCTGCTTGTTTACCGCCAACTGTGCTGGCTGGTGAATGGTTAACCCAGCTATTGCTGACGCTGAATTTGTTGTTTTTTTATTTTATATTGTTGATATTGTTTGATTTTATGGGTCGACCTTTGCTTTTAATTAGGCGCAAAAACGCCTGGATATATAGCCATCTGCTTACAAGTAAAAGTTCTGAGATAGTGATTATTCTGCTAACGCGGTGGGCATTGATTGGCAGCCACAGCTGTTAGACAGTGACTGAATTGTGTCCTTGAGATGTTTTTTCGGCGTCATAAAAAAGGGCAGCCATAGTGACTGCCCCGAGATCATGCCCTATCTGCAATGTTACAGTTTAAAGGACACAGTGGTATAGAAGAACTGACCAATGTTGTCATAACTGGCTGAGTCTGTGCCTGTGCCTGTTGTCACACCTGGTAAATCGCGGTCAAACAGGTTGTCGATACCGACAGTCCAGTGTACGCCGTTGCCAAACTGATAGCCTAAGCTGATATCGCTGATAAAGTAGCTGCCATAAGCCATCTGGTCGGACGGATCCGGGTTGATGGCCAGTTGCTGCACGTTATACAAGCTGACACCACTTAAATGGCGGGTTTTCCAGCTGGCAGTCCAGGCATCATAGCGATAGGCCAGGCTGAAGTTTTCTTGCCAAATGGCTTCCCCTTCAGTACCAGCGTTTTCTTCAAACTCGCTTGGGCTATTCTGGAAAGAATAAGATTTACGCGAATCCAGATAGGTGCCAATCAGCTTGGTTTTAAAGTTACCACCCAGCGCATCAAAGTCGTAACCTACTTCAAAATCGACGCCTTCAGCCGTTTGGGCCGCGACGTTTTGTGACGTCGAAGTGATAAAACGGATTTGCTTGTTAGCATCACGACGCACCAGCGAACAGAATTGCTGGTTTAACCCGCTGACGGAGTCGACACATTTATTCAAAATGTTCTGTGCCGATACTTCATCGATGGCATCTTCAATGTCAATCGACCAGTAGTCAACCGTCAGTGTCAGATTCTCGACCAACTCAGGCTGGTAGACAAAACCTAAGGTATAGCTGTCAGACTCTTCTGGTTTGAGCGCATTATTGCCACCATTCATGCCATCAATCGAAGCACCGGTTGAAGTAGCCACAAAGTCTGCCGGGATTGTCAGTGCTGCGCAGTTTTTGACGCGGGTGGCGCTTTGATTAAATTTAACATCACAAGGATCATCGACGGTAAAAAAGGTTTGGCTCAGAGGGGAAAACAGTTCGCCGATATTCGGCGCCCGCAGGGCCACTGAGTAGGTGCCTCTGAACCGCAGTTCATCGGTCATAGTCCAGTCCAAACCAGTTTTCCAACTGGTAGCATCACCAATAGTGCTGTAATCGGCATAACGCACTGCGGCGTTCAGGCTCAAATCCTGCACATATGGCAGATCGGCTAGTAATGGAATGGTGGTTTCAGCAAACACTTCTTTGACGTTAAATTTGCCATGCGTTTCCTGAATGGCATTTAAAAAGGTGGCGCCGGTAGCCGCAAAAGCGTCAGGGATGCTATCGCTTTGTTCGTGGCGGTATTCAACACCTGCAGCTACACCTAAGTTACCGGCAGGCAGTTCCAATAAAGCGCCATTGGCCAGGTTAAAACCGGCCACTTGTTGCTCGATCTTACTTTCGCTGATGGAGGTGGTGTTAAACCACTGCCGCGCTGGAGCATTAATGGCGGTCTGACCAAAAATAGAAGTCGGCACACAACCGGCAGCGCGCGCTGCTGCATCACGGCAGACAATAGTGCCATTGGCATCTTTCACCGCATCAATGGACTGGAAAAAGTTCTTCTTAATTAAGTTATTCAGGTTGATCTGTTCTAACTTAGTTTCACCATGGGTGGCAAAACTTTCGAAGCTCCAATCGTCATTTAATTGACCACTCAGCACCAGGTTAAACTGATTGGTGGTACGGGTATTTTTTTCAATCCGTTGGCCAGCATCTTTGTTGTAACGGGCGACATAAATTTCTGATACACCTTGCTCGGTCATTAATTGCCGCAGGCTATCGGTCATATAAGCGTTGTCGGCTTTAATTTCTAACGATTCGTCAGCATAGAAAAATGATGGCTGGTTTTCGGCATTGCCTTTTGACACCACATGTTTGGCCATGGCTGACAGATTCAGATCGCTGCTCAGATCATAATCGGCTTTCAGATTCAGATTGTAGCGGTCAAATTGTGGTTGTAAGTCCTGATACTCGCGCAGGTTAATAAAATCACAATCGGTGCAGAGGCCTCTGGATGGATAGGCCTTGCCTAAATTTTGTAACCGCACTGAACTGTCATCATTAAACAGATACCATTGATCATTCAGGTAAAAATTGCCCTGATTCAGCGAATCGTAGTAACCGGTATTGGCGGTGACTAACTGATCTGGGATGCCATCATGAATGGTGTTGCCGTTGGCATCTTTTTTGTCTTTATTCAGTGGGTTTGGCACTGCAGCATAGGGCGTGCGGGTTAAGCTACGGTCCAGCGCATTGATATTGTTCTGGCTGGCAAATTCAGCGGCAAAAGCCAGATTGCCATCACCATCTGCGATGTCCTGACCGTAAGAGAAGGTAAATTTTTCATTGTGGTATGGATTGTCGTTGGCTTTACCGGCCGTGGCGGACACGTCCAGGCCCTGAATGTCTTTTTTCAGTTTGAAGTTGACGACACCAGTGACGGCATCAGCACCATAAATAGCTGAGGCACCACCGGTGATAATTTCGACACTTTCCACCCAAGCGGTTGGGATGGTGTTGGTGTCAACTGAGGCTGAACCAGCACTGCTGGAAACATGGCGTTTGCCATTGACCAGTACCAAAGTGCGGGATGCCCCCATGCCGCGTAAATCCAGCAGGTTTAAGCCGGCAGTGCCGATGTAGTTACCTGAGTTGGCCATCGAAAACGTTGACGCCAGTGCTGGCAGTTCGTTTAACGCTTCACCGATGTTTAGTGCACCGGTTTCCATCAAATCTTTACCACTGATCGCTGTCACTGGCGCCTGAGAAATTGCACCTTCGCGGAAAATGCGGGAGCCTGTCACCTGGACGCGCTCAACTTGCTCGGCGCTATTGGCTTGTTGAGCGGCAGCTGTGGTGCTGAAAGCCGCACTGAAGGCGACAGCAGAAGTCAGACTGAGTCTGATGGCTTGCGTTAATAATGGACGACGGAACATGTACACCTCAAATGGTTGAATGCTGCCAGTTGGCTGAGCGGCATCCAGTATTTAGTACCTTAATTAGATAATTTCGTCCCCAGCCTGCGGGGGCGCGGATTCTATATAAAAATGCAGTAAAAGCGGATGAAAATGCGGTCAAAATCGGCGGCAAGCGGATTGTTTGCTGATTTATTGTTCGTTCTGTTGGTTATTTGTTCGGACCGAAGAGAACAAGGCCAAACTGACTCTGTGGTCGGAGACTGGCAGCTTTGCTGCTTGCTGCCATTGGCTTTTGCCGGTAGATCAGGTATAAATGTAAGCGCTATCATTTTGTTTGCTGAGTTTACATCCTCTTCCACAGCTCTCTCCGCACAGCCGACCTGCGCCTGTTTGTCATCCTCAGGCGACAGGTGCGGGCTGTGTTTTGTGATGTAGGCTCCAAAGCAACGGTCACGACGTTAAATTACAAAGCATAACATTTGTAACTTTATTGTTGTTTTTTTGTCCGGCAGCGCCTAGACTATTGGTAGGAATAGAGGGAACCTTGAGGTGGCAGGATGGAATTTTTGCCGGATCTTTCCGAATTTGTTTGGCTTATTGCGGCACTTTATGGCTGGTATGTGCCTGTATTATTGGTATTGACCTGCCCACAGCTGCGGCTGGGACAGAAACTGCGGTGGGTGCCGCTCTGTCTATTATTTTCATGGCTGGGTTACTATTTGTTCAAGTTAAATAATCATCCCGCAGCTGATATGTTCGCCAATAAGTAGTCAATTTCATCATTCTCCTATTAGCTGTTTTTTATCTTGTTGAATTTTAAAGATCTTTTTATTGGCGTCAAAATTGCAGAGCCAGAATAATACCTTAAGCAAGGACACACTATGACTGCAGCACTATTCTGGCGCCAAAGCTGGTTATTGGCTCGTTTTGAATTGGTACGTTTATTTGGCACCAAGCGTGGTTGGTTGATGATCGCTGCGTTTGTGGTGATTTGGTTTGTGATCCTACGATTCCCCATCCTGAAGGCTGCGGTCAAGCTGCAGCAACCAGAAACCCTGTTAATGCTCAATCAATTGTTTGGTATGGCTGGGATGCAACAAGTATTGACCTGGCCATTACCTGAATATGTGGTGTATTGGCTCCTTAGTCTGGTGTTGTTCCCGTTGCTGGCGTTGTTTTGTTGTGCCGATCAGACCAGCAGTGATTGTACCCGGGGGACTTTGCGATTTTTATCGCTCCGGGCCAGTCGTAGTGCGATCTTTTTTGGCCGCTTTTTTGGGCAATTATTTGCGCAGATACTACTGATGTGCGGTTCTTTACTGGCAACCCTGTTGATGGGCTGGTGGCGACAAGGGCAACTATCATTCGCCATACTCGAAGCCACGTTGATTATTGCCTTGAATCTGCTGTTGGTATTGTTGCCTTTTGTCGCGCTGATGGCGTTGGCGTCGGCACTGGCTAAATCGGCCCGATTAGCTGTCAGCATGGTCATTGTCGGCGCTGGTCTGATATTAGGGTTGATCCACTGGGTTGGTATCTATTTTCCATTCATCCTGAGCAGTCTGGATTATCTACCTGGCGCACAATTGCCGCAATTATTGGCCACCGCCGGCTGGAGCACATTACAGCTGGCTTGGTTACCCTTATTACAAACTGCCGTCTTGCTAAGCCTTGGTTGGTCGGTGTTAACAAGGAAAGCCTTATGAGCCAGGTTCTGATCGCAGCCAGCAATCTTGTAAAGAAATTCGGCACTAAAACGGTGTTGGATCAGTTGAACTTTGAAGTACAGGCCGGTGAGCCTGTCGCGCTGATTGGGCCAAATGGTGCCGGTAAAACCACTTTATTTAGTATCTTATGTGGTTATTTAACCCCGGACAGCGGTCAGATCCGGTTGTTTGGTCAGCCACCAGGTGCGAATGCATTGTTTGGCAAAGTCAGTGCCCTACCGCAGGATGCCCAGCTTGATCCGGTCTTTTCATTGAGCCGCCAATTACAGTTATATGGCCAATTACAGGGCATGAATCAAGCCACAGCCCAAAGTGAAGCCAAAAGAGTATTACAACTGGTTGATTTGAATGAGTATGCAAATGCAAAAGCCACAACGCTCAGTCATGGCATGCGAAAACGTGTGGCGATTGCGCAAGCATTATTAGGTCAGCCTGAACTGGTGTTGCTGGATGAACCCACTGCTGGCTTGGACCCGGCAAATGCATTACAAATCAGACAGTTGATTGCGAAAGTTAGTGAGCAGGCGACTTTTGTTATCAGTTCACACAATATTTTTGAGCTGGAACGACTCTGTGGCACTGTTTTGTATCTGGAGCATGGCAAACTGCAGCAGCATTCATTAACACAGCAACAACAACAGCAGCATGCTGCGGCGACCGGTTATCTGAATCTATTGCTGGAACAGGCGGATGGCGCCCGCGTCAAAGCCGCTTTGCAGCAATTAACCGGTGTATTGCGGGTTGAACAGCCGCAAAAAAATGAGTTTGCTATTTATTATGATAAAAGCCTGGCGGTTGGGCTGGATATCAAGCTACTGACGTTGCTGCAGCAACAAGGCTGGTTTTACCGCAGCCTTAGTCAGGGCCAAACGCTGGAGCAACAATTGTTTGAAGTGGCCAGTGGCTGAGTCAGCTTTCCAGGTAAGGCAGTTTATCCGGTACCCCATTCCAGGCATCGGCATCGGCCAGTGCTGGCTCCACTGTGGTGATATTTGGCCAAACCAAGGCGAGTTCGGCATTTAATTCGATAAATACTTGTTGCTCGGCTGGTACCGCATCTTGTTGATAAATGGCCTCAGCCGGACACTCAGGTTGGCACAGGCCGCAATCGATGCAAATCACCGGACTAATAGCCAAAAAATTTGGGCCAGCAAAAAAAGCGTCGACCGGGCAGACCGCAACACAGTCGGTGTATTTACATTTGATACAGTTGTCGGTGACGACAAACGCCATAACGGCCTCCGATCTGAATAGCGCTGAAAAACCGCGGATTGTACGGAATAGCGGCAAAAAAACAAGTTGAGTGCTGATTTTAGTCAGCTTCTTAGCTTGCTGTGCTGCTAAAACTGGTTTTTTGCCACCTAAAGTGTGATTTTCGCGTAAAATAGCCGGCAACCCGCAGCATAGTATCCACCTTCTTGTGAGCCGGCGCTGCAACCGGCAAAGACACCGACAGGACTTTGTATGATCCGTTTAACCGAAATTAAATTACCGCTGAATCATGATGAGGCTGCTTTATCTGCCGCTATTGTCAGTAAACTGCAGATTAAACCCGAACATTTACATAGTTTTACCATGTTCAAGCGTGGTTATGACGCGCGGAAAAAAACGGATATTCAACTGATTTACACACTGGATGTGGTGGTTGAGCAAGAAGCTGCGCTGCTGAAAAAATTTGCCAAAGATCAGCATGTGAAACCTTCACCTGACACCAGCTATCACTATGTGGCGCAGGCTCCGGCCAACCTGACCGAAAGACCTGTGGTGATCGGACTGGGCCCATGCGGTTTATTCGCTGGTTTATTGCTGGCGCAGATGGGGTTCAAACCCATTATTCTGGAACGAGGCAAAGAAGTGCGGGAACGCACCAAAGATACCTTTGGTTTCTGGCGGAAAAAACCACTCAATACCGAATCCAATGTCCAGTTTGGCGAAGGTGGCGCCGGTACTTTCTCTGATGGCAAATTGTACAGCCAAGTGAAAGATCCGAAACATTATGGCCGTAAAGTGATGAGTGAGTTTGTCGCTGCCGGTGCGCCGGATGAAATCATGTATGTCAGTAAGCCGCATATCGGGACTTATAAGCTGGTTGGCATGGTGGAAAAAATGCGCGCCACTATTGAAGCACTGGGCGGTGAAATCCGCTTCAGTACCAGAGTGGATGATGTGCAGATCGAAGACGGTCAGTTGACAGGCTTAACCTTGTCAACGGGTGAGCAATTGCCTTGTCGCCATGTGGTGCTGGCCGTTGGCCATAGTGCGCGTGATACCTTTGAAATGTTATATAACCGCGGTGTTTATATTGAAGCCAAACCTTTTTCGGTGGGTTTTCGGATTGAACACCGTCAGTCGATGATCGATGAATGCCGCTTTGGTCCCAATGCTGGTAACCCGATTTTAGGTGCTGCTGATTATAAGTTGGTGCATCACTGCAGCAATAACCGCACTGTGTATAGCTTCTGTATGTGTCCGGGCGGCACAGTGGTCGCGGCAACCTCAGAAGAAGGCCGGGTGGTGACCAATGGTATGAGTCAGTACTCGCGCAATGAACGCAATGCCAACAGCGCTATTGTGGTCGGGATAGATCCGGAGCGGGATTACCCGGGTCATCCACTGGCAGGGATTGAATTACAACGCAAATTGGAAGCACAGGCTTTTGTGTTGGGCGGTAGTAACTATGATGCGCCAGCCCAATTGATTGGAGATTTCCTGGCAGGTAATGCTTCCGCTGAGTTCGGCGATGTATTACCTTCTTACACGCCGGGCGTGAAGCTCACCGATTTGTCTGCCGTGTTACCGGATTTTGCTATTGCCGCCATTCGGGAAGCGATCCCGGCTTTTGATCAGCAAATTAAAGGGTTTGCCCGGCCGGAAGGCTTGTTAACCGGCGTTGAAACCCGGACTTCGTCGCCGATTTGTATCAAACGCGGCGTTGATTTTCAGAGTCTGAATATCAAAGGTTTATACCCAGCCGGTGAAGGCGCCGGTTATGCCGGTGGTATTTTATCGGCCGGCATTGATGGTATCAAAGTCGCAGAAGCGCTGGCGCTGGCCATGACTGCGACCGCAGTGCATGCCTAAGGCTGCGGAGCCAACATCCTTTGGCTGCGAGTACGGCATGATCACCGCTTAGAGGCGGATGGGGTGAGCCTGGTCTTGCCATAGTTTTATTGAAAAGGAGTGCATAAATGCGTAAGACTTTGATTGCTGGAGTTGTGATTGCGGCTGGAGCCCTGGCTTATTATCAATTTGGTGGCAAATTGGCCAGTCAGGCCGATATCCCTGGGCTGGACTTTGTCCCGTCTGATACGGTGATGTTTTCGGTGCAAGCAGCGCCAATTGATTTAACCAGTTATTTATCCAGCCTCGGCATGGGTCCGCAGTATTATGATGCCCATATGCAGCAGTTGTTTGGCCAGATGTCAGCGGAGGCCAGCGATACTCAGCAAAAATTTTTGCTGGATTTGCTGCAATCTTACATGAAAGCGATGTCAGAACCGGCCAGCTTAACCAGCGTGACCGGGATTAAAGCACAAATGCGCAGTTTGATGTACATGGTTGGGGTGTCGCCGGTGTTCAAAATTGAATTGGCGGACGAAGCGGCATTCTGGCAGTTATTTGATCAGGCTGAAAAAAGCAGTGGCTTCACACATGTGGCGCAACAATTAAATCAGATTAAATATCGCCAGTACCGTTTTAGTCAGGAAACGCTGACCTTTGATTTATTGGTCACAGTGCAGCAGGGCTGGGCCACTTTGACCCTGAGTTCTGACCAATTGGATGCCAAACATTTGGCCTTAGTGCTCCAGGCAGAGAAACCAGAACAAAGTCTGGCGAATACCAGCTATTTGGCCGACATTCAGCGTAAATACCAACTGGATCAGGGCGCTTTTGCCTATTTCAGTACTGAACAACTCAGCAAAGCACTGGTCAGCACTGATGGCAACCGGTTAGCGCAAGACTTGCACAGTCTGGCTGGTACTGAGTTGGGCGGCGTGCTGGCGGATTGGCGTTCGGACGCTTGTCGGACCGATATTGCCGCCATTGCTAAAAGCTGGCCAGGTTTGTTTATGGACAGCAAATTTGATCTCAGTAACCCGGCGCTGATTAAAGTGGCTGGTCGGATGCTGATCCCAACCGAGAATAAAGAAACGTTGACCCAACTGGCGGCCTTACGTGGGTTTTTACCGGCGCATACCATGAACCCGGCGCAACCGGCTTTGTTATACACTGCACTGGGGTTGGATGTCGCGCAGTTAGCACCGTCGTTAGGTAAAATTTGGGCTGGTCTGACTGAACCTGCATACAGCTGTCAGCCATTGGCTGAGATCCAACAGCAAATGCAGCAGCAAAATCCATTGGCGGCCTTGGCGATGGCTGGCATGGCCAGTGGTTTACAAGGAATTTCCGTCACCATCAATGGTGTTGAACTGGATGCAGCCAACAGTAATCTGAAAAATGCGGATGCGCTGGTGACCGTCTCAGCCGCCAATGCCCGGACTTTCTTTGAAGGTTTAAAAGCCTTGTATCCACCCTTGGCCGCTACCAAATTACCGGCTGCTGGTGAGGAATTGGATCTGGCGAGTCTGATCCCGGAAGTGGCGGTATTAGGACTGAAACCGCAACTGGCGATGTCTGATTCGCATTTGTTGTTATATGTCGGCGATAAAGCCAAAGCGCAGTCGGTTGCTGTTGCCGCGGCAGCACTGGAGAAAAATGGTCTGCTCAGTTTTGGTATGGACTATGGTCAGTTTTTCAAAACAATGGAAGCGGCGATGGCTGCCACAGGCGAACCTGTTCCAGCAGAGCTACAACAGTTATCCGGCAATCAGATGAAGCTTGGCATCAGTATTGATGTTGATCAGCAGGCAATTGTCATGCGCAGTCAGATGGAATTAACCAAAACTGCGGCAAAATAACGCAATAGCAGAGGCCGGCACTTTCCAGGTGCCGACCTCTGCTGACGCCGTTATGCTTGCTGGCGCAGTAACCAGCGTTGTTGCCACCACAACAGTGGCGCGCATAACAAGCTCATCAACAAGGCATAACTCATGGCAGTGCCGAGTAGCCAAGCCAGCGTTAGGCACAGGGCTAAACTAAAGGCGCTAACCACACGATAACGCCGATCGAGTAAGCGCATTGCGGCGGCCATGCTGGCGGTATAAATCAGCACAAAAACACCATTGACCCAGCCAATCAGATGTTCCAGGCCCGCCTCTAGCCAGGCCGAACCACACAACACCAAAGCCATTAACAGCAAAATAGCACCCAGAGCCAATTCCGGTTGTTGATAGCGATTTAATGCTTGCAACTGTGCCGGCAGTACGCCTTGCTGCGCAAAACTCCAGCTCAAGCGTGCGACACTGGCGGTGTACACATTCACGGTCGCCAAGCCACTGGCCAAACCCAGCAAGCCAATCAGCCAGTTGCCACCAGCACCAAATAACAGATCAAAAGCTGCCGCCATACTGAGTGGTTGATTGGCATCGGCTGCAGCCTGGGGGGTCAGTTGTAGTAATAAATAACTACAGCCCAGATAAATACAGCCCACGACCAGCAAACCGAGCAGCAAGGCGGGGATTAAATGCCGCCGCGGATCGCGAAAATCCTGTGCCAGATGGGTCATGGCTTCAACGCCAAGAAAACTCCAGAAGCCAAGTGCCAGCGCGGCGCTAAAACCGGCCAGGTTGACTGCAATAACCGTTGTGCTGCTGGTTGGCAGCGGACTGAGCGGCGCCTGCGGTGCGAACCAGAAAAAACTGGCAAACATCAGTAGTACGGTGCCAACGATGGCGAGTGTCAGCCCCAGCTGTATGCGGGCCGACAATTGCAAGCCGCGTCGGTTGAGTCGCCACAACAGCGCTAATAACGCCAATTCAAGCGGCAACTGCCAAAGGTTGCTATCCAATCCGAGTTGTTGTAGCAGCGGGGCGGCAAATGAGTAAGTCATCATCAAAGCGGCAGAAGCACCCAGTGGCACCACCAACACAAAGAGTAACCCGGTAATCCGGCCAGCCAAAGCACCAAAAGCTTCACCGACAAAATATGCCGGCCCAGCCGCATGGGGTAGCACGCGAGCCAGAGCGGCAAACACAAAAGTGATAGGGATGGCGAGGACAGTGAGCAATAACCAGGCCCAAACAGCACCAGCGCCAGCCAGATTCAGTGTCAGTTGCGGTAAAATAAATACGCCGGTGCCCAGTAAAGTGGTCGCCAATAAGGCGGCACCTTGCCATAAACCCAGTCGAGCTGTGGCTTGCATCAAGAAAGTTCCATGCTGATCAATAGTCGCCGCTATGCTAGCGCAAGTGCAGGCGGCATAATGGCGTATTTCGCCGTCATTATGTCGGTTTGACCGCGCAAATAGCGCTTAGGCAAAGAGCACTGTATGGATAAATTTGATCAGCTTATTATTCAGGCATTATTGCAGGATGCCCGCCAGCCGGTGTCTGCCATTGCCGAGCAAGTCAGTCTATCCAGAAGTGCGGTGGCGGAGCGACTGAAACGATTGGAAGCGAATGGCGACATTCGCGGTTATCAGGTGTTATTGCGACGCACAGAGAGCCAGCCGGTGGCGGCATATTTTGAGATCCAGCACAACAGTGCGCGTTGTGCTGATGTGATCCCGCAGTTGCAAGCCATTGCTGACATCAAAAGATGTCATGGCATTAGCGGTGAAACTGATTTAATGGTGTATGTCGAAACGGCATCTGTGGCACGGTTACACCAAATCCGTGAACAACTCGACGCCCATCCGGCAATTTTGCGGATTAAAACCCATATCGTCCTGAGTGAATGGTTGGATCGTTAAGATTTTGCCAATACGGTAGCACTGAACACAGCAAAGCCAAGCGTTATGATTGATTGAATTTTAAGCAGTGTGATTGTGTTTTAGCCGCCGCTCCCTTAGATTAAGGCTTCAGTTTGAAAGGCCTACCAAAAGGAATGACGGCATGCATGCTGCGCTACAACACTGCGAGCGAAAACACCGTGGTTTACTCAACTGCTCACTGGCATTGTTGCTCAGTCTGCTGGCTGCATGCGGCCCGCAACCTGCTGTGGTTGACGCTATGGACGCGCAGGCGGTGGTGAAACCCCAAGTGAGCAGTTATACGCCGGAACAGTTTTATGCTACCCGCAGTTATAATGGCAATGCCATCAATCATCACGGCACTGCGCTGCTGGTGGCCTCCGATCAGACGGGGGTGTTTAATTTGTACCGCACGAGTTTGGATGGTAAAAACTGGCAACAACTGACCCAATCTGACAGCAATGCGCTACAGCCGCTTGATTGGTTTCCGCAGGATGACCGCATCCTCTATAGCTCAGATCAGGGCGGCAATGAATTACATCATATCTTTGTGTTGGAAACCGACGGCAAAGTCGTAGACCTCACGCCAGGCGACAAATTAAAAGCCAACTTCCTCGGCTGGAGTCAGGATGGTGCGCTGTGGTTGACCACGAATGAACGTGACGCCAAATTTTTTGACTTGTATCACTATGACAGTACCACTTATCAACGTCGTCTGATTTTTACCAATCCGGGCGGATTTGAACTGGCTGCGATCAGCGGCAATGGCCGTTACCTGGCGATGAAAAAAAGCCGCAACAATGCGGATAACGATGTCTATCTGCTGGATTTACAACAGCCCGAGCCATCACCTATTCATGTGACACCACATGAAGGTCAGGTTAGTTTTCAAATCCACGGCTTTAGCCGCGACAGTCAGCAACTGATTTACGGCTCTGATCAGAACTCTGAATTCAGTCAGGCCTTTGCTTATGATCTGGCAGCGAACAGTCACCAGTTATATCAACAGGCGGACTGGGATATCAGTTTTGTCGAGTTTTCCAAAGATAATCAATACAAAGTGGTCGGCATTAATGCAGATGCCGCCACCCACATTCAGATTATTAACCAGCACACGGGTCAGCAACTGCCATTACCGCCGTTGCCAGCTGGGGATTTGCGCAGTGTGCAGTTTTCTGCTGACAGCAAGTATCTGAGCTTTTACCTCAATGCCGATAACAGTCCGTCCAATTTATATGTCTGGAAAATTGGGGAGGCTAAGGCCAGCCGGCTAACGCAGGCGCTGAGCAGTGCTATTGATGAGCAGCAATTGGTCGCCAGTCAGGTCATTCGTTATGCCAGTTTCGATGGCCTGCAGATCCCTGCTTTGTTGTATCAGCCGCAGCAGGCCAGCGCCCAGCAGCGGGTGCCAGCCTTAATTTGGATCCATGGTGGCCCAGGCGGTCAGTCGCGCACTGGTTATAGTCCGGTGCTCCAACATTTAGTGAATCAAGGTTATGCGGTGTTGGCGGTGAATAACCGCGGTTCCAGTGGTTATGGCAAAACCTTTTTCCATCTGGACGATTTAAAGCATGGTGAAGATGACTTACAGGATATTGTTTATGGCAAAAAGTATCTGCAGTCACTGAACTGGATCGACCCCGACCGTATTGGTGTGATGGGTGGCAGTTATGGCGGTTATCTGACCATGGCCGCCATGGCCTTTACCGATGAATTTAAGGTTGGCATTAATATTTTTGGGGTCACCAACTGGTTGCGGACGCTGCAAAGTATCCCGCCCTGGTGGGAGTCATATCGTGAGTCTTTATATGCGGAACTGGGCGATCCAGCCAAAGATGCCGACAGACTGAAACGCATTTCACCGTTATTTCATGCCGACAAAGTGAAAAAACCGGTATTGGTGGTACAAGGCGCCAATGATCCGCGGGTGCTACAGGCCGAAAGTGACGATATGGTGGCCGCGATCAAAAAGCAGCGGGTACCGGTTGAGTATTTATTATTTCCGGATGAAGGCCATGGCTTTGTCAAAAAGGCCAACCGGATCAAGGCTCAGCAGGCTTATGTGCAGTTTCTGCAGCAATATTTATAAGCCTCGATGCATCACGACTGGCATTGGCCAGTTGTGATTCCAGCACTGACGCTGTGGCGGGCCGCACAACGTCAGTGGGCGGAAAAGATTGATCTTCCGCTTCGCACAAATTAATCTTGCGACACTTCGCCTTTTTCGGATCTATCTGATGAGCCAGCCTGCTTCTTCTCCAGCCCCAGCCAGCCTGACGGTTGCCCAACAACAAGCTTTGCGGTTGGATAAACAACTGTGTTTTGCCTTGTATTCTACTTCACTGGCGATGACCAAAGCCTATAAGCCTTTGTTAGAGCAATTGGATCTGACCTATCCGCAGTATCTGGTGATGCTGATTTTATGGGAAAAAGATGGCTTGGCGTTAAAAGAAATCGGCGAGCAATTGCAAATTGATTCTGGCGCTTTAACCCCGGTGCTTAAACGGCTGGAAGTGCAGGGCTTGTTGACGCGTCGGCGTGTGCCGGAAAACGAACGTACCTTGCAGATTTGCCTGACCGCCGCCGGTCAAGCGATGCAGCTACTGGCCAGCCAGTTGCAGCAGCAGGTGGTGAGTCAATGCGGTTTGCAAAGTGGCGAAATTGCGCAGCTGCGGGACGAGTTGGTGCAATTGCGCCGTCGTTTGCAACAACTGAGCTGAATTTGTCGCTGGCGGATTGATATTTGCTGGCCACCCCCCATCTCAAGGGTTCGAGCGCACAGTGTCACTGTGCCGATGCTTAAGTCCACCAACCGCCGGAGTTCGCTATGTTCTATGATTTAACCGTTGTTCAATTCAGCAAAATGTTACAAAACTTAGCCGCCATCCTGGCCAAAGCTGAGCAAGCCGCGCTGGCGAAAAAATATGATGTGTCAGTGCTGTTAAATGCCCGCTTGGCACCGGATCAGTTTAACCTGATCCGTCAAGTGCAAATTGCCTGCGATACTGCCAAGCTGGGCGTTGCCCGTCTGGCTGGTGTGGCTGACAGCGCGCCAAAACATCAGGATCAGGAAACCAGCCTGCCAGAATTGCAACAACGTATTGCTGAGACCTTGGCTTATTTAGCCACCTTCACGCCTGAGATGCTGGCGGACGCTGCCGGTCGTCAGATCACGCAACCGCGTTGGGAAGGTAAATACCTGACTGGCGAAGAATTTGCCCTGCAACACGCAGTGCCGAATCTGTATTTCCACGTCACCACCGCCTACGCTATTTTGCGCCACAATGGCGTTGACGTCGGTAAAAAAGATTATTTAGGCGCTATGCCCTATAAAATGGCTTAAGTCGTAACAACGGCCGTTTTTACAGGCTAAAGCTGAGTTGAGTGAGCTTTAGCTTGGACTGAACCCAGTGGTGCTGGGGCAGTCCAACGCTTAGTGTTAGCTTTAAGTCTGTATTATTCATTTATAAATCAATGTTTTGCTTTTTGAGCGAGTCTTGATTCGCTTGTTCTAGACTGAAGTGAACAGACTTTTGGATGGAATGGTCGTCGCATGAATTTCAACATCTCCAGCGCAGGAATTGCGGATGCCAAGGCCATCAGCGCGCTCATTATGCCTTTAGTGGTCAAATATATTTGTCCCACCTGGCAGCCCGCTGTGCGGCACATTTTGCTCGGTTCGATGTCAGAGCAGAAGATTGCCGGTTACCTGGCTGGCAATTATTTTTACCTGGTGGCGCGAAATGCAAAACAAGAGATCGTTGCTGTTGCTGGCATTCGGGACTACGCGCATTTGTATCACCTGTTTGTGGCTGACGACTACCAGGGGCAAGGGCTGTCCCGTCAGCTGTGGCAAGCGCTGCTAGTGGAATCGTTACGACAGGGCAATAGCGGTCGTTTTACTGTCAATTCAGCTTTGCACGCCGAACCGATTTATTTGCGCTTTGGTTTCAAACGCACTGAAGGCGTCAGAGATCGCGACGGCATGGTGGATATTCCAATGCTGCTTGAGTTGGCTGCTCCAGCCAGTCATTTGGATTGCGCTGAACGCTGATCCACTGCGTTGTTTAGAGCCAGTGTGCTCAGTTGCTGACGGATAGGGTTGCGGTTTGAAGCTTGGGTCGTTAGCGCTTCCCCCGGTTTATACCGGGGGAAGCACCAAGCAAAGACATCAGAACTGGTAACTCACTGATAGATTCAGTAACCGGCCACGCAGGTTATACAGACTGCTGTCGAAATAATCGCCACCCGTGGACACATCCAGCGGTGGATCCCGATCCAGCAGATTCTGCACTGACAAGGTCAATGTCGTGCGGTCAAAACCCAGATAGTTCAACTGACTGTTGAACTGGGTGTAACTGGCCACTTTGCGACGCAGGCCCGGATTGGTACTTTGAGTGGCAATCGCCTGATCATAACCACTGGTAAAATCCGCACTGAGCGTGGCTTGCCAGTCGCCTTGTTGCCAGTTGATGCTGTTATTACTGCGCCAGGCCGGTAAAGCGCCAAACTGGTTATTGCCAGCGCCTTCCAGCAGCGGTTGACCCGCTACCAGTGCCTGCTGATATGACAACAGTTTGGACCAAACCGATTTCAGTTTCAGTTGCTGGCCGTTACCGAGTTCAAACTGATGGCTAAAATCGACATCAAAACCTGAAGTGGTACGGCTGCCTTGGTTTTTGTACTGGTTGCTTATCACCTGCAACCGGCCCTGACTGTCGCGGCGGATGCGGTCGGCAAACTGGCTTTCGTTGCTCAGCAGATATTGTGCATTATCCGGACCAATAATCTGTTGTTGTTCAATCCGGAACCAGTCCAGCCCAATGCTGGTTTGACGCGTTAGCGACCAAATCAGGCCGGCATTGAGATTGTTTGACCGTTCCGGTTGCAGCTCAGGGTTGCCGGTACGCAGACTGGTATAACCGCGGCGTGAGCCTGGTTCCTGCGGATCTTTCGGGTCAATGGCGCTGCCATAACTGACGGTATTGCTGTTGGCAATTTCCGGCAACGACGGGGCGCGGAAGCCACGTGACCAGGAGGTCCGTAGCAGCCAATCTTCATTCAGCACATAATGCAGGCCCAGTTTGGGCGAAAAGGCACTGCCAAAGTCATCATAACGGTCTGCCCGGCCCGCCACGCTGGCAGTCAGATCCTGATACAACGGCAGGCTGAATTCGGCAAAACCAGCCAGCAGCTTGCGCTCGCCATCCACCAGATTAATGGCTGGCCTTAATTCAGTGCCGGATAACACCTCTGGTGAGGTACCAGCGGCCATTTTCTCCCGACGCAGATCGGCACCGGCGGCAAAACCAAGCGGACCATAAGGTAATTCTGCCAGCACTGAACTGGCGGTCAGATTCAGTGAGGTTAAGTCATACCGGCCTGGCCGGCGGGTTTGCAACCGCAGTTTCGAAAGCACATCTGCCGAGTTCTGCCGGCCATCAAAGCGATAGCTGCCATTGGCCAGTGCTTTTTCATATTCAAAACGATTGACGAAGTTATCTACATATTCGCGTTGCTGGCTGGAAGATTTCAGCGCATTCAGGCTTAGATCCCAGTCGTCGCCCTGATACTTCAGCGTGGTCAGCAGCCGGTTGAAAATCTGATTGTTCGATTTTAACCTTGGGCCAACATCAAACAGCGTATATTCAAACGGCAAGGCTTTGGCGGTCGGATTATCCGGATGACCGACAGGTAAGCTGGTGCTGATATCAACCAGATTACCGCTTTGCTGCTGATAGGCACGCAGACCACTGCTCAGCGTCAGCGGCGCGCCAAAAAACATGGCAGAATCGTTGTAGCTGTACAGTAACTCAGTGACACTTTGCCATTGCTCATTCAACTGCACTGTGCCAGTGACGGACGCCTGGCGGCGGGTAACGTCAGGCTGCAGGCTGTTAAATGGCTGAGTATTAAAAGCACAAGCCTGGCCAGCCTGACCCGGCGTGAAGTCACTGCGCGGCCGTAACTGGGTGCCTTGCGGGCAGTTGCTGACCGGTTGCGGGTTTTTGCTGTCAGCCAGCGTCGCACCACCGGCGGAACTCCAGCCAGACAGTTTGCCACCTGGTAAATGGCGGAAATCACCGCTTTGCAGTAAATCACGTTCATCCGCGGTCAGGTGATCCCGGGTAAACAGATCCAGGCTGGCACTGAGGTTGTAACCATCAGTGGCTAAATCGCCTGTCCCTGTCACCAGACCGGCAGAATATTGTGCCAGTCCGCCCTGAGTGGCATTACCAGCGCCAACATTCAGGGTGGTTTCCTGATATTCACGTTTTAAAATAATATTGACTACGCCGGCAATCGCATCAGAGCCATACACCGCAGAGGCTCCGTCTTTCAGTACTTCAACCCGCTCGACTGAACTCAGCGGCAGCGCGTTCAGATCAACAAAGGTATCCTGCGTATTGAGGGCAAAACCGTAACTGGACACCCGCTGGCCATTCACCAGTACCAGGGTATTTTTCGGGCTGAGGCCACGTAAGCCGATCGAGGCAGAACCAGCGGAGAAGCTGCCGGTATATTGTTCGTCAAAGCTGTTGCCGGAGTTAATCGTCAGATCCCGCAACACATCAGTCAGCGTGACTTTGCCGCTCTGGCGAATTTCATCCCCGGATAAAAACAGCACAGGGGTGGCGTTTTCCTGCTGTACCCGTTTGATATGTGAACCGGTGACGGCAATCCGTTCTGGTGCCGTGTTGGTCTCGGTCGCTTGTACTGCAGGCAATACAAGGGCGCTGCTGATAGCCAGCAGTAGGGGCGATACTTTAAATGTCATGATAAACCTCAAATCAATACAAAGGCCTGACCGTACTGACGGTCAGTCCAGGTCTGCGGGCAGACCCAAAAATTCGGTATGGGCGGTTGGCTCCTACAGCTGGCTGGGGTTCAGCAGAGCTGTGAGCGCATCGCAGGCAAGTGACTGCTGGTTAGCAACAACAGCAGAAAGGCAGTTGCGGACACATTCGGCGTTGGCCCAGGTTGAGTTGGGGCTGCGGGATAATGATATGCATGATAGTGAACATGGTGCGGAATCCTTATAAACGACGACAGGCTTCCGGTGATCCGGTGAGCAACACGTTTTTGTTCTGCTGGCTAAACGTTTAGCCATCCAGACATCGGTGCGCATCATACCCAGAAGTATCACTAAACCAAAGTGAAATTTAGTCATTTGATATTCTTTTTTGGAATTGAATTGCTATTTTTAATTCAATATGGATTATTTTTAATGTCTAATTATTCATTAATTATAGATGTTTAGACGGCCAAAGTTAATTTCACTGATATTTAATTATAAAAAACAATTATTTAAAATAATTTGTTTATGCATATTCCTGTGAATAGCAGCTATAAAGACAATAAATAAACAAATTGGTTTATTTATTGAGTGTTGCGCTTATACTGCACTGGTTTTTCGTCAAGGAGCACGCTATGAGTGCAGAAATTGTTGCGCCGACCAGTACTGCAACTGCGGCCACGCCGCCACGTTATGCTCACCCACAACTGGTGTTGCTGACCGTCTGCTTGATTGGTTTATTGTCTGTGGCTGGGGTGGCATTGCCTTATCCTATTCTGGCACCGTTATTTGCCGCTGCTGAACTGACACCTTTTAATCATTGGCTGGGGCTGCATCCTACGTTGCTGCTGGGGATTGCGCTGGCAGCAAATCCACTGGGGATTTTGCTCGGCAGTGCCGTCCTTGGCGCTTTATCTGACAGTTATGGCCGCCGCCCGGTGTTGTTAGGCGCTTTATTGCTGGCAGTGCTGGGTTATTGTTTATCAGCGTTGGCCATTGCAGCAGAGCAATATCTATGGTTTGTCGTTGCCAGGTTACTGACCGGTATCTGCGAAGGCTCGATTAGCATTGCCCGTGCTATTGCCGCCGATTTACATCCGCAAGTGGAACGCACCAAAGCTATTGCCTGGATCAATGCGGCATTATATGGCGGTTGGCTGGTGGGCCCCTTAGTTGGCGGTTTTAGCATGCAGGCTGGGGCTGATGTGCCCTTTTGGATTGCGGCTGTGACTATGCTGCCTTGTCTGGCCCTGGTGTATTTTCTGTTGCCACGGCAACAGCGGCGCAGCTCAGCTGCAGGCTTATGGCAAAGTATCGGGCAGCACAATTCTCTGCAGTTATTGACCTTGCCGCAACTGCGCTGGGTGGTGTTGATCCAACTCTGTTACACCATTGGGTTAAATGCCTTTTATGAATTTTATCCGCTCTGGCTGGTGCAGGCGGAGCAATTCAGTGGTCGTGATATTGGTTTGATTACTGCCGCTTTATGCCTAGTGATGGTGAGCATCAGCGTTGGGCCTATGTCGCGTTGGGGCAAACATTATCCAGCGCTGCGTGGGGCTATGCTGGCGACGTTGTTATTGGGGTTGCTGATTGCTATGTTACCGCTATTAAATGGCGTTCCCGCCTGGCTGGTGTTGGTTGCTGCCGGGGTGCCAATTGCGATGATGGGTACCTGGTTTAATGTCTATTGTGCCGAACGGTTTGACCATTTGGGTCAAGGCCGATTGATGGGCATGCTCACCTTATTAATGTGCGCGGGCAATGTCATCACCGCCTTGCTCGGTAGTTGGATTGCGTTGTGGGGCGCTGGTTGGACTTTATGGGTCGGCGCGCTGTTTGTTTGGCTGGCGACGGGCTTGTTGCTGGTACAACAACGACAACCCGTTGTGGTCAAGGTCGGGCAGGAGTCTGTCTGATGGCCAGCAGTGAACGTATTTTATCGCTGCTGAAAACCCGCGGACCACAGCGTAGTCAGCAACTGGCCGATTTGTTGCAGTTGACCGCGATGGGCGTGCGCAAACACCTGCTGACACTGGCGGAGCAAGGGCTGGTCAGGGCTGTGGCAGCAGAGTCACCCGGCAAAGCCGGTCGGCCGCAGCAATACTGGCAATTAACGGCCGCTGGCCATCAACAATTCCCGGATCGGCATGCTGATGTCAGTTTGCAGCTGATTGACGGTGTGCGGCAATTGTTTGGCGATGCGGGGCTGGAACAGTTGATCAGGCAGCGTGAACAGCAGCAGTGGCAGCATTATCAGCAGTTGCTGGTTGATTGTGATGATTTGGCCAGTAAAGTCAAAAAATTAGCTGAAATACGCCAGCAGGAAGGTTATCTGGCGGAAGTGTTTAAACGTGACCATTGCTGGTATCTGGCTGAGCATCATTGTCCCATTTGTGCCGCTGCCAGTCAGTGTCAGCAGTTCTGTCGTGCTGAGTTGCAGTTATTTCAGGCCTGTGTCGCTACTTTGGCACTGGTCGAACGGACTGAACATCTGCTGGCTGCTGGTCGTCGTTGTGTCTATCGGTTCCAGCCTTTGCTGACGGAGCCATCAGGTCAATAATTGTCCCTATTTAACCCAAAGCGGTTTTTTTGTAATGGCTAATGTATTATCATGCGCGCCGCGCTGGCAGGGATGCTCCCTGCCAGTTGTGCACTGATGATCAATGGAAAGGAAACATCATGAAATTTAAAATTGCTGCAGTGACTGCACTGGTTCTGGCCACTACTTCTGTGCAAGCTGACTGGTTAAAAGCCGCTGCTGATTCGGTAAAAGGCAGTGTGACTGATTCTGTAAAAGAAAGCGCCAATAGTGCCAAAGATGCTGCTTATGATGCTGCAGTGAACTCTGCTTTAGGCTTAACTGCCGGCAAAACCAATAAAGCTTATGTCTCTGAAAAACTGGGCAAAGCCACTCAGACGCTGACAGAAGATGGTCTGGAAGTGTGGAGCTATGATTTCTCTGTTTTACAACAAACCTATCCGATGCTGACCGATGTGTTAAAGCAGTATCCGCAAGTACCACAAGCGATCAAGCTGAGCTTTAAAGATGACGTGGTCAGCAAAATCAAGATGGTAAAACCAGCCGCTTAATAAGGTCACCCTGTCCGGGGTCTATCTGACGGCCTGATGGGGTCAGCGCGAGATGGAAGCGATTTGCTTGATCTGGCGCTGGCCCCATTTTTATTGGCTGAGCTTCACTGTCAGGGGCTGTTACGTCTGGGGTTTTGCCGCTCAACCGGCAAATAACTGAGTGGATCCTTCGGATAACCATTGCGCCACAGCTCAAAATGCAGATGCGGACCTGTGGTGCGGCCGGTGCGGCCAACCAAACCAATTTGCTGACCTGCCTGCACAAAATCACCAATCTGCACATCAATGCGGGATAAATGGGCCGACAGGCTTTGCAGTTTATCGCCATGTTCAATCAACACCACTTTGCCAAAATCGTCGCTGAGACTGCCCATATCGGCATTCAGTACTACCCCTGAGCTGGCGGCGTAGACCGGCGTGCCTTCAGGCGCTGCAAAATCAACGCCGTGGTGTTTTCGGTTACGACTTTTCACAATGTAATTGGCAAACATCGAACTAATGCGGGCGCCTGGCACCGGATGGACAAAAGGTGCCGGACCTGCGGCAGAACGGAATTCCGGTGCTGGCGGGAGGGAGACCGCGGCTGTTGGCGGTTCGACTGTGCTGCAGGCACTCAGCCAGCAGGTTGCGAGCAGCACTATTTGCAGGCGTTGTGAAAAAAACGGGCAGCTCCGTTGCATCTTGATTTCTCTTTCCAACCAACTCTGGCAGAAGTGTCGCTTGATCTGAAGCGCTGTTCAAGAGTAAAGCCGGCCAGACGCAGAAAAATCCAGCAATCAGCCGGGTTTTTCTTTATGATCGGCCTCCGGTTCTCCCTGAGGAATGTCATGTGATCACAGCTTTTGGTGACAGTGCCGCCCAGTTTCGCGTTTATCTGCCACAGCCCCCCGCCATTGACTTTTATCAGCAGCAATCTGGTTGGCTGCCGCTGCAAATAGGCGAAATTGACCAGATTTACCGGCATTGCGGTAATGGCTGGCGCAAAATTTTTAATGTCTATGCCAAGTTGTTATGCAGCCTGCCAACGGACGTGCTGAGGAATGCAAGCCCTGGTCAAAGCTGGCAGCAATATCGCGATTTGCAGCTGTTGCAAGCGGGTTCAGACACTGCATTGTGTTTTAGCGCACCAGCACTGCCAGCGCCAGCCGGTTGTTTCCAACTGATTGCCGGTCGCACCCATGCCCGGCAGTTGCTGGCTACTGGCATGGCGGCCGAATTCGCGTGGCTGAATACTGAGTTTGCGGTTGACCCGCAGCGACGACTGCTGGTAACGCCATTTTTTGATTATCGTCAGCTGAATAATGCCAAAATTCAGCTGACGGCCCGCTTGCTGCAATTGCTGCAGCGCGAGGCGGAACTGCCGCAGTTTGCGGCGGCAATGCAGCATCAATAAGGTGCTGCGACCCGCTCCGTGACTGGTTGCAACAATCTGACAATTTTGCCCGCCTGTTGTTGTTTGGCAAATTCCAAGAGCGGCTGACCATCACAAAAAACATGCTTGGCCAGTAACTTAGGGTTATAGCGTGCCGATTTCATCAGTTGCCGCAGTTCCAGACTATTGTTACTGGCGGTCAGCTGGCAGATCTCCAGCGCAAACTGGGTTTGTTGCGGCGTCATTTGACTGGCGCTGACTTGTGGGGCAAGCCAGGCCAACACCAGGCTACAGCTCAGTATTAATTTATGGAACATGTCGCATTCTCCTTGTGGCTGAATAGGCTGATATCTGACCAGCGCTGCGTTATTGTGGCAGGCTGTCGTTGCTTGTCAGTGCCGGACGGGGCCACAGGTTGAGCTGTTGGGATGATGCGGATAAGCGGTGGTATGGTCGGGGCCAGCGGCATGACCCTGGCCCCTGGTAATTATTGTGGCAGACTCTGTAACAATGGCTGCCAGTTGTGTTTATAGCGGCGGGAGGCAGTGACTTGTTTACCATCGGATAACTGCAGCAGGTAATCATTATTATGCGGCTTAATCTGATGCACATGATGTAAATTCACCAAGGTTGACCTGTGCACTTGCACAAAGTGACCCGGCAGCCGTTGCAGCAGTTCCTTCAGGGTTTCGCGGATCACCAGGCTTTGTTGCATGGTTTGCACGCAAAGATAATTGCCAGCAGCTTCAATTTGCAAAATATCACCATCATCCAGCAGCATGCTGCTGGCGCCGGTGCGAAACAACATTTTTTGCGCTGTGGTTGTTGCCAGCGGTGCCGGTCGATATTTATCCAGCGCAGTCGCAGCATCCTGCAGACATTGCGCCAGCCGCTGGCGCGACACAGGTTTTAGTAGATAATCAAAAGCCAGATGCTCAAAGGCTGGCAAGGCATAATGTTCATAAGCGGTGACCAGCACCAGCAGGGGCGGCGCCATCGCTGAGGTTTTTTGCAAAAGTTGTAAAATCTCAATGCCTTTATGGCCCGGCATCTGAATATCTAAAAATACTAAATCGACCTGCTTTTGTTGCAAAAACTGCAGGGTGTCGTCGCCGTTATCAAAACAAGCCACGATATTCAGGTGCGGGTAAGTGGCTAATTTGGCTTTCAAATTACTGATCGCCAAGGGTTCATCGTCAGCAATCACGACTGTTAGTTCGGACATCCAGTGCCTCCAGAGGTAAACAAAATCTGCTTTGTAGATAACCTTGCTTGCGGTTGAGCTGTAGTTGGCTGATGTCACCAAACAGCAGTTGCAAACGTTCGTTCAGTTGCCGCAATGGTTCCGGCCAATCGGCGGCAGGAATCGCCATCAGCGCAGCCAGCGGCGCAAAGTCTGCCACCGGGCCGCAGCCAAGACTCAGGTGCAACACTGGTGGTTGATAACACAATGTCAGTTGTAACCTGACCGGGCCGGTTTGTTCGGTGACGCTGCTGGCAATGGCATACTCAGCCAGCGGCTGCAGCAGCAAAGGGGGCAATTGCAATGGCGGTAACTGTGGTAACTGCCAGTCGAGCTGCAACCTGGCACCAAAACGGTATTGTTGAATCGCCAGATAGGCGTGCAAGGCATTGAGTTCCTGTTGCAGCGGCACTTGGTCCTGTCTTTCCTGTAATGAATGGCGTAAAAACACCGAGAGCTGCTCGATGAGCTGTTCAATTTGCTGATCCTGCCGGCTGACGATCAGTGCATTCAGCGCATTTAAAGTGTTAAACATAAAATGCGGGTCCAACTGATAACGCAAAATTTTCAGCCGCGCCGCTCTGGCCTGACTGAGTAATTGTTGTTCCAGTTGCGCTTGTTGTTGATAACGCAGATTGCTCTGATACAGTAAAAAACCAGCCAACCAACCAGCAAGTGGCAAGGCCACCAGCAGATAAGTCTTGAACATTGTCATGGCCCGGTCATCATAGCCATCCGGTAACTGCCAGAACTGCAGTAGTTCAAACCGCAGCCACACCATCAATACACTCCAGGGCAGCAACCACAGCAATAACCATCGCATCAGATGACTGATCCTGCCCTGATAATGCTGCAGCCGCCATGCCAGCCAGCCGGTCAGCAAGATATTGAGCAGCACCACGCCGCTGTAACTGAATAAAAACGGCCAACTGGCCTCGTTGTCCTGCAACGGTAACATAATCGCCATATGGGTGAATTTCAGCAGCAGATAACAGAGCCAGAACAGCAGATGGAAAAACCAAAAACGATCACTGATCGGTGGTGGTGAGGTGGTAGCCATTTAGCTGCACTCCTGCCAGGGGAGACGGACCTGGACTAAAAAGCCGCCCTCTAGCACTTGTGTCGTTAAACTGGCGTTGTCGCCAAAATGTTGCCGCAGCCGGTTGCGGATATTCATCAACCCGACCCCTGAGCCGGTGGCAGGCGTGTGTGATAGTACCGAACCTGGGCCGTTGTCACTGACTTCCAGTTGCCAGTGTTGCCCCTGACGTTGGCCTTTGATTTGAATGGTGGCGCCTTGCTGGCGAGCGGCAACAGCATATTTCACTGCATTTTCAACCAAAGGTTGTAACAACAACGGCGGAATACACTGTTGCTGCAAACTGTCGTCCAGTTGCCACTGCACTTGCAGTTTGTCACCGAAACGGGTTTTTTGCAGTGCCAGATAGGCTTCAATAGCACTGACTTCATCTGCCAGCTTGACCAATTGATCGGGCGATTTGCTAAAAGAATAGCGCAGGAAGGTGGCTAGCTGTTCCGACATCAGTTCAGCATCTGCATATCTTTTGGCTTCCACCAGCGCACAGACTGAATTCAGCGCATTAAAAGTAAAATGCGGGTTGAGCTGATGTTGTAATGCTTGTAGTTCAAGCTGCTGTAATTGCTGATGCAGCAGCGCGCTTTGTTGCTGCTGTTGCCGCTGCTGTTGCAACCGCCAGTACAACAGATAGCAGGATCCCCAGATAAAAAACGGCAGGCTGTTGGTATCGAGCTGACTAAAAAATAGTCGCTGTAAATCTTGATCCTGAGTTTTGTACAAATACCAGGCCAGATTATTCAGCGGAATAAACAGCAGCAGCAAACCGGATAAACCGAGTAAAAATTGCGGCTGCGATAAAGGCCGCTGATAACTCCAGCGGATAAAATAATGGGTCAATGTCAGCACTGCCAAACTGGGCAGTTCTTTTAACAGCAAGGCCGTAGCATGGATTGACAGCGGTTCTGGGCTGAACAACCAAACGGCTAAATAATAAGGCAAATGCTCCAGCACACTGATGCTCAGCCAGAACAGCAGATTGTAGTTTAATAAGCGTTTTAACGGGATATCGGACATCCGTTCACTTCCTTGGTCTGCTGTCACTGTGCAAATCTGACCATGCTGCTCGCTCTGCAGCGTAGCGTTTTTCCATCTACTAGCGTGCTCAGAGTGGACAAGCGGGGGCAGATCCGGGATCAGCGCTGATGGTCTAACGGCTGAGGCAGTTGCATGCAGTATTTATGGTGTCTGGACCGGTCGCATTGGCGGCAACTTCAGCACTTCCGGTTGCAGCTCCGGCCATTGTTGTTGCAAAAATGCCTGCACCGATTCAACCGTCACCACCTGATAACGACCTTTTAATCGTTGTGACAGCGGATGTTCGGTGAAACTGACATTGGCGCGAAACACCGAAGCGCCGAGCCGTGACAGTGGGTCCACCTCGATCACGCCAGGCCGATACTGCTGTTGTTGCAACCAGTGCTGGACCGCCTGGCGGTGCGGCAATGCGGTCGGGCTAAGCAAAGTTGCCAGCAATTCTAATCCCCATTGATTGGAGTTTTGATAAGTCAGATCAAAGGGATAGGCCAGCATATTGTAAGCCGGATGATGGGCCTGCAACGCCTGCTCTGACTGCAACAGTTGTTGTAGCTTGGGTTGGACTGCGGCCGGTGGCAGCAGTAACAGGATTTCAAAGGCGAACACATCGTCGAGCAGGAAATTGCCCAAGCCTTCCCGATATAAACCGGAGCGGGCGGTGCCACATTCGTTTAGTTCATGAAGCACCTGATACTGGCCAGGACTGGTCTGATACACCAGTCCCAGATGCGAATAACGCAGGCCATAACCGGATAAATCCTGGCCGACCCGGGCTATGATGGCACTGCTGGCATTGGCTTGGATCAAGCGTTGCCGGGTTTGTTCCGCCAGCTCCAGCGCCTGCATCAGTTCAGTGGCATCCAGTTCTGACTGGCCACAAGATTGGCCGGCCAGTGCCGCTGGACTTGCGAGCAACAGCATCAGCCAGTTGGTTGCCATGGACCAGCGGCGGCGGCTCATGGTTTGACTTTTTCGTGGTTGAGCAAGGCCTGGCCCACTTCATTCGGGATAAAAGCGATGGCCTTGCCGCTATAGACCAGAAAATAACCGGTACTGACCACGCTGATCTCCAGCGCCTGCCCGGCCACCAGACTGAGTTTTTGCACGGCTTTACCGCTCAGTTTCAGACTGGCTTTGCCGACAGTGGCTGAGGTTTCAATGCTGGCTTTCGCCACGGTCGACCCTGTGGTCACCACCAGCAATAACGCATCGTCCAGCTGTTGCACAGATTCAATCACCACCTGACCTGAGGCCGCCACTGCTGATAACGAGCCAGTCACCACTTGGCCTAAGCCTTCTGACATCACTGCCGAAGCATTGGATGCATTACAGGAACCACCACAATCCAGGGCGGTCGCGACCGGGCTACCAAGTAACAGTGGCAAGGCTGCCAACACGGGTAAGGGAGTGAATAAACGCATAACTGTTCCTTGTGACGAAGTTGTGAATGCCTGTTATGCCTGAAAATCGCTGAAAACTCAATGCTGATTGGCCGCATCTTGTTGCCAGATCCAACTGCTGTCGTGCTCGAGCAACAACTGCCGGATCAAGGCATGTTGTGAGGTTGGGCTATGCGCCAACAGGGACCGGACAAAGTCCATCGCGCTGGCTGGCTGTGCCGGGTAACGATGTTGCTGCCACAGTTGGTGCAGCGCCGCCGTAATCACGGCATCCCCCAGTGCAGTGCGTAAGCGGGCGAACACCAGGGTGGCTCGTGAATATTGATCATGGCCTTCAGCGGCATCCAGCAGGTTTTCCAATTGGCCGGTGCTATTGGCATGTGCGCGCATGAAACGTTGCCGTTCATAGTCGACCAGTGCTTGCATGGCGGCGTTGCCATAGTGTTGTTCCAGCAACACCAGTTCGGCATATTTGGCCAGCGCTTCGATCAGTAAGGTGCCATCGCCCGGCACGCCGTTGCCGATACCATGGCCAAACCACTGGTGCGCCATTTCATGCACAGCGCGCCGGTAGACCTGACTAAAGCCAGCGCCAGGTGCCGGTAGAGCGCGCAGACCTACCCGATGATTGATCAGCACCAGTTGCGGTAGTGCATAACCGGAAGCGCCGACATCAGGTGCCATCACCAGCTTCAGCGACTCGCCTGGCAAAGTGCCAATTTGCTGGGTGAACCAGTCCATGGTCTGGCGCAATGCCTGCCAGGTCAGGTCGGTGGCGGCATTGTAATAAGGGCTGTAAATCGCCAGGTCCACGCCTGCCACCTGCGCCTGTTGTGGCTGCCATGGCACTACGATCACCGCAGGGATATTGCGGATGGGCGCACTGGTGCGGTAGTGAAAACTGCGCTGCGCTGGCCCGGATTGCCATTGACGCAGCAATTTGCCAGCAGCAATACCTTGATAACCGGCTGGCACTTTGAGCTGGGTATCGAGCTGAACCCAGTCATAGCGGGCGCTGGCTGGGGTGGCGCTGGCAGATTGTACCGAAGGTTTCAGTTCGTGCTCCGGCAGTGGTGCCAGGCCATACTGCGCCCGGATTTGCGCGTCTTTTAACCTTAATTCGCTGATAAAACCTGCTTGTGGTAGCAACTGCCATAGACGCAGATAACTGAAGTCAGGCCGGATCATTTGCTGAAACTGCAGTGGCGCCAGGCCAGTTTGCCGGATCTGCAATTGCAACGATAAGCTGGTGCTGGCACCAGGCGGCAAGGGGTGCTCGAACTGATAGATAAATTGCTGCAGTTGCTTATCCTGTTGTTGCAACCTGCCTTGGCGCACACTCAGTTGTTGCAAATCTGCCGGCCGGAAGGTCGGATCAGGCCAGCCCAGTAATAATTGCGTGATGGGTTGGGCATGCGGATTGGTCAGGGTTAGGTCGGCCTGAATGTGGGCCAGATGCTGGGTCGGGATTAATTCAACCGCTAACGCGACTTTGCTCAGCACCGGTTGTGGTTGTTGTTGCCAGTGCTGATACTGCCGTTCATAGGCCGCCCGCCAGCTGTGGCGATCGGTGACCGTCTGTAAAGCGCCAGCTTGTTGTAACTGGTGGTGAATAAACCAGCCCTGACTGGCCGCCAATATCAGCAGCATCGAAGGGAGCAGGGTCCAGCGTGCTTGCTGGTGACCAAGGCTGACATCAGAAGTAGTGCCGCTACCGCGATGAAAACGTGGCAAAGCCCACAACCACAGCGCCAGCGTCAGTAGACCCCAGAACAGCAGATAAGGCCAGTAGCCACCCTGGCGCCAATCGCCACCCCAGTGCGCAGCAGTGCCAATAGTCGACCCCTGATAACCCCAGAGCGCATCCGGCATCTGTAAGTTAGTGTGGCCAAGTTGCCATAGTGGATGTTCCAGTCCCAACATCCCCGGTAGCGGGGAGATGGCCAGCGCCAATAGCGCCGCGACCAGTACATTCGCCCTTAGTGCATTGGCGACGAGCGCATGACAAGCCAGTGCCAACATGCCCCATAACCAGAGCGGCAGCAGTTGAAGTAAACCCTGTTGCAGATATTCCATCCCCTGCAGTGGGCTGCCGCTGAGCAGTTGCGCCAGCGCGACTGCCGCCAGGCTCAGCACTATGACTGCCAAACTGAGCAGCCAGAGTGTGACCAACTGACTGCTTAATAGCAGCCAGCTGGACTGGGGCGTGGCCGCGATCAGGCCGTCGCAGCGCTGTTGCCGGTTCAGCCAACACAACTGGCTGGCCCAAAAGCAAATGAGTAGCAGGCCAAACCTGGGCAGGATATCCCAGTTCACCTGGTTCAGCGCATCGCGACTGGTTGGGAGCAGTTGGCTCATTGGTTCGGCAAAACCAGTGCTGGTCAGCACCTCGCTGAATATTAGGCCTATCAGCAGCAGTAGCGCCAGCAGGCTGCTGCGCTGTCGCAACAATTGCTGACTTTGCATGCTGAGCAAACTGACAAAGGCAGGCCAGGCACGAATGGCTATCACAGGCATGACAGCGACTGAGCTGATCTGCGCTCTGTGGTCCACTGATAAAGTTGGGCTGGCTGGCAAACGCTGTGCCTTGGCTGGCTGGCACTGGGCTCCTTTGACCGCAGCGGCCGCGAATGCCCGCCAGCCGAACAGCGCTGCCAGAGCGAGCATCAGCAGCCGGTTTAGCCAGACATCGAGGCTCAAACCGGTATCGCCTGGTTGCATCTGCGCAAGCCAAGGGGTTAGCGCATAGGGATCCAGCCAGTACATCGCTTGGCTCAGCCAGGGCGACCAGTGCTGGCCCTGCGCCATTAGGGGCGAACCAGTGCCAGCGGCCAGCAGTATGTATCCCAGCCAGCAGCACAGCGTCAGTAACCAGCTCCAGCCCAACTGTTGGCTTTGTTGGCTGCACCAGAGTTGCAACGCGATTAACAACAGCAGCGCTGGTAATTGTTGCATCAGCAGCAGTTGCAATGCCAGCGGCCATAATGAGGTTGTTGCGGGTTTGGTGCTAGCCTGTGTTGCCAGGTTCAGTTCAGCCACCGCAGTGATCAACACCGTCAGGCCAGTTTGCAGCGCAAACACCAGCAGCAACAAGGCGCCAGCCCGGCTCAGCCCCCATTGCCAGCGTGTCAGCGGTGTGGCGGCAATCAGTGCCAGCATGTTGTGCTGCGAGTCGCGATAAAATGCCAGTGGTGCCAATGCACCAAGCAACAAAGGGTGCACCAGCATCAGTAACTTGCTGTGGTTAAACAGCAACTCCTTGTGCGGCTGTGGACTCAGCGCGGGCTGGGTCAGGATCAGCAGCACCGTAAAAGCGACGGCCAGCGGCAGTGCCAGCCAGCACAAGGGCTGACGCAGGTAAAATTGCCATTCGTTGCGCCAAAGAGTCAGTATCATTGTGTGCGCTCCTTGGTCTCCAGTGACGTCGACTGGGCTAACGTCAGGAAATAACGGTCTTGCAAAGACGGTGCTGTGCTTACAAAACCTGGCCCAGGGCATTGCGTTGCATAAATACGGTGTTGTTCGATACCACGTAAAAAACTGCGTTGCAAAATGCTGGCCTGCGGTGGTAGTGCAGGCAAGCTGCCGCAATAGAGCCAAACCGAACCGGTCAGCGGCTCAATCAGCTGTTGTGTTTGGCCCTGCAGCACAATCTGACCAGCCAGCATAATGGCCACTGCTGGGCACAACTGTTCAATGTCATCCACCAGATGGCTGGATAAAATCACCAGCCGTTGCTGGCTGATTTCAGCTAATAAATTATGCAGTTGCTGCCGTTCCAGCGGATCCAGTCCAGCGCTGGGTTCGTCCAGGATCAGCAGTTGTGGCGCGCCGAGTAGCGCCTGGGCGATACCAAAACGCTGCCGCATCCCGCCGGAAAAATGCGCCACTGTTTTATCGGCGACTGCGGTTAAATGGGTCTGCGCCAGCAACTGGGCAATCTGTAGGCGACGGCTGTGGCGGTCGGTCAAGCCTTTTAAGATGGCAATATGTTCCAGTAAAGCGAAACAGGACATATGCGGATAGACGCCAAACTCCTGCGGTAAATAGCCCAACTGCGCCCGCAATAAGGCGGGCTGTTGCCGCACATCCAGTTGATTAAATTGAATATCGCCGCTGTCCGCCGCCTGTAAGGTGGCAATAGTACGTAGCAAACTGGATTTACCGGCGCCATTGGGGCCAAGTAAACCAAAGATGCCGGCACCGGCGCTGAGATTGAGTTGGCGCAAGGCGGCCGTGCCGTCGGCATAGGTTTTTGTTAGTTGGTGAATATGCAGCATGGGAGGTCCTTCGACGCTGAAGATGAGAGCTGCTGAGGCTAAAGTGCTGACCGGTCAGTGACAAGCAAGCAATGACCAACCCTGTCACTGCGATGACCAGCAGTCGCTGGCTGGTTTCGTCAGCCAAAAGCAGGTTTTTGTCCATTGCCAGATGACAAGTGTCGGCAACACAGGCAGCATAACCAGATGCAATGGAGCCAACTGATGAACCGTCCCCTGATGAGCACAGCAATCGATGCGGTGCGGCAGACTTTGCGCCGTGACAGGGCACTGCTGGCTGACAATCACGACCAGAGTGCAGTGTTATTACCTTTGCTGCCCGTGCTGTTGGCTGCTTTGTGGCTGAGTTTTTGGCCTTTGCTGCAACCAACGAACCCGACCAGCACGCCAGCCCAAAGCTTTGGCTGGGTAGAACTGGCCCTATTGGCGCTGCAATGGTTGCCGCTGTTACTGGCGCAAGGCCTGGTTGGCTGGTGCTGGCAGCAGTCTGCACCCGGCAAGGGATTGCTGTCGATTGTTGCTGTGGTGTGGTTGCTGAGCATGGCCTTGTATCCGGCCTTGTTGTTGTATGGCAGCAACTGGGCCGTATTTAGTCGCAATGATTGGTGGCTGGTGCTGGGGCTCAGTCTGTTGTATTGGCTACATCTGGGCTATCAGCGGCAGTTGCAGCAAAACCTGAAAATACGCTGGCTGTGGTCACTGGATGCCATGTTGTTGCTGGCGCTGCTGCTGTGGGCGCTGAGTTGGGCGCTGCTGTTGGTGTCGCATCCGCCCGGATTGGCAGAGCAACCTATCCCGGTGCAACTGGATCAAACGCGGATTTTGGCTCATCCCTGGTTGTTGTTGCACTATCTATGGCAATTGTTACTGACGGCTGCGGTGATCTTTGGCTGTTATTGGTTCAACCGTTATTGGCTGATGCGGCGCCTGTTAGCGCGGCATGGTTTACTGCCTTATATCCTACTGAGTCTCTGCCTGATGTTGCTCTGTTATGCGCCGCTGGCCATGCTATTGCTGCAACTACCGATGAATCAGGTTGAGGTGCCGGCAGTGCCAGCTGGCAACCATGATCCCTTTGATATCTACAATCTTAACTTTATGTTTCTGCAGTGGTTACTCAGCACACCAGTGATTCTGGCTTTTGAGCGGCAGCAGCAGGAACGCCGGCTGGCGCAAATTCAGCATCAGCAAATTCACACTGAATTGCAGCTATTACAGCAACAAATTAATCCGCATTTTTTATTTAATACTTTAAATAACCTCTATGCCCTGTGTTTAACCAAATCCGACCAGGCACCTGAGCTGGTGTTGCGGCTGGCGGACTTATTGCGTTATGTGGTGTATCAGGGGCCGCAAGCCCGGGTGACGCTGGCGCAGGAGTTGGCGTATTTACAGCATTATCTGGCGTTACAACAACTGCGGGTCAGCAATAAAACCAACATTAGTGTCGATTTCCCAACCGATGCCGGGCACTGGCAGTTGCCACCGCTGTTGCTGATTATGTTGCTGGAAAATGCCTATAAACATGGGGTGGAAAGCTGTACTACGTCAAGCTGGATCCAACTCAGTGTGAGCGTCAGGCAGCAGCGCTTGTATTTTAGTTGTCGCAATAGTCTTAGCGCGCAGTCGGCCGCTGGACAGGTTGCTGGTGTTGGGCTTGCCAATTTAACCCGGCGTTTGCAACTGCATTTTGGCAGTGATTTTGTATTACAAAGTGCCGCTACAGGCGATGGCTGGTTGGCGGAGTTGCAACTGGAGCTGGAGCCATGTTGAGGATTTTAATGCTGGATGATGAACCTTTGGCGCATCAGGTGTTATTACATCATTTAGCGCAGGAGTCCGAGGTACAGGTGGTGGCGCAGTGCTACAGTGCGGCTGAGGCGCTAGCTGTGCTGGCCAGGCAGCCGGTCGATCTGTTGTTGCTGGATATTCAACTTCCCGTGTTGACCGGGCTGGAGATGCTGGGTCTGCTGGCGCAGCCGCCACAGGTGGTGATTATCAGTGCTTATGCCGAACATGCGCTGACAGGCTTTGCACTGGATGTGGCGGATTATTTATTAAAACCGGTCAGCGCTGAGCGGCTGTCGCAGGCGCTGCTCAAAGTGCGGCGTCGGTTGCTATTACCAACGCTGACGGCGGAAACGGTCCTGCCGGTCGCACCTCGGCCGGTCGCACCGCCAGATTATATCATCCTGAAAGTGGAACGTGAGCTGCGTCGCTTTGAACTGGCCAGCATCTGTTGTTTTGAAAGTTACGGCAATTACGTCAAAGTCTGGCAAGGCGAACGGATGACGCTGGTCACTAGTACGTTAAAACAACTACGGGCTGAACTGGATGCGGCGGCTTTTGTCCAGGTGCATAAATCTTATCTGGTGGCTGCCAGTCAGGTGATCAGCCGTGACAGTCATCAGTTGCAGTTGACGAACCAGATGAGGATCAACATTGGCGATGCCTATAAACAGCAGGCGCGGTTGTTGTTAAGCCCAGACTGAACTCAGGGAGGGCGGTGGTCGAGTCGCTGTTGTGATGACTGGCCAGATTGGCGTATTTATTCAATCAATTGGCCGTGACATAGTGCAGGATAACACCATGTTTTGCGGCGGCAGCAGCCAATGACCGTGAGGGAGAACGGAAATGGAACAGCTCAAACAAGTCTTGATCACCGGGGGGACCCGCGGTATTGGTGCGGAACTGGTAAAGCAATATCAAGCGCAGGGTTATCGGGTGGTGGCGACTGGCCGGAGCGTTGAGAGTGTTGCTGCGGCCGCCAAAGCGGCACCTGAAGTGCAGTGGTTGGTGGCCGATTTTGCCAGGACGCAACAAAGCCATCAGCTTGGTCAGCAACTGGCCGATTATAATTTTGATATCGTCATTCACAATGCCGGCTTGCAGCAGCCACGGAACTTGTTTTTACCAGAGCGGCTGCCTTGCAGCAGTGAAGATGAAATCAGTATTAATCTGACGGCCCCGGTGCTACTGACTCCTTACCTGCTAGAGCGTTTGCATGCCAGACAGGGAAAGCTGGCCTTTATCACCTCAGGTCTGGCGGTCGCTCCCAAACAATCATCGCCGGTTTATTGCGCGGCAAAAGCAGGTTTACGCACTTATGTGAAATGCCTGCGCGAACAAGCCAGACAACATCAGAGCCGGATGTTGGTCAGTGAAGTGATTATGACGCTGGTGGATACCGATATGACCCGTGGCCGCGGGGACGGCAAAATTTCACCGCAACAGGCTGCGGCCGAAGTGATACATGGGATTGCCCGGGGGCAAACCGAAATTTGCATTGATAAAGTCTGCTGGATGATGGCATTACGTTGCCTGCTGCCCAATACCGTTGAAAATTTATTGCTCAAAAGGTAATCCCATGACCACTGACAAACCAGGATGGGGGCGGCGGATTTATCAATGGACCTTAACGCATGGCGGCCAGGCGCGTAGTATCTGGTTGCTGGCACTGGCTGCAGTCGGTGACTTCTTTATTCCGGCACTACCCACCCAAAGTTCAGTCATTCTCCTGACGTTACTGCAACCACAGCGCAGCCGGCAGATCGTGCTGGCATTTGTGTTGGCTGCAGCCAGCGGAGCCGCAATGTTAGCGGTGTTGGCACAGCTACTGGAAAGTTTTCTGGCGGCCAACCTCAACACAGCATCCTGGTCGGTGGCAGGTTTTCAACTGGATATCCAACAGCAGATGCTGGCATGGGGTAGTTGGTTGCTGCTGGTGTTGTCATTGCTGCCAACGCCACCACGGCTGACGGTGCTCATGGCGTTGTCGCTCGGCTTACCCTGGTACGAAGTGGTGCTCGCAGTCGCCGCAGGTAAATTCGTGTGGTTCAGTCTGGTGGTTTGGCTGGTGAGACTGGCGCCAGCTAGCTTGCAAAAGATCCCGCTGCTTGGCTGTGTAATCGGTAAATTTAGCCAGGATTTGGGGCAGGAGTCTCGATAATATGCAGAATTTTGCCAGTCGGATGATGATAAATATTCTGATGAAAAGTGCGTTCATTCAAGGTGTAGCACCAAATAATCTGCCGGGCATCAGTTCGGATGACTATGCTTTAGCGCTAATCCCACTTGAGCTGAAAAGACATTTACTGGAGGGGATTGTGTCGAAAGCAGGGGTGGAATTTTTATTACAACAAGATGCTGGTGTTGAATATTACAAAAATAATCCATGCCTTGCAGCCTTGTTATATCAGGCAACGCCTGAAAATTTGCTTCAGCGTTGGCAACGCTTAGAGCGATATATTCATTCAGAACACTACATGAATATCATCTCCAGCACGAGCAATTCATTTATTGTTGAACATAAGAGTCAGAACCATATACCACCAACATTAGCAGAAGATATGGCGGTGATGGGCGTATTGAAATCTTTGTTAAAACAATCCGGCGCTGTGCAGGTTCAACTGGACGCTGTTGCTGAACCATTGATGCTGGCCGATGGTGCCGTTAAACCACGCGCCTGGCACTTTCAATGGCAAAGGTGGTTGCTGGTGCCGCCAGAACATTCATCATTGCCCAATACGGCTGAAGAGCAGTTATATGCCAGCTTCCCCACTGAATTACAGCATGTAGCCCGTGCTATCGGCTTTGATGATCTATTCAGTCCCCGCCTGCCACAGATTGCCGGTCGTCTGCATCTATCGAGCCGCAGCTTACAGCGTAAGTTGCTGCAGCATGGCGCTACTTTTAGTAAGTTAGTGCAAAGGAACCGCTTGTTAAAATCATCTTATTATTTATTGCAATCTGATATCCCTCTGCCTGAAATTGGCTTTTTGTCCGGCTTCTCTGATCAATCCCATTTTTGCCGTGTGTTTAAAGCAAATATTGGGATGTCGCCACAAGTCTACCGAGGGATCGTCAACACCCGCTGATGCCTCAGAGCAAGACCGACCTAAACCAGAACGATGTGAGCGTCAGCAAAAGTCAGTTTCAGAGGGCCATCATCTTATGGTCGCAAAAAGACATCTATTGGGCGCAGTTCGGGGCCCAATGTCTAAAAAGCAGGTGACGCCACATTTATTTTTCATTAAGTTAACTACATTGCTGCTGCCGCTGTAGGCAGTGGATTGATCCAGCAAGGAATTCCAACAAGATGCGTGCTTTATTCCAACAAAAACGACTGGCTTTTGCCATCAGCGCTGCTTTGTTATTTGCCACAGTGCCAGCGCTGGCTAGCCAGCCATCGGAGCGGGATGTGTTGCCGGCAGGCGCCACTCCACAGGTGTATCACCTAACGATCGATCCGGATCTGGAGAAACTGACTTTTCAGGGTGAACTGACACTGCATTTTACTGCCAGTCAAGCGCTGCCAGAACTGGTGCTGAATGCACTGGACTTAACGGTGATGGATGCCAGCATCGATGGTAAAACTGTGGCGGCTGAAGTGGTGCCAGCCACGCAGCGGGTGCACTTTAAAGCGCCATTGAGTCCGGGCAAACATCTGTTAAAAGTGCGCTATCATGGCAAAATTTATGAGCAGTCGGCGGGGTTGTTTGCCACTGACTATACCAAAGCTGATGGCAGCAAAGGCCGGATGCTCTCCAGCCAGTTTGAACCCGGTGATGCCCGTAAGTTAGCGCCGATGTGGGATGAACCGGCGCATAAAGCCATCTTTAATATCAGCATCATTGAACCTCAAGGTCAGATGGCCCTCTCTAATATGCCGGAGCGGCAACGTCAGCCATTGCCGGACGGCCGGGCCCGGGTTGATTTCGCTCCCAGCGTGAAAATGAGCAGTTACCTGCTGTATGTCGGTGCTGGTGATTACGAGCGCATTTCTGGTCGCTCTGGCGGCATTGAACATGGCGTGGTGGCGAAAAAAGGCGATGCTGTCAAAGGCACTTATGCGCTGAATGCCTCGTATCAATTGCTGGATTATTATAACGACTACTTTGGCATCAAGTATTCGCTGCCGAAGCTGGACCATATTGCGGTGCCAGGGGCTGGTGGTTTTGGCGCGATGGAAAACTGGGGCGCGGTGATGTATTTCGAAGATACGTTACTGTTGGATCCGCAGTTTTCCACCACCAGCAATAAACAGAATGTCTACGCTGTGGTGGCGCATGAGATGGCACACCAGTGGTTTGGTAACATTGTCACTATGCAGTGGTGGGACGATCTATGGCTGAATGAAGGTTTTGCCTCCTGGATGGAAAGCAAAGCCAGTCAAAAATTTAATCCGGCCTGGCAGGTAGAATTATCGGCGGTTGCTTCGCGCAACTATGCGATGGCGCAAGATGCGCAACAAACCACCCATCCGGTGGTGCAACCGGTGCGAAATCTGGAAGAGGCCAATGCCGCTTTTGATGGCATTACTTACGCTAAAGGCTTGTCAGTCATTACCATGCTGGAAGCTTATTTAGGTGAAGAGGCTTTTCGTTCCGGGGTGCGCGCTTATATGCAGCAGCACCAATATAACAATACCGTCACCAACGACCTGTGGCAGGCGCTCGCCAAGGCCTCTGGCCGGCCAGTGGAAACCATTGCCAAAGACTTTACCCATCAAAGTGGCGTGCCGCTGATTGAAGTGCTCAGTGCAGAATGCCAGCAAGGCAGTACTAAACTCACATTAAAACAAAGTCGCTTTGGCTTGGACGAGGTATCGAAAAAACCGCAGCAATGGACAGTACCGGTGACAGCCCAAGTGCTGGGTTCAGCGCCTGGTCGTGCCGAAATTCGTGGCGCTGCACCGCAACAAATGACTTTACCAGGTTGTGGTGCTGTCACGGTGAATGCCGGTCAGACTGGTTATTACCGCGTGCAATATAGTGATGCGCTGTTACAACAATTGACCAGCAATTTCGCCAGTTTAGCGCCGGTTGATCAGTTAGGCTTGTTAAAAGACAGTCAGGCGCTGAGTTATGCCAGCTATACCTCATTGCAGCAGTTCCTGTCGTTGCTACAACAAGTGCCAGCGGATGCCAATCCAATGATTGCAGTCGAAGTGGTCGGTCAGCTGAACGGTCTGGCTTATATGTATGAAGGGTTAGCGGGTGAAGCAGCCTTTAAACGCTGGGCACTGCAAAAAGCCCAGGCCATGTTTAGCCAAGTCGGCTGGGAAAAACAGCCAGCTGAATCTGACAATACCAGCATTTTACGCAGCACGCTGATCCGTACCCTGGCCAATTTGGGTGATAGCGCTGTGTTGGCAGAAGCACGTCGCCGTTTTGCCGCTCGTCATCATGCAACCCAGCCGGATGAAAACGCCTTGCCGGGCGATTTATACAGTGTGGTCTTGGGGGTGATTGGTAGAAATGCCAATGCCGATGATTTTGCCACGCTCAAAGCACTGGCTGTGGCGAGCAAGAATAGCACCGAAAAACGTCGATTATTGGGGGCGTTAGCTTCGGTGAAAGATGTGCAATTGGCCAAGGCAGCGTTGGAGCTGAGCTTAGCCGACCTGACGCCAAAACAATGGGCGCCGGATTTACTCAATCGAGTGGCAAACGAGCATACCGAGCTGGCTTATCAGTTTTATCTGCAACACCAGTCAGCCTTTGATGAGCGATTAGATCCGCTGCGCCGCAACGGCTTTGACGCTTCCATCCTGGGGGCGGGCCGTGATGCCAAAACCGCAGCTTTGTTGCAACAAAAAGCCGCTGCCGCCAGTTCCAAGCCGGTGAAAACGGCGTATCAGGCCGCTGCAGCTGGCATTGAACGTCTGTTAGAGCGGATCAACCGGATTCCACCGCAAGTGGATAGCTTTTTGCAAACGCAAAAAATCTAGCAATATGAGTAGGATGAACCGGCCGAATGCCGGTTCAACCTGTGCTGCTGACAAGGTTATGCCGCGCCGAACAGCGCTTGCAAGCCTGCGCCAACGTAGCCTTGTCGCCAAAATACCCAAACCACTACCGCAATAATCAGCAGCACCAGCCAAAGTCTGGCCTGGCTTTTTTGTTCAAAGGGATCGGCCAGCGAACGACTGGCTCCATTCGGTAAATGAGCTAATGCCGTTAGTTTGGTACCAAATTTAATACTGAGTTTGGCATTGGTATTCACCGCCCAGCCATTGGCATCCAGCAAGGGTGCCAGATTCCTGGCGCGCAGTTTAAACCAGGCCAGCAGCATGGAAGGGCCAGAAATAAACAGCACCACGCCCAGCAGCGCCAGCGGCATCTGCCACCACACCAGGCTGAGGAAGCCAGTGACCACGGCGGCCAGTGCGGTACCAATAGCGCCGATGGCTAAGCCAATGGCGGCAAAGATCCCGGCGAATTTCGCCACATCAAAAGGTGCGGGCGTGGCAGCTTTTGGGGCAGGGGTATCGGCCAGCTTGGCCGCATCCCCAACGCCGGCAGCACTTTTAGTTTCAATATCTTTATCTTTAGCGGCGGCAAATTTCTGGATCTGGTCAGAAATCATCCGGCCAATCCGTTGATAAGGGGTATAAAAAGCTTCGCGGATACTGATCGGATTGGCAACAATGTGCGTGACAGTGGCGTCCCAGTCAGTGCCTGCTCTGTCGTAATAGACACCATTGCGGCCAACCATCAGATTGCCGGCATCACCAGCGGTCATGCTGGCCACCACCGACTTTTTCTCACCGCTGGCGCGAACACAATCCAGGTACAGTAAATACATGCCGCTTAAACCTGCGAGCTTGGCATGTTTCGCGGCGTCATTGACGTTCAGGCATAAATCGCAGCTGCGACCATCAATGTACAAACGGCCATTTTGGAAAATAGCCGGTTGCTGCAAACCGTAAAAACGCTCGAAGCTGACAAAGTTATGCAATAAGTCGCGTAAATAAGCCTGATAACGGATCAGTTTGTCGACATCCAGCACAGCTTCGGCTTCCGCTTGTTGCGCCAAATCCGCGTCTATTAAAGCAAAAGCCTGTTGCAGCGTGCTGCTATCGAGGCAAGCCGTGAGCACTGCAGGTTCCAGGGTAGTCGCCAGGTTGTTTGGTTGTTGTGCCTGCCAATCGGTATAAGGTTGTAAGCGGGCTTTCAGTTGTTGCCAGTCATGGCGATTGATACAGGTTTTGCCTTGCCAGCCACTGTCAGCCACAGCGCTCAGTTCTGCTTGCAGCGCCGCCAACTGATCGGCCCAGTGAGGATGCACCCCTTGTTGTAGCGGCAATTCACCACTGGCACTGACCCGCGCCAGCGGTAGATAGCTGCTATCACTGGATGCTTGGGATAATAACTGCCGCGACAGGGCGGCATAATCTTCTGCCGTACCATTGAGTGCAGTACTAGCATTATCGTCATAAGCGGCGAGTTGGCAACGGACAAAAAAGTCACTGACTTTGGCATCCAGTGCCATCACCAACGGATAAATGGCGGCTGTCGCTGGGCCCAGCACTGTACTGACGGCGTTGCCTGCCTGCTGCCATTCGGTCAGGACTGTGGCTTCTGCTACAAAGGTTTCGAGCTGTGCCCGATCTATGCCTGCAGCACCACTGCGATCGGTGCTGCTGAGGCCAAGCTCGAGTAATGTGTTTACCAGCGTCGCGACCGCATTCTGCTCCGGGTAAGTCTGCGCCGCCAGTTCTGCGGTGATAATGCCGTCGCCATTCAGTTGATGCACCGGAAAAATCAGTGCCAAATCGGCGGTATCAGCCACACTGAGCGCAGTGGCGTCAGCTTTGCCAAGATTTTGTAGCATCCGTCGCGCTGAGGCGGCCAGTTTCTGTCCGGCTGGATGCTGGGTATTGATGGCGGCCAGTGGTAACCCGGTGCCACTGAGTAACACTTCAGGTTGTTGCAACATATCAAGCGCCCAGCTCACCGCCGCTTTTATTTCATCAATCCGCACCCGGCCATCGTTATCGCCGTCCAGGTAGTGCAGGGTGCGCTCATCAAATTCCAGACCCTTGACCGGGCAGCTCAGCGCTGCCCATAACTTGGGATCCAGGCTCGACAACTGTTGCCAGTCTTCAATCCGATCCAGCTTGACCTGGTCAAAACCACCAGAACGAAAAAAACGCCATTGATGTGCCATGCAACTTTCCTTATGAAATGACGCGACTGTTGGTAATCCTTGTTTCGCGCCCGAAATGGATAAACCAATATTTCATTGTTTGGCGTCAGCTGCAACTGGAAGTGGTGGCGACTGTGCAAGATGGCCAGGACTATCCTGTCTCGATGCAATAGCAGTATGATAAATACCGGACTCCATTTCCGTTGCTGGCAGTTGCCTGATTTACCACAATGACCAATTTTTGCGGTTGCTGCCACTGACCATGCGCAGAGCCTGGGGTTGGGTTATCTCTGGTGTCGCCAGCAATTCCCCACTGAAGTGCAGACATGAATGGATGAGTGCGATCGGGCTACGATGTCCGCGGCCACTGGAACAAGTGTTTCAGTGGCCGCGTGTAGGAGAGCGCCGGAGCGTCTTGGCCGACAATTTTCTGGTGTTAGCGCCGACGACCTAACAGTAGGCAAGTGAGTGCCAGCAGCATCAGTGCGGCACTGCCTGGTGCTGTCACCTGGCTGGCATGGCCGCGCACCAGCGCAACAGCGACATTGCCTGAGTTAAAATTGCTGCGGTACAAATCTTCAAACAGCATTGCATTGTGAGCGCCGCGATGTTCAATCCCCTGGGAAATAAGTGACCAGTCTTCAAAGACTCTGGCGAGGTTGTACAAGCCATTCTGATTGGCATCACTGCCATAGAGCGCGAAAACACCGGCATGTGGATCGTTATTATTGTGTGGGAAAAACTGGCTGTGACCAAACAACGTCAGAAAATCCCGGTGAATAGAGTTTTCGTTGGCAGTCCAGGGCTGATCAACACTTTGTTGCACTGTTTCTTGCGCATGCCAGTTGGTTTTACCAAATTGAAAGCGATTAAAAAGCATCGTCATTTCGGTATTGCTGGCCAGACGCCAGCCTTGAGCACTATATTGTTGTAAAGCGGAATCTATACTCAAGCCCTTGGTGCTGCTCCATTGCAGCCATTCCATTCCATCGCCTTGCACCACATTGCTATTGTCAGCGCGGCTATAACCCTGATATTGGATCAGTCCGGCTGATGCTGTGGTCGTGAACAATAATGATGCTAATAGCGCCGCGATACTGCAGAAGATGGTTTTCATCGAAGGTACTGCCTTATACAAAAAAGATTGTGCCGTAAGCAAAAATAATGCCATGAATAATTAACAATATAAATCAAATGTTTAAGATGGTTGGTGTGTTTCTAAATGCATTTTATGTAAATAAAATTGACATTTACTGTGCTTATTTAACAGTCGCGGCCAGGGTTTCGCGGCACTGTGAATTGTGGGCGTTTAAAATGAAGGGGAGTATGTCTGTCAGACGACCGCGCCAGGTTCGAGCATGGATAGCTAGGTAGGACGTCACACGTTGGACGTCCAACACTTGGTGTCCAACAATCAGTTTATTTCGCCAATAACGGCCGTAAATACTGACCAGTGTAAGACTGCTCGCAAGCCGCAACTTGTTCTGGCGTACCGGCAATCAGAATTTCACCGCCGCCAGAGCCGCCTTCCGGACCTAAATCGACAATCCAGTCGGCAGTTTTCACCACATCTAAATTATGCTCGATCACCACAATGGTATTACCAGCATCGCGCAGCTTATGCAGCACGTTCAGCAGTTGCTGAATGTCATAAAAATGCAGGCCCGTGGTCGGCTCATCCAGAATATACAAGGTTTTGCCGGTATCACGTTTACTCAGTTCGCGCGCTAGCTTGACCCGCTGCGCTTCACCGCCCGACAGCGTAGTGGCGGACTGACCCAATCGGATATAGGTCAAACCAACGTCCATCAGGGTTTTTAACTTGCGGGCAATGGCCGGAATGGCTTCGAAGAAGGCATGTGCATCTTCGACTGTCATTTCCAACACTTCGTGAATGTTTTTGCCTTTGTATTTCACTTCCAGCGTTTCGCGGTTATAACGTTTGCCGTGACAGACATCACAAGGCACATACACATCCGGCAAGAAGTGCATTTCGACTTTTAACACGCCATCGCCCTGACAAGCTTCACAGCGGCCGCCTTTAACGTTAAAGCTAAAACGGCCGACCTGATAACCGCGCGACCGCGCCTCCTGGGTGCCAGCAAATAAGTCCCGCACCGCAGTAAAAATACCGGTGTAAGTCGCCGGGTTCGATCTTGGGGTGCGACCAATCGGGCTTTGATCGATATCGACACATTTATCAAAATGCTCCAAACCTTCAATAGCGCGGTGTGGCGCCGGATCGTCGCCTTCACCTTTGTTCAGCACTTTATGCGCGACTCTGAACAGGGTGTCGTTAATCAGGGTAGATTTACCGGAGCCAGAAACACCTGTGATACAGGTCATCACGCCAAATGGTATTTCCAGGTCGACATTTTTTAAGTTATTGCCGGTGGCGCCCAACACTTTGAGTGATTTGCCTTTTTTGCCGCTATGCCGGGTTGCAGGCACGGCAATTTTGCGCCGACCGGATAAATACTGGCCGGTCAGCGAAGCTTCCGCCGCTTCGATATCGGCTAGGGTGCCTTGCGCTACTACTTCACCGCCATGCACGCCTGCGCCTGGGCCGATGTCGATAATATGATCGGCCAATCGCACGGCATCTTCGTCGTGCTCAACCACAATCACGGTATTACCCAAATCGCGTAAATGCGTCAGGGTGCCCAATAACCGGTCGTTGTCGCGCTGGTGCAAACCAATCGAAGGTTCATCCAGCACATACATCACGCCGACTAAACCGGCGCCAATCTGGCTGGCAAGCCGGATCCGCTGCGCTTCACCGCCGGATAGCGTTTCGGCGCTTCTGGATAAATTCAGATAATTCAGCCCGACATTGACTAAAAACATCAGTCGGTCCTGAATTTCTTTTAATATTTTTTCCGCGATCTGCGCTTTTTGCCCCTGCAGGCTGAGCTGCTGGAAATACTGATAACAGTCGCCAATCGACATCTCGACCACCTGAGCTATGGTGGTCTGATGGATAAACACATGGCGCGCTTCTTCCCGCAGCCGCGAGCCGTCACAAACCGGGCAACATTGGCTGGCCAGATATTTCGACAGTTCTTCGCGTACCGCCATCGATTCCGTTTCGTGATAACGGCGGTCCATATTGGGCAAAATGCCTTCAAACGGATGTTTGCGCAGCACAATATCGCCGCGATCATTCAGGTACTTAAATTCAATTTCTTTGCGGCCACTGCCATGCAAAATAGCCTGCTGCTGCTCTTTTTTCAGGCTGGCAAAAGGCGCATCCACGTCAAAACCATAATGCTCGGCCAGCGATTTCAGCATCTGAAAATAATAAAAATTGCGTTTATCCCAACCGCGAATGGCGCCGCCAGACAAGCTCAGTTCGGCATTGACGATGACTTTGCTGGCATCAAAAAACTGTTTGACGCCAAGGCCGTCACAGGCCTGACAAGCACCGGCCGGATTGTTAAACGAAAATAGCCGTGGTTCCAGCTCAGCCATCGAATAACCACAGGTCGGGCAGGCAAAATTGGCGGAAAAAATCAGCTCTTCGCTGCTTTGACCAGGTTCCGGGTCCATCGGTGCCACTTTGGCAATACCACCGCTCAGTTCCAGCGCGGTTTCAAAACTTTCCGCCAGCCGCTGTTTAATATCGTCCCGTACCTTGATGCGGTCGATCACCACTTCAATGGTATGTTTTTTATGCAAATCCAGTTTTGGTGGATCGGATAAGTCACAGATATCGCCATTGATGCGGGCGCGGATATAACCTTGTGCCGCCAGTGTTTCCAGCGTTTTGACATGCTCGCCTTTACGCTCCTGCACCACAGGTGCCAGTACCATTAACTTAGTGCCTTCTGGGAAGGCCACCACTTTATCGACCATTTCGCTGATGGTTTGCGCGGTCAGTGGTAAATCATGGGTTGGACAGCGCGGTTCACCGACGCGGGCAAATAACAGTCGCAGGTAATCGTAAATTTCGGTAATAGTGCCGACGGTAGAACGCGGGTTGTGTGACGTCGACTTTTGCTCAATCGAAATCGCTGGAGATAAACCTTCGATGTGATCCACATCCGGTTTTTCCATCAGACTTAAAAACTGCCGCGCGTAGGCAGACAAGGACTCAACATAACGGCGCTGGCCTTCGGCGTATAAAGTATCAAATGCCAGTGACGACTTGCCGGAGCCAGATAAACCGGTGATAACAATCAGTTTGTCGCGCGGGATTTGCAGCGAAATATTTTTTAAGTTGTGGGTGCGGGCACCCCGGATATCAATTTTGTCCATCACAGTTCCGGTTGAGCTGAGGCAAAAAATGGCGTGCTGTTACCGTTCTGACGGCAATCAGCTGTGTATGTCAGTCGGCACGGCTTGGATCAGCCGCCGGGCTGATTTCTTTTGACACAATCAGGCTATCAACTGTATATAAATACAGATCTTTTGGCAAGGTATCGCTGGCAGCCATTATTGGCAACGACCGCAAATTGTGGTCAACTGGTTGTGGCCAACTGATGTACGATTAAGTGGTAAATCGCCGTCGCGGCATTGGTATTTTGCTGTGTCGGGAGTGTGAGGTTCAAGGCCTTTGGCCCCAGACCTTGTGCCCCAGGCCCACCATCAGTTGCGCTTTTTGCCAAGACTATGTGTTGTCGTTATGCTGAAGGTAACAACGGATGTACTCTTAACTGGTAAAGCTGCAATCACCTGGCCCGCCGGGTGCTTGGTATGTAGGTTCGAAGCCTACCATCCGTTGTTTTTTTATTGCTCGCGTACAACCCACGATTTATCACATTAAGCTGTCAGTTATATTTTGCTTGACCTTGCCCTGTGGGTAAGCTTTACCCTGTTGATATCGCCAGTCAAACCCGTTGGAACCCCTTGATGCAATTACGTTTTGAAGTAGAGGGCATGCGTTGTATGTCTTGTGTCGGTCGGCTGCAAAAAGCGCTTGCTGCCCTACCGCAACTCAGTGATGTTCAGGTCGAGCTATTAACCAATACCGTCAGCGCCACTTTGCTGCCGGAGGTGGCGGGTTTTAGTGCCGCGCTGTTGCAACAGCAGCTCGCCGATGCCGGTTATCCATTGGTGATTCAGAGCGCCAGCTATCCAGTGGGTGGCCTCAGCTGCAGTTCCTGCGCCCGTCGGGTGCAACAGGCCTTGTTGCAGTTGCCGCAAGTACTGACGGCTGAAGTCAGTGTCCTGTCGGGACAGTTGCAATTGCAGCTACTCAGTCCGCTGAGTCAAACGGAAGTTGCCGCTGCACTGAAAGCCAGCGGTTATTGGTTGCTGGAGGCGGTGCCAGTTGCTGACCCTGGGTTGGCGGCTGCGGACCAGAGCGCAGTGACAGTCACGCCAGCGTCTGACATCAACCTGACCACAGCCCCAACGCCAACACCGGTTTGGCGCCAGCCCTGGTTTGTGGTGCTGCTGAGTCATCTGTTGACGCTGCCGTTGGTATTGCCGATGCTGGCAATGTTTTGGGGCCAACACTGGATGCTGGCGCCGCATTGGCAGTTTTTATTGGCGACGCCGGTACAGTTTTATTTTGGTCGTCAGTTTTATCGCGCCGGTTGGGCGGCGCTGAAAGCGCGCAGCGGCAATATGGATTTATTGGTGGCGCTCGGCACCAGTGCCGCTTATCTGCTCAGTCTGTATCTGTGGTGGCGGCATAGCAACAGCGCGATGATGCCTGAGCTGTATTTTGAAAGCAGTGCTGCGGTGATCAGTCTGGTGTTATTGGGCAAATATCTGGAACAAAAAGCGAAAAAACGCACGCTGGCGGCGCTGGAGCAATTGGCCAGTTTGCAGCCGGCACAAGCCAGGGTCTGGCAAGCCAATCCTGGCCAATGGCAATTACAAAGTGCCAGTGCGGTGCAAAGCGGGGATCGGCTGCAAGTGTGGCCCGGCGAGCGGCTGCCGGTGGATGGGGTGGTCTTGTTGGGCCGGGCGCTGGTGGATGAGGCGTTGATCAGTGGCGAAAGTTTACCGCAGCCTAAAACCGTCGCTAGTCTAGTCACTGGTGGTTCAGTGGCGTTGGATGGGATGTTGGAGATCCGCGCCACTGCGGTCGGGGCAGCTTCTGTGCTTTCGAAAATTATCCAGTTGGTGCAACAAGCGCAAAGCGCCAAAGCACCGGTGCAAGCCTTGGTGGATCGCATCAGTGCCGTGTTTGTGCCTGTGGTCCTGCTGCTGGCGCTGTTGACGTTGCTCGGTTGGGGGCTGACGACTGCCGATTGGGAGCACGCCATTTTAACGGCTGTGGCGGTGTTGGTGATTGCTTGTCCTTGTGCTTTGGGGTTGGCGACGCCAGCCGCAGTGATGGCCGGTACCGGTAGTGCGGCCCGCAGCGGTATTTTGCTGAAAAATGCGACCGTACTGCAACAAGCCGGACAGATTGATACTGTGGTATTTGATAAAACCGGCACGCTGACGCAGGGCAAACCGCTGCTGGCATCCGTGCTGACGCTGGGTTCCAGCGAGCAGCAAGCGCTACAGTGGGCGGCGTCTTTGCAGCAGCAAAACGATCATCCGTTGGCAAGCGCATTATTGGCCGCGGCACAGCAGCAACAGCTGCCATTATTGCCACTGACCGGCATGCAATTGCAGGCAGGCTTAGGTCTGCAAGGGGAAGTGGCTGGTCGGCAGTTGCTGCTTGGCAGTAGTCAGTGGTTGGAAAGTCTGGCTGTGCGATTGCCAGCATTTGCCGAAAAGCCCAGTGGTGCTTCGCTCAGCTGGCTGGCGCAGTGGTCGCCAGCCAGCGACAGTAGCCCAGCAGCGGTCAGCCTGCTGGCCGGTTTTGCCTTTACCGATCAGCTCAAAGCTGAAGCCATTGGCGCTGTGCAGGCCTTGCAACAACAAGGGCTGACAGTGCTGATGCTGACCGGCGATAACGAAGCCAGTGCGGCGTCGGTGGCTCATGTCCTGGGGATCACGCAGTGGCAAGCAGCGCTGCGACCGGCGGACAAAGCGCAGGCGATTGCCCGGTTACAGCAACAAGGCCATCGCGTGGCCATGGTCGGTGATGGCATCAATGATGCGCCAGCGCTGGCACAGGCCGATCTGGGTCTGGCGATGGCAACCGGCACTGCGGTCGCCGTGAGTGCCGCCGATATCACCTTACTCCATGGCAATCCGGCCCTAGTGGCAGCGGCGCTGCACATTTGTCAGCGCACTTATCGTAAAATTCAGCAAAATTTAGTCTGGGCGTTTTTGTTTAATGGCCTCGGTTTGCCGCTGGCGGCGCTGGGCTATTTAAATCCGGTGCTGGCGGGCGCCGCCATGGCCGCCAGCAGTGTACTGGTGGTGACCAATGCCTTGTTATTACAACGCTGGCGGGCCAGACTACCCTTGGTCGATCAGCCGGTAACAGGACAGGCCAAATGAAGATCTCCAGCAGCGACGAACCATGGCTGACGATAGGGCAGGCCGCAGCGCTGACGGGCTTGTCAGCCAAGATGATCCGTAGTTATGAACAACAAGGCTTGCTCGGCAGTCAGCGCAGCGCTGCTGGTTATCGTTTGTACCACAGTGCGCAGTTACAACAACTGAGTTTTATCCGTCAGGCCCGCAGTTTGGGCTTTGCGTTACCGCAGATCCGACAGCTGTTGCAGCTATGGCAGAACCCAAGCCGACCCAGTCGGCAGGTGAAGCAGTTAGCGCAACAACAGCTGATTGACGTGACTGATAAAATTGCTAAATTGCAGCAGATGCAACAGCAATTACAGCAGTTAGTGCTGGCGTGTAGCGACAATGAACAACCAGATTGCGCTATTTTACAAGCCTTAGCGCAAGGCGATGCTTAGTGGCATCGCTGTCATGGTCGACTTTCTGCCTGCAAGGTGAGACACGACTGCACTGACTCTGCCTGCTGTGCTACAATGCCGCCCTTTGTCAGGCTTCCGGTGTCGGAGCCGTTTTCAAGTTTCTGAGATTCTGGCCTCATGCAACATTTAACCGCTTTGGAACGGCGTACCGCTATCTCGCTGGCGCTGGTATTCGCTTTTCGGATGTTAGGTTTATTTATGCTGATCCCGGTGTTTGCCATTTATGGCAAAGATCTGATTGGTTTTTCGCCGTTATGGATCGGGCTGGCGATTGGCGCTTATGGCCTGACCCAGGCCGTCCTGCAAATTCCGATGGGCTGGTTGTCCGATCGCTGGGGCCGGCATCAGGTGATGTTGCTGGGGCTGGTGATGTTTGCCGTTGGCTCTGTGGTATCGGCTTTGGCTGAGTCCGTTTATATGGTCACTTTTGGCCGGGTGTTACAGGGCATGGGGGCGATTTCCGGCGCTGTGCTGGCACTGGCGTCTGACCTGACCCGAGAAGAGCAAAGACCCAAAGTGATGGCCGTGATTGGCATGACCATTGGTCTTAGTTTTGCCGTGGCGATGATTTTAGGCCCGTTGATCGCAGCCCAGGCCGGCCTGAGTGGTATTTTCTGGTTTACGGCTGGGCTGGCGGTCTGTGGCGTGTTGATTGTCAGTCTGCTGGTGCCGAAAGCGGTCAGTCAGGCCAGTGGCGCTGAAGCTTTGGCCAAATCGGGTTTTATTGCCGATTTATTCCGCCATCCGCAACTGATGCAGCTCAATCTCGGTGTGCTGGTGTTGCATTTATTGTTAACCGCCGTCTTTGTGGTGGTGCCGCAGCGGTTGCTGGATCAACAGCTGGCATCTGACAGCCACTGGCAAGTCTATCTGCCTGTTTTAATTGGTGCTTTTATCCTGATGGTGCCACTGATGATTCTGGCCATGCGGAAACAACAGGAAAAAGGTTATTTTTTATTCGCTATTGGCTTGCTAATTGTAAGTTTGTTGTTAATGCTTGGTCAGCAGGCGCTCAGCGTGACCGTACTGGCATTATTATTATTTTTTATTGGCTTTAATTATCTGGAAGCTAGTATGCCAGCCTTGGTGTCGCGGATAGCGCCAGCAGGGCAAAAGGGCACGGCGATGGGGATTTACGCCAGCGCGCAGTTTTTTGGCGCCTTCTTAGGGGGTGTCATTGGTGGGGCAATTTCTGGTGCTTATGGCGGTTGGAGTGTGTTTGCGGTCACAGCCGGAATTGGTTTAATATGGCTGCTAATCGCTCGGACCCTCGCAGTCCCCGCTCGCAGTCAGCGGCTGTCTTTCAGCCTTGTGGTGCCTGATGAAGCCACAGCCAAACAACAAGTCGGCTTGCTGAGCGCCTATTCTGGGGTGCTGGAAGCGACAGTGGTGGTGGCTGAACAGCGCTGTTATTTAAAAGTCGCGCCAGGGGCCTTTGACCTGCAACAGGTGCAGGATTTACTGGCGGCAGCGAGCAGTGTAAACCGCAAGCATTAACTAAATTTGGCACGGGCTGGTGAGGCTGACGGTCGCAGACCGCGCTTATCATCGAAACCGATGCGAACGTTCAATCATAAAAGGTAAATCAGCAATGGCAACTACTATCACCGGCAAATTAAACAAAGCCGCAACCCAATTTCAGGCTGGCGAATCGACCGGTTTTGGCTTGCGATTAGGCGTGAAATACTATGATCGTGAATCAAAAATGGAGCAGTGGTGTAACTACGAAGCGGTCGTTTTTGCCAAAGCCCCGGCTCAAATTCAGTTTTACCAACAAGCCTTGGTCGAAGGCGCCATCATTGAAATCAGTGGTGACAAGCAACGTATTCGTCAGTTCCAGGGTGCCAATGGTTTAAATCTGTCGATTGAAATTCTGGATGCCAAATTAGGTTTTGTGTTTTCACCAACCCCTGGCATGGCACAAGGCCGGCCGCAACAGGCGATGCAACAACAGCAACCTGCTTATAATCAAGCACCAGCGCAGCAGGCTTATCAGCAGGCTCCGCAAGCTTATAATCAAGCGCCAGCACAACCTGCTTATAACCAGGCTCCAGCTCAGCCAGCCTATAATCAGGCACCGCAGCAACCAGCGTATAACCAAGCTCCGGTTCAACCTGCCTACAACCAGGCGCCACCAGCCCAACAAGCCTTTAACCAGCCACAACAAGGCGGTTTCGGTCAGCAAAACCGCGCGCCAATGGAACCACCAATCGACTTTGATGACGATATTCCGTTCTGACTTAAACCTTTATAATAATATAACGTAAAAGTATAATATTTAACGCAGGTAATGAGTGAATTCAAACACTTACCTGCGTTTTTTACTTTAAAAAAGTGTAATCAAACAAATAATTAACATCTGCCGATTCTACACCTTTTATTTTATAACGTAAAAATTTGATTGCTTTGGCGGGGATTTTTTCGTCAAAAAGTCATGCATTATTATAAAAGTTTTATTTACTTTCCCCCCCCCTTCAATGTCGCCCCTCATGACGTGCTTGTTTGGCCTGCTTTTCGGATTTTCCAATAAATACTTGTAACATAATAAAAGTATGTTCATGTTTTAATTTAGTTTTTTGACTTTTCAAAAGACAGTGCTACAGTCCTGGCAAGCACATCAGGAGGTATCAAGATGACGTATGCTTTAGGTCAGATAGTATTGGTCAATGGAGAGCGGCAAGTCCTCATCGATGATGAGCATGATCTTCCTCCGATCCTACCCAATCATTACTTCGCACAGATAATCAATCAGGCCTTTAGCACAAAGCAGCGTCGGGCCAGGACCGTCATACTGATTTTGAATTGGGCACGGGAATTAAAAATTGATTTGTTTGACCGGATCCGGTCGGGCGAAGGCTTCACATATGCTGAGCAGAATTCACTGGTGTTCAAACTCCGCTTACGGGCGGAACCTGATGAATACGATCCGTATGTCGGTGCTGATACTTATAAGGACCGATGCCGGGAGCTCCGGACTTTTTTTCGCTTTCTTGCGCGAACATACGGTGACACCCGTCTTGAGGCGGAACCCTATCTGATACGAGTGCTTTCCTGGATTGAAGATTTGTTCGATTTTTTAGCAGCTCATTACGTGGTGATTCCTCCTGCCAAACGTGAAGGATTCTCACATACTGAACGACAAGCCATGCTAGAATTGGTCCACCCATTGAATGAAAAAAATCCGTTCCAGTTGCGGGTTCGTGAACGAAACTGGTTAATCATCAATCTGCTCTTCGAAACAGGGATCCGAGTCGGCGAATTGCTGTCCCTCCGTTGTGACGCTGTTGTGACAGAGATGGACGTGAGTTACGGCATGTTGCACTTTCTGGTGGTCAATCAAAACGTATACCTCAATGAAGATCCCCGCAGCATACCGCCAGATGCCAAGACGACCTCAAGAAAGTTGCCTATTTCAGAAAAGCTGGCGATGAGGATTGATCACTATATCAAAACGGGCCGACGATATCGGGGGCGTAATGCGCAGCGGGCTGCGGCCTTTCTGTTTCTCAATTCTGATAATCGACCTGCACCGCTGAGTATCGGTGGGTTTTATAAAATTTTGTCTCGTATTGAATCCGTCGGAAATGCGGACAAGCCGGTGTTTTCGGATATTCAGGCGCACCGTTTCCGTTATACAACGATAGAGGATTTAATGCGGCTCTTGGACGTCAAGCAAGACAACGAAGAAGAGTGCAAGAAGATCCTGCGTTATATGGGAGGCTGGTCATCAACCAGTGATCAGTATGAACATTACGCAGCGAAACAAATCATATTTTCAGCACACTTGGCCTTGCTAAAACTTCACGATGAGCTTATTGTTAAATTCGACCGGTGAGTTCCCTCACTTGCTGGTGTTACTGGAGCTACCAAAAAATCCTCCAGAAACCATTTGTCGCTATCAGGCAAATGCAAAAAGGGCGGTGTATTTCACAATACACTCACTGTAACGGACAGAAGGTAAAAAATTCTCAAAGGGCTGACCGACAAAGCGGTAACCTTGAAAGCGCCTAATCAGTACAACAGTGTGGTTAGGGTAAGGCATCAACCATTTTATATTGGGTACGTTAGTTAATTACATCTTGGCAGACGCGCGAACCTTAAAGGTTCACGAGGGTCGCTAAACCGGAGTTTGGTCTGGTGAAGCGAAAAATAGCCGATGAGCCTTTGGTTCGTCTGGCGATTCCTAGGCTACCTGGTCGTTAGAGCAGTCACAAACATGCTCAATGACTGGATGATGTTCTATTGAATGTCATGAGTAGTCTATTTGCCGAGAGAAATGACTATGATGCAGTTTGATCGTTTTGCTCGCTCTTCTGAGCGTGAAGCCCGCAGTCTGCCGTTCATTGAACGCCGTCCTTACACTCCATTTAACATCCCTGTTGTTCAAGCAAGACTCCGGTCGGTTGATACATCTCGCGACGTTTGGAGAATCGGGGAAACAGCGTCTGAAGTGCTCAATTTTGAGCGACTCACGACCAAAGTTAATCCTCCAAAAAATCTGCAACGTGACTTTTTTGATGTCGATGTTGAGGACGAACACGAGGTAAGTGCTCAAACGGCAACTCCACTACCGGATGAGTTGCTCAACAACCTGAAGTATTTTCTTGCACGCCAGTTACCTGGCAAGTCCCCGCTTACGGTGGGCAGTATGTTCTCTGCTATTGTTCATTTCCTCTCTCAATGCGATTGGGAAGATGTGGGGGAAGCGTCTCTCACCGATGTATTGAGTGAGCAGCTTATTGATTACATTTATGTCAATCGCTCTCAATCAAATGAATATGCGCTCAACGCACTGCGGTACTGGTATCGGCGCAGCTACCGGATGGGTCTCTCGACATTTGAATACCAGACAGCCCAAGCGCTGGGTGTATTCAAATTCCGGGGAAACCTGAAAGGCGCCGATGTCCTCAGCTATTTCCCCCATCGAAGTCCGCTGACTGCACAAGAGTTGGATGCGTTGCACCAGGTCTTGAGGGAGGCTCAAATCGATGTCTCCCATGACAGTTACCGAGGGCTTCTGAGCGCATGGCTATTGATCAGTCTCGGACTTCGGAGCAAGCAATTAGTGCTGCTCATGAACTCGGACTTTTTAATTAATGTCGACCAGCACAGCGGCGAGAAGACCTACGTTCTGAACGTTCCTTCAGTGAAGAAACGACATGAATTACCTCGGTCGCGGTTCAAATCCCGGCAACTGCCCACGTTTCTTGGTGAAATGCTGGAAAAATACATGCATCACAAGGAATCAGAAATGGCGCAGCTTTCTGCGATGTTTGCGGACATTGGTGGAGACATCCCGCCATTCGCTAAGCAGCCAATTTTTGCAATTTCGCGTTGGAAAATAAAAAAGCGGTACGAGGAACGTCGCGTGCATCTGCCTTACCTCCAAAACCTTCCATCAGATTCTGTCTTAAACATGTTGCAGAAGATGTTTGGTGTGATTAACACGGTTCGAGTCCGGGACGGCAAAATGCCTTTTGATCTCAAAATAACGCCGCGGCGGTTACGTAAAACATTCGCAACCCGCGCAGCAGCGACCGGCGTCCCTATTATCGAGTTAGCGGAACTGTTGGACCATGAGGATCTCCAGCATGTCATGGTGTATTACCAGCTGGGATTGTCCTTTGCTCAGAAGCTTGACCGAGTGTTTCAGGAGCAATTCAAAGACATTTTGTCTTACTTCAAAGGTCAGATCAACCTCACGACGTTGATCAGCCAAACGGTACCCAATACTGTTTTTGGGCCTGACAAATTGCGTCGTTTGGTTGGTATTGGCATGTGTGCTAAAGGGGCGCCATGTGATTTGACTCCACCTAACGCCTGCTATGTGTGTCCGAAGTTCGAAGCCTGTAATGACCCAACGCGCCATCGTGAGGTGCTGGACAGTATGAAAGCAGATGTCAAAGTCTGCTTTGGCGAAGATGCGCCTCCAGAGCTACTCAATGCCCCACACATCAAAGCATGCGAAGAATTAGTCAACACATTGGAGGCGTGCCATGAGTAAGTCAAATGCACTGTTAAAACTTGACGTCATTCCCGCAGAGTTGAAGCAACTTTGGGCGCACGATGACTCTAAGGTGGAACACTATGAGAAATTTGTGTTCTATTGCCAGAAACAAATTCGCCACGTTTTTCCATCGGTCGACTGGTCGACGAATGTGTGGGAGATCTCTGAATACGAGTCAACACAATCGGCTCGGCGAGTCTCACACGATAGCAATGTTCTTTTCACCCGTTTTAACGGCTTGGGGAAACAGAAGAAAATAGCTGCGGAGGCGCAGGAGCCTTTTACGCAGCCGTTTCGAGATCTCGTGAAAGGGATCATCGTGTTAAACCATCTTGGTCGCGCAATAACACATGATGCGCACATGGTATGGATCCGTGCATTCCGATATCTGTATCACGTGTTTACAGAGCATCAGCTTCAGGCGATCCACCAGATCAATGGGCTTCACTTTGATCTCGCGATGAAAATGGCTATGGATCGGAATGAAGCCGAGTCCACACTATATCGGACCGGTGAGCATCTGAGCGCTATTGCCGACAAACTGAACCTGTTTGGTCTTTGCATGGTGTTTGAATGGCACAATCCAATCCCCAGGCCCGATAAAACTGGTGGGACAGAGCAACGTCATGTCCGCCAAAAGACGTCGCTTCAAGAAGCCGAGCAGCTCCCTAAATCCGCCTACCTGACTCATTTAGCAGCGCTGTGGAAACATTACGACGAACTGCAACCATCGGACAAAATACATGTCTGTATGGGGATCGTTTCACTGTGCACCGGTCTTCGGATGGACGAATTCTGCGGTTTACATGTGGGATGTATCCCGAGTAAAGAGGAATACGAATCGGCACCTCTTGAACTTACCTTTGACGGTCGGGTCGGGAAAATGTTGCGCATGAGCGTATTGGCTCGAAAGCGGTTTGTATGGGATTCAAAAATTATCCCCAATAGTCTTACCGACACCGTGTTTCTCGCGGTTGATCGTTTGAAGGCTCTGAGTACTGAAGCCCGGTATTATGCATTAATGCTACTCAATGAGTCGTACTGGCCTGCGTTGGATGGATTTGACGAAGATGAGATTGTTCTCGCCACAGATCTCGCCGCACATTTCAAATTAGAGAAAACGTCTAATTTGATCACACAGCTCGGGCGCCTTGGCATTACCCGACACATCAGCTCGGCCCCCAAACGCACAACCTTCTGTATTCGGGATATTCATCAGGGAGTATCCCGTGCGTATCGAGAGGAGTTGAAATCGGTCGCTGATGGCTTTGGTCCACAGGCGAGGATGATTAATTATTGGGACCTCTTGACGCTGCAGTTCAAGTTTGAGCACAGCAGAGGCTCAATCAAAATGTTCCCCATTCCGGTGTCAGGTACGCAGATCCAGGACGCTTTCCGGGGGCGTAACTATATCAGCCGGCTGTCAAAAGAAGAAAAGCGGATCGAGACTTTATTTGAACGCTATCAATTTGATGGGTTGGTCCTCGAACCAGGCGGTATTCGAACACATCAATTCAGGCACCTGCTAAATACCGTCTTACAGCAATCAGCCCAGTTTGATCAGGAAGATATCGCCAAATTTTTTCTGCGTGCAGGCGTTCGCGATAACGAATGGTATGACCACTCATCATCAGAGCATCTCGCTGTTCAGGGGGCGAGGAAGCTGCATGAATTCCAGGCGAAATTTGCACCGAAATTTGAATCGAAAAATAACGAGCTGGATGCCAGTCAGGTCGTTGGGTTGATCAGTCGGTTTCCGTTGCTTGGGCCTGAGGAATTGATGGCGGAGCTCGAATCCAGAGGCTCAAGCCATGTAATGCGTATTGGCCGCTGCAGGCATGACTACACGCAAGAGCCTTGCGGCAAACACTATGCCTGCCTCAACAAATGCAAACATTACCGTAGGCAAAAAGGCAATCCGCTAGAAATTGCACGACTCCATGAGATGAAGGCTGAAGCAGAGTTGCAAGTTGCGGCAGCGCAGTTTGATACGGACGACGGTCTGACGAACGCCCATGTGTGGTTAGCACACCATCAGCGACTCCTTGCGGGATGCGATGCAGCATTGTCGATTGAACAGGATGACCGGTACGAAGTAGGGCAAATCGTGGCGATTTTCCCCAATGGCCGCGATAGCTGTGAAGCCTTTTAAACCAACTTAAGCTGTTGCCGGCGCTTTGCGCCGGTATTAAGGAGTATTGATGCCAACCGTGAAATTAACTGATGCTGTGGTCGACAAGCTTGTGCATCTTTGCAACACCTATGCAAGCGGGGTGCTGGGCGAACGATTCGGCTGGCAGGATTTGGAGCGTGTCTGCGGTCTTCCTTATCAAACCCTGGGTAAGAATCCCCGTATTTTCCAAGCGTATCACGAGGCGAAGCAGGCGTTACGAAAGCTTCGGGGTGCTCAAGTAGCCATCGATCCTGTCAGCAAAATGAAACCTACCGAGCTGGAAAAAAGGTGTGCTCAATTAGAAGAGCAGAATGCCGCACTTGAAAAGAAGTTGAGACTGTATGAGCTGAGGTTTGCGACGTTCCTGCATAACATCGCCAAACAGGGGCTACAACCTGATGCTTTTGAGAAACCCATTCAAGAGAGCCTCAAATATGCAGCAAGGAAGAAGAATAACATAAAATCGATAAAATAATGTCGATTAAAATTGACATATGTCAATCATTGTCTACAATCTTAGTGAGGTGACCTGCCAAGAGACCTCAGACCCAATAGCATTGAACGCCATGGATGGCCCCACTAGGAGCGCCATTCATGAGACCCAGAGCCCCCCCACATCAAATCAACCATCTGCATTTGTGACGAAATGCCGGCATCCGCGACCACTTTGAATAGTATGGTTTTCGCAGGAGCCAGGGATACTGTCACGTGATGCGGCGTACGTGTTTATCAAGGTATTGCATTTGTAAAAGGCTCTGAGGGGAGCAGCCAAATGACAGAAATCACGACCATGAGCATGTTCATCAACATGCAAGAACGTCAAAAACTCTCGCGGCGTATTCAGAACGTTGTCGAGTCACTGTTAGCTGCACTGAACATTGACCCGTGTGGGCGGCAGCTGATTATGGCCTGCGGCACAGGTGAAGAGCGCACTAACCGCGAGGCCCTGATTGCCTGGATGAGGAAATCCATTTGTTGTGAACAGCGATTGGATTCGTTTTCAACGGAGCAGATCGCTCACGAGCTGCGGCATCACTTGGAGCGCTGTATTGGTTCTTGGTGTGATTAATGGTCCTGCTCGGATGGAACATGCTCCATCAGCTGCTGGACTGGAACGTCGAAAAATGTGCACAGCCGGTCGATGACATCTGTCGTCAGGTTACTGCCACGCTCGTGCAACATTTTTGACAGAGTGGCTCTGTGGATCCCTGTCGCCTCTGCCAGTTGGATGATCGTGAGTGTTGTGTCGTTTTTGAACTCGTAATCGTCCATGCAGCGACGTAGGTAGTAACGGATCATATTGTTCTCCTGTGATGAACGGATGATACACAAAACTACAGAGTAGGAAAATCGAACAAAGTACGATGTGGTGGATAGAATCATGGAATTAAACACGCAGCTATGCTGGCTCGGAAATCTGGTGTCAGAAGACCAGTTGAACGAAATCGCTCGGGGGATTAAACAAGATCGGTCCCACAACCGGTTTCTGTACCCATATACAAAACAAGGTGAGATCGGTTTTTTCCCACTCGAAACCGTTGAACAGCAGGCATTCTGTCAGCATTTGGCTCACCTTGGGTGTATTCCGTCCATGCTATTGGTCGGGTACTCGCTGTCGCTCGATTACATAGGAACGCCTAGGGTCATCTGCCCACTCGCAAGCGCGGAATATTTGTTTGCTGGGATCAGTGCGTTTTTAATACATCACCGTGATCCTGGGTTCGAACGCGAATTTAAATACTTTTGGGGCAACTATTGGTTCCATGAGATCTGCCGGCATGTGTTGGCGTGGTTTTTGGTGAATGCGCCGGACGACTATACGCACCCAGTGCGTGAGTTTTGCGAGTGGTGGGTAGCTAATACCGGTGGCACAATTCATCGCTTGGATTCGTGAGGACTTCACATGGATACCTACACAGCGGTTCCTGCGCATGAACGTAGGGGGTTAAACGGACTGGTGTTGATTGATATCAGCCGACTGGCATATTCATATGGTGTGGCAAACGATCGACCTGTGGTAGTGGCCAAAACGTCATTGCGCGGTGATTTCTCCGACGGATGGTGTTGCTACCTGGAGGAGTTCGGGACTAGAACCATTCTCCTTAAATCAGCAGACTCCGACATTTCGCCAGAGTCAGAAAACATTGACCTTATTGAATTACTTGGTCACGGACTGACGGTTATGCCGCAGCAGAAGTTGATTTTTGTGTGTCCCAGGTGCTGCGCGGGACTTACTTATGTTGACTTGAAATTGGCCTCTTCTTGTAGTTAATCCGTTTATCAATAAGCTGACTACGATTCATGGCGTTATCGGATCTATTAGTGGTTAGTTCAATAAATGAACGAAAAGCGATAGCAGTTATATCCTGCAACAGCTTTAAACCAGAGCAAGAAGCGGGTCCTTACCAGTAGGCTAAGCAATCTTATCGTCAGCCCACCATAGGCGGCTAAGTGCCAATCGCTGACGATGGTAATAGAGATAGTCGAATCGCAGCTTTTCACAGAAAGCGGACATGATTGCCTCTGAAAGTGAACAGCAGCGTTCGAAAAACTTGAGAGATCGGCGTATTGCCAGAACGTTAAAACAGCGAGCATCCTGTATTTATAAAGTCAGACATGAAAAAAAGGCCTGAATGAGTAGACCACTACACTCCCACCAATCGTCAACTAAACGACATTTTCAGGGATTTCTAACACAACGCTGAAGTAATTATCATCACTGATATGCCATGCCAAATTCATTCGATGGAGTTCTACTACTTTTCGTACTATGGATAACCCAAGACCAGACCCGGCGATATCCTGATGAGCTGCATGCCGGAAAAAACGCTCTCCCAATCTCTTTAGTTCAGGCTTCGAATTATCGGGGAACTGATTAGTAATGGTCAGTTTGTTTTGCGTGATCATTTCCGAATATACCACCTGGACCACGCTATTTGGACGGGCATATTTTGCTGCATTGTCCAGCAGATTTCGCAAGACGCACTGAAATAGGGCGGGTTCAACAAACAATATGACTTCTGAGCCAACGTGAATATCCCAGCAGACATTATCAAGGTGTTTGCCATCGATTTGTGCCATCGCATCGGAAATCATTCCTAACAAAGGTATCTGCCTTTTGTCCAGATGACTTAAATGCTCTAGCTTCTGCATTTCCATCAGTTGGAAAACCAAATGTGACAGGCGTTTAGTACTTTTTTGGATAGCTTCATTTGCCAACATAATCTCATCCATTGATTGCGATTTGGCTAAGTTATCAGTGTGAAGCTGAAGAATGCTAAGGGGCGTTCGAAGTTCATGGGATGCATCGGCGATAAACCGTTTTTCTTGTGCTATGTAAGATTTGAGTTCACCCAGCAAAGTATTCACCGCATGCTGAATAGGCTGCAGCTCTCTGGGTAATTCCATTTTTACAGGCTTTAAATCAGCAGGATCACTGCCGGCAAGTCTTTCGGATAATTCGTTGATTGGCCTTGTTCCCAAATAGACTGTCAGCCACACCAGTATAAAAATGGGAATTACAGCAAAACTAAGTGGTAATAACTGATCAATGGTTAGATGAAAGCTGAGTTCACCACGAACATCCTCACGTTGTGCTGTAAATACCCAGACCTTTAAGTCTTCAGCAAATAAGCTAAAGCCAACCCATTCATAGCCATCAAAATTGACAACATGATAACCGACTTCCATTGGTTGCAATGGATGCGTGCCGGCATTCGCAGAGCGCAACAGTAGCTGCCCGTCCTGACTCCATACCTGGACAGCAATTTTACTCTCATATTTGTGCCCTTCTGGGTGGCGCTCCTGTGCAGAAGTGCGCTCGATTCCATCTTCAATAATCCGCGGCACTTCAATAACGGTATTTGAAACGGAGGTAGCAACTGTTCTTTCGAGTAACAAGTGACGGACCAACCTTGCATACTGGGCAAGCTGCGCATCAAATAACTCATCCAATTCGTGGTGAGTGCTATAAAAAGTACTGACGCCGGTCACGCTCATCAACAGCAAAATGACGCCGTTAATGCTCAGAAGCAGCATACGCCGCAAACTTTTAATTTTCATCGTGATTCTTCAGTGTGTAACCAAAACCGCGGATTGTTTTAATCACATAAGCGGCGGTTTTCTTTCGAATATTGTGAATATGGACTTCCAACGAGTTGCCCTCGTTATCACCATTCCAACCTGTGTTGATTTCCTCCAAATGCTGCTTGGAGACAATTTTTCCCTGATGTAACATCAGCTCTTTGAGTAGCAAAAACTCACGACTGGTCAGGTGGACGGGCTTATCTTTAAAGGTGCAGCTATGTCGCTGGATGTCTAACAAAAGTTCATGACTCACCAGAATATCCTGATGTCGCTGCTGATGCCGTCTAAGAATGACCCGCAAGCGCGCTTCAATTTCTCTGACATCACAGGGTTTAAGCACATAATCGTCAGCTCCGGCATCCAGCGCTTCAATTTTGGTTTCCAGATGATCCCACGCGGTCAGCACCAATATTGGCAGTGATAGTTGTGCGGACCTGAGGGTTCTAATCACCGGCAGTGCGACCCCATCAGGCAAGCCAAGATCGAGGATCATGACATCAAATGTACTGTTTTGAGCAGCCTGCAAAGCCTGCTTCCCAGAGATGCAATGCTCTACGCGATAGTGCAATCGTTCAAGCGCAACGATCAGACCTTGCGCAAGCAACTGATCATCTTCGACCAATAAAATACGCATAAAGCTGACTCCAATTTAGATCAGGATAATGCTCCAGACTAAGAGCGCTGTGACAAGCATGGTTAATACTGCTGCTGAGCCTATATCTTTTGCCTTGCCACTAAGCTCGTGATACTCGGAGCCAATCCGGTCAACAACGGCTTCTAGTCCTGTGTTCAGGAGTTCAACGACCAATACTAGCATTAGGCTTAACACTAACAGTGCTCTTTCAACCGCGCTGACATCAACCCAAAAAGCAAATGGCAGCAACACCAGCAATGCCATCAGTTCTTGTCTGATCGCAGCCTCAGAGTGCCAACTGCTGATAAAACCCTGTTTTGAATAATTGGCCGCACTGATAAGTCTGCGCCAGCCCTGATGATGATTTTTCATATTTTTAACTCCGTTTATTCTATGTTAAATCACTAGCCTTAAGGGAATCTTAAGTTTGGGTGTTTAGGCTACCTATCGTGGTGAAAAAAGGACGAAATGAATGCAGCATGGTGTTTTTAACAAATTGATGAGTGCTTCTATCTGGGGGCCTTATGTGCACCTGGTCCGGATGATTTGGATTGGATTATTCAGTTTAAGCGTCAGTCGTCTCGCATTGGTGCTATGGCAATATGAGCGGGTGGAGCCGACGCAGTCATTCGGTATGATTATGTTGCAAGGGGTTCGAGCCGACTTCATTTTAATGTGCTTATTGGCGGCTATCCCGGTACTACTGTCGCTGTTTCTGGCCTGGCCGCCGCTCAAACGCAGTTGGTTCCGTTTTACCTATGGCTGGAGTCTGGTGGTCTTAATTGCCGTTGTCTTTCTTGAACTCTCCACGCCGTCTTTTTTACTGCAATACGATATCAGGCCCAATCGTCTTTACGTTGAATACCTGAAATACCCTAAAGAAGTGTTTTCGACCTTATGGCATGGTTTCAGATTACCCTTGATCCTTGGGATTGCGATTACAGTAGGTCTTGCCCTGCTATTTCGACGCTTACTGCGGGTTGCTGATGCGGATCTGCAACTATTGCCGGTCAAGCTGCATACATTAATCTGGCCCTTGGCGGTTTTTATCGTTTTTGCCGGGATCCGCTCGACTACCCAGCATCGTCCAGCCAATCCGGCCATGTTTGCCATCACCGCGGATGCCATGGTCAATTCACTGGTGATCAACTCTGGCTATTCGGTCCTGTACGCCATCTACAGCCTCAAGCATGAAGCCAGAAGCACTGAGGTCTACGGTAAACTGCCAGAAGATGCGATGGTTGCACAAACACGCGACTGGCCATGGCTGAAAGACTACCAGTACACCAATCCGGAATATCCGACATTGCACTGGCAGCAAGCGCAAGTCAGCCGGCAAAAGCCACTGAATATAGTTATTGTGCTGCAAGAAAGCTTAGGGGCGACTTTTGTGGAGTCACTTGGCGGTGTACCAGTCACACCGCATCTTGAAAAACTGAAAGCCGATGGTATTTGGTTTAATAATTTATACGCCACCGGGACTCGTTCAGTCAGAGGTATTGAGGCGGTGGTCGCGGGTTTTATGCCCACGCCGGCGCAGAGTGTGGTGAAACTATCCAATAGTCAGAATGGCTTTACCACGCTGGCATCGGTCTTACAGCAACAAGGTTATCAGACGCAGTTTGTGTATGGTGGGGAAGCCCATTTTGACAATATGCGCAGTTTCTTCACCGGTAATGGTTTTAGCGATGTCGTCGATTTGCCACGGATGAAAGCACCGCAGTTTGTTGGTAGCTGGGGAGCCAGTGATGAGGATTTGTTTAATACCGCACACCAGCAGTTAATACAGATGCATGCCAAAGGTCAGCCATTTTTCAGTCTGATCTTTACCTCCACCAACCATGAACCCTTTGAGTTTCCGGACGGACGGATTGAATTGCACGAGGAACCAAAGTCAACGGCAAACAACGCCGTCAAATACGCGGATTGGGCGATGGGTCAATTCTTTGATAAAGCGAAAGCGAGTGCATATTGGCAGGATACAGTGTTTTTGGTCGTTGCAGACCATGACAACCGAGTCTACGGCAGTAATTTGATCCCTGTGGAGAAATTCCATATTCCTGGGCTTATCCTCGGAGGGCAAATCAATGCCGGCGTGATAGAGCCTCTGGCAAGTCAAATTGATTTGGCGCCCACTTTGCTGAGTTTGGCTGGTGTTTCTGCTTGCCACTCCATGGATGGCAGAGACTTTATCGCTGACCCAGTCAGCCCCGGACGTGCCTTAATCCAGTTTGATAATTTATTTGCGCTGATGACCGAGCAGGAATTAACCATTTTGCGGCCGAACGACACTGCGCTAAGTGCTCAATACAGCAAGACGACACGTCAGTTAAACCTTAAAGAAGGTGTGGCGCCTGAGGCTCAGCAACAAAAAGCTTTGGCCCATGTACAACTGCCGTCTTATTTGTATCGGGAGCGCAAGTACAGCAGCGCGGCTAAGTGTAAGCCCCCTCAGGGGTAAACCCGGACATTATTTTGTTTGCGATAGAAAGAAGCAAAAATAATGTTCAACTTAAGTTGTTCTTAAGTATCAATGATTAGGCTGCATGTATCTGGTCACCATCAATTGTCAGGATATGCAGCAAATACACTCTCAGGACTTGTTAAAACTCGTGCTCATTCCGACGGCTCTGTTCGTGATCGGATTTGGAATTTTTTACGGCGCTGAACTCGATTTCGTTGTGGCTACAACCATCTTCGAGTTGGAAGGCGGACAGTGGCGATTGACCAACCATTGGCTATTCAGTGACGTTCTGCACAGTGGTAGTCGGCTACTGAACAACATCATGCTTGCGAACTTGTTGGGTTACTGGCTCTATCAAAAATTCACGGGCAAAGGAAACATTGAGCGCACAACGGCGCTGACAAAGTTAGTAATTAGTCTTCTACTAAGTTTTGCTGTTGTCGCGCTGTTAAAACGCGTTTTACCTGCTGAGTGTCCGTGGGATCTTCAGCAATTTGGCGGCGATCTGCCATTTATCGGCATTTTCTCACAGCGGCCAGCAACGATGCCTGCAACTCAATGTTTTCCGGCTGGACACGCCAGTGTCGGCTACGCTTGGGTCGCGTTGTACTTTTACTTTTTGCCTCTGTGCTTTAGGAAAGCCCGTATTGGTTTGGCTGTCGGTTTGTTGCTGGGCTTATTACTCGGTATCACACAGCAACTGCGGGGGGCTCATTTTTTCTCACACGACCTGACCACGCTCTGGCTTTGCTGGGTCGTCAGTAGCTTGGTGTATCTGACTTACCCCAATCGCTTGAACTCATCGCTCAAACCCACTGTGGAACAGTATTATGTTTAAATACGTGCGTCGTTATTACCCGCTTTTGCTGGTGCCAGATGTACAACGCCCTGCACACAGCTGGCATCCATTTCTACTTATGTTGATAGCTGCTGCCAGCATGACATTAATGCTTAATGGGCCTTTTTATGCCGCATTGCAGACACAAATCCCTGGTCAAACAGGTTTGCAACTGACATTGATTCTGCTGGTGTTTATACTCAATCTAACCTTATTGCTGCTGTTTGCGCATGGCCGCATGCTAAAGCCGATAGTCTTGTTGCTGTTTCTGGCGGGTAGTCTGAGCCTTTATTTCAACCAGACATTTGGCGTCCTGATCGACAAAGATATGCTGCAAAATGCCATAGAGACAGATCCGGCGGAAGCACGTGGTCTGATGAGCGGCGGATTGACCCTTCATTTATTGCAGTGGATGTTGTTTCCCTTGCTGCTGGTCACCTTGGTGCGTGTGCAACGTTTATCCCGCAAGTTGTATTGGCAACAACTGCTGGCTGCCTTCACACTCGTCCTCATCACGCTGTCGGCGGTTGGCTTCACCCAGTACGCTGAGCTGGCTTCTTTTTTCCGTAACTTCAAGTCGGTGAAACATCTAGCCTTGCCAGTCAGCCCTGTGATTGCCGGTATGACGCTTGCGGCCAAATCAGTCAAAGCACAGGTGCCACGGGAGTTCCATGTATTGGCCACTGATGCGAGTCGTCCTCAATCTTCGGGGCGGCCTAAGTTATTAGTTTTGGTTGTTGGTGAGACAGCTAGGGCCGATCATTTTCAGCTCAATGGTTATCCGCGTCCAACCAACCCATTACTGAGTAAACTCCCTGTAGTAAGTTTCAGCCAGGTAAGTTCTTGCGGTACCGCAACAGCGCATTCTTTGCCTTGTATGTTTTCAGCAATGACCCGCGATAACTACGACGAGGCGACAGCAAAAACCAGCAGCAATATATTAGATATCTTACAAGCTACCGGTGTTGATACCCGCTGGTTTGATAACAATTCAGGTTGCAAAGGTGTATGTGACCGGGTTCAGTCTGAGTTTTTATTTCAACAACCTGACGCCCGATGTAAAGAGGGTCAATGTCTTGATGATGTTTTGCTCGACGGGCTTGCTCGCGCTCTAAAAACTAAAACGGACACAGACCGTATCATTGTTTTGCATCAGTTGGGGAGTCATGGCCCCGAATACTTCAAACGTAGTGCTGGTCCAGATAAAGTTTTTGGCCCGGAATGTCAGGACAAACAACTCCAACTGTGTGACCGTTCAGGAATCATCAACGCCTACGATAACAGCATTGTTGCTACCGACCGTTTGCTGGCGTCGATCATTGCACAACTTCAGCAGCAGGAAGATTACAACGCCGCCATGCTTTACATGTCCGATCACGGTGAATCCTTGGGTGAAAATGGGGTGTATTTGCATGGGCTCCCTTATTTCATGGCGCCTCAGGCACAAACCCACATCCCGCTGATTTTGTGGATGAGCAGTGGCTATGAGGCTATTGCAAAATTGAGCACTGGCTGTTTAGCGCAATCCCAAGATAAACCATTAAGTCACGATCATTTGTTCCACAGCTTGTTGGGAGCTTTTGATGTGCGGACCAGCATTTATCAGCAATCACTCGACATGTTCAACGGCTGTAAAGTCGCCGATTAGCACACACAGATGGCATGCCTCGATACAATCAACGGCGGTGGAACATGACAAACAGACAGACAACAACAGCAATAACAAAAACCAATAGCCAATCACACCGGGCAATGGTGGTTTGTCTGATATTGAGTCTACCAAGCGCTGTTTTGTGCGCAGAGCCAACGGATGTTCTTGTACCTGTTGATATTGTTGACGACAGCGTTCAACCAGGCAAAGGCCAACAGGAAGTGACACTGGAAGACTTGTGCGGGATGTCCGCACCAACAGCTCAGGCAGATGATGAAGTCGCTACTCGCCCCGACTGGCCTCAGACACTGCAGGTTGGACAAATTAACTTTCGGGTCAATCCGATTTTTGACGAGACCGACCCTGACACTTTTTGGCTGCACCGCTTTGCCAACTGGATCCATATCAATTCAAAACCTTGGGCACTGGATCGGGAATTATCTTTTACCAGCGGCGAGCAAGTCAGTGCAACTGATCTACTCGAAGCAGAGCGGTTATTGCGACATAAAAGCTATCTGCGCGATAGCCGGATCAAGGTTCTGCCGGAATGTAATGCCGATGGCAGTCGCAATGTGCAGGTTGAGACCTGGGACACCTGGAGCTTGTTGCCGACCTTAGGATTTGGTCGAAGTGGCGGTAGCAATAAATACTCTTTCGGTTTTAAAGAAGAAAATCTGTTGGGCCTTGGCGTCAGAACCAGCTTGAAGTATCAGTCAAATTACCTACGTACCGGCTATGAGTTCAGGAATGAAATTCCATTGTCTTTATTTGAGATCAACGGCCTTGAACATAGTTATGCCTGGCTTGAATGGGTGGATAATGATGATGGTTCAAAACAGGCGTTCCAGCTTGAACATCCGTTTTATAAGGATGACACCGAACTGATGTGGCGTTTAGGCTGGATGCGTGACGACCGGCTTGAACAAATTTTTCATAATAATGCACTGGAAAATCAGTTCCGCACGGAGCAAAAACAAACCGAGTTGTCTTACGGCCGGCTGCTGTCCTTTAACGATGAGACCAGCTGGCGTTTATTGCTCGGGTATACCGAAGATAGTCATCGTTTTATGGAAGATCCTTTGCATCAGAGTGCGGCATTACCGCAAAACCGGATCTATCAATATCCATGGGTTGGATTTGAATACATGGAGCATCAATACAAAACGCTGTCGGATGTATTCCTGATTAATCACACTGAAGATATTCATCTGGGTTGGCGCCATCAGGTTCGTTTGGGTGTACAAGGCTCTGACCTTGCACCTGAAAAGCAACTTGGTTACCACTTTGAGTGGCAGAGCAGTAAAGGTTTTGGCGATCAGGAGCACTTGACTTTATTCAGTAGCCGGCTGTCTCTGCAAACTGGTGCTAGTATTGGTGATCAGACTGAGGTCCGTCTGGAAATTGAGGATGTTTATCGCTTGACCCAACGCTGGGCAATATATAGCCACCTGAGATATGACCAGTACAAGCAGAACTATCTTGACGACCCATTGGCCCTCGGTAGTGAAGATGGTGTACGCACCGATGGCGGCATTCGGGGCTATCCGGTGCAGTACCAGCATGGCTTACGCAGAGCGTTGGCCACCGCCGAACTGCGCTGGTATCCGCAAATAACTCTTTATCAACTGGTAGATGTTGGTTTTGTGGCTTTTGCTGATGCTGGACGGATTTCAGGAGGCAAAGTCAGTAACCCATTTGTCCCGATTGATACAACCATTGCACAACATCGTTTTGACTTAATAACCCCAAACAGTCAGCAATCCTGGTTGGGCTCTATTGGTTTGGGGGCTCGTTTTTATTCCGTGCGCTCTGCTAATGACAACGTAATCCACCTGGATTTGGCCAAACCCATTGGTGCTGCTAATGATGTCAACTCATACGAATTGCAGCTAAAAGTGGAGCAACGATTCTGATACATTACATCAAGTGATGGCAGCTTGCTTGTTCGATAGTGATGGTGACTGCTTCGAGTTTAAATCAGCGGTATCCTGAAAGTAAAATCTAACGACCAAGAGGGTCCATTATGTGGTGGCTACTTACAAAATATGCAATCACCGCATTGTTGGTGATTGTTATCTCAGAAGTCGCCAAGCGTAGTGACCGGCTCGGGAGCCTGGTCGCTGCGGTACCTATAGTCACTGTATTGACGCTTATTTGGTTGCATCTGGAAAAACAATCACCGGAGAAAATCAATAACCACGCTTGGTTCACCTTTTGGTATGTGCTCCCAACATTACCGATGTTCTTGGTTTTTCCTTGGCTTAATCGGCAATTTGGTTTCTGGATGGCTTTGTTATTTAGTTGTCTGATAACCATAGCGCTGTTCGCCGCTCTGGTTTGGGTGTTAAACAAATTCGGTGTGAGGCTTTGGTAAAATCGCAACTTTGAGGCAAATACAAATTGTTGTCATCAAGCTGCTAAAGCTTTAAACTATAAATGTCTGATTATGTTTGGTGTATGCATTTGACTCGTCTCCTGCTCATTTTAGTATTCTTATGCCAGCATATTGCTATGGCATCAGAGCCTATTGTGTTGCATTTACCGGATGAGTCGCATGAAATGCTGGTGTCGGTGGCACAACCGCACAGCCATGGATCTCATGAACACCACGACGATGACGAAGGCCATGGCTCTGAAACTGAAAACAAAGTCTCACTTACGCCAAGCTCCATTGAATCACATGACGCATCCTCTCATGATCATGCAAAGCATCTTCATGGCCATGCTGATGTACCATCACAACAATTCATGTTTGTCACCGTGTTGGCGGGCAATGAATGTTATCTGCATCAAAGCCAGCTGACTGGCATTACTCACACCCCCCCAGTCCCACCGCCAAACGCCTGATCCTGTTTAATTTATTTTAATTTTTTGAATATTAATCAGGAGCATACCTATGCGTATGAACAAAACCGCGCCTTTGAGCGTGGTATTGCTGTGCTTTGCATCTGTGGCAGTTGCACAAACAACCACACTAAGCTTGGCACAAGCACTTGAAAAAACCGTTAAACAAAGCCCTGTGCTACAGGAATATCCTTATCAGCTTCGAATGATTGATGCACAGCGATTACAGGCTGGTGTCCGGCCCAATCCAGAGATAGGTGTAGATCTGGAAAATATTGCCGGAACCGGCAGTAGTCAGGGATTAGAGAATGCCGAACTGACGCTGACGTTAAGCCAACTGATTGAAATGGGCGATAAGCGTACTTATCGGTTGGAAAAAACACAGTGGCAACAGCAACTGTTGCAGCAGCAATTTGAAATCAGCAGAGTTGATGTGTTAGCCGCAACCGCGCGAAGCTATATCCGGCAGGTCGAATTACAACAACTGTCCCTGCTGGTTCAGCAGCGCATCGTTCGCGAGCAGCGTTTACTCGATATCGCCAATCAACGCGCAGCGGCCAGCAGCTTAAGTGATGCCGATGTAACCAGATTGGAACTCAGATTGGTGCGCAGTCAGCTTGAACTGACCGCTGCGCAAAATGCAATTGCGCTTGGCAAAGCGCAATTGTCAGCACATTGGGCGTCTGAGCCTGATTTTTCTGGCGTCCAAGGCGGTTTAGCACAGCTCCCGTTGTTACCGACGTTGCCTGAATTACAAACCAGTTTGATGCAATCTCCTCAGCTCACCCGATTTGTGACTCAAACGCGGTTACATGAGACTGAGTTGCAACTGGCTAAGGCGGAACAATCGGCTGATATTCGCCTCAGTGCAGGTGTACGTCGTATTGAAAGTCAAAATGACAATGCGCTGGTGTTGGGATTCTCAATGCCATGGCAACTCAATGACCCAAGCGCAGGCCAAAGGCTGGCTGCGCAAACCCAGATTGAACTGAGTAGTGTGCAGCAACAACAACTGCACACGACTTTGCGTTTGTTGGTGCAGCAGACGTATCTGGAACTGGAGCAACTTCGCCAATACAGCAAGGTGTTGCAATCTACCTTATTGCCTAAAACCCTCCAATTGCAGCAACAAAGTGAACAAGGTTATCAGCAAGGCCAAGTGGATTTGTTCAGCCTGCTTGCCGCTGAGCAAGAGCTGCGTCAGGCCGAAGTGGATCTCGTCAGCGCACGAAGCCGTTTTCATTTGCAATTACTTGAACTTGAACGACTGACCGGCCATGCCCTGACCCTAATGGGCCCAGTTCGTTTATCGACAATGGAGCCATAACATGACTATTTTTTCCCGGATTATTCAGCTTAGTCTGATACTGATGAGTTTAACTAACCCTCTGGTTTACGCAGCTTCCGAAGCCCCGGAAGTGGCAGAGCCCGCAAAAGGTCCGCATGGCGGACGTCTGCTGGAGCAAGATGGTTTTGCTGTGGAAATCAGCATTTTCGAATCAGGGATACCGCCGGAGATGCGGGTATTTACTTATTTAGGTAACCAACCGCTTGCGGCAAAAGATGTCCAAGTAAACGTTACTCTGTCTCGCCTTGATGGGGAGCAAAATCAGCTGGTGTTTGCGCCGGAAGCTGATTATTTGCTGGGTAATGCCACTATTGTCGAACCCCATTCTTATGCGGTTGCGGTAAAAGCGGTTCATCAAGGAAAAACATATCAGTGGCAATACGATTCCTTTGAAGGCCGCGTCGAACTCAATGACCGGATGCTTGCTCTGACAGGTGTCAAAACTGAACGTGCCAGCAAGAGAATATTGACGCAAAAGTTGCACTTATTCGGTGTGATTGCGGTCGATCCAAGCCGCTCTTTCCTTATTCAGTCACCTTATAACGCTGAGGTTCAACAAGTGTTGGTCGAACCTGGCCAACAAGTGAGTGCTGGCCAACCAATGGCAAAATTGATGAATACCAACACATTAAAAACCTTTGTGGTGAAATCGCCTGCCAGTGGCGTGGTCACCCGCCGTTTGATCAATCAAGGCCAGGTAGTGTCAAGTGATCCGATGTTTGAAGTGGTGGATTACAGTCAGGTTTTTGTTGAATTGTCAGCTTTCCCAAATGCCGTCAAACAGTTAAAAACCGGTCAGCGTGTTGACGTGTTTGACATGCATCAGTCAGAGCAAACCCAAAGCAGTATCAGCTTTATCGCGCCAGCGATGACGGATGGTCATATCGCAAGAGCCCGAGCGGTGATTGACAATAAAAACGGCTATTGGCGACCAGGCATGCATGTGAATGCCGACATCGTGGTGGCTGAGCGTGAAGTGGCGATTGCCGTGCGTAAAAACGCCGTGCAATCGTTCCGCGATATGGCCGTGGTGTTTGCTAAATATGGCAACACCTTTGAGGTGCGCATGCTGGAATTTGGGGTGGAGGATGATGAATACCTTGAAGTGCTCAGCGGCTTAAAACCCGATACTGAATATGCCACTGAAAACAGCTTCTTGTTAAAAGCCGATGTTGAAAAAGACGGTGCTAGCCATGACCACTAAGCATCATTACTTGGCCTTGAGCCGCAGGAGTTGCCGTCATGATTGATTTTATTCTGAAATTAGCCCTATCCAGGCGATATCTGGTGATAGGACTGACACTGTTGATGGCGGCTGCGGGTATTTGGAACGCACAGCGACTGCCGATGGATGCCGTACCGGATATCACCAATGTTCAGGTACAAATTAACACTGAAGCACCGGGCTATTCACCGCTGGAAACTGAGCAGCGTTTAACTTTGCTGATTGAAAACGCCATGGCAGGTTTACCTAAGCTCGAATACACCCGCTCAGTATCACGTTATGCAATATCGCAAGTCACCGTGGTATTCAAAGATGGCACTGACATTTTTTGGGCAAGACAACTGGTGAGTGAGCGCCTGCAAGGCGTGCGGGCGCAATTGCCACTTGATGCAAATGCATCATTGGGCCCTATTGCGACCGGACTTGGTGAAATTTTTATGTACACCGTGAGCGCCAGCGCGGATGCACGCAAGGATGATGGCACGCCTTATAACGCAGAAGACTTGCGCACGCTACAGGATTTTACTATCAAACCTCAGCTGGTGAAGGTATCTGGTGTGACAGAAGTGAACTCGATCGGCGGTTATGTGCGCCAGTATCAGGTGGCACCAAACCCCGGCAAGTTACTTGCATTTAAGCTGACCATGGACGACCTTGCCAGTGCATTAAGCCGCAATAATAGTAATGTCGGCGCGGGTTATATCGAACGTTTTGGTGCACAGTGGTTAGTGCGCTCGCCAGGCCAGCTCAGTGGTCTTGAGGATATCGCCAGCCTGGTAGTTGCCAAGCGTGACGATGCGCCTGTGCGGTTAAGCGATGTTGCGGATGTTTTTATTGGTAAAGAGTTGCGTACCGGTGCGTCGTTGCAAAACGGCGAAGAAACGGTGCTAGGTACAGTATTTATGCTGGTTGGCGAAAACAGCAGAACCGTAGCCAAACGGGTGAGTGAACGGTTGGCTCAAATTAACCAAACTTTACCGGACGGTGTGCAGGCTACTGCAGTCTATAACCGCAGCACTTTGGTAGACAAAACCATTGAAACCGTGCAAAAAAATCTGTTTGAAGGCGCTGTGCTGGTTATCGTGGTGTTGTTTGTATTTTTGGGCAATTTGCGCGCGGCTTTTATTACGGCGCTGGTCATTCCACTTAGTATGCTGTTTGCCATCAGCGGCATGGCGATGAACCGAGTTAGTGGCAACCTGATGAGTCTTGGAGCAATTGACTTTGGTTTGATGGTCGATGGCGCTGTGATTGTTGTGGAAAATTGCCTGCGACGTTTAGGCATGGCACAACATCACCATCAGCGTTTACTGTCCACGACTGAGCGACTTGAAGTTGTCTATCAGGCGACTCGTGAAGTGTTTACGCCGGCAGTATTTGGTGTGCTTATCATCATGCTGGTGTTTATGCCAATTTTTGCGCTCTCAGGGGTCGAAGGCAAAATGTTCCACCCCATGGCTTTTACAGTCATCGCTGCTTTGCTTGGCGCTTTAATTCTGGCGGTTACCTTTGTACCAGCGGCTATTGCCTTAATGGTCAGGGGGAAGGTTTCAGAACAGGACACCCGCCTGATGCGTGTGTTGAAATCGGGTTATCAACGGGTACTGCAATTGGGTTTACGTTATGCCACCCTTGCGGTCGTCATTGCGTTTTCACTGGTGGGCTTAAGTGCTTATCAGGCAACAAAGATGGGTAGCGAGTTTATGCCACAACTTGATGAAGGCGATGTGGCGCTCCATGCTTTGCGGGTGCCGGGGACTGGTCTTGAGCAATCGATACGGATGCAAAGTCTTTTGGAAAAAGAAATAGCCACTTTGCCTCAGGTAGAACGGGTGTTTTCAAAAATTGGCACTGCTGAAATCGCTACAGACCCGATGCCACCGAGTGTCGCAGACACCTTTCTCATCATCAAACCACAAACGCAGTGGCCGGATCCATCGATGTCCAAAGCTGAGTTTGTCGAACAGTTGCGGCAAAAAGTGGCGTCGGTACCTGGCAATAAATATGAGTTCACCCAGCCTATCGAAATGCGTTTTAACGAGTTAATTGCTGGAGTGCGCACTGATGTTGCCGTCCGTATTTATGGTGATGATTTGGAAGTGCTGAATACGCTTGGCGACAAAGCTGCGACTATTCTGTCGCAAGTGCCTGGTGCCGTGGATGTGCGTATGGAGCAGGCAACCGGCTTGCCATTGTTATCGGTAGAGCCGGAGCGTGACCATCTGGCGCTATTAGGAATTGATGTCGCGACCATTCAGCAAACAGTACAAACCGCTGTGGGTGGCCAGCAACTGGGGCTGATTTTTGAGGGCGACAAACGGTTCCCACTGGTCATGCGGCTGAAAGAATCGCAGCGTACCGACTTGGCTGCGTTGGCACGTCTGCCGGTGGCACTGCCGACCGATTCGTTTAATGAAATGACCTACGTTCCTCTTGGCGAAGTCGCTGAACTGGTGCAACTGACTGGCCCCAATCAAATCAACCGCGAAAGTGGCAAACGCAACGTAGTGGTAACTGCGAACGTGGCCGAAAGGGATTTAGGCAGTTTTATCCTGGACGCACAAAATGCACTTAATGCGGAACTTACATTGCCGACCGGTTATTGGCTTGGTTATGGCGGCACCTTTGAGCAGTTGCAATCTGCCAGCAACCGGTTGCAATGGCTGGTGCCGCTGACACTCTTGTTGATTTTTGGTTTGTTGTTCAGTGCGCTCAATTCCGCCAAAGATGCCTTCATTGTATTCAGCGGTGTGCCGCTGGCGCTAACTGGCGGTATCGCCGCTTTGCTGCTGCGTGATATGCCGTTGTCGATTTCCGCTGCGGTGGGGTTTATCGCGTTATCTGGTATTGCCGTATTAAACGGCGTGGTGATGATGGCGATGATTAAGCAATTGCGCGAGCAAGGCATGTCGCTGCTGACGGCCATTGAGCAAGGTGCCGTACAGCGGTTACGACCTGTGCTGATGACCGCGTTGGTGGCTAGTCTTGGTTTTGTGCCGATGGCGATCAACACCGGAACCGGTGCTGAAATTCAACGACCATTGGCGACCGTAGTCATTGGTGGCATTTTGACTTCGACGTTACTAACACTCGTGATCTTACCGGCGCTATATCGTCTGGTGCACGGTCGCAAGAACGCAAACCAACTGGCGCATAGTTAAGCAACTGATTTGAACAATAAGCCCTTGCAATGGCAGGGGTTTTTACAAGGAAAACAACATGTGTTTTAGAATTTCAACTTTCAAGAACAGAACGTTGTGGCTTTTAGGCATTTTGTGGCTTGGTATATTTGCCACTTCTGCCTACGCTCACGGCGTGGCGGCTGGAGATCAGGCTTTTATTGAGCAAGCCAAAGGTGTACAGCTGTTACCGTTTATTTACCTGGGGGCGAAACACATGGTCACCGGCTACGACCACCTGCTATTTTTGGCTGGCGTGATCTTCTTTTTATACCGGATGAAAGATATCGCAGTGTATGTGACTTTGTTTGCTGTTGGTCACAGCGTGACGCTGCTTGGCGGTGTGCTGAGTGGTTTTCACGTCAATCCGTATCTGGTTGATGCACTGATTGGCCTGTCAATTGTGTACAAAGCGCTGGATAACATGCAGGCGTTTGACAGCTGGTTTGGCAAAAGGCCGGATCCAAAATTAATGGTGGCTTTATTTGGCCTTATCCATGGTTTTGGTCTTGCCAGTAAAGTGCAGGATTTTGCTCTGGATCCAGATGGGTTGGTTGGCAACATGCTGGCCTTTAACATCGGTGTTGAATTGGGGCAATTGCTGGCTCTGGGGCTTATTTTAATCCTGATGAATTTCTGGCGTTTGAGCCCTTCATTTCATCGTCATGCTTTTCGTTCAAATCAAGTGCTGATGGGCGCTGGTTTTGTTTTCTTTTTTTATCAGTTAACTGGCCTGTTTGTGGTTGTATAAGGAACTGTTATGAACTCATTGATTGAAAAAAACACACCAAGTAAAAGATCATTGTTTAAAGCGACTGCTGTGGCAGCTATGGTTGCTGCGGTACTCACTGTCAGCTTTATTCTGCCAGCCGAATACGGCATCGATCCAACAGGTATCGGTAAACTAACAGGTCTGACAATAATTGCCGAAGCAGGCAATACTGAAGCTGAAGTACAAGAAGTGCAACCCGAGCAAGCGACCGAAGGCAATCTGCTTGCCGGTGCTGGTGTTAGCCCGGTCAGCAAACAAAAGACTGAGCTGAAAAGTAAAACCATGGAGTTAACTTTAGCGCCTGGCAAAGGTGCAGAGCTCAAAGCCAAAATGCTAAAAGGTCAGACGATAGTGTTCAGCTGGACATCGCAAGCACAACCTCTATTGGTAGATATGCATGGCGAAGAAGTGAATGCGAAAGCCGATGAATACACCAGTTACTGGCTGGAACGCGCGCAAAGCGCTGGTAGTGGCAGTTTTGTCGCTCCATTTGAGGGCACCCATGGCTGGTACTGGAAAAACAAAGGTACCGCGCCTGTCACTGTGACCGTCACAATCCATGGCTTTTTTGCCGATTTTTATAAACCTTAACCCTCCATAAAGAGACAATGAAGATGAAAAAACTCACTGCTTTAATTCTTGGTTTTGGCCTGACTCTGGCATCACAACAAGTGCTGGCGCACAGTAACCATGCGGATGTAGAACCTATTGACCACGCTGAAGCCTCGGCAAAAGCACATCAGGTACTGGAAAAACTAGTTGTCGGTAAAAAACTTGGTGATAGCTGGAAAACTGCAAAATCTACAGACGTCAGCCCGAAAAAATCGCATCACGGCGATACCGTCTGGGTGGTCAGCTACCTGAATGGCGAAGAAAAAGACACGAACAAACAGAAGCTTTATATCGTGCTCGATGAAGTCGGAAATGTTTTATCAGCTGAGCACAGCGAAAAACTGTAAGTAGCACAAGCGATCTGGAAGAGAGGCTGACTTACTAGTTCGCCTCTCATTTTATTGGGTATCCGGAATATCTGGTTGATCTCTGGGCATCATGGGGAGGTAACAACTCCCCACTTCATCGGATTTCTTGGTTGATATCTCACTCAGGCCATTAAGGTGCCTACAAAGCCTGGAACGTTTATAGACAATGGCAATTACATGGCTTGGAGAGAGTGCGAGACCAAGCTTAATGCATAGCTACTTTCTCGCCCGTACCAAAACCGACTATTTCGGCCCAGCCCGCTCAATCGGCTAATCTTATACTGGAGTCAGTATTCTCCGGACCAGTGAGACAGCGCTGTGGCTCGACTGTAATGTGTACCAAGGACGGGCACTGAGCCTGAATACGCTGCTTATAGAAGGCTGGCGACTCGGGAGCATGCGAAACGATCGAGACAATGGCGGCGTGAATATTTGGACCAATGGCCCAGAGGTGCAGATCGCTGATTCGTGCATCGTCATTCTCGATGGATTGCCTGACGTCGTGCTCCAAGTCGCTGCGCTGTTGATCAAGCAGCACGCGAGAGGTGTCTTTCAATAGATGCCATGACCAGCGAGTGATGAGTAACGCACCGACGATCCCCATGATCGGATCCATCCAGTTCCAGCCCGCATACTTTCCGGCCAGCAAGGCAGCAATCGCCAACACCGAGGTTAAGGCATCGGCGAGTACGTGGAAGTAGGCCGCTCGACGGTTATGGTCATGATGCTCATGCTCATGCTCATGCCCATGGGCGTCGCCGTGGTCGTGGTCTTCCCCACCTAGTATCCAGGCCGATACTCCATTGACGATCAAGCCGATGACGGCGACAAAAATAGCTCCATTGAACGAAATGTCGACCGGGTGGATGAATCGGTCAATACTTTCGATCACCATATACAGGGCGAAACCTGCCAGTAGGACCGCGCCAGTGAAACCGCCTAGCGCATTGACCTTACCAGTGCCAAATGAGAATTGTGTATTGCCTGCATTGCGGCGAGCGTATGCATAGGCGAAGGCTGCAATACATAGAGCCACAGCATGAGATCCCATGTGAAGGCCATCGGCCAAGAGGGCCATCGACCCGTATAGGACGCCGGCCAGAATTTCCCACGCCATCATAACGACAGTTAGAGCGACGACGATCAGTGAGCGCATTTCACCGGATTTTTTAAGATCTTGACCAAAAACATGATTGTGTTGCCATTCTTCGAGTCTGTGACCATGCATTCTAAAATACTCCTAGTTAATAAAAATTAAGGTCAGCAAGACCAATGAAATGAGAACGGTTGATGACGAAGCCCTGCCACGAGCACCCTATGCTTTAGTTCGGGACGGCTAACCATATTCACACAAGCAATCTGACCAAGAGGGCAGCAGAGAGGATCCAGATGGTGATAAATACGCCTGCCGCCATACGGCTTACTGGATGTTCGGTGGCATTAGCGGCAGTTTTTCGGAGCTCGTTCATTACCTCTGGAGGGATAAGCTTCACGACCAGCATGATTCCAAGCGGCACAATGATGATGTCATCCAAGTAGCCAAGCACGGGAATGAAGTCAGGGATCAGATCGATGGGCGAGACCGCGTAAGCCGCCACAACCAGCGCCAGGGCTTTTGCAATCCATGGAGTGCGCGGGTCACGTGCGGCTAACCAGACTGCGTGCACGTCTCGTTTGATCGCCCTTGCCCAGTGCTTGGTATTCGAAAGATTAGTCTTCATAGTGATCACTTCCTAACTCTACTCGTTCCCGACGCAGATCAAGGCCAACGTCCTGTCATCATCAGCAAAGCCGCCAAGCCAACCCCGAGCGCTGGTATCTTCTTTATTTCCTTTCATTTGTTATCAGCTTCTACGTGAAAAGCTTCGCTATGACCTACTTGAGGTAGGATTTGATTACCTGCAATACCGCTTCCAAGTCTTGTTGCCGCTGCTCCAACTCGGGTTCCCTGACGACGTGATCAGTCAAGTGCCCCTCAATGATCGCTGCCATCAGTCCATTCACCGCCCCACGAATCGCGGCAATCTGTTGCAGAACAGCCGTGCAATCGCCTTCCTCGTCGAGCTGCCTTTCCAATGCCGCTGCCTGCCCCTGAATACGACGAACGCGGGTTAATAGCTTCGCTTTGTCTTTGATCGTATGCATGCGGCTTTCCCTCTAAGTAGCTTGAACTATACTGGTGTATAGTATAACCCTATGATAGGGGATAGTATTCTTGTTTGCAAGAGAGGAGAGGTGGATGAAGCTCGCCAATGTGACACTCGGCAGCCGTAAGGAGTGTGCCGCATGACCGAAATGCCCGACAACATCCTACACCTGCCTGAGTACCAGGTGCTGGGCAGCAAATACACCGACGACGAAATGCACTTCCAGGTGTAGACGCGCCCGATCCCATCGCCTGCAAGGAATGCGGCGCGCAAGGTAAGTTCGTGCGGTTCGGCAAGCGTGACGTTCCCTATCGTGATCTGCCCATCCACGGCAAGCGGGTTACCCTCTGGGTGGTCCGGCGCCGGTACACCTGCCGGGCCTGCAAGACGACCTTCAGGCCCCAGCTACCTGAAATGGTGGACGGCTTCCGTATGACGCTGCGGCTGCATGAATACGTGGAGAAGGAATCCTTCAACCAACCCTACACCTTCGTGGCGGCCCAGACCGGCCTGGACGAGAAGGCGGTGCGCGACAACTTCAACGCCCGCGCCGAGTTCCTGAGGCGCTGCCACCGCTTCGAGATGCCCCGCATTCTGGGCATCGACGAGCTGTACTTGAACAAGCGTCCTGACCAACATTTAGGAGCGAACCCTGCTCGACCTGCTGCCCACCTGCCATCAGGACGTAGTGACTGCAATCAATATCAGTCACTTCCCCAATTAATTGTCTATTAATTTATAAATTAGTAGACACTTTGAAATCCCCCTCTTATACTGTCTATTAAATCGTCAACCATGTAGTTAGTAGACAATTTGTCTACTATTCGATTTAGGAGACACTCAGATGCGACTTTTTGGTTACGCTCGCGTTTCAACCAGTCAGCAGTCCCTCGATATTCAACTGAAGGCTTTGGCTGAGCATGGTGTTGAACCATATAGGATCTTCAGCGATAAAGAATCTGGCAGTCATCTTAATCGAGAGGGGTTGCAAACGCTGTTAATGAAGGTGGAGAAAGGCGATCAGGTACTTGTCAAAAAACTCGACCGGTTGGGTCGTGACACCGCAGACATGATTAATCTCATCAAGGAATTCGACAACATGGGGGTGGGTGTTCGTTTTATCGATGACGGGATCAACACAGAAGGCGAAATGGGCAGAATGGTTGTCACGATTCTGTCAGCTGTTGCCCAGGCAGAGCGGCATCGTATTTTGGAGCGGACCAATGAAGGACGGCAGGAAGCAAAAGCCCGGGGCGTTAAGTTTGGTCGGAAGCCAAAAATCGATAAAGCCAAAGTTATTGATATGAGGGCTGCAGGCAAATCTGCGACGGAAATATCACGCGAGCTTTCTATTGGTCGATCCACCGTTTACAAAATTTGCGGATGATTATGAATGATCCGAAAATGGAAGCGTGGTTCCAATAGTCTGCTATCACCGGTAGAGTATGAAAACAGTAACCAAAAGTAGCTGGGTAGTGTCTAGTCTGTTGATGGCGAACGACGGCTTAGTGTTTTTTATCGTGATTGCTTGCTCAACAAGATACAATAACCTCATAGCGAGGAGGACTACATTATGGCAAGTGCTGACCAATTAAAAGCGCTGCTCCAGTCACATTTGGAGGGCGACGAAAATCGTTTTTATTCCGTTGCCATGCAAGTGGCGGCTCATGAAGCAAAGCGCGGCCACGGTAAGCTTGCCGAAGAGTTGCGTTTGTTAGTTGATCAGGCAAAATCCCGCCGTGCTGTAACCTCGGATAATAAAGCCGTACCTATCAGTAGGCCAAAAGGCGAGCTGGCTAATCTGTTATCTGTGAGTTATCCCAAATCACGGTTGGGCGATATGGTACTGAATGGCGAACTGACCCAACAGTTGGAGCGGATTATTCGTGAGCAGCGTCATGCTGCGGAAATCTTATCGCATGGTTTGTCCCCGAGACGTAAACTGTTGTTAGTAGGCCCTCCTGGCACAGGCAAGACGATGACTGCATCCGTGCTTGCTGGTGAGCTTGGTTTACCTTTGTTTCAGGTTCGTTTGGATGGGTTAATCACCAAATTTATGGGCGAGACAGCTGCAAAGCTGCGACAGATTTTTGAATCCACCCATCATGCCCGTGGTGTCTACTTTTTCGATGAATTTGATGCTATTGGTTCTCAGCGAGGTTTGGCAAATGACGTTGGTGAAGTACGGCGTATACTCAATAGCTTTTTGCAAATGATAGAGCAGGATGACTCACACAGTCTGATCATCGGCGCTACTAACCATCCGGACATTTTGGATAGTGCGCTGTTCCGTCGTTTCGATGATTTGTTGCATTACGAACTACCTGATGAGGCTCGTATTGCCAGCGTGCTTAAGTCCCGTTTATGTCGCATGGCAATCAAAAATACCTCTTGGAAACGTCTGGCTGACAAGGCTTTAGGGTTGAGCTATGCAGAGTTGACTCGGGCAGCTGATGAGGTGCTTAAAACTGCTCTGATTGAACGGGTAGAAACGATTTCAGAAAAAGATGTTGCTCAGGCCATTGAAGAGCGCAGGAAACTATCCAATCGACTAAATAAAATCGGTTAATAAAAACGAAAAGGACATTCCATGGCGGAAAGGGAACAGAACAACCACCCGCATTTTATATTCCAAAATAGTGCTCGCGTAGAAAGTTTCAAATCGCCACCCACAGGAGGCGGCGGCTCTGATATCCCAGCCAAAGACAGAAACTCGCACGGTGGAGGCTTGCTTGAAAAGCTCCATCAACTGACTCCGGTACTGGCCGAAGCGGCTGCTCTACAGCGAGAGGCGGGTGTTGGAGAAGGCATCGGTCTGCAAATTGAGTTTGAAAGCTTTCCTGATGTTGAGTTGGCCTTTGAATCTCTTGCCAGAGAGCGCTCTGGCATAGAACTGCGGAATGTCAGACAAGACAACAACAAAACTTTCGCTACTGTGTTTGTTCCAGATGGAAAGTTGGAGTTTTTCGAGAAACTTATCACCGATTATTTGGACGAAAATAACGATAAAAAGAGCGGTCCTGCTCATAGCAAATTGATCAATGCTATTTCTGAAATTCGTGCTGCGACATTACATGCCCTATGGACTGATACTTCAGATTCTATGCCGACGAGAGATGATGAGCATCTATGGTGGGAAGTTTGGTTGCCAACCAGAGGTGACAGGCAAGGGATAGTAGATCAATTTAAAGGTATGGCGGCCGGACTAGGTTTTCGCAATGCACCTGGAGTGCTTCACTTTCCAGAGCGTTCCGTATTGTTGGTATATGGCTCTGTCGGCCAGATGAAGCGCTCAATGATGACTTTAAACAGCATTGCTGAGTTACGTCGTGCTAAGGAAACCGCAGAGTTCTTTGACCAACTGACTCCGCAAGAGCAACCCGAATGGGCGGCTGAACTCAATGGACGTTTAACACTTCCTGCTGATGGCGCCGATGCTCCATATGTCTGTTTGTTTGATACCGGTGTTAACAATGGACATCCACTACTACAACATGCTTTATCCAACGACGATATGCACACTGTGGAGCCGGCTTGGGGAGTGGATGATGCGGAAGGGCATGGTACTGAAATGGCAGGACTTGCCCTATTCGGAAATTTGACGGATGTGCTGTCAGATCAGGGGCCGGTTTCTATCCCATATCGTTTGGAGTCCGTTAAACTACTGCATGAAAACGGCGCCAACGGTGGAGACGCGCGGCTTCATGGTTACTTGACTTCCGAAGCGGTAGATCGCCCAGCTATCACTGCACCACATCGAAAGCGAGTATTCAGTATGGCGATTACAGCCAGAGATAACCGTGATCGTGGGCGTCCTTCGGCCTGGTCAGCAACTATTGATCGACTTGCTTATGATGGTGATGCGCAAGGTGAGACTCCAAAACTGTTTGTTGTGTCGGCAGGCAATATCAGAGACCCAAATGCGTGGATAACGTATCCTAATAGTAACACAACTGACGGTATTCATGACCCTGCACAAGCCTGGAATGCACTAACTGTCGGCGCGATGACCAACCTCGTAAGGATCACTGAAGCTGATGCGCTGCATTATTCCCCTATTGCAGAAATAGGTGGTTTAAGTCCTTTCAGCACGACTTCCCAGACATGGGAACCTCATTGGCCGTTAAAGCCCGATGTGATGTTCGAAGGAGGTAACGCGGCAAAAGATGCTTTAGGCGCTTCTTGGATGAGCAGCTTAAGCCTCCTGACGACTCATGCAAACCCAACAGAGCGTCTGTTCACAACGAGCAATGCAACAAGCGCGGCTTCTGCTCTTTGCGCACGCATGGCCGCACAATTAATGGCCCGGTACCCAGAGCTATGGACTGAGAGTATTCGGGGCTTAATTGTGCATTCTGCCAAGTGGACCGATGCGATGAAACGTATGTTTCTTCCTCCTCGGGGTGAACCCACTAAAGCACAAACAACACAATTGGTAAGGCATTGCGGCTTTGGAGAGCCTAACATCGACAGGGCCATGTGGAGCGCTGATAGCTCGTTGACAATGATTTGTCAGGAGTTTTTGCAGCCATTTAGGCGGGAAAAGGGAGAAGAACCCAAGCTGCGCGATATGAATTTGCATCGTTTGCCATGGCCATTAGCCGAATTAGAGGCGCTTGGAGAAACGCAAGTCGAAATGAGGGTGACGCTGTCTTATTTTATTGAGCCCAACCCGTCTGCTAGAGGTGTTACCTCTCGATACAGATATGAATCACACGGCCTTCGTTTCGATGTGAAGCGGCCGACCGAGAGCGAGGACGCATTTCGCTCCCGGATAAATGCAGCAGCCAGAGATGATGAAGAGCGAATTGTTAGTAACGATACAGACGCTAACTGGTTAATAGGAAAGAAGAACAGACATAAAGGCTCATTGCATTCAGATATTTGGGTGGGCAGCGCGGCAGAGTTGGCGAGTCGGGGCGTTTTAGCTGTTTATCCTTCACTTGGTTGGTGGAAAACAAGGCCTGCACTTGAAAGATACGGTCAGCGGGTAAGGTACTCTCTGATTATTTCTATTCATGCGCCTGATGTCGATGTAGATTTATACACGCCTATTGCGAACATGATTGGTGTGCCAGTTGTTATCGAATAAGCCTTCGGCGATATCAGTCTGCTCGTAGCCAGGCTACCAGAGGTTTATGGGGGAATTCATGATGAAATATATAACATTGTTCCTGACGTTGATTCTAAAGGTTTTCTTTTGGCTACTTACATCTGCACAAGCAAATTCGGACGACAAGAAACAGATTGATTGGTTAGATAACCCTAGATCTGACCCTCTCCATTATGGCGATTGGGAGGATTACAATGGCAATACTTACTCCAAAAACATCGATGGCAACCATTATGATCAAGCGGGCAAAAAGTGGAATGAATAAGTACCAGTCATCGTACTCGGCTCACTTTAGGTGCCAGTAGAAAGACGACTCAGTAATTTTTAGTCATCGTCGCAAATGAATCAGGAATAGCTCAAGTGTATTTACGCGCACAGGGTGAGGACTACGAGTCCTGCTTTTTCCCTACAAGCGTTAATATTTCTCTGAGCTCTTCCGGTATGGCCATCGGCTTAAAGGCACTGACGTTCGAACGCCCAGTATTGCCAAGCGGCAATCGATTAAACAGGTGACCAAAAGGTGTTAACAACAACCGATAGCTTTGGCCTGCCAGTTCGCGCCAGTCTGCGGTACAAAGGGCCAACCAGAGCATCTGCAAACGCACATGCAAATGACACAAAACGTCTTGTTGACCAAGGATGTGGGCGTACTCCAGGTACGTAAAACTTCTCTCATAGTCCTTTGACTTGCGCGCTTGGTCGGCCAGCGCCAGGTATTCAAAATAGGCGAGCAATACCTTTGGTTCCATCACTATCCCTGGTCAATTAAAATGCAGTTTCTGCTGG
>CAZGHW010000014.1:0-92210 GCA_964525695.1 uncultured Rheinheimera sp. | reverse complement strand
AGTATCAGCCCCGAATTCTTCGTGAAGCGAACGCTTCAGTAACGTGGGCATTCTACGCCCTGACAAGGATAGCAGCAAGCACTGTGAGTCAGCTTTGTTGCTTTTATCCTAGCCTGTTGTGTTAAGTGGTGATGTTTTGTGCAGTTTCAACCCCAAGCGGCTGATTTTGCCTTAACGTTTTGAATGTTTCATCATCCGTTCTTTTTCGCGTGACCAATCGCGGTCTTTAATATCATCGCGCTTATCGAACTCGCGTTTACCTTTGGCCAGATAAAATTCCAGTTTCACCCAAGGGCCTTTCCAGTACATGGCAGTGGCAATCAGGGTAAAACCATCACGTTCAACTGCACCAATCAGTTTGTTCAGTTCGCGTTTGTTCAACAGCAGTTTGCGTGAGCGCTCTGGATCACAAATCACATGCGTTGATGCGCTATTGAGTGGGGTGATCACAGCACCAAATAAATAAGCTTCGCCATTTTTCAGAATGACATACGAGTCACTCAGGTTAGCCTTACCCTGGCGGATACTTTTAATTTCCCAGCCCTGTAAGGCCATACCGCCTTCAAAACGGTCCTGCAGGAAATATTCATGTCTGGCTTTTCGGTTGAGGGCGATAGTGCCGCCTTCATTGGTTTTATTTGTTTTTTTACTCATGCTTGCTCAAGGTATGCTCAAAGGGGCAATCAGATTGAAAACCGGGGATCTTGCCCATGAAACTTGTTACAGGCGCTGATTCTGCTACAATCGCGACCTGATTCAGGGGAGTGAGTATGCCACAAATTGAACGTAGCGCGCTGGTTTTTTATAGCGCTCGGCAGATGTTTGAGCTGGTTGCCGATGTACCGGCTTATCCGCAGTTTTTACCGGGTTGCAGCCGCTCTGAAGTGCTGGCTTTTGACGGTCAGTGTCAAACCGCTAAGCTGGAAGTTTCCAAAGCTGGCATCAGTAAAAGTTTTACCACCCGCAATACTTTGTTACCCCACAGCGCCCTGAAAATGGAGCTGGTTGATGGCCCATTTAAATTTTTGCGCGGTGGTTGGCAATTTATTCCGCTGAATGAGCAGGCCTGTAAAGTGGTGTTGGCGCTGGAATTTGAATTTTCCAGCAAACTGGTTGAGTTTGCTTTTGGCAAAATTTTTAATGAATTAACGCTGGCCATGGTGCAAGCCTTTACCGAGCGTGCCAAAACGGTGTACGGAGCACAGCATGGGTGAACATATTGCTATTGAAGTCGCTTTTGCCTTACCAAAGCGTCAAACGTTACTCAGTCTGCAGGTGCCGGTTGGCAGTACCATCAAGCAGGCAATTGAAAGCAGTGGTATTTTAGCCACCTTCCCGGAAATTGATCTCGCGGTGAATAAAGTGGGGATCTGGAGTCGCACCGCTAAGCTGGATGAAATGGTGAATGCTGGCGATCGGATTGAAATTTACCGGCCATTGGTGGCAGATCCAAAAGATATGCGACGGCGGCGGGCGGAAAAAGCCAAAGATGAAGGCCGGGCCGATCAGGTCACTGGCGGTCGGGTTAAGGCCAGCAGCAGTCAGCAATAAAGCAGCATAAAAAAAGCAGCCGATATCATGCTCGGCTGCTTCTCTGCTAAGTGACGAAGTTCAGTATCAGCTAAATGTCGCCCGTTGGATTTTATTTACTGATCCAGTGGGGTATTAAATTCAGCCGGGACTTCAAAATCACCGGTCATTTTGACCAGTTTGTTATCCTGGAAATTTAACACCAGCTGTTTTTCAAAGTCTTGGCCACGGCCACTTTTCAGCGCATAGAAATAGTGCCAGATGTTGTCATCAAAACTATTTTCTGCCACTGGGTTACCCAACACATACTGCACTTGTTCTTTGCTCATGCTGATGCGCAGTTTATTAATATCTTTTTGTTCCAGAAAGTTGCCCTGAGGCACGTCAATCCGGTAAATCCAGTTGCTGCAGGCCGAGACTGACAAGGCACAACAGGCGACAATCAGCAATTTGCTAATTGATTTTGTGAATACAGCTGCCATAACACTCTTCATTTTCCAAGTAAGGCTTGCATCATACCGCAAGCGAGGGGGGAGATTAAACCCTCCTTCTGACCTAAGGTGTGCATAAAAGTTCGCGCGCATTGGCAATTGCACTGGCGCTGACATTTTCCCCCGCCAGCAAGCGGGCAATTTCCTGCACCCGCTCATCATCAGACAGCGCACGCATCCGGGTTTCGGTATGAATGCCGTCAGTATACTTTTCGACAAACATCTGTTGATGGCCTTGGCTGGCGACCTGAGGTAAATGGGTGACACAAATCAGCTGGGTGGTACTGCCGAGCTGACGTAACAGCCGACCAACGCCTGCAGCCACGGGGCCGCTGATCCCAACATCCACTTCATCAAAAATCAGCGTTGGAGTGGTGACTTTATCCGCCAGGATCACTTGGACCGCCAAACTAATGCGGGATAGCTCGCCACCTGAGGCGACTTTGTGCATTGCTTGTAACGGCTGACCTGGGTTGGTGCTGACCAGAAACTCGACCTGATCCAGTCCCAGTGCATTGGCTTTATCCAGCGGCAGCGTCTGTACCGCAATTTCAAAACGGGCATTGTGCATGCTCAGTTCAGTCATGCTATTGGCGATACGGTTACTCAGTTCCAACGCCGCCTGTTGGCGTTGTAAACTGAGCTCAGCTGCCGTTTCGCTGTATTGGCGGGTGGCATTGCTGATCGCCAGTTCCAGTTCGGCCAGCCGCTCATCATCACCGGCCAGTTGTTGTAACTGATGGCTCAGATGCTGGTGATGCAGGGCCAGCTGATCGTTGGGGATCTGATGTTTACGGCTTAGCGTCAGCCATTGACTGAGGCGCTGATCAATCTCACTGAGCCGCTCTGGATCCACTTCCACCCGATCGCCATAGCGGCGTAACTCGCGGCTGGCTTCATCAACCTGCACCAGTGCATCTTGTAACATCTGATCAATGGCACTGAGTCTGGGGTCAATAGTACAAGCGTCGCTGAGCTGATGGGCGGCTTGTCGTAACAAGGCCAGCACTGTGGCGTCTTCGTGATCAGACAGCAATAACAAAGCCTGCTGACTGGTTTCAATTAAGCCCGCACTGTGGCTCAGACGTTGATGTTCCAGTTCCAGTTGCAGAAATTCATCATCCTGCGGTGCAAACTGATCCAGTTCTGCCACCTGATATTCCAGTAACTGGCGCTGCGCTTCACGCTGCTGGGCTGAGGTCCGCAGTTCCTGATATTCCTGTCGCAGTTGTTGCCAGTTTTTCCACTGTTGTTTTAAGGCCGCGAGCAGTTGCGGCTGATCGGCAAAGGCGTCCAGTAACTGACGCTGGTACTCGGATTTAAGTAATTGCTGGTGGGCATGCTGGCCATGGATGCTAAGGAGGAAGTGGCCAAGCGTTTTCAGCTGTTGGGCTGGTACCTGCACGCCATTAATATAACCACGGGAGCGGCCTTCGGCGCCAATCACCCGGCGGACAATACATTCCTGACTATCCGGTCCCATCGCCAGATCCTGCTGTTGCAGCCATTGCCGGGCGGCAGGGAGGGCAGAAACATCAAAAGTAGCCACTAAATCGGTTTTGTCAGCGCCAGGTCTGACGACAGCGCCATCGGCTCTTTCACCCAGACATAACGCCAGCGCATCCAGTGAGATCGATTTACCGGCACCGGTTTCACCTGTGATAGTGGTCATGCCTGGTAACCATTCGATTTCCAGCGCCCGCACTATGGCAAAATTACTGATATGAAGATGGGTAAGCATGTCAGGCTCCGCAACCTGCTAAGAATTACTGTTAATTTATACAGTGATTCAGTAACTGGCAAGAGCCTGCAAAAAATTTTTTAATGAAGGTAGCTAACTTACTGGTATCAATAAAGTTTTGCACCCCAGCCTAATTTATTGCGCAACACATTAAAATAGCTGTAACCAGGTGGATGCACTAATTTCAGCGGTTTTGGGTGTTTACGGATAACAATTTCATCGCCCGGCATCACGGCCAGAATGACGTGGCTATCGCAGCTGATTTGCAAGTGGGCATCGTTGCGCGGTGCCACTTTGAGGCGAATTTCACTGTTACCGCTGACCACCAGCGGCCGACTGCTGAGCGTGTGCGGAAACATAGGCACCAGACACATGGCATCCAGTTCCGGCGTTAAAATAGGACCGCCGCCAGACAATGAATAAGCGGTAGAGCCGGTGGAGGTGCTGACAATCAGGCCATCTGAGCGTTGACTAAACACAAACTCATCATTGATATAAGCTTCAAACTCAATCATATGGGCTACTTTGTCGGCATGCAGCACAGCTTCGTTGACCGCACTGTTACTACTTTTAATGCTGTCATTGCGGTGCACTTCAATTTCCAGCAGATTGCGCAGTTCATTGACATAGTTGCCAGCCAGCACTTCAGCCAGTGGCACCTGAAAATTTTCCGGCGATAAATCGGTTAAAAAGCCAAGATTGCCACGGTTCACGCCCAGTACCGCCACGCCAAAACGGGCCAGTACTCTGGCTGCGCCCAGCATATTACCATCGCCGCCGACCACAATCGCCAAATCACAGTTTTTGCCAAGGTCGACCAGATCCATCGCTTGAATGTCAGGCAAACCGAGCGAGGCGGCTACTTTTTCTTCGACAAAAACCTGTAATTGGTATTGCTTTAAAAAATGGTAAAGACTGACCAGCGTATGATTGGCACCCTGATGATTCGGCTTGCCAATCAGGCCGATTTTTAAAAAAGCATGGCTCATAGCGTTGCTCACAGCATGGCTCAATCAAGGTTGAGCTGAAAAAGAAGTGTTCTGAGTATACTCAGAGCCTTAGCGCTGTACCAGCTTTTGCCAAGTCCGGAGTTAACAGTGGTTGATTTTTTCCACCATGCCCCCACTATAACTCAGGTTTTTGTTGCACAGGTGCGGATATGGTTACTGGTCTGAATCGTTCAGAGCTGGTTTTAAAATTGATTGTCGAGCAGTATCTGCTGGACGGTTCACCGGTGTCATCAAAAATAATCTCTGAAAACAGTGCTTTACAAGTAAGTTCTGCCACAGTGCGAAACACCATGATGCAGTTGGAACATGCCGGCCTCATTCGGTCGCCGCATACCTCGGCGGGCCGGATCCCGACCACGCAGGGGATCCGGTTGTTTATCGATAAAATGTTGCAGTTGGAGCCGTTATCAGCTCGCTGGCAGCATGAAATTCAGATGAATCTGGTGCCGCAATTGCCATTGTCGGTGTTATGTCAGCGCGCGGGCCAATTGTTAGCCAACCTCACCGGGCTGGTCAGTATTTTCAGTGCGCCCAAGGCAGCTGGCCGTATTATTCGGCAGGTGGATTTGGTCAGACTAGCGACCGATCGCTTGTTGCTGGTGGTGATTGACGAAGAAGGCGATATTTTGCATCGGGTGTTGTGGCAGCAACAAAGTGTCGACGCCATGACGCTGAGCCGGGTGTTATGTTTGCTCAATGCCGCTTTATGTGGCCAGCAATGGCTGGAGGGCATTTCCAGGCTGGCGCTGATGTTAAAAACTGAGCAGGGCGCTATTGCTACTCTGGTACAAGCGGTGATGGGACAACTCAGTCTGGATGAAATGCAGCAGAACCAACCTTTAGTGTTTGGCCAACATCATCTGTTGCAAGCTGCTGAATCGCAAAAAGATCCGGCTTTGCAACAAGTGGTACAGTTGCTGGAACAGCCTGCCTGTCTGATGCAGTTACTCAAGCCGTTGACACTGGATGATAATATCCGGTTGATCCTGGGGCGCGAGTCAGGCATTGCCGAATTACATAATGTCAGTGTGATCACTGTGCGGTATCAGGCGGCCCCCCATCGTTATCTGGCGCTGCTCGGTCCACGCCGGATGAACTACGCCCGATTGATCCCATTAGTCGAAGCTTGTGCACAACAATTGTCAAAGCACTTGAATCAGACGCAACAATCCCCATAATAGCCGGACTTAGTTTGGAGTAGTGAACAGATGAGCGAACAAGAAAAGGTACAAAACGAGCAGGAACTGGCAGCGGAAACTGTTGCTGAAACCACAGCGGATACGGTTGAACTGTCTGGTGAGCAAGCCATTATTGCCAAATTAGAAGCTGAATTAGCGGCGGCCCGGCAACAGGCGGCTGATCAGCAGGATTTGGCTTTGCGGGTGAAAGCTGATGCGGAAAACACCAAACGTCGTTCAGCGCAAGATGTTGAAAAAGCACATAAATTTGCGTTAGAAAAATTCGCTGGTGACTTATTACCGGTGCTTGATAACCTGGAGCGTTCTTTAGGTTATATTGACCGTGATAATGAAGCCGTGAAGGCGTTGGCAGAAGGTGTGGATCTGACGTTAAAAGGTTTACTGGATACTGTGGCTAAATACGGTGTGCAGCAAATTAATCCACAGGATCAGCCATTTAATCCTGATTTCCACCAAGCAATGTCGATTCAGCCGAACGCCGATTTGCCAGCGAATACCGTTATTTTTGTGATGCAAAAAGGCTATGAGCTCAATGGCCGGTTATTGCGTCCTGCCATGGTGGGTGTATCAAAAAAGCCTGATTAATGCAATGATGAGCTGAGGTGGTTTTCCCACCTGGCGCCACCATCGAATGCAAATAAAACGGCGCTGATGCCAACACATCAGCGCCGTTTTTTGTCGAACCAATTCCAGCAATCGCCAGGCCGCCGGCAGGCAGTTAACGCTGGCTCGGAACTTTACTGAATGCGAAAACGCCCCACCAAGCCAAACAAGGTTTCGGATAACTGACGGATTTGCAGCGATAAGCCGTTGTTACGCTCGGCAATATGCCCGGCAGCGGCGGCCTCATCATGCAGCGCTGACAAATTACGGGTAATTTCTTCCGATACTAAACTCTGCTCTTCGGTGGCAGTGGCGGTTTGGGTCGCCATATCATTGACCCGCTGGGACGACAGTTGCAATTGTTGGAACACCTGTTCTGCTTGCGTGAAAAAACCGACAGTGCGATCGGCATTCGATTTACCGCTGTGGATCGCCATCGCGGCTTGTTTCACCCGACTTTGCAGATTGAGGATCATTTGCTGAATATCTTCAGTGCTACGCTGAGTGCGGGATGCCAGGGTGCGTACTTCATCGGCCACTACTGCAAAACCACGTCCTTGTTCACCGGCCCGGGCGGCTTCGATAGCGGCATTCAGTGCCAGCAAATTGGTTTGTTCGGCAATAGAGCGGATCACATCCAGTACTGAAGCGATATTGCCAGAGCTCTGCTCCAGCTCTGTCGAATACTGTAATGCCGCATCCACATCTGATGACAGCTGCGCCATACTTTGATTGACCTGATTCACCACACTGATACCCTGGCTGGCATTCTGGCTGGCGAGTTCTGCTTCCTGCGCTGAGCCGGTGGCGACAGTCGCCATTTCCCTATTCGCGACCGCCATTTGATGCACGGCACTGACAATTGAATCCGAGGCCAGATTCAGTGATTGATTCACTTGTTTACTCTCGCTGGCGGCGCTGGACAATTGTTCTGTCAGTTGTTGTAACTGCCGCGCTTGCTGCAGCACGGATGCAATTAAATGATTCAGATTGCCGACAAAGCCATTAAAAGCTTGCGCTAAATCAGCAAATTCATCCTTGGTCAGAACTTTGAGTCGGGCGGTTAAATCGCCTTCGCCGCTGGCAATTTCCCGGATCCGCTCGGTCAAAGCGGTAATTTGGCCGGTCAACTGGCGCGGGATTTGATAACTATACCAACCGGCCAGTAACAAAATCAGCAGACTGCTGCCATAGGCGATGCTTTGAAAGGTGGCGATATCACCAGTTAATTGTTGTTGTTGGTCAATCGAAGTGGCCAGCGCGGCTTCCCCTGCTTGGTCTAATAATTTACGCAGGTCAGCAAAGTGCTGCGCTTCGTTTTGGTAGAGGGCGGCGAACTCAGGGCTGCTATCCGCGGTTTGTAGTAGTTGCTGATTACTTTGCTGCCATTGGCTAAACTGCTGATTAAATTGTGAAAATTGCCGGCCAATTTCTGGGTAAGACTGCAGATGTTGCAAATACTGTTCAAAACGCTCTGCCACCTGAGCAGCATTGTCCTGCACTTCTTGTCGCTGCGCCTCTGCATCACCCACGCCATGTTGCAGGTAGGTGCCGGCTAGCCTGGCCTGATATAAATCCCGATCGGCATTGAGCACCACTGAAATGGCTTTGAGGAAATGATCGGCCTGCGCATCCAGCGCTGTTTTTTGCAACGACGATAAATAACTGAACATGGCAATGACGAATAATAAGGTAAATCCCAGCAGCAACATCGGAATTGAACTTTTAACGCGAATACTGTGCAAATTCATGGCTGAATCCTTGTGTCGTGGCAATTGAATGCGGCACTTTGAATGTGCCCCTGTTGTTGTAAAGACAGTATTGGCCGAAATGAGCATTTTCTCCATTCGGAACATTGATTTATCCTAATTTATCCACTGATGCAGGCTCGGCGTCGGTTGATTATTCGTGCATAATCTTCTGCAACTAAGAGCAAGGGGCCTTGTATGTCAGAACAACAACCTGTGATTGAGAAGGCTGATGTGGCTGTTCGTTCAGCGCCAGCCTGGTTAGCGACTGAGGCAATGGCGCTGTATCCACTGATCCCAGCGTTGTGGCTGGCCGGGCAGTGGCAACAGACTCAGCAGACCTTTGCAGTGGAAAATCCGGCGACTAAGGCGGTGGTCGCCCAGGTTAGTGACGCTGGCGCGGCTGAAGTGGCGGTGGCAATCGAGGCGGCGACCCAGGCACAACTTGAATTTGCCCAAACGCCTGCGGCTGTCAGAGCACAATGGCTGCAAAGCTGGTATCAACAAGTGTTGGCAGCCGAGCAGTCTTTAGCGGCGTTACTTAGCCTGGAGCAAGGTAAACCGCTGGCTGAAGCGCTGGCAGAAATTCGTTATGCTGCGGCTTTTATCCAATGGTTTGCCGAGGAAGCCAAACGCAGTTATGGCGATGTCATTCCATCTCCTCAGGCCAACCGCCGGTTATTGAATATCCGTCAACCGGTTGGCGTGGTAGCAGCTATTACACCATGGAATTTCCCGGCCGCGATGGTGACCCGAAAAATTGCTCCTGCCATCGCGGCTGGGTGCGCCGTGATCCTCAAACCCTCAGAGTTGACGCCACTAACGGCTTTGGCCTTGGCTGATTTGGCGGCTCAAGCTGGTCTGCCTGCTGGTTTATTCCAAGTGTTGACGAGCAGTCAGTCAGCACTGATTGGTCAGTTGCTGTGTCAAAGCCCACAAGTGCAGAAGCTGACATTTACCGGCTCGACTGCGGTCGGTAAATTGTTATTACGCCAGTGCGCTGACACCGTGAAGCGGGTATCGCTGGAGCTGGGCGGCAATGCTCCGGTGTTGGTATTTGCCGATGCCGACCTGCCACAGGCTGTGGCTGGCATCATGGCGGCGAAGTTTCGCAACGCCGGTCAAACTTGTGTCTGTATTAACCGCATCTACGTCGAAGCTGCAGTGCTGGCTGAGTTTTGCCAGTTGCTGGCGGCGCAAATCCGGTTACTGCGCAGCGGGCCTGCTGCTCAGAGCAATACTGCATCGGCTGGGATGGTGCTTGGACCTTTAATTACGCCGCAAGCCGCCGCCAGAGTGGACGGGCTAGTTCAGCAAGCGCTGGCGGCCGGTGCGCGTCGGCTGGTGGGGCGCGATTGGTCATTCGTTCAGGACGGTGCTTATTATCCACCGACCTTGCTGCTGGATGTGAATGCAGAAATGTTATTGACGCAGCAGGAAATTTTCGGCCCAGTGGCGGCAGTACAAAGTTTCAGCACTGAGCAGGAGGCGTTGGCACTGGCCAATGCCACTCAGGCCGGGCTGGCGGCTTATCTTTACACACGCGATCAAGTGCGGATCTGGCGTTGCAGCGAAGCCTTACAATGTGGCATGGTAGGCATTAATGAAACGGCTATTTCTTCGGAACTGATCCCCTTTGGTGGGGTGAAAGAATCCGGCCTCGGCCGCGAAGGGTCCGCTTATGGTTTGGCTGAATATCAGCAAATCAAACATCTGTGCTGGGGTTTATAAGCCAACTGGCAAGTGACAAGGAAGTGATGATGAAAGTATTGACAGTGCGCGCTTTATTGCAGGTGGCAACCGCCAGTCTGTTGTTGGCACAGGCCGGTTGCGGTGGTGGCGGGAGTCTGAGTGCACCGGTGACGCCGACGCCACCAGGCCAGGTTTCACCGGTGGAATGGCAACCCAAAGCTTCCACTGAATGGCCGGTCAGTACCGCCGCGGCGGAAGGTTTAGCAGCCACAGCGCTGGACCAGGCCTATCAGCAAGCTCGCCAGACGGCCGGTGTGGCAGCTTTGTTGGTGGTCAAAGGTGATCGGCTGGTAGGGGAGGCATATTATCCGGCGGCGGCCGATACGCTGTTGCCACTTGGCGCTATGACCCAGCAAGTGGTGGCTAGTCTGATTGGCATTGCAGTGGCGGAAGGCAAAATCAGTAGTTTGGAACTGCCAGTTTATCGGCTATTGGCGGCTGATTATGGTGCGCTGCTGAATAATAAAACCACGTTGACGGTTGGTCATCTTTTGACGATGAGTTCAGGTTTAAGCTGGAACGAGCAAGATGCCACTGATAAAAACTGGCGGCAGCAGCCAGATCCGATCCGCTACATTTTACAACGGGATTTACTGACCACACCTGGGCTGGAGTTTCGGCTTAACTCTGCCGCCACTCAATTATTAGCGGCGGTGTTACAAAAAGCCACCGGCCTGACGGTGGCTGACTATGCCAAAGAGAAACTGTTTACCCCGATTGGCATCAATCAGTTTCAGTGGCAGCAGCTGTCAGATGGCTACCATAATGCTGCGGATGGCTTGCAACTCAGAGCGCGTGATGTGGCCAAACTAGCGCTGTTATGGCAACAGGGTGGCCGCTGGCAGCAACAACAATTGATCCCAGCAGCTTTTATGTTGCCAGCGACTGAAGCCAAACTGCCAGTGCTGAATCAACTGGCTGGGCTTGGTGTCAGTCATTATGGCTATGCGCTCTGGCTTGGGCAGTGGCGTAATCAGCCAATGTGGATCAGTCGTGGTCTGGCTGGTCAGTTGGTGCTGACGTTGCCAACACAGCAACTGTCGTTAATCCTGTTGGCAAAAGCGGCGCCCGCCGATCCTTTGCAACAGGAGCAAGTGCTCAGCCAATTTGCGCTGACCAGATTACTCAGTGCCTTTTAACATAGGATCCAGCGCTGGGCCTGGCGGTGGAAATACTTTATCGTAAGCCCAGTGATAGAGATAACCGTACAACAGATAAAACAGCATAAACGCCAGATCCAGCCAAAATGCCTGCAGCAGGCTGACGGATAGATACCAGGCGGTGAGTGGTAAAAAAGCCGCCAATAACCCCAGCTCGAACAGTAAGGCATGCACCAGTCGTTCCGGTTGGGTTTTTAATTGCCGACCACGAGGGTGCAAATAAAAACGGTCGAACCAGAGGTTAAATTGGTAATTCCACCAGGTGGCAATCAGCGACATCATCACTGCCAGTCCGCCCAGGTGCAGCGCTGATTTATCCAGCAACAGACTGCTGATGGGCACTAGCATCAGCAGGCCCAGCAGTTCAAAACCTATCGCCATGCGGGCGCGGTCCAGCGTGCTGCGACTGACGGCCACTGCTGGTGGTGTTTGGTTATTGGCGATAGACGCTGACATCTTTGACTCCGAAAACTCTGTTATGGCTTGACAGGTGGCGATACTATCAACTAATTTTCTGATATTAAAGTTAGATACCATCAGGAAAACTGATATATGAATCTGCTGCAATTGCAAACATTGCTGGCCGTGGTGGCCACTGGCTCGTTTTCGGCAGCGGCGCGTCAGCTTGGTAAAGCCCAGTCAGCGGTCAGTATGAGCATTGCCGAACTGGAAATTGATTGTGCGGTGCAATTGTTTGATCGCAGTGGCCGTTATCCAAAGCTGACGGCCGCCGGTGAGCGGTTATGGCAACAAGCCCAGTTGATTGAACGCGAGTGTCAGGCGTTTCAAAGCCTGGCCAGTGAGTTTCAGCGCGGTATGGAGGCCAGTTTAACGCTGGCGGTGGATGATGAAGGCCAGTTACCCTGGCTGGCACCGATCCTGACCGAACTGGCAGCGCAGTTTCCGGCGTTGGAACTGAGGTTGTTATTTCCACTGCTGGACGATTTAACGCAATTGTTGCAACAGGGGCAGGCCGATTTAGCGATCGGTTTTCAGCCGCAGCAAGCCCCGGCAGATATCGATAGCTGGCCGTTGCTGGCGCTGGAATTTGTGCTGGCGGTGGCCCCCTCGCATCCGCTAGCGGCGCAGGCCGGTCAAGCCATTTTGTTAGAGCAATTGATCCAGCAGCGGCAAATTTTGGTAACAGACCGTGCCAATGGCGTGGAAAAACAACGTGGACGTCTGAGCTTGCAGGTGTGGTGGGCAGAAGGTGATATGGCGGTGCAGCATTTAGTGTTGCAGGGCTTGGGTTATGCCTTTTTACCCAAACCACTCTGTCAGCAAGCACTGCAGGATGGCAGTTTAGTGCAATTATCCTTGCACACGACAGCGGAGACAAGTGCGGGCCGAACCATACCCGGGCTGCCGCTACAGTTAGAACTTTGGCAACGTCGCGGCAAAACGCTGGGCCTGGCCGGTCAGTGGTTAAAGCAGCGGCTGTTGCAATTGGCTGCGACAGCGCGCTGAGTTGAGTGCAATGCAGTTACAGCAATTCGCGCCAGATAAGCGGTGCCAGCGGATGTTGCTGTGCTTGTAAATCACGGATAAATAATTGTGCTATCCAACTGGCGCCTTGCAAAGTCAGGTGCGTATTATCAACTTTGCCTGCTGGAAATTGCTGATATAAACCAGCCGGTACCTGAATAAAATACGGTTGGCTCTGAGCCGGGCCCCAGCTTGCTAAGAAATCGCAACTTTGTTGGTTTAAATCAAATAGCGGTACCTGCAGCTCGATCGCCACTTTGCGCATGGCGTCGGCATAAGTGTGTAAATTATTCTCCAATTGGCCTTCGCTGTTAAAACTACGACGACAAATCGGCGTCGCCAGCATTGGATGGGCCTGTTGCTGCCTTACTTGCCGGATAAACTGGCGCAATAATTCCGGATAAGTGCTATCAACGGCAGCATACCGGCTGGGATCGTCTTGTTTCTGATCATTATGGCCAAACTGGATCAGTACATAATCTCCGGCTTTCAGCTCAGTCAGCAGTAATTGCCAGCGTCCTTCATTCAGAAAGCGTAAGGTGCTGCGGCCATTGGCGGCATGATTGATAATACTCAGCGCTGGCAGCATAAATTCAGGGAGCAGCTGGCCCCAACCCCGCTCCGGATAAGCCAGATTGGTTTTTGTTGCCATCGTCGAGTCGCCCACCAGATGCAATCTGGTGCGGGCTGTGCTTTGTACTGTGGTTGGATCTTGGCTGAGCATTTTCGTGTTGTTCGCAGTGTCGCTGGCAGCTGTCATCGCAGACAGGCCGAGGCAAAATATCCACAGCGCAGCATAGAGCTTTTTGGCCAGTTTTGGCAGCCTGTTGCTGCCAATAATCTGAGTTGGTGTCTTCATCAAAGTTTTCCTTTCGCTGCGGTGCGTGCAGCATTGCTGTCGTTAGCGGCGTTTGCCAGCCAGCGCCGGATCTGCTGTAATTGTTGTTCTGGTTGCCAGCGACCGGCAAAAGTCCAGTCGGCATTGATGGCCTCTGCCTGGGTTTTCGTTAGGTTATCCTGCAACCATGGATAGTCAGGCCCTTGATTTTGATAAAAATAATTTCTGTCGCCATACAAATTGGCTTGATCGCGCTCTGGTTGCTGCGGATAAGTGCGGCGGTACAGTGGCTGATCGGCCAAAGTGTTGGCAAAACGGTTATGTAGCAGGTAAAACTGGCCATCATAATGGCGGCGGCCAAGTTGAAAGCCGGGTACGCCGTTAAAGCTTGAATGCATCACCACCAATTTCTGCGCCGGTGCTAACTCACCGTCATGCCATAAAGTGGCGCTGGCGGCTAGATTATAAAATTCACTATGGCGAATAAAGGCGGTGCCCCGCGGGCAGACCATATCAACCCGGCCAACAAAACGGCAATGGCTATGAAAATACATGCCATCGGTTTTATTCCATAAACTCAAGGTGTCAGCCCCTGAGGTTAATAAAGCACAGTGGTCGGTGATGATCCGGCTGGCTTGTTCAAAGCCACGCAAGGCAAATTGATGTTCAAAGCGCAGCGGATCGGCTGGAAAAGCCTCGGCATAATTATTGTGTACTGTTAAATCCAGCAGCGCGATGTCTGAGCTTTGGATATTCACCACGGCCGCGCCCCAATCCTGACTTAGGGCTGCACCGGTCGGGAGCGGCGCAGCCGCTTGACCTGTCGTCTGCTGCTGTCGCGCCAGGAAATGTTGCCGCAGTTCGGGATAACGAATGATGGTCTGATCACGGCCTGCACCGGCGAGCACCACTTTATCCCGGCGCAGCAACAGTTTTTCACGATATTCGCCTGCAGCGATGCGGATCAACACCCATTGGGCTGGATCCGGCGCCCGCTGCGCTAAGCTTTCAAGTGCAGCGCTGATCGTCTGAAACTCAGCACTGCCATCCGCGGCGACCCACAACTGCAGTGGCAGGTCTGATTGCTGCTGGGACGCCGCAGGCTGCGACTGACAAGCGCCGAGCAGCAACAGCCAGCAGCCCGCTAGCAGCGCTGCCAGAGTGCGAACAAAAGGACTGCGACGCATCAATGTTCTGCCAGCAACTGCGCCATTTGCACGCCTGCCATGATAAAGGGGGCTGTGCCTTTGCTATCGTTGCGGTAAATGGGTTCACTCTGATAATAGCGATAACTGCCATCACGGCCAGCGCCGAGGCCAGCCACTTGTATCATCTTGGTCAGACTGATACTGCCATCCGGATGCACCAACACAAATTCGTTCAGCAACCCCTGATAGGCTTTTTTGGTGGCGGCCTGATAAATAGCCGGGTCCAGATAACCTTTGTTTTGCGCTTTGGCCAGGAAATAGACAAACATGCTGCTGGCGCTGGATTCTAAATAATTGCCGCGCTCTGCGGCTTTGTCTGTGATTTGCCACCAGACGCCGGAAGCCGGATCCTGATAACGCAGCAGGCTGTCGGCCAATTCCTGCACCATTTGCAGCAGCGGCTGGCGTAATTCAGTTTTGCTCGGCGGGATGCGGTCCAGTACATCTACCAGTGCCATGCCGAGCCAGCCGATGCCACGACTCCAGAAAAAGCGGGATAGGCCGGTTTGTGGATCGGCCCAATTCATGCTTTTGCTTTCATCCCAGGCATGGAAATACAAACCTGTCACCGGATCACGTAGCATCTGCCGGGTGATCTCAAATTCATGCACCACTTGCGGTAAACTGCTGCCTGCTTCAAACAACTGGCTGTAATAGGCTAAAAACGGCATGCCCATATAGACGCCATCCAGCCACAATTGATGTGGATAGACTTTTTTATGCCAAAATGCGCCATTGCTGGTGGTTGGATGTTGTTTTAATTGTTGGCGCAGTTGACTGGCGGCGGCTTGATATTTCGGCTCAGCGGTTTGTTCAAACACCCGCAGCAGCACATTACCGCTATTGATGCTGTCGATATTAAATTTGTCCAACTGATAGCTATGGATGCTGCCATCCGCCGCCACGAAGCTGTCGGCCATCTTCAGAATGACCTGTTGATAGGCGGGATCAGGCGCCACCCGCTGCAAATCATCATAAGCTTGCATCAGCAAGCCGGTGGTGTATTCAAAACTGACCGGCCGGTCACGCTCGGTGTCCCAGCCGCCCCAATAATACTGGCCAGCCTGGCGGGTTAATTCGCTATTGGCCAGCTGCTGGCTCCAATACAAAGCGCGCGCAGCGGTTAGCGGCTGCTTGGTTTGGCTGGCGCTCAGACTGGTTTTTAACGTCAATCTCGGCATTTGTGTCAGCTTTTCCACTTCCTGCTGCAAATATGCAATAAATGCCGCTTCGTCCTGAATGCCATCTTTTTCATGCTGCCAGGCGCTGGCAACATAATAATCCAGGTGCTGACCTGAGACATTCATCACCGCGACATGATTGTGCTCGTCGGTGGTCAGTTGGGTCAGTTTGCCACGTTTAAACAGCAGCGCCATGCCGAGGTTGGCACCATCCAGACTTTGCTGACCATAGGTTGCCAGATAGGTATAACTGTGGCCGCTACTTTCCAGCGTACCGGTCAGCAGCCTGGTATTGGGCAGTTTCACCAAACCAATCGCCAGATTATCCAGCGGTTTGCTTAACGTCAGCCGGTTTTGTAACAAGCGACTGCCGGCATGCATCGATAAATGCGCACTGACATCCAGGGTGGTATTGGCAATCTGCCAGTTGCGGTATTGAATGGTCAGGCCGGAATATAAAGCGCCATCGTCAATAATATTGACACTGTGGCCATCGAGTTTGGATACCCGTTGCAGCGCTTTGCCATCCCAATAGCCAAAACCACCAGCGCCAACGGCTTTGCCGACTTTCAGCACATCGGTGCCCCAGGACAGCATGCCATGGTAAGACTGATAACCATCCTGGCCAACTTGTTGCAAAATTGGCTGGCCGGTTTTATTGCCAAAAATATCAAAGCCGTTGCGCCAATCCAGATAAATCCGGTAAGCCACTTTATCTGATTCAATGCCCGGCCCTTCATAGCGGATATATTCGCTGTGATCGGTATAGTGCGCCGGTGGGGTCAACTGTTTCACGTTGACAAAGGTACCACCAATATATTTGCTGCCTTGCCATTGGCCGCCGGTTTTATGCGAGATTTCGGCTTGGGTTTGTTTTGGCCAGGCGGTGGCGGCTGTGGTGGAGGGTTGGATCTGCAGTTGCAGCGATCCGCCTGCGGCTAAATCGACTGCCAGCAACAGATGGTCAACCGCGCCATCGGCATCACGGTCGATCAGTTGCGACGGTACTTCGCGCTGGTTGTCTGCTTGCTGAACCCGCAGACTGCCGGCTTTGTCCCTGGTCAGACCTAAATCGGCCAAGGGGAGTAAAATAGGTTGTTGCGCTCTGGCAAAGTCGGATGGATTGTCGATACGCAGATCGGCAATGACAGCACTCTGTTGGCTTTGTTGCTGGCTGTCTATGCTAGTGGTGACAGCTTCCGGCACTGAGCAAGCGCTTACGATGAATAAAAAGCTGCCTGGCAAAGCGGCAGCAAAATGTAGTTTCTTCAATGTGAAAACCCTTGTAGACAGCGAGCGCCTTCGCGACAGGAAACAGCAGCGAAGGCGTCATTATTGATTAAAATTTATATTGCATGCCAAGGTAATATTGCCGGCCAGTTTCGTGGTAATAGGTTAATCGATTGCCAGCATCGTCAACCCATTGATCATCAACTTCATTGGTCAGATTGAGTGCCTCAAAGGTCAGTTTCCATTGCTCAGACAAGGCATAGCTTAAAGACGCATCCACGTTGACGGTGGCATTGGTGCCTTCCATATCATTGCCCTCGCGACCGACGGCGGTCGTTAAATAACGATCGCGTTTGGCCAGACTGACGCGGCCGTTCAGTGCTTCATGTTCGTAATACAGCGTGGCGGCGACAGTATTACGTGATAAACCTTGTAAATCGCGGGTGGCGACCACCACACCAGTCTGGTTGATGTAATCCATTTCGGCTTTGACCTGGGTATAGTTACCGATAAAACCAAAACGATTCCAGAATTCAGGTAAGAAAGTAAATGGCAGTTGATAGCTCACTTCAAAGCCGGTTAAATCACCACCAGGACCATTCAGCGGGGTGGTGACCTGCCAGTCGGTATTTTCATCACAGCCATTGCCATAACCAGGCCCGGCGGTACAGGCATCAATCGCCAGTTGCAGCGGTAAACCAGTGGCTGTGAAAGCTTTGGTTTCACGCAGGCTTTGCACATGGCTGTCGATATCTTTGCGAAACAGCGCCAGTCCTAACATAGCTTCATCGCTGAAATAAAATTCCAGACCTAAGTCATAGGTTTTGGCTTTGGTGGGTTCCAGTTGTGGATTGCCACCGGACACAGTGCGGCTGCCACCAGAAACGGACACTGAAACATCGGGCCGGATTGAGCCTAAGCCCGCCCGGGCCATCACCTCGGCATAACCAAAGCGCACTATCACATCTTCAAACGGCTCGTAGTTTAAATTCAGTGCCGGCAAAAACTCTTGGTATTCGTGCTCAGCTGTGATCTGTGTTGGCTTCCCACCGACGATAGCCCAAGCGGTGGAGCTTTGATCGGTATCCACCTGGCGGCCACCGAAATTACCCCAGAACGGCATGCCAGTTAACTCAGCATTAAAGCTGGCCATCAGATACAGACCGGCGGTGGTCTCTTCGGCGCTATAGTTATCGGGCCGGCGATTATCCCGACTGACGGCAAACACGCCACTGTTGCTGTAAATATTGTATTTGGCGTCAATCGCGGCAAAATCTGGCACTAACCACACTGGGTTTGGCCCCAGGCCTGAATCATAACTTTTAATTAAATCAGCGGTGTAAACAATGCCGGCACCGTTCTCTGCCGTACGGCGGCCTTCGTAGGTTTCAAAATTAAACTTTTTATAATGGGCGCCGGTTTTTAAAGTCCAGACATCATTCAGCAACCAGGATAAATTCAGCTCGGCGGTATCAAAGCTGTTTTCGGCGCCTAAAGGTCTGAGTCGGACTGAGTTGGAAGTCCAACCTGTTGTTTGGCGGATGCTGTCACCAAAAGTCAGTTGCGGATCGTCGCGATAGGCGCCGCGATAGTCGTAGCTAAAATCGACGCCGGTTTTTTCCATCACCAGGGTGGTTTGGATTGGGTTATCAAATTTAGAGCTGGTGCTACCAACCAGCCCTTCCAGTTTGAGCGTATCACTCAAATGGTGACTGCCATGCAAAGTGACCTGGAAAAAGTCGGTGCCCAGTTCGTCGTAACGGTTTTCAGCGCGGATGGTGGTATTTTCAAAGCGACCATAGGTCATGCTGTTGGTATCATCAATAAAATAATCCAACACATTCATCGCGCCGGTATTCAGCGTGCCAGCGGTTGCTGTCGTTGGTCGGTTAGCACCAGCATTCAGGATGCCTTGCATAAAGACTTCATTGCGGCTGGCGTCGGTTTTGGCGTACAACAAATCCAAGTCAAACTTGGTATCATCGGTGGGCTTGTATTGCAAAGCGCCACTTAAACCAAGCCGTTCCATTTCATGAGTATAAGAGTCATAACGCGGTAATCTGGGCCGGAAGGCGGCGTTAATTTTGTCCAGTTCGGCCGCTTTGCTATCGCCTTTGTAACGGCCAAAGTCATTGGAATTGGCCCAGCGCACCGTGCTGGCGCCCTGGTCTAATAAGCTGCGCTCGGAATAAGAGGCCGAGAATAACGCGCCAAAGGTGCCATCGGCGAAAATATCACTGATTAAAAAAGACGCTTTGGGATCAGATTTTTCTGATAAGTCGTTATAACCCAGTTGGCCGCTGGCGGCGAAGGTAAAACCATCATAATCAAAAGGCCGGGCGGCGCGCAGATCAACAGTTGCGCCTAATGAGCCTTCTTCGACATCAGCGCTGGCGGTTTTACGCACTGTCAGTGAGCTGAATAAATCTGACGAGAAAGTATTAAAGTCAAAGCCTCGGCCGCGGTTGGCGCCGCCGATTTGATCGGTGCCGCCACTGGTTGATACCGCTTCCATCCCATTGATGCGAATACGGGTAAATTCCGGGCCTAAGCCGCGCACTGAAATTTGTCGGCCTTCACCAGCGGCACGACTGATGGCAACACCAGGAATTCGTTGTAACGATTCGGCCAGGTTTAAATCAGGAAAGTCGGCGATATCTTCCGCCAAAATAGAGTCGACTGCGCTATCGGCCGAACGTTTAAGATTCAGCGCATTGCTGAGGCTGTCCCGAAAACTGCCAGTGACCTGGATCACTTCGATCTCTGAGTCTTTGGCTGGCTCCGCGCTCGTTTGCTGGGCAAACGCCAGTGAGGTGTTGAGCAAACCAATGCCGGCGAGCAGCAGTGCGCTCGATAATAAAGTACGACGAAATATAACATCTTGAGCAGCCATAGTGCTTTCCTCATCCTGTGTCGTCTGTGATCGCTAAGGTACGTGCCTGCGACATTTTTTTCTATGGAACACACAATGCTGTGGCTCCCTGTTGATTTTTGTCTACCGGTGGCATTTAAGATTAAAAAGTACTTGCTATTTTGTGCCACCGATGGCAAAAAGCTAACACCAACGAAATCATACTGTCAAACAGTGTGCAAAAATAAATCAGTGTTAGTTGTGTTTTTGCTCAGCTATGTAATTTTAACTAATTGAATTTTATATTTTTTATCGGATTTGTTAAGCATAATTAACTTAATTTTGGTTTCAAATATGGAATTTTACAGGCAATAGCCTCTTCAGTCGCAGACGGAACCCCAGCCTGCAGTGGATGATTAAAACTGCCGACTTTAGCCGGGCAACGATTCTGGCCAGGGGCTTTGATTAGCAACTGCGGGTTTGATGACAGCGGCCTAGCGCCACAGGAGCAATATGAACAATAGCGCGTTATTTGATTTAACCGGCCAGGTCGCCTTAGTCACAGGCGCCAGTCGCGGTTTAGGCAAAGCCATAGCACAAGCCTTGGCGGCGGCCGGTGCCCAGGTGATTTGTGCCAGTAGTCAGTTGGCAGGTGCACAGCAGACTGCCGATGCTATTGCCGCCTCTGGTCAAGCTAGCCTGGCGCTGGCGGCTGATTTGGCGGACGAAGCCTCAGTGCGGCAACTCGCCACAGCAGCGCTGGGTTGGCAAGGTCGGGTCGATATTCTGGTCAACTGCGGTGGCACGATTTTCCGCGCCCCAGCGCTGGAATTTCCACTACCGCAATGGCGACAAAATTTGGCGGTCAATCTGGATGCAGCCTTTTTGCTTTGTCAGTTGCTGGGCGAAGGCATGCTGGCAAGACGCCGGGGCAAAATTATCAATATTGCTTCGATGCTCTCATACAGCGGCGGCATTACCGTGCCAGCTTATACCGCCAGTAAACATGCCATTGCCGGTTTAACCAAAGCACTGGCGAATGAATGGGCGCAATTTGGCGTCAATATCAATGCCATTGCACCTGGTTATTTCAATACCGATAACACCGCAGCATTACAGCAAGATCCACAGCGCAATGCGCAAATCCTGGCCAGGTTACCGGCCGGGCGTTGGGGACAGCCAGAGGATTTAGCCGGAGCGGCGGTATTTTTAGCCAGCCCGGCCAGTGATTATGTCAATGGTCATGTGTTGGCCGTTGATGGCGGCTGGCTGGCACGTTAACTCAGACCAGCCGGGCAGATTCATTTTTTTTGGAGCAAGACGATGTCGATACAACACCCTGCACCGCTGTTCACCCAGCGTTATGCCACTCATCCTTCGGATGTGAAACACTATGATACCGCGTTACTGCGCGAGCATTTTTTACTGGATAATCTGATGCAGCCGGATTTGCTGGTGCTGAACTATACCCATTATGAACGAATGATTGTTGGCTCAGCGGTGCCGGTCAAGGCACCTGTCGTGCTGGCTACTTTGGACGCACTTAAAGCAGATTTTTTCCTGCAACGGCGCGAACTTGGCGTGATTAATATCGGCGGTCCTGGTGTGATCCAGGTTGACGGACAGGATTATGCGCTGGCAGCCAAAGAAGCTTTGTACATCGGTATGGGCGCACAACAGGTCAGTTTTCATAGTCTGGATCCACAGCAACCCGCCAAATTTTATTTAAATTCAAGTCCAGCCCATCGCCATTATCCGACCCGGCATATCACCATGGCGCAGTGTAATGTGCTACAGATGGGCGCGCTGGAAACCAGTAACCAGCGGCAGATTTATCAGTTGTTGATCCGCGATGGGGTACAAAGTTGCCAGTTACAGATGGGGCTGACTGTACTGCAGCCGGGCAGCGTCTGGAATACCATGCCAGCCCATCAGCATGACCGCCGGATGGAAGCTTATTTCTATTTCGAGCTGGGGCAGGAACAACAGGTTTGCCATTTTATGGGCGAACCCCAGCAAACCCGCCACCTGTGGGTCGGCAATGAACAGGCGGTGGTGTCACCGCCCTGGTCCATTCATAGTGGTTGTGGCACCAGCAATTACGCCTTTATCTGGGGCATGGCAGGGGAAAATCTGGATTATCACGATATGGATAAATTTCCGGCCAGTGCTTTGCGCTAAAGCCAGCTTGGTTAGAACTACTTTCTACTCAAGCACAACACTGATCGCATAGATGATCGGGTGGTGCCGGTGGGCTGACTGACCAAGCAGTCCAAACACGCTGTTTGCGCGGCGATATAAATAAAATAAAACACAACAGGGTAACAACATGAATTTTTTCACTCACCGGTTGCGACAGCGCTGGTTCAGGCCCGTCGGCTCATGGCTGTTGGCTGGTAGTTTGCTGTTGCTGGGCAGTTGTCAGGAGCAGCAGCAAGTGGTGACACTGCGGATGGGGCATACGCTGGATCAAGAGCATGTGGTGCACAAAGCCATGCTGAAGATGGCCGAGCGGCTAGCTTATTATTCCGCGGGTAGCATGCAAATACAGATTTACAGTGGTGGTCAGCTCGGCTCAGAGCGCGAGCTGATTGAGCTGTTACAAATTGGCAGTCTGGCGCTGACCAAAGTCTCAGCCAGTCCGCTGGAAGGTTTTGCCCCTGTGATGAAAGTGTTCAGCCTGCCTTATGTTTTTCGCGACAGCGCCCATTTATGGGCGGTGCTGGAAGGCGAGATTGGCCAGCAAATGCTGGCGGCACTTGCGCCGGTGCGGTTAAAAGGCTTAGGTTATTATGATGCTGGCGCCCGTAGTTTTTATACCACAGCCCGGGCGATCAACAGCCCGGCCGATTTAGTCGGACAGAAATTTCGTGTGCCGAACAGTCAAACTGCTGTGGCCATGGTGCAGGCGCTCGGTGGTGCCGCCACTCCGGTGGATTGGGGTGAGCTCTATACCGCCCTGCAACAAGGGGTGGTCGATGGCGCGGAAAACAATCCACCGAGTTTTTATTTGTCCCGCCACTACGAATTGTCGAAATATTACATTTTAGATGAACATAGCATGGTGCCAGATCTGATCCTGATGAGTCAGCATATCTGGCAACAGCTCAGCCCGCAGCAACAGCAGTGGCTCCAGCAGGCGATGGCGGATTCTGTGCAGTATCAGAAACAACTGTGGCAACAAGCCAGTGATGACGCTTTAGCAAAAGTCAAAGCGCATGGCGTGCAATTGATCTATCCGGATAAAGCCCCTTTTATCGCCGCAGTCCAACCCTTATTAGCCCAGCAGCAAGGCACTGCGATTGGCGACTTATTACAACAGATCAGCCAGGTTGGCCTGCAGTCAGCAGAGGAAAACAAGCCAGTCGCAGGAGGCCAGCATGAATAAAACAGTAGTTTGGGTTGATTTGTATCTGAGGCGCACGCTGATTGGTTTAATGGCTGCTATCGTGCTGGTGGTGTGTTGGCAGGTGTTATCCCGCTTTGTGCTGGGCGCTCCCAGCTCAATGACCGAAGAAATTGCCCGTTGTTTGCTGTTATGGATTGGCATGTTGGGGGCGGCTTTTGCTTACCGCACCGGTCAGCATCTTGGCTTGGATATTCTGACGCGAAAATTGCCGTTGTTGTGGCAACAGCGACTGGCATTGGTGCTGACCAGTGCTGTGGTGTTGTTTGCGCTGGCCGTGATGGTCGGTGGCGGTGGTCAGTTGGTGCTGCTGACCTATCAGTTGGATCAAATGTCGGCAGCCCTTAATATTCGTGTCAGTTGGATTTATTTAGCACTGCCACTGAGTGGTTTGTTGATCGCATTTTATGGCTGCTGCCAGTTGCGTTGTCTGTGGCAGCATATCGAATTAACACCAGCGGAGGATTGTTAACATGGAATGGTCAGCTTTGATGTTGTTGTCGGTGTTTTTCCTGTTACTGATGCTCAATGTGCCGATTTCGTTTTGCATCGGTCTGGCAACGCTGGCGACTATGTTGCTCAGTATGGATCTGCTGCCCGCCTTAACCACGCTGGCGCAGCGGATGGCTGGCGGCTTGAATAGCTTTGCTTTGCTGGCTATTCCGTTTTTTGTCTTGTCCGGTCTGCTGATGGGGCGGGGGGGGATTGCCAAGCGGCTGATTGAATGCGCCATGGCCTTAGTCGGCGCGCTGCCAGGTGGGCTGGCATTGGTCAATGTGATGTCCTGTATGTTGTTTGGCGCTATTTCCGGCTCTGCGGTGGCGGCTACGTCTGCCATTGGTAGTTTTATGCTGCCGGAGATGAAAAAACAAGGTTACGACGATAGTTACAGTGCGGCAGTGACCGCCGCCGCTGCCACCACCGGCATGTTGATCCCGCCGTCAAATATTATGATTGTGTACGCTATTGCCAGTGGCGGGGTGTCGATTGCGGCGCTGTTTGTGGCCGGTTATTTACCTGGCTTGTTACTGGGTCTGGCGCTGATGCTGGTCTGTGCCGGTTACGCCAAACTGAAAGGTTATCCGGTTGGGGCAAGGTTACCGCTGAAGCTGGTGGCGCAAAAAGTGGCGGCAGCCATTCCGAGTCTGCTGATGATAGTGCTGGTGATTGGCGGTATTATCAGCGGCGCTTTTACTGCCACTGAAGCCGGGGCTATCGCAGTATTGTATTCTTTTGTGCTGGCGGTCGGGATTTACCGCGAAGTGAAGCTGTCAGAGCTTGGCAATATTTTATTAAAGTCAACGGAAACCACGGCCATAGTGCTGGCTCTGATTGCCACATCGGCGGCTATGTCCTGGATTTTGTCTTATGAAAATATTCCACAAACAGTCAGTCAGGGCTTGTTGATCCTGAGTGACAATCCATTGCTGATTTTGTTATTAATCAATATTATCCTCTTGATTGTCGGCGCTTTTATGGATATGACACCAGCGGTATTGATTTTTACACCAATCTTTTTACCGGTCGCTGTTGAACTTGGCATGTCGCCATTACATTTTGGCATTATGCTGATCCTGAATTTATCCATCGGCTTAGTATCGCCGCCAGTTGGCAGTGTATTGTTTGTCGCCTGTGCCATCGCCAAAGTCCGGCTGGAACAATTGATGAAACCCTTATTACCAATGTATGTTGCAATGTTTGTGGTATTGATGCTGGTCACTTATATTCCGGCGATCAGTGAATGGTTGCCAGCGCTGTTTGGCTTATAACTTCTGGAGTCTGCGATGAGCAGTTATGTGATCCCCAACTTAGCCAATGCTTGCCGCTTGCTGGTGCTGCTGGCAAAAACGCCACAGGGGCTGAGTTTGTCAGAGCTCGAGCAGCAATTACAATTGCCAAGAACCACCACTTTTCGGATTTTACAGACCTTGTGTCAGCAGCAAATGCTGGTGAAACAAAACCGGAAATATTTGATTGGCAGTGCTTTATTTGGCCTTGGCCTGGATCTGATTAATCATCACCCGTTGCAGCAACAAGCCTTACCGCAGTTGCAGCAACTGGCGTTGCAAACCGGACTGAGTGCGCAGTTGGTTCTGCCGCAACAAGGGTCTGCCCTGATTGCTGAAGTGGTCGACAGCCCGAGCCAATATAGTATGGCGGCGCGGCCGGGTTTTTGTGCTGACTTGCATTGTTCGGCGGCCGGTAAGCTGTTTCTGGCGCATTTGTACTTTGATCAGCTCACACAACTGGCAACTGAGACTGGCTTTTACCGTCATACCGCACAAAGCATTACCGATCCGGCGGCGCTCAGGGTAGAATTGCAGCGCATTCAGGCCCGTGGCTACGCGGTCGATGAACAGGAATACCGGGATGGTATCCGTTGTCTGGCAGTGCCGGTCCGTGACCAACGCGGCGTGGTGGTGGCTGCACTGGGCGTAACCGGGCCTTTGCAGCTATTTCCACCCCAGGCGACCGCCACAGTTGCTGCCCAGGTAAAACAGGCGGCGATTCAAGTGGCACTCGCCACTTACCGACCCGAGTTGTTGTGCTCGGTGCGCTAAGCTGAGCCTTGGTTGCAAAAGTGGCCATTGGCCAGCACGGTTTTTTTATTGACGATGACCACAGTCTAATCAGGTAATTTATGCATAAAACATCGACCATTAATGACGTCGCCCGGCTAGCCGGTGTGTCAAAGCGCACGGTATCCCGGGTGATCAATGGCTCTTTAAGTGTCGGTGACAGCACCAGAGCGCGGGTCGAAAAAATTATCAGTGAACTGAATTATTCGCCAAATACCCAGGCGCGTGGCTTGGCTTCAAGTCGCTCTTATCTGCTGGGGCTGATTTACGATAACCCGGATGCGCTGTATCTGGATGATGTGCAGCGTGGGGTGTTGGAAGTGTGCTCGCAATTGGGTTATGAACTGGTGGTGCATCCTTGCCGTTATCGCAGTGAAACCTTGGTACAGGATTGTTTTAACTTTATCAACAGATCCAAGCTGGATGGGGTCATAGTGCTACCACCAGTATCCGAGTTGGATCATCTGGCGGCAGCATTAAAAGAAGCAGGTCGGCCTTATGTCAGGTTAACGTCGGTGTTACTGGATGAAACCCGCCACAGTGTGGTGTCGGATGACCGGGCGGCCGCGGCGGAGATGGCGCGTTATTTTGCCCAGCTTGGCCATACCGATATTGCCTTTATCAGTGGTCCGCAGCGTTATAAATCCTCCACCGAACGGATGGAAGGGTTTAAGTTGGGTTTGTCGGCATATGGCATTACCTTAAAGCCGGAGCGGGTGCTGGAAGGTAACAACAGTTATGAAACCGGCATTGAATGTGCCCGTCAGTTACTCAGTGGTCCTTGCCTGCCGAGTGCTATTTTTGCCAATAACGATCAGATGGCGGCGGGTGTACTCAAAGCGGCCCATGATTTAGGTGTGGCTATTCCGGCTCAACTGTCGGTCGCTGGTTTTGATGATAACTTATTGGCTTCCCGGGTGATCCCTGCCCTGACCACGATCCGGCGGCCAGTGCGGCAAATGGCGCAGCTGGCAGCCAGCAAAATCATTATGGATATTGAACATAACAGCAAAGCGGCAAGCAATGTCGCTGCTAAAGTAGCGCCAACCCTGGTGGTCCGTGAGTCGACGACGCGATTGATTGCGTTGTAAGACTAAAGTTACAGCGGATTTATGCCGAAAAGAACCCAATACACTGCCCAATAGCAGCACTTTGCGTTATCTTAGCGCTATTGGTGCTGTACAACGGTTGTGGCTTGTGGTGTTGATGTGCAATTTGTTTTTCCGTTTTTTGTTCCGCAGTACTGTGGCCTTTTGCATTGGCTGGCTGTGTTTGCTGCTGTGGTGGCCGCAGGCGACGCTGGCGGCCACTCAGGTCGAGCCCGAAAGTCCCCAAGCAAACATTCTTGCTGCTACCTCAGTTCCTTTGACTGATTATTTCCGTGAGAGCTGGACCACCCGTGATGGTCTACCGCATAACACCATCAATGGCATTATTCAGAGTCAGGATGGTTATTTGTGGTTTGCCACCTGGGAAGGTGCTGCCCGCTATGATGGCCGCAATTTTACCGTGTATGGCCGCAATGATATTCCAGGCATGCCAGATTCCGGCATGCGGGCTTTGTACATTGATTATGATGGCCAATTATTGATTGGCGGCTCGCGTGGTGGTATGGCCCGGCATCAGAACGGTCAATGGCAGACGCTGCCTGGTATCGGCACTTTAATCAACGATATTATCCGTGATAGTCATCGCCATTTGTGGATCGCCTGCGAAGGCGGTGGCTTATTTATTCAGACGCCAGATGGCCGCAGTCAGCATTTTGGGGCTGAAGATGGTTTGCCGCCGACAGTGATTTACCGGTTATTACAAGCTAAAAATGGCGTGATTTGGCTGGCGACACAACAAGGTTTGTACTGGATTAATCCGCTGGAAAAAGATGCGACTTTTCACTTGGTTGGCCCTGAACAGGGTATGGCCGTGACCTCAGTATTCGCGCTGGCCGAAACGGCTGATGGGGCTTTGCTGGTGGGGTCGGAACAAGGTGCTTACCTAAAACAAGGCAACCAGTTTAAGCTGCTGCATCCAAAGCTCGCCGATGTCGCGGTTTCTGTGTTATTGGTGGATCAGCAACAGCAAATTTGGCTCGGCACAGTGCATAGTGGCCTGATGAGGTTAACTTCACTTGGCCTGGAACAACTGACAGTGACAGATGGTTTACCAAATAACCGGGTTTTGGCGTTGTTTCAGGATAGAGAAAAAAGTATCTGGATTGGCACCAACGGTGGCGTATTTCGGTTACGGGATTCACCTTTTACCAATCTGACTACCGAGAAGGGCTTATCTGATAACTTTGTCCGTACTTTACTGGAACACAGTGATGGTGCGGCTTGGATCGGCACCAGTTATGGTTTGAACCGGGTGCAGGATGGCAAAGTCAGTCAGATGCTGTTGCCGGATGGTAAAACCGTCAGTTCAGTGCTCAGTCTGGCGGAAGGGCCAGATGGTGATGTTTGGGTCGGCACCTATTCTGAAGGGGTACTGCGCTTTCGCCAACAACAACTGGTCGCCCGTTACAATCGCCAGAGCGGACTGCCCGCCAACGAAGTCAGAGCTATTTTACCCTTGGCGGATGGCAGCAGTTGGATTGGCACGGCCGGTGGTCTGGTGCTGCTCAAAGATGATCAAGTGCAGCAATTTCATGTCACGGATGGCTTAGCCGGCGAATTTATCACAGCTTTGTCGCTGCAGAAAAATGGTCTGTTATGGGTTGGCACTGGCAGTGGTTTGTCGGTCAGACAAGAGGGGAAGTTTCGGACTTTACCTATTGCTCACTTAGATAAATCAGATTACATATTTGATTTTTATCAAATCCCTGATTCTGACGAGATTTGGTTTGCCGCAGACAGGGGCATAGCCCGGGTTGAGCCAGGCACGTTAAATTTGCAATTGGTTGGACGCGCTGCCGGTTTACCCTTTGATAAAGTGTTTGCGATAGTGCCGCAAGACGGTGAGTATTTTTGGTTGAGTACCAATCGCGGCGTGCTGCGGATCAAACAGCAGGAAGCATTGGCAGTGGCGACAGGGCAGGCTGAGCAGTTACTTGGCTATGAATTGTATGGCGAAAGCGATGGCATGCTCAGCGCTCAAGCCAATGGCGGATCCAGTCCGGCCGCGATGACCAGGCGCAATGGTAGTGTCTGGTTTGCCACCTCGCAAGGAGTTGCCATGGTGAACCCGGCGCGGTTAAAAGAATTTGCGGTGCGGACACCACCGGTGGTGGTGCAAAAGCTCAGTGCCGATGGTCAGCAATATCAGCCGGAACAGGCCAGTTTTGCCGCTGGTACCCGCCGGGTGGAGCTGCAATTTGCCGGGTTAAGTTATGTCATGCCAACCCGGATCCAGTACCGCACCAAATTAATTGGCTTTGATCAGGATTGGGTGGAGCGCGGCTCACAGCATGTCGCCGAATATACCAACTTGCAGCCCGGTAGTTATCAGTTTTTGGTCAGTGCAGCCTACCCGGATGGCGACTGGTCCGCAGAGCCAGCGTTGATCCGTTTTGAGATTAAACCATTTTTCTGGCAGCGGCCGATATTTATTCTGGCGATATTGTTGCTGCTGGCTTTCACGCTGGCGCTGCTTTATCGCTGGCGGGTCCGCAGTTTATGGCACAGTGAGCAACGATTACGGCAGCAAGTGCAGGTCAAAACTGCCGAGTTACAACAACAAGCCGTGGAGCTGCGGGCGGCGGTGGCCGAAAAAACCTTGTTGGCGGAACAACTGCATCAGCAAGCCAGCGCTTTTGCTTTACAAGCGCGAGAAGACGGTTTGACTGGCCTGGCCAACCGGCGCGCTTTTGATGAGCAACTGGCGGCTGAATTTACCAGGGCGCAGCGTTTGCAACATCAGCTTTGTCTGGTGATCCTGGATATCGATCATTTTAAAACGATCAATGATAGTTGGTCACATCTGGTCGGTGATGAAGTGCTGAAACAGCTGGCGCTGGTGTTAAAAACCTTCTGCCGGGAAATTGATTTGGCCGCGCGCTGGGGTGGCGAAGAATTTGCGCTGTTGTTACCGCAAACCTCGCTAGCACAGGGTCTTGAGGTCTGTGAGCGCTTACGTCAGGCCATCGCAGCATTAGATTTTACAGCCACTGCGCCGGGGCTGCAGGTGACTGCCAGCTTTGGCGTTGCCGTCAATACCGGTATGCCACATTACGATAAGCTAATTTCCCGCGCTGATAGTCTGTTGTACCAAGCCAAAGCTCAGGGTCGTAACCGGGTTTGTGGCTAAGCTGGCTTGCCTGCTGGCGTACTGTCCGCAGGTAAAGGTCAATTTTCATATCTGAAACAAAAACGGCTGATTTGGCATGCGGTGGCAAAATTTTTTACCAAGCTATTGCCACCGGTGGCAGTTGCGTTATATTGTCAGTATCAGCAAGGCAATAGCAGCAGGGAGTTCGGTTGAATCGAACGTGGTTAAACCTCATGCCAAACCGATTCGCAACAAGCACAGCAGCAACAAGGGCAGCAGTATGGATCCACTGAAACGACAACATCTGAAAAGCGGTTTGGCGGCAATGAGCCTGGCGCTGGGTCGTCAGTGGCAGTATCCGCTGTTACCAGGCGCAGCTGCCGTCAGTGCCATTTCAGCTGCGGTTGCCGGTTGTCAGCAAGTCAGCTCAGGCAGTGCCAAAGTACAGCAGTTGCATGCCCAAGCCGATGCCATTATTGCCAGTATTGCGCCAACGTCATTTCCAGCGCGGGATTTTGTGCTGACTGATTTTATTAAAACCGCTGCCGATCCGCTGGCAACAAAAGCGGTCACCCGTGAGATTGCCGAGGCGATAGCGGCTTGCCATCAGGCTGGTGGTGGTCGGGTGCTGATCCCGGCCGGACGTTGGTTAACCGGCGCTATTCACTTGCGCTCGAATGTAAATTTGCATCTGGCCAAAGATGCCGTGTTAGTTTTTTCCAGCGCTCCAGAGGATTATCTACCTTATGTGATGACCCGCTGGGAAGGCGTGGAACTGATGGGCTACTCGCCGCTGATTTATGCTTTTGAACAGGACAATATTGCTATTACCGGTGAAGGCATCCTCGAAGGTGGTGGCAGTGTCAGCCAGTGGTGGCCGTGGAAAGGTAAATGGAAACATACCCCCTGGCCATTGGATGCCAGTGTCGATCAACAACAAACCCGCGATCCTTTGTTCAAGATGGCGGAAGCCGGGGTGCCGGTCAGTGAACGGGTGTTTGCACACAACTGGTTACGACCGCCTTTTATCCAGCCTTATCGCTGTAGCCGGGTGCTGGTGGAAGGCGTCACTATTCGTAATTCCCCGTTCTGGTTACTCAATCCGGTGCTTTGTACTGATGTCATTGTGCGTCAGGTCAATTTTTTCAGTCATGGCCCGAATTCCGACGGTTGTGATCCGGAATCCTGCAACCGGGTGCTGATCAGCGATTGCCTGTTTGATACCGGTGATGATTGCATTGCGCTCAAATCCGGCCGTAACAACGACGGTCGGCGCTTAGCAACACCAGTGCAAAATGTGGTGATCCAAGATTGTGTGATGAAAGCCGGTCATGGCGGTGTGGTGCTGGGCAGTGAGATTTCAGGCGGTGCCCGTAATATTTTTGCCAGAAGGTTAAGAATGAGCAGTCCGGATCTGGAACGCGGCTTGCGGATCAAAACCAACTCGTTACGTGGTGGCATGATTGATACTGTGCTCTTTACCGAGGTGCAAATCGGTGAAGTCAAAGATGCCATCGTGATTAATTTTTATTATGAAGAAGGCGATGCCGGCGACCAGTTACCGCAGGTGAATAATATCTATATTAGTCAGCTGCAGATCCGGCAGGCCAATCGTTTGTTTGAAATTCGTGGCTTGCCGCGCGCCCCGGTTGGCTTGGTGGCGCTGGAAGCCGTCACTGTTGGTCAGGCAGCGCTTGGTGTGGTGAGCGGTGCCCCGCAGTTGCAGTTGCAGCAGGTAACGCTGAATGGTCAGCCACTGACGCTTGAGGCGCAGCCATGAGTAAAGCTGTGTTTTTGCCACAATTTGCCACCGCTAGACAGTGTGCAGTTCACTGCTGGTCGCAGGCTGATTTCAGCGCTGCCGCAACCTCTGTTAGGAGAAAAAACTGATGACGACCGAACAAGTTAACACAGCGGCCGCCGCTGCGACTGTGAGCAGCAGTATCGCCAGTTGTAGTGCGGCGCTGACCGGGCAAAGCGCGATGCCACTGGCCGAGCCGGCTGCGACGGCGTCGACCAGCCAGGTGGCGTTGTGGCAAGTGCATCCCAGAGATAATGTGTTGGTGGCATTGCGCGCTTTGAGTGCAGGCGAATTGCTCGCAGCCCCCTATCAGCAGTTGCAATTGCTGGAAGATATTCCGGCCGGTCATAAAGTGGCGCTCTGTGATATCGCCCCTGGCAGTGAAGTGCGCAAATATGGCTTTGCCATTGGCACTGCCACTGTGGCGATCCGTGCTGGTCAGCATGTGCATGCCCACAATACAGCGACCCAACTCAGTGGTGAGCAGCACTATCATTATCAGGGCTGTCAGGCCACGACTTTAAGTTATCCTGCTGATTTACCTACCACATTTCAGGGCTACCGCCGCCACAATGGCAAAGTGGGTACCCGCAATGAGCTTTGGATCATCAATACCGTCGGTTGTGTCAACAAAGCCGCCAGTCGGATTGCTGCCGAAGCCAACCGGCGCTTAGCCGCCCGATTAGACCAAGAATATCAGCAGATTGACGGCGTTTTTGCCTACACCCATCCCTTTGGCTGTTCGCAATTGGGCGACGATTTGAGTCATACCCGCACTATTTTGGCTGGCCTTATGCAACATCCGAATGCTGGCGCTGTGCTGGTGGTTGGGCTCGGCTGTGAAAACAATCAATTGGCGGCGTTATTGGCTTCTGCACCAGGGGTGGACCCGGCGCGGATCCGCTCTTTTAACGCCCAGCAAGTCGAAGATGAAACCGAGCAGGGCTTGGCGGCGGTCGACGAATTACTCGCTCTGATGGCAACAGATCGGCGGACGACTTGCCCGGTGTCAGAACTGGTATTTGGTATGAAATGTGGTGGCTCTGATGGTCTGAGTGGCCTCACGGCCAACCCCTTGGTCGGTCGGGTGGCCGATTTGGCCGCCAGTTGTGGCGGTAAAGTGATTCTGACCGAAACGCCGGAAATGTTTGGTGCCGAGCAGGTGCTGATGGCACGCGCCCGCACCGAGCAGGTTTTTGCTGAATTGGTAACACTGGTCAATCGCTTTAAACAATATTTTATTGACCATCACCAACCTGTGTATGAAAACCCCAGTCCGGGCAATAAAGCCGGCGGTTTAACCACCTTGGAGGAAAAATCACTGGGCGCTATCCAAAAAGGGGGCAGCGCCGTAGTGGAAGCGGTGATCCGTTATGGCGAGCAAGCCAGCAGCCCGGGTTTGACGCTGCTGGAAGGCCCCGGCAATGATGCGGTGTCTTCGACGGCGCTAACGGCCGCTGGCGCCACCTTGTTGCTGTTCACCACTGGTCGTGGCACGCCGCTGGGTTTTCCGGTACCTACAGTCAAAATTGCTTCCAATTCGGCGCTGGCAGCGCGTAAACCGATGTGGATTGACTTTGATGCCGGTGCCATGTTGCAGCCAGGCGTCGACAGTGAGCAATTTAGCCACGATTTTTTCCGTTATTTAATTCAGGTGGCGTCAGGGCAATACACCCGCAATGAACGCTCGGACAATAAAGAAATTGCGCTGTGGAAAAACGGCGTCACGCTTTAATTTTGATGATATTGCAGTTCAGTCTGCAACTGAGGAGCCCTGATGGCAGCATTCACGTTACACCCAGACCGTTTATTCCCGTCCGATCCGACAGTACGGGCTATTGCCCAGCGCTTATATCGCGAAATTGCCGGTTTACCTATTGTCAGTCCGCATGGCCATACCGATCCAAAATGGTTTGCCGAAGATCGTAATTTTGACAATGCCACCAGCCTGTTATTACTGCCGGATCACTATGTGTTCCGGATGTTATACAGCCAGGGCATCGCGCTGGAAAGCCTTGGTATCCGGCGTAAAGATGGCGTAGCCGTTGAAACTGATTACCGCAAAATTTTCCGTATTTTTGCCAGTCATTATCATTTATTCCGTGGCACTCCATCCAGAATGTGGCTGGACCATGTGTTTAGTGAAGTGTTTGGTCTGACCCAGCCGCTCAGTGCAGCGACTGCGGATCATTTTTACGATGCCATCAATGCCCAGTTGCTGCTGCCGGAGTTTAAACCCCGTACTTTGCTGGACAGATTTAATATTGAGTTGCTGGCGACCACCGAAGGGGCACTGAATTCGCTGAGCCATCATGCCGCGCTCAAAGGCACCGGCTATGATAAAAAAGTCATTACCACCTTCAGACCTGATGATGTGGTTGATGCTGACCGGGCCGATTTTGCCGCCAATGTGGCGAAACTGGCGGAACTGACCGGTCAGGACACCCAAAGCTGGCAGGGCTATTTACAAGCGCTGCGCCTGAGACGGCAATTTTTCCGTGAGCACGGCGCGACCGCTACTGATCACGGCCACCCAACGGCAAAAACGGCTGATTTAACGCCGAGCGAAGCGGCTGCTTTATTCAGCCGTTGCCTGGCCGGTACTGCCAGCAGCACGGAAACCGAATTATTCCGCGCCCAGATGCTGACAGAAATGGCTGGGATGAGTCTGGAAGATGGCATGACGATGCAAATTCATCCGGGCGCGTTTCGTAACCATAATCCATTGATTTTTCAAAATTTTGGCCCGGATAAAGGCGCTGATATCCCAACCGCCACTGAGTTTGTCAGTAATCTGAAGCCCTTGTTGGATAAGTACGGCAACCAAGCGCAGCTGAAGATTATTCTGTTTACCTTAGATGAAACCAGCTATGCCCGTGAACTGGCGCCACTGGCCGGTCATTATCCTTGTCTGAAACTCGGTCCGGCCTGGTGGTTCCATGACAGTCCGGAAGGCATGTTGCGGTTTCGGCATCAAGTCACTGAAACGGCAGGTTTTTACAACACCGTTGGTTTTAATGATGACACCCGGGCTTTTTTCTCGATCCCAGCGCGGCATGATGTGGCGCGTCGGATTGACTGCCGTTTTCTGGCCGGATTAGTCGCCGAACACCGGTTGCGTGAGGATGAAGCTGCCGAGTTGGCATATCAGTTGACCTATGGTCTGGTGAAACAAGCCTATCAGTTGCCTTAACAGCAGCGGGTTATCCAACAATGGTCTGACCATGACACAGAGTGAATGTATGAGCAATACTCCATTGAACAACACAGCTGATGACACTGCCAAATTGCCACCGCTGGCAAGGCTCAGCAGCAGCGCTTTAGCAGCGCTGCCGGACGGCGCAGCGCTGGCGTTGCCGGCTTATCTGGCCGGGGGCCGGGTGCCCGGTATTGGCATTGTCCATCTGGGACCTGGCGCATTTTTCCGCGGCCATCAGGCCTGGTATACCCATCAGGCTTTATTGGCGGGCGGTGACTGGCGAATGAGTGCGGTTTCGCTGCGTAGCAGTGATGTTGCCACAGCCTTGAACCCGCAAGATGGCCTTTATACCCTGGCGGTGATGGAACAACAGACCGACTATCAAGTGTTGGGCGCTGTGGCAGAAGTGCTGGTGGCGCCGACTCAGTTCAGCCAGGTGATGGCCAGGCTGACGGCTGTCAGCACCCGCTATGTCACCATGACTATTACCGAAAAAGGCTATTGTCTGAATGGGGCCGGTGAGCTGGATCTCAATCACGTCGATATTGTGCACGATTTACAACATTCGGCCACAGCGCAGCCTAAGTCAGCGATCGGCTTATTGGTCAAAGCATTACAAGCACGATTTACCGCTAATGTGCCGCCATTTGTCGTGATTAGCTGCGATAACCTGACAGATAACGGCCATAAACTAAAAAATGCTTTGCTGACTTTTGCCGCGCAGTCAGCGCCAGCCTTGGCCAATTGGCTCGAGCAGCAACTGCTCAGCCCCTGCACTATGGTCGATAGCATCACGCCAGCCACTGACGAGGGGCTACGACAGGCGGTCGCAGCGCAACTGGGTCTGGCAGATGCCTGGCCAGTGAAACGGGAAGCCTTTTGTCAGTGGGTGATTGAAGATATCCTGCCTGCCGACAGGCCAGGCTGGGGCAAGGCTGGTGTGATTTATACCAGCGATGTCAGTGCCTTTGAAAAAGCCAAACTCAGATTGTTAAACGCCCCCCATTCCACGCTGGCTTACCTTGGTGTGCTGGTTGGGCTGGAGACGGTGTTTGATGCCATGCAACAACCGGCCTTGCTGCAGTTTTTACAGCAATTGGTCGACACTGAAATCAAACCATCCTTTCAACCCCCGGCTGAATTAGCGGTTGATAGTTACAGTCAGGATATTTTCCGCCGCTTCCAAAATCCGGCAGTGCGGCATTTATTAGCGCAAATTGCCTGGGATGGTTCGCAAAAACTACCGATGCGGTTGTTGCCAATTATTCAGGACAATCTGGCGGCGGGACGCCCGGTGGCTCAGTTAGCCCTGGCAGTGGCGGCCTGGTGTCGTTTTATCCGGTTGCGGGCCAGCCAGCAGCCAGCGCAGCCTTTGGTCGATCCGCTGGCCAGCCGCTTACTAGCGGTAGCCGCGCAATGCAGCAATGATGCAACAACAGACGTCGCGCTGTTTTTAGCCATCGACGAAGTTTTCCCCGCCAAGCTGGCGCTGGATCGGCGTTTTGTGGCGGCGTTACAGCAAGCTTATCAGCAACTGGATCAGTTACACCTTTCGACTTTAGCACAACAGCTGCAAGTGCAGCCTCTCGGAGTGTCGGCATGACCGCTTTATCCTCTTTATTAACAGGACCGGCATTATTGCCGATTATTCAAGCTGATACGCCAGCGCAGGCGGTGCAAATCGCGACTGCTATGCAGCAGGGCGGTATCACCGCGGTGGAAGTGGTGCTGCGTACCAGTGCTGCATTAGATGCGATCAGTGCCATCCGCCAGCAGTGTCCGCAATTGCTGGTGGGCGCAGGCACAGTGTTGAGTCAGGCCGATGCGCAAAATTGTAAAAATGCCGGAGCGCAGTTTTTGGTCAGTCCGGCCAGTACACCCAAGCTGCTACAGGCCATGCTCGATACTGGGCTGGCGTTGGCTCCTGGTGTTTCGACCAGTTCTGAAGTGGCAATGGCGCAGGAAATGGGCCTGACCGAGTTGAAGTTTTTTCCGGCTCATCTCAGCGGGGGGACCGCCATGCTGACCGCTTTGGCAGGCATTTACCAGCGGATCCGCTTTTGTCCAACCGGCGGCATCGCCCAGCATAATCTGGCCGAATACCTGCAACTGCCGAATGTGTTTGTGGTTGGCGGCTCGTGGATATCGCCGGCGGCGCTGGTGCAAACTGCGCAGTGGCAACAAATCAGCGCACTGGCGGCAGCTGCGGTTGCAACCGCACTGAGCTGTCAGCAATTTGCAACCGACAGCCGTAGCGAGCTTCGAGCGCAACGCAGCGCCTGAGTTTAATCGATAAAGGGGAGTAAGCCAGATGACCACAAAAATCCTGCTGCTTGGCGAATGTATGGTGGAACTGTTTCAACTGGTTGAAAACGTCTATCACCAGAATTTCGCCGGCGATGTGTTTAACACCGCCGTTTATTTAAAACGCAGTATCGGCGCAGGCGCTGAGGTGCAGTTTTTCAGTGCTATTGGCACCGATCTGATCAGCGATAAATTATTAAGGGCGGTGCAGGATGAGAAAATCGGCACTGACTTGTTGCTGCGCAGCAAAACGGCGCGGCCTGGCCTCTATATGATCAACACTGATTGTTTTGGCGAGCGTAGTTTTGTCTATTGGCGTGACAGTTCGGCCGCCAAACAAGTGTTGCAGTGCATGCAGGCGCAGCAGCGCCAGCCTGAGGTGCTGCAGGCCGATTGGTTTTATTTCTCTGGCATCAGTCTGGCCATTTTATCGGCAGCAGATCGGCAGCAGTTATTTGACCTGATCGGTCAGTTAAAAGCCCGCGGTTGCCGGATTGGTTTTGATCCCAACTACAGACCGGCGTTGTGGCCGCAGCCAGAGCAAGCCGTTGCGGCCTTTAGCCGTGCTTATCAGTTATCAGATCTGGCGTTGCCTGGGCTGGATGATCACCGGGTGTTGTTTGGCGATGCCGATCAACAAGCCGTATTAAGCCGCTTACAACAGTATGGCGTCACGGAAATTGTGGTGAAAAATGGCAAAGATGGGGTACTGGCACTGGTGGATGGCGAACAATTCCATTGTCCGGCGGTCCAGGTGAAAAAAGTGGTGGATACCACTGCGGCTGGTGATTCCTTTAATGGCGCCTATCTGGCGGCGCGGTTACAGGGTAAACCGGCCCAACAGGCTTGTCAGTATGCCGCCAGCCTGGCAGCCTTTGTGGTCGAGCACACTGGCGCCATTGTCAGTGGGCAGCACTTTGCTGAGTTTCAACAACAATATCCACTGACGGCAGTGTCATCGTCGGTGTGAGCAGGAGCCATCTTTATGCAGACAGGAGCAGTGATGCAGCAGACTGACTTAAGCAGCTTATTTCCACAAGAACATGACATTCCGGCCGAGTTTGCTGCCGGTGCACCGATTTATCAGCGCGAGTATTTGATTGCCGGGGAGTTAAAACACTGGTCAGGTGACTTAGCGCCAGTGTTGAGTCCGGTTTGCCTGCGTGACGCCACTGACCACAGTCTGACGCCTTATGTGCTTGGCGCGACGCCACTGCTGGATGGTCAAGCCGCGCTCAGTGCACTGGATGCCGCTTTGGCGGCCTATGATTTGGGTCGCGGTGTTTGGCCAAGCATGCCGGTGCTACAAAGGGTGTTGCATGTAGAAAAGTTTCTGCAGGCCATGCTGCAATGCCGCGCTGCAGTGATCCGGCTGCTGATGTGGGAAATCGGCAAAAATGTTGCTGATGCCAGCAAAGAATTTGACCGTACCTGTGATTACATCCGCGACACTATTCATGCGCTGAAACAGCAGGATCGAAACGCGGCGCATTTTATTGTTGAACAGGGCACTATTGGCAAGATCCGCCGGGTACCGGTTGGGGTCGCGCTTTGTATGGGGCCTTTTAACTATCCGCTGAATGAAACCTTCACTACGCTGATCCCGGCCTTGATCATGGGCAATACCGTGATTTTTAAACCTGCCAAATATGGTGTGTTGCTGATCCAGCCGTTGTTACAAGCCTTTGCTGATTGTTTTCCGCCAGGGGTGATCAATGTCATTTATGGCCGTGGCCGCGAGACGGTCGGGGTGTTAATGGAAAGTGGCCGCATCGATTTGTTTGCATTTATCGGCACGCATAAAGGCGCCAGCGATTTAAAAAAATTACACCCAAAACCGCATCGGCTGCGGGCTGTGCTGGGACTGGATGCGAAAAATCCAGCTATTGTATTGCCTTGTGCTGAGCTGGCGACTGTTATTCCTGAAATAGTTGCTGGTGCACTCAGTTTTAATGGCCAGCGTTGTACGGCGCTGAAAATTATTTTTGTCCATCGCTCTATCGCAGAAACTGTGGTGGCGCAACTGGCGGCGGCGGTGTCAGCGCTGCAGCTGGCGATGCCCTGGCAAGCAGGCGCGCAAATTACGCCGTTGCCTGAGCCTGGAAAAACGGCGGCGCTGACAGCTTTGTTGCAAGATGCCATAGCCCATGGTGCCAAAGTCATGAATGCTGGCGGGGGTGAAGTGGCGGCAACCTTGTTTAAACCGGCGGTGTTATATCCGGTGACCGCTGCCATGCAGTTATATCAGCTGGAACAATTTGGGCCCTTGGTACCGGTGGTGCCTTTTGATGACATAGCGCAGGTGATTGATTATGTTATTCATTCTGACTATGGCCAGCAACTGAGTATCTTTGGCCGCGAGCCACAGCAAGTCGGCGCGCTGATTGATATCTTTGCCAATCAGGTCGGCCGGATTAATCTTAATAGCCAATGTCAACGCAGCCCGGATAGCTTTCCTTTTACCGGACGCAAAGATTCTGCCGAAGGCACCTTGTCCGTAGAAGATGCGCTGTTGCAGTTTTCCATTCCAACCTTGGTGGCGACAAAACAACATGCCCATCAGATTGAATTACTGCAAGCGATGATCCATCAGCGCAGTTCTAGCTTTATTGCCACTGACTTTTTGTTTTAAACCCGGCAGTGGCTATGTCTGAATACCCTGACATAGCCACTAATTGCCACCGGTGGCTTGATGTTTTAGTGATTATTTTGCAGCGAATAACTGTATAAAAAGCATTTTTTTAACGTGTTGCCAGCCAACACCAGTTCGACCCAATAGGCCTCAGAGCCGTTTACAACAATAAAACCACAACAGGGAACAATCATGACGACAACGCAGCATCGCAGGTCCAAACCTGCTATCCAACCCTTATTTCATGCCATGTTACTCGGTGGCGGCCTGTCTTTACTGGCTGCGCCGCTGCAGGCACAACAACCGACTGCCAGCACAGAGTCGACCCCCGCAGTTGCGGTGGCTGATCCTGCTGCCAACAAGGAGGTTACATCTGACAATGCCATTGAAGTGATTGAAGTTTCTGGTTATCGCGGTAGTTTAAATGTTGCGTTGTTGTCAAAACGCCAGGCCGTCGGGGCCAAAGAAACCATTCTGGCTGAGGACCTGGGCAAGTTTCCTGATCTGAATATTGCTGATTCGCTGTCGCGTATTCCTGGAGTGGCGATTGAGCAGGATGCCGGTGAAGGACGCCAGATCAGTTTACGCGGTTTAGGTGCCAGTTTTGTCAAAACCACCATTAATGGCATGGAGTCCGCTTCAGCGGGGGCTGCCACTGACGCTGCTGGCGGCGCCAATAAAAGCCGGGCTTTTGATTTTAATGTGTTTGCTTCTGAGCTTTTTACGCAAATCGATGTACACAAAACAGCCGCCGCTGAACTGGAAGATGGTGGTATTTCCGGCAACGTCAATTTGCAAACCGCCCGGCCTTTTCAATATCAGGACGACAAGTTTGCTTATAACCTGAACGCCCGTTACAACGATGTGGCAGAGGAAGTCACCCCTCGTGCTTCGTTGATGTTCAGCAAGAACTGGGACAATCATGTTGGTTTGTTATTCTCAGTGGCTTATTCCGAAGGTCTGGTACAAAGTGAAGGTTCCACCACAGGCCGCTGGAATATTAACCACCCGGCCTTTAAAGCCGGTAGTAGCGACAATAAATTATCGGCCGCGCCGGTGTTTCAGTTATCGCCCAAAGGCGCTTACACCAACCAAAATATGGAAGGCCTTTATCTGCCAAGGATCCCGCGTTATTCGATTTTTAATAAATCGCAGGACCGGCTTGGCATTACTGCCGCCATGCAATATCAGGTACAGGATGATTTGCGGCTGAATCTGGATCTCTTACATGCCAAACTCGACAGTGTGATGGATGAATTTCAATATTCAGCCTTGCTGCGTGGTAACCTCAGCAGCAAGACTAAAATTTATGCCGAAAATCTGTTGGTGGATGCCAACAATACCGTGGTCGCAGGATCGTTATCCGGTGTACCAATCCGTTCTGAAGCGCGCAAAGATGTTTCCAATTCCGATTTTAATCAGGCCACATTGAGTGCCGACTGGCAACTGACGGATCAGCTGAGTCTGGTGGCATTGGCCGGTTTTGGTGAATCTAAACTGGATATTCCATTTCAACATACTTTTGCGCTGGATTCGTTTAATTCCAGTTTCGCCTACAGCTATGACAGTGCGATAGATCCGGTGGCATTGTTGGGTCAGACCGGCACTGCGCTTGGCGCCGCCAGCATGAATATGGATATCCCGGCTTTTGCCTTTGCGCCTGCTCAGGCGGCTGGTAAAACCTATAGCGCCACTGAATTACAGCAGTTGATGATGGATCCGGCGTTATACAGCTTGGGGCTGACGCGGAAAAAAACGCAGGCGATTAATAGCGAAAATACCAATTTCAGTCTGAGTTTTACCTATCTGCTCAGCGATGATTACAGCCTGAAGTTTGGCGTCAACCAGCGTAAATTCAGCACCGCTAACGTGCAGGGCGATAATGCCTGGAAAGCGCTGAATACCAGCACCAATAAAACCAGTGGTGAAAGTGCTGAAGTATGGGTGCAGCAATTAGCGGCCGATCAGATCAAAGGTCCGTTGTACGGCTTATCCCTCAGTAGCGCCGGTCAGCATTTTGGCAATGCCGCCACAGTGCCGTCTAACTCAGTGCTGAATGCTGGCAGCTGGCTGACCACTGATTATGACAAGGTGTTGGCAACTTTTGGTAATGCAGCTTTTTTTGCTGCCAAAGAGCGCTACGCCACCACTTATGATGTCACCGAAGAAGTGCTGGGCGCCTATCTGCAACTGGATTTCAGCAAAACACTGTGGGGTAAAGAGATCCGCGGTAATGTCGGTGTCCGGTTCATTGACAATACCAACACCTCAGCCATCGTCAATCTGGACCATATTTATGCCGACGGTTATACGCCGGGCCGTGGCGCTGGCGCCAATCTGGCAGCAGGCTATGGCTGGCGCGAAACCGTCAGTGAAAGCCGTAATGTGTTACCGTCATTGAATTTGGCTTATGACTTGACCGAGGATGTGGTGGCAAGGCTCAGTCTATCCAAAGCCATCACCAGACCGGCCATTGCTGATTTAGCCTCTGCGATTAAAGTGAATACACCGGATGCAAAAGATCCAACCGCCACCATTGAACAAGGTGCTGGCCCGACCTTGCGGCCTTATCTGTCGAATCAGATTGATCTGGCGCTGGAATGGTATTTTGCCGAAGAATCCTTGCTGGCGGCTGCGCTGTTTTATAAAGATATTACCGGGCTCAGTAAAGGCTCCAAGCAAGAAGTGTATAGCCGGGATCAGCTCAGTGCCATGGGCATTGATTTAGGTGATGTTGATCCCGCCTCTGTCACCTGGGATGTCACGCAACTGATGAATACCCCGGCCGAAGGGGTGACTGGTGCCGAGCTGATTTATCAACAACCCTTTAGCTTTTTACCTGAGCCATGGAGTCGCTTTGGCTTGCAGTCCAACCTGACCTGGATTGATTACAAACTGGATATCACAGATCCATTTCGTAAAACTGTGGTCAGTCTGTTAGCTGAAGAGACATCCCGACTGAGTTATAACTACACCTTGTATTATGAAGCAGAGCAGTGGAGTGCACGGATTTCCTATAACTTCCGCGAACGCTATATCAAAGAATATCTGGATAAATACAAAGATGAAGCTGGTTATGGCCGCGGTTATGAGGATAAAGGTCAATTGAATTTCTCCTCCCGTTACAAAATCAGCGACCGGTTATCGTTGTCTTTTGAAGCTATTAACCTGACCAATGCTGCCACAGAACAGTGGAGTGATGTTTATGTGCCGCGGCCGGCAGAATATCTGCTGACAGGCCGGCAGTATCTGGTGGGTCTTCGCGGTAGTTTTTAACTGCGCCATGGTGATAGCGTGCAGCACCGGTCTATTGGGGTAGTCCGGTGCTGACAAAAGGATAACGTCAAGATGATAAAAGGTCGTTTTCGGTCATTGCCTGGCTGCTGCCAAGCCATCTGCTGGCTGACACTGCTGTGGTGTTCGCTGTCGCAGGCTGAGCCAGCATTGGATTGGAGCCGGGATTGGCGCCAGCAAGTTGCCAACGATAGTCGCTGGCAAATTTATTTTAGCCAGAGTGCCAGTTTGCAACAGCAGGATCAGCAACAGCTGAGCACTGAATTGCAGCAACTGAAATGGGCTCAGCCCAAATTACCTACCAAGCATAAAGCCTTTGGTTTTGCTGTGCAGCCTGCGCCTCAGTTTTGGCGCAGTGCCGAAGCGGCTAGACAAGCCAAAGTGATATTGTCATTTCAGACGCCTTCCGGTGGCTGGAGTAAAAGAACTGATATGGCGAGTCAGGCCAGACAGCCAGGCCAGCTGTATGGCGTCGAAAAAAACTATATCCCAACCTTTGATAATGGTGCGACCACGACTCAACTGCGCTGGCTGGCGAGTTATTATCCTTATGCTGATGTGAGCCTCCAGCCGCAATTACTGTCTGCTATCCAGCGTGGTATCGCTTTTGTGCTGGCGGCACAATATCCCAATGGCGGTTTTGCTCAGACCTATCCACTGCGGGGGAGTTATCATGATGCCATCACGCTCAATGATGGGGTGATGGAAACCTTATTGCGCTTATTGCAGGATGTTGCGCTCAGCCCACAGTTTGCGATGGTCGCGCCGGACTTGAAAACACAGGCCGCTCAGCAGTTTGAACTGGGATTACAATTGTTGCTGCGCAGCCAGTTACGTTTAAATGGCGAACTGACCGTCTGGGCTGCGCAATATCATCCGATACAGCTTGATGCGGTGGCCGCGCGTGCTTATGAATGGCCAGCCCTGGTCAGTTCTGAAAGTGCCGGTATCACCTTGTTATTGATGGAGCAACCACCGACAGCGGCGATCATCGCCAGTGTGGAAGCGGCAGTACGCTGGTTTGAACGTCAGCAAATCCGTGATCAACAATTGCTGCGGGATGCGAAAGGCGCCAGGCTGCAAGCTAATCCCGGCGCTAAACCTTTATGGGCGCGCTTTTATGATTTAGCGGCGCAGCAACCTTTGTTTGTTGATAGAGACGGCAAACGTTACGCCAGTTTGGCGCAATTGTCACTGGAGCGGCAACTGGGTTATGGCTGGTATCAAAGTCATGCGGCTAAAGTGTTAACAGCTTATCCGGCGTGGCAATTACGGGTGCGAACCAGTACCGGCCCTGCTGCATCGCATTAACACAGGGCAAGCCAAGTTACTGTTGGGCAGGCACAGTGTTCAGCTTCGCAACTGATACTGTTGCCACCAACTGGCCAGTTGGGCAAGCGGCATAGGTTTGGCCAGATAATAGCCCTGGCCATAATGACAGCCCAGCTGTTGTAGAAACTGTTGTTGCTCGCTCGTTTCGACGCCTTCCGCCACCACTTTAAGCTGCAAGGCATGACAAAGCGCACAGACGGCACGGGTGATTTCCATATCGTTGCTCTGTTGCGGTATGGTCATGACAAAAGAACGGTCAATTTTGACGCAGTTAATCGGCCAGTGTTTCAGCCTGCTTAACGAAGAAAAGCCAGTGCCAAAATCATCAATCGCAATGGTTGCACCGCGCTGGCGTAAGGCGGTCAGCACGGCTACATTGTCGTCCAGATCCTGCAGTGCTGTTTCAGTGATTTCAAACTGCAACAAAGTGGCATCCACCTGCTGTTGCTGTAGTGACTGATCAAGCAGAGCTAATAAAGCGTCATCTTCCAATTGCCGGACCGATAAATTCAGCGACACGATAAGACCAGGTTGGACTTGCTGCAAGGCTGCCATATCGCGGCAGACCTGTTTGATTACCCAATTGCCGAGTTCCACAATTAAATGGCTTTGTTCAGCGACTTGAATAAATTGTTCAGTGTTGAGCTGACCATAGCTTGGATGGAACCAGCGCAACAAGGCTTCCACGCCATACCATTGTTGACGTGTTAAATCGATCTGCGGCTGATAATACAAACAGAGGCCGCAACCGTCCGGTAAGGCCTGTTTTAGCTCTTTTTCAATAAAGACCCGTTGTTGGGTTTTATTCGCCATCGCGACATTAAAAAATGAATAGCGATTACGGCCACTTTCTTTGGCGGCAAACATCGCCAGATCGGCGCATTTGAGCAATTCATCATAACTGTTGGCATCCTCCGGATAACAGGCAATACCGATACTGCAGGATACTGAGACCACGGTGTTCTCCAGCTCCATCTCTTCACTGATACTGCGCAGCAATTTTTCGGCCACCCGGTGGTAAAAACTCGGATGGACAGCGTCCGGGGTGATCACGACAAATTCGTCGCCACCGACCCGGATCGCGGTATCACCGGCTCTGGTTAAACTGGTAATCCGTTCTGCGATAATCTGCAGTAGGCGATCACCGATATGATGGCCCAGCGTGTCATTGACCAGCTTAAAGCCGTCCAGATCCAGATACATCACCCCCAACATGGTTTTGTTACGGCTGGCGCGTTCAACTTCAACGCGCAGGGTTTTTTCCAGTTTTGCCCTGTTGCCAAGGCCGGTCAGATGATCATGAAACGCCAGTTTGGCCAGATGTTCTTCAGCCCGGCGCAGCGCGGAAATATTGGAAAAACTCAGCACATAATGGCTGCCATATTCAGCGCCATGGTGCACTTTCACCTGACAGATATGTTGCCAGGCTGGAAATTGGCTGCCATCCTGCCGCCTGCACTGCACCTCACCACTGGTATGTTGCTTGCCAAGTTCAGACCAGATAGTGTTGATGGCGGGCAGTTGTGCCGCCGGATATAAAAATTGCTCCGGGGTTAAGCCTTGGACTGCGGTCATACTGTAGCCGGTCAACTGGCTAAATGCCGGATTCGCCGACAGCACCCGATGTTGTTGATCCAGGATTAACATCGCTTCAGCCGTGGTTTGAAACACCGCATGTGCTTGCCGTAACTGCAATTGCTCATGTTGCTGGTTGGTGACGTCCCGCATCACTCCAATCACCAGCGGCTGGCCAGCGCTCAGGATATGACGGCCGAAGAGTTCAACCCAACGGACCGGCTCGGCTGAGGCTAGTTTTAAAGTGAGCTGGATGTCTTGTTGTTTGGCCAGTGCCCGTGCCAGCTTTGGCTGTTCACTGGCGGCAAATAACTGATACAGCCGGTCGATGCCGCTGCAAATTACATCGGGTGGTTGTCGCAATAATTCACTGGTCAGGCCCGAACTGAATAAGCTGTCTTGGGCTGGGGTCAGTTCCCATAGCCCCAGTTTGGCTGCTGACATTGCCATTTGTAGCCTTAACTCAGAACGTCGTAACTGCTGATCGGCCTGATGCCGGCATAACGCCATCCGGATTGAGGCATCCAGTTCTTTGCGATCATAAGGTTTAATCAGATAACCGTAGGGTAGGCTTAAACCCGCATCCTGCAGCACGCTGCTATCGCAAAATGCCGATAAAAAAATCACCGGCAATTGCATTTGTTGTTGTAATAATTGCGCCGCCTCGGTACCGCGCATGCGACCCGCCAATTGAATGTCCATCAGCACCAGATCGGGTTTGACCTGCGTCGCCCGTGCCAGCACTTCTTCGCCATAGGCGACGGTCGCAACCACCTGATGGCCAAGATCCTCCAACGACATTTTTAGATCCAGGGCGACGATTTGTTCATCTTCAACAATCATAATGTGGCTGTGCATCAAAGTGGCTCCTGTAATGGCATAAATCGAATGACAAAACCGGTGCCGGGTTGACGCTGTAATTCAAGTTCCGCCCTTAATTGCGTGATAAAAGTCGGGATCAGTTGAAAACCCAGTGACTGACCCTGACCTAATTGCGCCGATTCTGCCAGTCCAATCCCGTCATCAATAATCGCCAGCCGGATCTGGCTATCCTGCTGTTGCGACAGTTCGAGCCGGATCAGACCCTGATTGCGCCCCGGGAAAGCATGTTTTAAGGCATTGGTCAGTACTTCATTGACAAATAACCCGCAAGGGATGGCCTGCTGCAGCGCCAGTACCAGATGTTGGTCAACGGCGGAAAAATCAAACATGATTTGGCATTGCTGACTCAGACTTTGTCGAACCAACTGACAGAGTTGTTGTAAATAAGCACCAAGCGTTATCGAAGAAAAATCGCGTTTTTCGTATAACAACTGGTGGGTCAGTGCCATGGTTTTGACTCTGAGTTGGCTCTCGGTCAGCGCTTGCCGGACTTCTGGGCCGGCATGGCGGCCTTGCAGATTTAGCAAGCTGGAAATAATTTGCAGATTGTTTTTTACCCGGTGATGGACTTCGTTCAGCAAAGTGGTTCTTTCATGCAACAACTGGCTTTTTTCATCGACGATAAGTTGCAATTTTTGCTGTGCCAGTTTTTGCGCTGTGATGTCTGTGACTGTGGCCAATACTTTGGCATCGCCGGTAATATTCAACTGGGTTAAACCTATATCCACCGGGAATAATGAACCATCCTTCCGGCGGGCATAAAGTTCAGTCCGCTCTGACATCCGCCTGCTGCTGGGCTGACGCAAATAATGCTGCCGATGCTGTTGATGTTGTGTAGTCAGTTCAGCCGGGACCAGCATTTCGATCGGTTGGTTGTTTAATTCTTCGGCACTGTAACCAAACATTTCCAGTGCTCTGGGGTTGCATAGCGTGATCCGGCCTTGTTGGTCTACACAAATCAAGCCATCGGCAGCGCTGTCAAACACCCGACGAAAACGCATCTCACTGTCTCTGAGTTCGGTTTCACTGCGAGTGCGATCAGAGATATCAATAGCAGAGGGGATCAGATAACGCAGTTCGCCGTGTTCGTCGTACAGCGGCGCCAACATAAAATCCAGCGTCATAATTTGATCTTTCATCTGCGCCGTGACATCAAACCGGCACACCTCCCCTTGGGCTGCGGCACAGACCGCTTCCGCAATGCGCTGTTGTTCATGGCTGTCATGTTGCCACCAAAAACAGTCGCTGAACTTTTTTTGCAGCACATCACTGAGGTTGATGCCTGCGGCTTCCAAAGGTGAGCGGTTGGCGTCAATCAGGGTGCCGTCTGGCAGTAAAATACCGACAAAAGCAAACAGGTTATCCAGCACTTGTCGCAGTCGTTGTAAACCTTGTTGTTGCTGTTGCTGTTGGTTGAGCTGTTCGGTCAGCACCACGATAGCGCTGAGTTCACCGGCCTGTAACAACGGCAGGCAGCGACATTGCCAGTGTTGTCGTTGGCCTGTGCTGCCGGCAGGGGTGGTAAAACTCAGGGGGGACTGCGGTTTGGCGGTGCTGCGCACTTGTTGCAACGCCTCTTGCAGCTGTGGTTGGAACTCGGTAAAACATTGCCCCTGCAGCGTCGAACTATCAACTTGCAGCCAGTCTGCCTGCGTTTGATTGAGCATCGACACAGCAAAGTCCGGCGTTAAAATAGCGACACCCAGCGGTAACTGCGGCCACAACAAATCAAAGATGGCCGCTTTTTGTTGGTCGGTGATGGGGGCGGATACAGCCACGCTGCGATTCCTTTGCCTGGCCTGGAGGACTTTAACTGTAGTTAATAAATTAGGGAATAACAAACTGCTGCGGTAAGCCGCAGCAGTTTGTTCGAGCAAAGCGGGTTCGTTTAATCGGCCAGGTAATAATCTACAGTAGCCACCACCCGCACCTTTTTAATATGTGGTGTGCTGCTGTCACGATCACTGATACTAAATTGACCTTGATTGGCCTGTTTAATTTTACCGACTTTACTGTTGGAGTCGGCGGCAAATTTACCTGCGACTTCACGGGCATTACGGGTGGCTTCTTCGATCATAGCGGGTTTGAGGCTATTCAAATCAGTAAATAGATACTCAGCTTTGCTGTCATAGTCCTGGCCTGCCAGGGCAATACCATTTTTACTCAGTTCAATTAGTTTTTGCCGCGCCAGATGCGCTTGATCCACCTGATTGCTGTACAAAGTGACGATAGAGCTGGCGGTAAAACGTGGCTGATTCGGATTGCCATCATTGTATCCAGCCTGGCGATCAACAATGGCTGGCACTGAAACGCTGATTTCATTGTCGTTAAAACCATGCAGTTTTAAAAAGGCGATCACTTGTTCATTTTTGCGCTCGACACTGCCCACCAAAGCGGGTAAGTCATTGCCGACATCATTGAATTTAATCGGCCAAATCACGGTATCGGCCGCGACATCACGCTCCGACAAGCCCTTCACCTGAACTGTTCTTTCCATCGCTTTGAGTGTCAGCAGTTGCTGACCAAAAATAAAACTGGCACCGATCAGACCCAGGCCAAGGGTCAGGCCGAGGATCCAGGCCGGTTGGTTTGAAGTGGGCATTGTAAACTCGTTATCTGTGGTTAAACTGAGGACAAGTCTAGCGTCTGAGGCTGAATTTGCCGTGAATCAGCCAAAGAAAACGGGCCAGAAGGCCCGTTTGAGAAAGATGTGATCCGTGGATTACACTTTGATATTGATGTTCTGACCAATATTGCCAACAGCCACAGGTGGCGGTGCAGATGTTGCAGCGCTTTGCAGCAGTTGCATCGTCATTTTCGCTTCCTGTTTCTGTTGTTTATTTGCCATTACAGCTCCCAGTACTTCCATACTTTGGCTGGCGGCGGTACTTCCAATGCTGGCAGTCATAGTTTCTCCTGTCTGAACACAGCTATCAGGTTGTCGGATAGCATGGCTGAAACTTGAGCGCTTTGCAGTGGTTATTTTGTAATTTGTTGTATTTTTTCTGAATTTAACTGACGGGTACTGCTGGCCATTCATGGTCAATGGCGGTGACCTTCTTGTCGGCGTTACAGCCGACGGTAGTTTGTTGGAATCCGTGACAACGGATGGTGTTTTGGCTTTTAGCCTGCAGCTAGCTGCAAGCTAGAAAATCAAACGCTTAGCTGCAAGCTAGAAATCAAAAACAGTCCGTTTTCACGGACAGTAAAATTAGCTGCACTGCCGACAAAAGGTCCAGCGATTGACCATGCTTGGCAAGTAGTGCAGCTCAGATGGCTTAGCTGATTTGCACCAGCGCAGTTGAATTGGTTTTGAGTGCTGGCTGCACCAGTGCTGGCGTTAACGGACGCACCGGCCGGGTTGGGCCTTTTTTCACTGTGGCTTTAAACATGGGCTCTGGCACTACCGGCATTTTGCCCAGTTTGGCCGCCAGCGCTTGCTGGATATCAGACACAGCATAACCGGCTTTAATTTTCATCCGCAGATAAGGCACGCCTGAGGCTTCTAAAGCGCCACTGACAAACCAGTCCGGAATGGCTTTATGACCTTCTTTATTGGAGTTGTTCACCAAATCAATGACCGCGACTATGCTCATATCGTGACTGTTGCACAACACATAATCCAGATACTTGGCATTGAGTTTCAACAGCGCCGCTCTTTTGGTTTTGACATCAGCACCGGGTTTGATATCAATAATGTCAGCCAGTTTGACCCGGTTGATAATTTTGTACTGATCGCCAACCGCTTTTTCCAGTAAGGTTAAAAATGACCGTTCAATCTGAGTAAATAACTGATTTTTTCGGCTAAAAGGGAAAGGATTGCCATGATGCATCATTCGGTTCAGCACCAATGCGGCAATCACAGCTAACAGCACCAGTAATAAAATAATGACTTCCATAACCACCTCTGACAAAAAATTGACGCTCTGAGCAGTTTTATGCTGCTACCGGCTTTGGTAGTTAATTCTTTGCAGAAGTTATGCCAAAATTTCAGGAACTTGGCACGCATTGCTATTTTTTAAAATGATGTCTGGCATTGTTCGCATTAATGGCAATGATAAAGGCAGCCAACACCTTTACGCTTATAGTAAGGCAGCCGCTGTAATTGCTTTGATAGCAGTCTCACAGTGTTTAGTTCCATTTTCCCTGCAGCAATTGGCTGCAGTAATGACAAGGACCAGACCATGACAACAGAATGCGCCAATTTAACGATCCACGGGGCTATGCCAGCGGCTTATAGCGAAATTTTAACGCCGGAAGCCTGTGCTTTTTTGGTCGAACTGGTCAGAGAATTCCGGCCACAGCTCAAAGCGTTACTGGCGACCCGACAGCAAGTGCAAGCGCGTTATGATGCTGGCGCCTTACCTGATTTTTTAGCCGCAACGGCACATATCCGCAGCAGTGACTGGCAGGTTGCTGCCATTCCGGCTGATTTACAAGATCGTCGGGTCGAGATCACAGGTCCGGTCGATCGCAAAATGATCATCAATGCGCTCAATGCCGACGTGAAAGTCTTTATGGCGGATTTTGAAGATTCGCAGGCACCGAGTTGGAGTGGCGTCATTGAAGGTCAGATTAATTTACGCGATGCCAATCTCGGCACTATTAGTTATGCAGATCCGGCGTCAGGCAAACAATATGCGCTGCGGGACCAGCCGGCGTTGTTAATTGCCAGGGTGCGGGGCTTACACCTGTGGGAGCGGCATTTAACGGTCGATGGCGAGCAGATCCCCGGCTCGCTGACTGACTTTGCTTTATATTTTTTCCATAATTATCAACGTCGTTTGGCCACAGGCTCTGGCGTGTATTATTACCTGCCTAAATTACAAAGCCATCAGGAAGCCGCCTGGTGGGATCAGGTATTCCGCTTTACTCAGGCTTATTTTCAGTTGCCGGTAGGGACTATTCGTGCCACGGTACTGATTGAAACTTTGCCAGCGGCATTTGAAATGGAGGAGATTTTATATAGCCTCAAAGAGCATATTGTGGCGCTCAATTGTGGTCGTTGGGATTATATTTTTAGCTATATCAAAACCTTAAAAAATCACCCGGATCGGGTGTTGCCAGACCGCCAGGTGGTGACCATGGATCAGCCATTTTTAAGTGCTTATTCCAGACTGTTGATTAAAACTTGTCACCGCCGTGGTGCCTTGGCCATGGGTGGTATGGCGGCTTTTATTCCAGCCAAAGATGCGGCGCAAAATGCAGCTATTTTGGCCAAAGTGACGGCTGATAAGCAGTTGGAAGCCAACAATGGTCATGACGGCACCTGGGTGGCGCATCCGGGTCTGGCTGCCACGGCCAATGCAGTCTTTAATGCCCAGTTGGGATCACAACCGAATCAGTTGCAGGTGCTGCGCCAGCAAGATGCTCCGATCACCGCCGCCGATTTGTTACAGCCATCTACTGGTGAGCGCACTGAAGCCGGTATGCGCACCAATATTCGGGTAGCGTTGCAATATATTGCTGCCTGGATCAGTGGCAAAGGTTGTGTGCCGATTTACGGTCTGATGGAAGATGCCGCGACAGCTGAAATTTCCCGCACTTCAATTTGGCAATGGATCAAACATGGCAAGTCATTGTCCAATGGCAAACTGATTGATACAGCTTTGTTCAGTCAGTTTTTGGCGGAAGAGTCACAAGTGGTGCGCACTGAAGTGGGTGAAGAGTTATGGCAGCAGCAAAACTTTGACAAAGCAGCGGCGCTGTTGTTAAGTATTACCACGGCTGATGAGCTGGTGGACTTCCTAACCCTGCCAGCTTATGAGTTATTAGGGTAAATCAAACAACCCGGCTGCGCTTTTGCTGAGGCGTCGCCGGGTTTTTCTCACGTATCACCCCAGTTAATGCGTCAATTCTTCTGCAATTTCCACAATTAACCGTCGCAGCCAGATATGACTGGCATCCTGATGCAATAACGGACTCCAGATCATTTTCAACTCAATGGATGGAATGGGAAAAGGCGGATCCAGTACCTGCATGGTGGCGTCATTTTTATACAAACCCGCAGCGCGCGAAGGTAAGGTCGCGATCAAATCGGTTTCCACCGCCAGATGCATCGCCACATGATAATTGCGGGTAAAGACGCTGATATTGCGTTGTTTGCCAAATTTTGCCAGCGCTTCATCGACCCAGCCCAGTTTCTGCACATCGGCCGGATCCATGCCAACGCCCACGCCAAAGCCGGTTTTACTGACCCAGATATGCTGGCCTTTTAAATAAGTATCGAGATTAAAGTTGGCCAAAATAGGATTTTGTTTATGTACCAAGCAGGCAAAGCTATCACGCCAGATGGTCTTTTGGTGGAAAGATTGCGGTAACTGATCAAAACGGTTAATCGCCATATCAACCCGACCATTTTCTACATCGTGAAAAGTCACATCTGACGGCGTCATAATATCCAGCGAGGTGCCTGGGGCCTGGGCGCGCAGTCGTTTCAGTAGGGCCGGGATCAACGTCGAGGCTGCGTAATCACTGGCCATAATCCGAAACACGCGCTGGCTGTGACTGGGTTCAAAATCTTTGTTTGGTTGTAGGGTTTCTTCCAGCGTCAGCAAAATTCCCCTGACTACAGGGGCAAGTTCTTTAGCGCGTTCGGTCGGCACCATGCCATCACTGGTGCGGACCAGAATAGGGTCATTCAGTAGATCTCTGAGTCTTTTCAAGCCATTACTCATGGCGGGCTGGGTGATGCTGAGCTGGTTCGCAGCGCGGGTGACGTTCTTTTCGCGCAACAGCACATCCAGATACACCAACAGGTTTAAATCAATTTTGCTGATATTCATCAAGGTCTCCAGAGTCAGGCTTTATATATTCACACAATGAATGCCCAGAATCAAAAAAATCAGCTACATGAATCTAGAAATTGAAACCTATAGTGATTGCTAACAACAACGCCGACAGAATGATGGTGCGGCGTTCAACAACAGCCAGTGGTTACATCAGAGGATTTAGCAATGTCAGCCTACCAACAGAATATCCAATCTCTTGAACAAACCCTGCAAGCGCAGGGCCCGGCCTGGAATGCCATTAGTGCTGAATATGCCGCCCGGATGCAGTTACAAAACCGTTTTAAAACCGGTTTGCAGATTGCGCAGTATACCGCCGATATTATGCGGGCCGATATGGCCGCTTATGATGTCGATAGCAGTCAGTACACTCAGTCATTAGGGTGCTGGCATGGTTTTATCGGTCAGCAAAAGCTGATTGCTATTAAAAAACATTTTGGTTCGACCAAGCGCCGTTACCTGTATTTATCTGGCTGGATGATTGCGGCGCTGCGCTCAGAGTTTGGACCACAACCGGATCAATCGATGCATGAAAAAACCGCAGTGCCGGCTTTAATTGCAGAGTTATATACCTTCCTGCGTCAGGCCGATGCCAGGGAACTGGGTGGTTTATTCCGTGAGCTGGACGCGGCCCGGGCAGCGGACGATCAAGCTAAAGTCGCCGCAGTCCAGGCCAAAATTGACAATTTTGACACCCATGTGGTGCCGATCATCGCCGATATCGACGCCGGTTTTGGCAATGCCGAAGCCACTTATCTGCTGGCGAAAAAAATGATTGAAGCGGGCGCCTGTGCCATTCAGATTGAAAATCAGGTGTCGGACGAAAAACAATGTGGCCACCAGGATGGCAAAGTGACGGTACCGCATGCCGATTTTCTGGCAAAAATTAATGCCGTGCGCTACGCCTTTTTAGAGTTGGGTATTGAAAACGGCATTATTGTCGCCCGCACCGATTCATTAGGGGCTGGCCTGACCAAACAAATTGCCGTGACCAATGAGCCAGGCGATTTAGGTGATTTATACAATAGTTTCCTTGATGGTGATTATATCGACAGTGCTGCTGATATCCAAAACGGCGATGTGGTGGTCAAAGCCAATGGCAAGTTATTGAAACCAAAGCGCTTGGCCAGTGGTTTGTTCCAATTTAAACCAGGTTCAGGCGTGGATCGGGTGGTGCTGGATTGTATTACCTCACTGCAACATGGCGCTGATTTGTTATGGATTGAAACCGAAAAACCGCATGTAGGTCAGATTGCGCAGATGGTCGATCGTATTCGTGCTGTGGTGCCAAATGCCAAGCTGGTGTACAACAACAGCCCGTCTTTTAACTGGACGCTGAATTTCCGTCAGCAAGTATTTGATGCCTGGCAAGCGGCTGGTCAGGATCTGTCGGCTTATGACAGAGCCAAACTGATGAGCGTTGATTATGACAACACTGCATTAGCCTTAGAAGCGGACCAACGGATCCGCACTTTCCAGGCCGATGGCGCCCGTCAGGCCGGCATCTTCCATCATCTGATTACGTTGCCGACTTATCACACTGCCGCCTTGTCGACCGATAATCTGGCGAAAGAATACTTCGGTGAAGCGGGCATGCTGGGTTATGTCAAAGGCGTGCAACGGCAGGAAATCCGCCAGGGCATTGCCTGCGTCAAACACCAAAATATGTCAGGTTCAGATATTGGCGATGATCATAAAGAATACTTTGCCGGAGAGGCTGCCTTAAAAGCAGCTGGCAAAGACAATACCATGAATCAGTTTTGAGGGAAGCTGATTGATGACCGGCGGCAGCGTCCAGACAGCGCTGCCGCTTTGCTGAAAAACCAGTTACGTGGTCGGGGGCAAACCAACTGCAAGCTGATGCCCGTCAGGTGTCGCTCTGCAGGGAAGCGCGCAAAACGACTTTGGCAGCCAATGGCTGCCTTTTTTATTGATGCGCCTGGCACGGCGTGTTATCTGAGATGTAATTGGATTGATCAGGACGGTCACTCTACTGACTTGAAGGTGTAAGCTCTCTCCAAACAAGGCAAGGCGGCCCCCATCAATGCTCATCCTGAGGTGACAGCGAAAGTGCAGATTTGATAAATCTGTAGAAGTTGCATCTTGTCAGTTGGTCGTTGTCACAGAGCGCTATTGCTACATAAAGTCGTTATAACAAACGAATGTCCAAGGAAAAGTTGCATGCAACCTTCTTTAGTTAAGTAAAATTTAATCTATGTTTATTGGTTCAATTGTTAAGGTTTTATGTCAATTAAAGAATATAATGGTAGTATTAAATGACAGCGCTAGACATTTTTCAGCATGATCAGCGAGCTGATGCAATTAACAAAAGAACTGGATTGTTGGGTGTTTTTTCGCCAAAGCTTCCTCCTCGTTGCGAATGACTGCATGAACAACAAAATGCGGAAAATTCAAAAAGGTAAATTTTATGAAACTTAAGTTGTCTCATACCCTCTATCTGGGTTTTGCAGTTTTATTACTAATTTCAGTTTTGTTAACACTTGTTGTCTGGCAGGAAAGTCTGACGGCAAGGCAAGCGGCCACTGAAGTCAAAACGGATGACATCCCTGGTTTTGGTCAGTATGTAAATGTCAGAAATGGCGTGTTGCGGGTAAAAAGTGCTGCTTTGATGTATTTACACCGCGATGCCGCTTCCAAAGCTGAATTTAGCGCCGCCAGTGAGTTTCTGCATACTGAGTATGAGAAGTTAGTGCCGCTGGAAAGTGCCAAAGCCAGCGACATTGAAAAAATGAACACCATCAAACAGTTGTATCAGTCTTATCTGGATGTAGTGCAGAAGTCTGTATTTGCCAGGTACAGCCCGCAAGATGAAGCTTGGGTGCAACAGCAGTTGAAACAGTTTAATGAAGGGACTGGTCACAAAATTGAAGCTGTATTGGCAGCTGCGGAACAGGAAGAATACAACGATGCACTGAAATCTAATAATTTGCGGGAGTCGTTACAGGACGATTTGCCGGCAGTTCGGGCTTACCTCGAATTGGTCGATGAATTTGGTGATATGCAAGCGGCGCTGATTCGTTATGTAGGCGGTGATGTCAGCCAGAAACAGGTATTTCAGCTTGAACTGGCAGAATTAACCAGCGAGCTGGCGACGTTGCGGCGATTAGAACAAAAACCAGCTGAGCTGAGCAGATTCCAGCAAATTGATGCGGCAGTCAGCGAAATCACCGACTTAGCCGGTCAAATTTTTCAGCGTTATGACGCCAGTGCCCGCGGCACTGCAGTGGTTGCTTTACAACAAGCGGAGCAGCAGTATCTGGATCCGTTGGAGCAGATATTAAATACTTCAGTGGCGGAAGAAGTGGCGGATGCGGCAACGGGTTTGGATGGACTGGTCAGCTCTATTAATTTCTCTGTCACGTTGTTATTGCTTAATTGTCTGGTGATTTTGTTGGTTGGTAGTAGTATCGCCTGGCTGTTAACCCGTTCAGTTGCGGCCAGGTTAAACTTGGTGGTGCAGCAAACGCAAAAAATTGCCGCTGGTGATTTAAGTCAATTACCACAGATTGATGATCGGGGAGATGAAATCAGTGCGCTGGCGATTGCTGCGGCTGCGATGCAGGAAAAACTTCGGCAGTTGATCGGTCAGATCTTGTAGGTATCCGGTGAAGTGCGTACCACCTCAGGTCAGGTGGCGGCCTTGTCTAAAACACTGGAAGCAGGTAGTCATGATCAGGCGGATAAATCAACGTTGATTGCTGCAGCGGTGGAAGAAATGGCGGTGTCAATCCAGGATGTCAGCAAGCAAACTTACAGCGCGGCGGATGCCTCACAGCGGGCTGGTGAAGATGCGCAGCAAGGCAGTCAACTGATGCAACGAACCGTCAATAGCATTCAGGAAATGTCAGTGGTCGTCAATCATACTTCAGACTCTGTGGTTCAGTTAGGCAAACGTAGTGATGAAATTGGCTGTGTGATCAGTGTGATTAAAGATATTGCCGAACAGACGAATTTACTGGCGTTAAATGCCGCTATTGAGGCTGCCCGTGCGGGTGAAATGGGACGTGGTTTTGCGGTGGTGGCAGATGAAGTCCGGGGCCTGGCGGAAAGAACGTCCAGAGCCACCAAAGATGTCGGTGCTTTAATTACCTCGATTCAGCAAGAAACGCAACAGGCTGTCAGTAGAACCCAGGATGGGACTAAGTTGGTGGCAGAGGGAGTGAAACTAGCCAACGATGCTGGCAAAGCCCTGGAGCTGATTGTTGAACGGGCACTGGCGGTCAATCATATGGTGCATGCGATTGCGGCAACAGGCGTGCAGCAGGCCAAAGCAACGCAGGAAATTTCACAGGATATCAATGTGATCAGTGATATTGCCCGCAGCTCTCTCGGTCAAACACAAGAGGGCAGAGCGGCTTCAGTGTCGTTAGATCAGGGCGTGCAGCAGTTAGAAAAATTGCTTGGGCAATTTCGGTTATAACTGAGCCGCGATATCTCAGTAAGAGTATGCCCGCAATGGCTACTCTTACTGCTGTGTTAGCGTCGTCGTTGTTGTCAGTATTGATAACAATTGGCTGATCCGCACCTTATGGTAAGGTAAATGACGCTCGGCTTTACCGGTTTTACGTAAAATCAGCGTTTGGGCCTGAAACTGCAAACTAGCATGCTGGGTAAAGAGTTGATTGCCCTGGCGGGAAAAAGGAATGGCAGCTAAAGCTAAACGCTCGCATAATATTGATTTAAAATAGTTTTTATCCATTTGGCCTGTCATGTTACACCTAATTCAGCAGCTTACTGCAACAACAGGCGGCAGTCTAAGTGGCAACAATGACAGTGATTTGACGGTTTGCAGACGTTTTGGCGGCAATGCCAACAGCAAAGCCGCACTTGCTTAGGATAGACTTTAACGATTAACAGCGGCTAACTGATAACTATCACAAATCGCCTGCCAGGCCGCTTCAGCGCTGTCGACAAAGCGAATAAGCTCAAGATCCTGCGGATGGATTAAGCCTTCTTCCACCAACAAGTCAAAATTAATCAGCCGACGCCAAAACTGCTCATCAAATAAAATCACCGGCACTTTAGCCGCTTTGCCGGTTTGCAGTAGGGTCAGGGTTTCGAATAGTTCGTCCAGCGTGCCAAAGCCACCCGGAAAGGCCACTAAAGCACGGGCGCGCTGCAAAAAATGCATTTTGCGAATGGCAAAATAATGAAACTGAAAGCAAAACTCTGGCGTGATATAAGGATTGGGTTGCTGCTCATGCGGCAGCACAATATTCAGGCCAATACTTTGACCACCGGCTTCGTAGGCGCCGCGATTGGCCGCTTCCATCACCCCTGGGCCACCACCACTGATAATGGTCACCGCGGTTTTTGGACATTGCAGGCTGTGACTGGTGACCAGGTGGGCAAAACGCTGCGCTTCCAGATAATACCTGCTGTTTCGTACTTGCCGTTTGGCTGTCGCCAGCGCGTGTTGGGCATCAGCATCATCCGGTTGCTGAGCCAGTTGCTGCTGAGCTTGAGCCAGCAAATAGGATGCCTGTTCCGGCGAGACAAAACGGGCGCTGCCAAACACCACAATAGTGGCTTTAATCTGATGTTGCTCCAAAATGGTTTGCGCTTTGAGGTACTCCAGTTGTAACCGGACGTGGCGCAGCTCATCCTGCATTAAAAAGTCATCGTCAGTAAAGGCCAGTTGATAGGATGGATGGGCCTGTAGCTTGGTGGCTTGAGCTTTGGCTTCACGGGCGGATGACAGATGACGCTGGTACAAAGAATTATTCACGGACATAAAGACTCCTGGAGGCGTGCCATAGCCAGCGCGGATTGTTGCAAGGCTCAATGACAGATAGGACTATTATTAATAGCAAAAAAATGCGGTTCAACCCAGCTTTATGTCAAACAGATGTTTGATACAGCTTAAATTTACTCGGGATTACATCTGCTAAGCTGTGGGTTGATTCTGGGTAGACTGAAAGGAAAAGCCGATGCCACTCAATGCCAAATTAACTTTTTACGGTGCCGCCGGTCAGGTGACTGGTTCTTGTTATCTGCTGGACTGGAATAATCAAAAAGTGCTGCTGGATTGCGGCATGGTGCAGGGCGGCGATCAGGTGACCGATCTGAGTAAGTTTCGTTTTGCCTTTAGGCCGAAAGATATTGATGCGGTGATTTTATCGCATGCGCATATTGATCACAGCGGGCTGTTAACTTTACTGGTGGCACAGGGTTTTCGCGGCAAGATTTTCTGTACTGAAGGTACCGCCGGTTTATTACCGATTTTGCTCAAAGATGCCTGTATGTTGTATTTAAAAGATTTGGAATGGCAAAACCGGCAGCGGGCAAGGCTTGGCAAAGCTGAGCAAGAGCCGCGAATGAGCTTAAAAGATGTCGTGCAGGTGGTGAAAAGCCTGCAGCCTTTGCCGTATCTGAGCCTGCAGGATGTGTTACCAGGTTTGGCGCTGCAGTTTCTCGATGCTGGTCATATTCTGGGATCGGCTATTGTTGAGCTCTGGATCAAAGGGGCGCAGGGCATGCGTCATCTGGTGTTTTCCGGCGATTTAGGTAATCCGGCCACTGTGCTGATGCATGATCCCAGTTTGGTGCAAAGCGCCGACTTGGTGCTGATGGAGAGCACCTATGGTGACAGAGACCATCAGCAACTGAGTGATACACTTGAAGAATTTGCTGCCGCACTAGAAGCTGCTGATCGCGCTGGCGGCAATGTCTTTATTCCGGCTTTTGCCCTTGGCCGCTCGCAAGAAATCTTATACTACCTGGGGGTGTTGTATCATCAAGGCCGGCTAAAACAAAAAATGGTGGTGCTTGATAGTCCAATGGCGATAGAAATTACCAAGATTTACAATAAGTTAATTGACGAGTTTGATCGCAAAGATACCAAGGTATTTGCCCGCTATGGCGCCCATGATTTACAAAGTTTTTTACCTATTCTGCATTTAACCGAAAAAGTTGAGCAGTCGATGGCGCTGAACCGGATCAACCAGGGCGCTATTATTATTGCTGGTTCCGGCATGTGTAATGGCGGTCGTATTACCCATCATTTGAAACATAATCTGTGGAAAAATGCCAACCACATTATCTTTGTTGGCTTTCAAGCCAAAGGCACGCTAGGCCGACGCCTGGTCGACGGTGAAACCCGGGTCCGGGTGCTGGGTCAGCCGATTGTGGTCAAAGCCACTATCCATACCATCGGTGGTTTTTCCGCCCATGCCGGTCAGAGCCAATTGATTGACTGGGCCAAAGCCATTGCCGGACAACCACAGTTTTATTTGGTGCATGGTGAACCCGCTGCGCAATTGGTGTTACAAGACAAGCTGCAGCAACAGGGACTTAAAGTGGCTATTGCCCAGCCAAAACAGCAAGTGCTGTTGTAGCTCAGTGGGGCTGGCGCGTGCTGCCAGCCCCAGTGTTCGCAGTGGCGAGTGTTGCTGATTAGCTGCTGGCTGCTTCGGCTGAGGTTTGTACTTGCGTTGGGCTGACATCTTCACTGGGATAACAGCCTAACACTTTGACAAAACGGGTGATGCGATTGAGTTCATCCAGCGCCCGTTTCATCGCATAATCATCCAGATTCGCCAACACATCGACATAAAACATTTCTTCCCATGGATTGCCCGGAATAGGGCGGGACTCGAGTTTCCCCATACTAATGCCATGGGTTTTCAGCACCATCAGTGCATCCACCAAAGCGCCGGGTTGCTGACCTGTATACATGATAAAAGTAGTTTTGGCCGGAATGGCTTTCGCCACAGCAATGGCTTTACGTGCCACCACAATAAAGCGGCTGACATTGTCTTTTTGATTGGCCAGATCGCGAGCCAGAACTTGCAGGCCATACAGCTGACCACCTTCTTCGCCGCCAATAGCCACCACTGACAGATCCTTGGCCTGGCGTACCCGCTCAAAGGCATCACTGGAGGCTTCACAGTAGTCAATTTTGACTTGTGACAGACCTTGCAGATAATTACTGCACTGGGCAATCACTTGCGGATGGGCGCAAATTTGTCGGATATTGGCCAGCTCAGTGCCGGGTAAACCCAACAAACAATGTTTAATCGGATGGGTCAGTTCCCCGACGATCGACAGTCGGGTGTGCTGCAGTAAATCAAACACTTCGTTGATACTGCCGCTGGAGGTGTTTTCAATCGGCAGCACGGCATAATCGGCATGGCCGGTTTCCACCGCCTGCACAATTTCATTAAAGCTGTCACAACCAATTTCAATCAGTTTTTCGGCGCGGCGGGTGAAGTATTTCTGCGTGGCCCAATAGCTATAAGAGCCCTGGCGGCCAAGGAAAGCGACCCGGCAGACCGGACCATTGTCGCCATTGAGCTGGCCCTGTACTTTGGCTTGTTGCTGCAGCACTGAATCTTCGATAATGACATGGTACAGTTTGGTGACATAACCGGCATCCAGTTCCAGCGCTTTGCCTTTTTCAATCAGCGATAGCAGCAGTTCCTGCTCCCGTTTCTGATCCCGGATTGGCTTGTTCTGTGCCAGCTTGGCGCTAGCGACGCACAGTGCCAGTGCCCGGCGTTTGGATAACAACCCCAGTAATTGCTGGTCTGTGTCGCTGATTTGTTGGCGGATTTCATCAAGTTCAATTGGCAATGGGGTCGACATTTTTCCGGTTCCTTAAATAAAAAAACCTCCCGTTTGGGAGGTTTTTGACTGGTGTTTGACGCGCGCAGCCAGCTACCTCCCTTGTTGGGTGGTAAAGCTAAAAAAGAAGCGGGCTACGAGCTTAAATGTTTTCATGCCGAACACAATAATCAGTCTGGATGGCTAAAGTCAACCTTGTGGCTGCAATTCCAGCAGATATTTTTGTTCGCCCGGTAATAAGCCGAGCGTCTCTTCATCACGCCAGGCGGCAAAATCACTGCGATAAAATGGCGACAACGGGTGGCCGGATTGGCCTGTCGGTAGGCTCAGGATGGCATTTTGTTCCTGTCCTGGCGTCACCACCAGTCGCTGTGACTGGCCATGGGCTGGTCTTTGTACTCTGGGCATATGCCGATCGCCAGCCATCTCAGTGGCAGGCATATCCAGCAAGCGGCTCAGCAGCGGGATCGCCTGACTGAGCGGATGTTGGATCTGCACCTGATTCAGTCGGCCCCAGCGCGCCTGGGTCAGATCAGGCCCAAACTTCGCAATCAGTTGTTGCTGGCTTTGCAAGATTGCTTGTTGCAGCAGTTCAGGCCAGCTATTGAAGCCGCTAGGCAGGGTATCCAAGCGTCCGGCTTGGATTAAAGCCCAACCCGGCGTTTCCGGGCTCATTTTCAGGTCGCTCAGCGCCAGTTGCTGTTGTTCCAGCACCGCCGCCAACGGCGCAAACAGCAGTTGTAATGTGGTATCGCGAAATTCGCGCACCAGGCTATAACTAACCGAATCCGGACTGGCGGCAAGATGGTCGTCGCTGACCAGTTGCTGATATTGCTGCAACTGATGGCGCGTCACAAAATCAGGGGTCAGTTGGCTTAATAACAGTTGTTGCCAGCGCTGTAACAACAGGGCGCGGTGATCCAACTGGATTTGATGCAAACTCTGTTCATCATGGCTAGGTTTAGCCAGTAAAGCATCGCGGATTTGTTGACCGCGCGCACCAAGATCATAACCGCCATCCCCAAGCCGGCGCAGCGCTCTGCCACCAATGGTGCGGGCATTGGCGCTCCATAACACGCCGGAAGGTGGGTTTTTTACCACAGGATAAGCAGCTGCGCCGACATAATCGCGCCAGCTATTTAAGCCTTGACTCCAGTCTTGTGGTGTATCCATATCCTGTAAAGTACGGCCCGGGATAGGGCCGATAATGGTCCAGCCGATATTGCCTTTGGTATCCGCCACCAGCAAATTTTGCGCCGGAATACCGACAGTGGGCGCAATTTTCAGCGCCTGATCCACCGAACTGGCTTGTTCTAATTGCAGTAAATTCAGATTCACCGCAGCAAGATCATGTGCCACCCAGCGTAGGGCATACTGCTGAAAAGGTGGCGCCAGCACCGGTCCCCACTGGGTTTCCTTGATCAGCATCACATGATCCGGCTGACCTTTGACTTTGATCACTTCGTTGTTGTAGCTGTATTCTTTTTCACCACCCGGTGTCTGGTAATACTGCGCCTGGCTGCCTGGTTGCAGTTTAATCACATCCAGCCAATCGGCGGTGCTGTTGGTATAACCCCAGGCAATCTGGCCGTTGCTGCCAGCAATCAGCAGCGGCGTGCCTGGCAAAGTCACGCCAGTGATATCAAGCTCCGGTTGCTGCAGCTGTAATCTGGCTTTAAACCAAATGCCGGGCACCCGCATGCCCAAGTGCATATCATCGGCTAAGATAGCGGCGCCGCTACTGCTGCGGCTGCCCGCAACCGCAAAGTTATTGCTGCCAATATCACGGCTGTCACGCCAGTTGCAGTTGGCACAAGCTTGTTGCTGGTTTTGCAGCACGGCTGGATAAGGACTTGCAGGCAGCGGCACTGCCTGCACTGTGGAATTGTCCAGTGCCGCTTGCCAGTCAGCACTGTGCTGATTGAGAAACTGATACCAGTCGGCCGGGATGGCATCTTTTAGCACGCCCTGGGCTAATTCATCTTTGCCTTCAGAGCCTTGTAGATCCAAATACATGCTAAATACCACCAGCAGTGAATCTGTGGCTTGCCAGGGGCGTGGTGTTTGAATTAACAACAAATATTCAAAAGGTGGCAAAGTCAGTGCCGCCAGGCCCTGATTGACCCCCTGACTATAGTGCTCCAGCAGTTGCTGTTGCGCCTTGGGTAAGCTTTGTAATAAAGCGTCGGCCCGATCGCGAAACCGATGTAACCGCCGTTGTTTATCCAGCGGCAGCGCTTTGTCACCAAATAATTCTGCCAGCTCACCCGCGCTATTGCGGCGTAATAAATCCATTTGGAAATACCGATCCTGGGCGTGGGCAAAACCCAGCGCCAGCGCGGCATCTTGCCGATTGGCAGCATGGATCGTCAGATGGCCGCGTTTATCACGTTCTAGCTGTACCTTGGCGCTGACGTTCGCGCTCAGCTCACCTTGATAGTCCGGCAGGCTGGCGGATAACAAGGCATAACCCGCTCCCGCTGCGACCAGCAGCAGACTGACTGCGGTGTAACTCAGGCTTTTGTACCATTTCATCGATAATGCAACCGTCTTTTCCGTTAGAATCTGCAGGTTAGCATAGTTAATTTCGAGGAAGAAGGTATGGGAAGCCGCAAAATCTGGGATGGCGCAGTCCGGTTGTTTCATTGGAGCCAACTGCTGTTGCTGGGCGCTTTATGGTGGAGTGCAGAGCAAGAGCTGTATGGCATCCATATGACATTGGCTTATGGACTGGCAGCTCTGCTGCTCAGTAGATTGTGTTGGGGCTTGATTGGCAGTGACAATGCCAGATTTAGTCATTTTATCAAATCGCCAGCAGAGGTCTGGCATTGGTGGCGACAACGGCCACAACCCAAAGTGGCGGGTCATAATCCATTGTCAGGTTATATGATAGTGTTGTTACTGGCCTTAGTGTTATTGCAGTTTATCAGTGGCTTAATGACCAGTGATCAAGTGCTGACTGATGGTCCTTTAGTGGCGTTGGTGCCGTCAGAGTGGGTGGCGCTTGCCAGCAGCTTCCATCAACTGAATTTGGATATCTTATTGATCCTGGCTGCAATCCATGTTGCAGTCGCACTTTGGCATCAATACCGGGGTGATCGGTTGGTGCAGGCGATGCTCAGCGGCCAACAGCGAGCTGAGTTATTACCTGCAGAAACAGTGCTGAAATTTCGGCCTTTGTGGCATTATTTGCTGCTGTTTGTCGTGTTTCTGAGTGGATTTTATCTGTGGCAAGGTGAAACAGTGCTGGCGTTATTGGCGGCTGATTTAGCCTGAAACTGAGCAGCTAACAGGCCGAAAGCGCAGCTTTCGGCCTGTTACTCAGGCTTTAATCTGCTTTGTACTGATCGTGACAAGCTTTACAGTTTTTGGCAAAAGTGGCAAAAGCAGCTTTGATTTTTGCCTGTTCACCGGTTTGGGCTGCCACATCTAATGCCTTGGCATCTTGCTGAAAACCAGCCGCTTTTTTCTGGAAGTCTGCTAAATTCTGCCAGATCTCAGCTTTGGCATCACCAGAGGCTTTATCGGCACCCGGCACGCTGAACGCTTCCCATGGCAAAGTTGTTAAAGTGGCCAGGGCTGCAGCCCGTTTTTGTGCCCGACTGGCATCAAAGGGAATTTTTCCTCTGACCATATCGCCAAGGTCCATCATGTTGTGGCGGATCAACTGGAAACTGCCTTTACGGTATTCAATTGCATCTTCTGCATCTGTAAAAGCACTGCCAGCCAGAAGCGGCGTGCTGAATATGGCCAGGACACTGGCACTTAATAACAGTTTTTTCATTGGGTCATTCTCATTTGTTTGAATAGCATGCAATAATGTTAAGGCTTTTCAGCGCTTTGGTGTTCCACGTTTTGCCGCACAGGTATAACGCAATCAGGGATATCAAATCAATCCGATGACAGCAATTTTAACCATCAGGCGTAGCGAGTGAAGGAAGCAATCGACAAAACCAGTGGACTTAATTCGCTGAGTATTAAATTTTCAGCCTTGGTGTTTTTGCTGACGGTGATCGCAAGTACGGTGATTGCATTCGCTATGCTGGCTTTACAACAGGATGTATTACTGGAGCAGGAAAGACAAAAGCTGATCCAGACCACCAGCCGTTATGCCAAGCAATTGGATACTGAGTTCTGGCAAAAAGAAAAAAAAGCCATCAGTGCCAATCAGGTGGTCAGCCGTTTTTTAGCCAAAAATCAGCCGTTGCCTGCGGTGAAAACCGAAGCGCTGCCGGATGGCAGTTTGCGCAGCAAAGATGAGCTGTCAGCAGCGTTTCAGGCGCAGCAAAAATTTAACCAGCAACCGCACCAGTTGTTTGAAAAGACTGAACTGCTCTGGCAACAACTGGCCCCTGTGATGCTGGATGATTTTTTTAATTTTTATTTCATTTCTCAAAGCGGTTTTATTCGTATCACCCCTGCCGATTGGGCGTTGGAAGTGCCGGTGGAGCATGACTTCCGCCAGGATATTTTCTTTAAAATTGCCAGTCCGGCGCAAAACCCGGCCCGCCTGCCGCGTTGGACGCCGGTGTATTACGATGCCATTTGGCAAAAATGGATGATCAGTCTAGTGATCCCCGTCTATCTGGAGGATGACTTTGTCGGCGTCACGGGCACGGATGTGGTGCTGGATGAAGTGTTTGCTAACCTGAGTCAAGTGTCGCAGTGGGAACCTGGTCGTGAAGCCATGCTGTTTGACGGTACAGGCAATTTGTTGCATGACAACAACAATACCATGCAGCAGGTGCTGAACCAGCCGGTGATGAATCAGTTAGCGGTTGGGGTCGAAGCCGGTGATCACGAGCTGAATCGTTTTATCCGCCAGGTGATTGAACAACCGCAACAACAACAAGCCAACAGCCAACTGATGCCAGATTATGTCGCTTCAGCGGCTCGTATTGAGCGGCTCGATTGGTTTGTGGCGTTGTACCACAGTAAAGCGCATGTGGTGAAGAGTCTGGACGATTATCGCAATAAAGTGGTGCTGTTATTTTTGCTCGTCGCGCTGATTGTGGCGCTGGCGCTACAATTTTTTATCTATAAATTTGTTCTCAAACGGCTGACCCGGCTGGCAACTGCAGTGCAGCGTTTGTCTTATGGTGACAGTGGTAGTTTGCAGCTCGATAACAGATCCGATGAAATTGGTTTATTAAATCGCGCCTTTGTCCGGATGTCGGCCGAAATCCATCAGCTGATTTCTGGCCTTAATACCCGCATTCAGGAAAAAGAGGATGCTGAACGCGCGACCCGTAAACTCAGCAAAGCGGTGGCGTTTTCCAGTTCAGGTATTGTCATCACTGATCATCAGTTGGTGATTGAATACGTCAACCCATTCTTACTCGAGATGATTGGCAACAATGCCACTGAGGTGGTCGGTAAACCCTTGAGTTTATTATTCGCCCAGGAAATGCGCTTTGTCGCAGAAGATATTCTGCAAAGTCTGCATGAACGCCACCACTGGCGCGGGGACATGTTGTTACAGCAGGGGGGAAAACAATTCTGGGCCAGTATGGCGATAGCGCCGATCCGGGATGACAAAGGTGAGGTCAGTAATTACGTCTGTGCGATGCAGGATATTTCGTTTATTAAAGAAAGCCAACGTAAGATGGAACAACTGGCTTATTACGACGTATTAACCGGGCTTGCCAACCGCAGTTATTTCCGTGATCAGTTGCGTAAAGCCATCGCAATGTCCAGTCGGGGTTATTACCATTTTGCCCTGTTGTATTTTGATCTGGATGAATTCAAACGCATCAATGACACCCTGGGTCATGATTCCGGCGATGAGCTATTAAAAGAAGTTGCGCGCCGTTTGATCAGCCGGTTACGCGAAGAAGACACCATAGCGCGGTTGGGTGGGGATGAATTTGCGGTGATTTTGAGTGGTATTGCCGATCGCCGGCAGGCAGCGCTGATCGCTACCAATCTGCAGCAGGCCTTTGCGTTACCTGTCAAACTGGCTGGCCATGATGTGTCAATCAGCGCCAGTATTGGCATTACCATAGCGCCGGAAGATGCCGATGAAGAAGAGTTGTTACTCAAACACGCTGATTTGGCGATGTATGAAGCCAAAGCCCGCGGTAAAAATACCTTCCACTTTTTCAGTCAGGATCTAAACGATGCTGCCAAAGAGCGGCTACAGATTGAAAACCAGTTGCGTGAAGCCATTCGCGAGCATCAGTTTATGCTGTATTACCAGCCAAAAATTGATATCCGCACTGAACAAATCATCGGTTACGAAGCGCTGCTGCGCTGGTTAAGACCAGACAATACCATGGTGCCGCCGCTGCGGTTTATTCCGGTGGCAGAATCAACTGGCCTGATTGTGCAGATTGGTGAATGGATTATCTGGGAAGCTTGTCGATTCCTGACTCGTCAGCATGCGCGTGGTCATATGATCACGGTCTCCATTAACCTATCGGCCCGACAGTTTACTGATCAGGATCTGCCAGCTTTGGTCGAGATGATTATCAAGCGGACAGGGGCTTCACCGGCGCATCTGATCTTCGAAATCACCGAAAGTATGTTGATGGGCGATACCGATGCGGCTATTGTCCAGTTAAATGAGTTAAAACGGCTCGGTTTAGCTTTATCTATTGACGACTTTGGTACAGGCTACTCATCGTTGAGTTACTTAAAGCGGTTCCCGGTTGACGAGCTGAAAATTGACCGCTCTTTTGTCAAAGATATTCCCGAAGATAAAAACGATATGGACATTACCGCCGCTATTATTGCGATGGCACAGAAAATGGACCTGCGTGTTGTCGCTGAAGGTGTTGAGACAGCTGAGCAGGTGAGCTTCTTAAAAAATAATGCTTGTTATCTGGTGCAAGGTTACTTCTATAGCATGCCACTGGCAGAGCCTGAGTTACCCCGCTTAAGTTACCCCTCGATCAGTTAATGTTTGCTAACCAGGGACCAGATTATGAAGTTATTCCGCCTGTCGCAGCTGAGCATGGCTGTGCTGTTAGGCGCAGCGCCAGCTGTGGCCGATCAAACCAGCCCATTGCAAGGGATCCGTGACAACACGCCGCAGTTGCTTGCTTTTATCAATGCCACAGTCCACCCCGAACCGGGCAAAACCCTCAGTAATGCCACAGTGTTAGTGGTGGATGGGAAAATTACCGCTGTTGGCAGCCGTGAGATCCCAGCTGGCTATCGTCGCATCGATGCGGCTGGTCATCATATTTATCCGGGTTTTATCGACCCTTATAGTCATTATGGCCTGTCTCAGACGGCAGCTGCCGGTGACGGCGAAGGTGATGGACCGCAATATCAAAATCGACGCCAGGGTGGTAATGCCAGCAATGGTGCTATTCATGCAGAGCAAAGTTGGGTACACCAATTTGTTCCGGCTGTCGAAGAAGCGAAAGACTATACCGAACAAGGTTTTACTGTGGTGCAATCAGCACGGCAGGATGGTATTTTTCAGGGCCAGGCTTTTGTCGCCTCATTAGGCAAAGGTTTACCAGGCGAGCTGGTACTCAAAGCCAATGCCAACCATTTTATGTCCTTTAGCAAAGGTAGTTCAGCCCAGAGTTATCCGTCTTCTTTGATGGGCAGTATTGCGCTGATCCGGCAAACGCTGGCCGATGCCAATTGGTATCAACAAGCCTATGGCAAAACGGATCTACGTTTTCAGGGTGAACCGACTGAATTTAATGCGGCTTTAGCTGCCCTTGCTCAGTTGCCGCAAACCGGTCTGGTGTTCGCTGCCAACAATGACCGCGCTTTGCTCAGGATTGATACTTTATTAAAAGAATTTAACCTGACCAATGTTGCTTTACTTGGTAACGGTTATGAATATGCCAGAGTACAGGAATTAGCCAGCACCGGCCGCACCCTGATTGTGCCTTTGGCTTATCCGGCGGCGCCAGCGGTCACAAAATTGGATGACCAGCTTGATGTCAGTGTGGCCGATTTACGGCATTGGGAACGCGCGCCAGCTAATTTGGCTGCGCTGGCCAAAGCCGGGGTGCCATTTGCCCTGACTAGCCATCAATTGGAGAAAAAATCCCAGTTCTGGCCCAATCTGCGTAAAGCCATCCAACATGGTTTACCGGTCGATACTGCTTTAGCTGCGCTGACCACAGTGCCGGCAAAAATTGTCGGGCTGGAACAGCAAATAGGTAAAATTGCCGTCGGTTATCAGGCGGATTTAGTCATTAGTCAGGGCGATTTATTTGCCGATGGTGAAATTGTCGCCACCTGGACCCGCGGTCAGGAGCAACAATTGAAGCCGTTACAGCCAGTTGCGGTGAATGGCAGTTATCCGTTGTCTATCAATGGTCAGAGTCTGACCTTGGAATTCAGTGGCAGTGGCGAAGATTTTGCCGGTAAATTGCGCAAAGCTGACAAGTCAGTCAAGCTCGCCAATCTGCAGTTGCAGCAACAACAACTGAGCTTTACTGCGGATTTAACTGAAATTGACGCAGGTCAGGGCGTGCTGCAACTTAGCGCAGTGGTCGATGGCAGTGCACTGCGCAGTGAACTGCAGCTCCCGGCCGGTGAGCGGCTGAAAACCACGCTGGCGCGCCAGGGCGATGTCAGTGCTGATAGTCGCGCAGGCAGTAGTGCAGACAATGCCAAAGCCGGGACGAAGCCGCAGTTCGTGTCGCAACTGACGTACCCAAACCGTTCTTTTGGCTTTAGCTCTGTGCCAGCGCGGCAATCTGTGTTGATTAAAAACGCCACCGTCTGGACTTCAGACCAAGCCGGCAAACTGGAAAATACCGATGTGTTGGTCGAAGACGGTAAATTCAGCAACATTGGCCGCAATTTATCGGCACCAAGTGGGGTGCAGGTGATTGATGCCACAGGCTTACATCTAACGGCCGGTATTATTGATGAACACTCGCATATTGCCATTGAGATGGGCGTCAATGAAGGTACTGACGCGGTCACTGCCGAAGTGCGGATTGGCGATGTGCTCAATCCGGATGATATCAATATTTATCGCGGTTTAGCGGGCGGTACCACCACAGCGCAACTGCTGCATGGTAGTGCCAATCCGATTGGCGGTCAGGCCCAGATCATTCAGTTGCGCTGGGGCGTCACGCCAGAGCAACTGAAGTTTAATGGCGCACCGCCCAGTATTAAATTCGCGCTGGGTGAGAACGTTAAACAAGCCAATTGGGGTGAGGACTTTACCAGCCGTTATCCGCAAAGCCGGGTTGGGGTGGAAACCGTGATCCGCGATGCCTTCCAGGCAGCAAAAGAGTACAAAGCGGCTTGGGCGGCTTATCAGGATTTATCCCGTAGTGCCAAGGACAAAGTGGCGCCACCAAGGCGTGATTACCGGCTGCAAACGCTGGTCGAGATTCTGGATAAACAACGTTTTGTCCATACCCACTCTTATGTCGCTTCAGAAATTCTGATGCTGATCCATTTAGCGGATGAAGTTGGTTTTAAAGTCCATACCTTTACCCATATTCTGGAAGGCTACAAAGTGGCTGACGAAATGAAAAAACATGGTGCCAGTGCTTCTACATTTGCTGATTGGTGGGCTTATAAGATGGAAGTGCAGGATGCCATTCCGGCCAATACTTGTCTGATGGCTGAACGTGGCGTGCTGGTTTCGATTAACTCTGATAGCCCGGATTTACAGCGCCGGTTGAATCAGGAAGCAGCTAAATCGGTGAAATACTGTGGCATGTCAGAAACTGATGCGCTGAAGATGGTGACGATTAATCCGGCCATTCAGTTGAATATTCAAGATAAAGTCGGTTCCGTCACCAAAGGCAAACAAGCCGACTTTGTGCTGTGGAGCGCACATCCGTTATCGGTGTATGCCAAAGCCCAGCAAACCTGGATTGATGGGGTGCCTTATTATGATCGACAACGTGATCAACAGGCACAATTGCAACTGGCACAGGAAAAGCAGCAGTTACTGCAAAAAGTCCTGACCGCTGCTGATAGCGACAAAGCTGGTAGTGGGGCCAGTTATAAAAAAGACGATCCGATCTGGCATTGTGAAGACAATGGCGACTGGTTGCATTTTAGCTTTGCCGGTGGTGTGCATGCCGGACAACACCAGCATTCGCATGGCCAGCAGGAGTAAGGATGATGAAAACTAAATTGAATCTGATCAGCAACACCATCGTCAGCCTGATGCTGGCAAGCGCCGTCATGCCGTTACTGGCACATGATATGGTACCTGGAGCCAAGCAGCAGCAACCGATTTTATTGACTGACGCCACCATTCATACTGCCAGTCAGGGCGTGCTGCAACAGGCCGATTTGTTAATGGTGGATGGCAAAATTGCCGCGATAGGTACCGACTTAGCGGTGCCTGCCGGGGCGACTGTGCTGTCGATGCAGGGCAAACATCTGTACCCTGGCTTGATTGCACTGGCGAATCAGCTGGGTCTGATTGAAATTGAAGCTGTGCGTGCCACTGATGATACCAATGAAGTGACTGATACCAATCCGGATGTGCGTGCCAGAATTGCCTACAATGCGGATTCTGAAGTGATCCCAACGGTGCGCTCCAATGGTTTCAGTTACAGTCTGGTTTATCCCAAAGGCAGCGCGCTGATGGGGCAATCCAGCCTGATGCAGCTTGATGCCTGGAACTGGCAGGATGCGACTGTGGCAGACGGGGTTGGTTTGCATATCAACTGGCCATCTGCCAGCAGTGTGGCCCCTTGGTGGAGCGAAGATAAGCCAGAAGATGTGGCGAAAAAGAATGCCGAGCGGTTACAGCAACTGCAACAGTATTTTGTGCAGGCAAAAGCTTATGCCGAGGCCAAACAAGCCGGACTGAACCGGGCGCTGGATTCGCGTTGGGAAGCCATGCTGCCGGTGTTTGCTAAGCAACGGCCTTTGTTTGTGCATGCCGATGATCTGCGGCAGATCCGCCAAGCGATGTTATTGGCCAAAGAATATCAGTTAAAACTGGTGATTGTCGGCGGCCGTGACAGCTGGCGTATTGCCGACGAATTGGCGGCGGCTCAGGTGGCGGTGATCTTTACCGCGCCTTATGGCATTCCGGAGCGGGAAGATGAAGCCAATGACACGGCCTTTAGAACGCCAGCCTTGTTACAACAAGCCGGCGTGAAGTTTGCCTTGTCGCTGGATGGCTATTGGGACACTCGTAATGTGGTGTTTGGCACCGGGCAAGCCATCAGCTATGGGCTGAGCCAGGAACAGGCGCTGGCGGCCCTGACCTTGCATGCTGCAGAAATTGCTGGGGTGGCTGATCGCATCGGTTCGCTGGAGGTCGGCAAGGCTGCTACCGTGGTAGTGTCAGATGGGGATATTTTTGATTACCTGAGTCATCAGGTGCGTCAGATGTGGATTGATGGCCGGGCTGTGGATTTAACCAACCGTAATACCCAGCTACAGCAAAAATATCGTCAGCGCCCGGCGCAATAAGATCCTGCTTGCATACGCGCTTGTAAAGGCAAGCGCGCTTTAATTTGCCAAAGCCGTTCACTGCAGTGACGGCTTAACCTCCCGCCCATTTTAAACCATAACCCAACCGCGTCAGCTCAGCGCTCACCACTTCGCGTTGATCGCCCTGAATTTCAATGATGCCGTCTTTGACTGAGCCACCACAGCCACATTTCTTCTTCAGTAAGGCAGCAATTTCGGTGAGTTTTTCATGTGATTCAGCAATACCCGCTATGGTAATAACCGCTTTACCATTGCGGCCTTTGGTTTCACGTTTGAGTCTGAGTTTACCGTCTGCAAAAGCGGCACCGGCGGTTTTTTCTGCTTTTTCGTTCGCCACTGTACCAGTTTCTGTACTGTACACTAAAGTGGACGACTGTTGTTGCCAGTCAGATAACGAGATTTTTTTTGAGGTCATGCCAGATGTCCCTGTTGTCGCTTGGCGAATAGTGGCAAGATAAAGCATCTTTCCCTACCACAGCAAGTATTGGCTGGTGGTAGGGTTTTATTTGGCGAAATCTCCGGCAAAGACGTTGGTTTTTTTCTGTCTTCTGCTAGACTATCGCGGTTTTTTAGATATCTGGACGGCTGATGTCAATGCTTGGTTATATCGAATTAACTGCACTACTGCCGGCAACAACCCCTGCCGCTGTAAAGTCAGAGTTACAAAAACAGGTTGCAGTCTATCAACAGCAACTGATGGATTTATTAGCGACGGCCGATTTAACATCAGCCGCTTTACAACAGCGGCTGCAATGGCAGTATCAGGTGCCGGAACTGGGAGAGGGTGGCGCTTGTTCGCTGTTTGGTCAGTTGGCGGCAGAACCCTATGATTTAACCTTGATTCTGGTGGGTAAAACGCCAGCAAATCAGCGTTTACTGGCACAACTGGCGTTAGTGACTGAGTTTTATCAGCAACATAGCCAAAGTAACTGGTTTGGCATTTACCAGCGTCGGGTCAATCCGGCGGGGGAGACCGTGTTGGTGAAGCTGAGCTATTTTGGTGCGCCATCCCGCGCTGAGTTCCCATTAACGGCAGAATTTGCGGCTATTAGCAACAACGTCACTGTAGGTTTATCTGGTAAAGCCCGTATTATCAATGATGTACCGGCCTATCTTTCGACTGGCGGCGAATATTATACCTGCGACCCCAAAGTGCTGGCTGAAGCTTGTATCCCACTGTTTGATAGCAACGGGCAAGTGACAGGTATTATTGATTCAGAAGCTTTTGCCAAAGATATCTTTCAAGGCCGTGAGCTGGCGTTATTAATTGCCACTGCGCTGGTCGTGCCAACTTTATGGACCCCGGCTCAGGCTTGAGGCGGGTCGCCGGTGTCACTCCGGCAACAATCATTCAGCAAAACAGGCGCTGGCCGTTTTGTCCATTTGCAGCAACAGAAGCAGGTAACCTGGTATGTTTTCTCAGTTAAAGCCAGTCGCAACAGATCCAATTTTAGGATTAATGGCGGCTTATAAAGAAGATCCGAATCCACTGAAAGTCGACCTGGGGGTGGGCGTTTATAAAGATGAGCAAGGCCACACGGCAGTGCTGGAGTCTGTGAAAAAAGCGGAAAAACTGCGGCTGGATCTGGAAGACAGCAAAACCTATATCGGCATGGCAGGTGATTTAAGCTTTAATGCCCATATCGAAAAATTAGCTTTTGGTGTACACAAAGTATTGCTCGAAGGCCGTACCACCACTGCCCATACGCCAGGTGGCACCGGAGCCTTGCGGGTGGCGGCTGAATTCATTAAAAAAGCCAATCCGGATGCCACCATTTGGGTGACGAATCCGACCTGGGCTAACCATATTTCGTTATTTCAGGCTGCTGGCCTGAAAGTTAAAGAATATGCTTATTACGACTACAGCACTAAAGGTCTGCAAGAAGAGCAGATGTTTGCTGAACTGGCACAAGTGCCGGCCGGTGACGTGGTACTGGTGCATGCCTGTTGCCATAACCCAAGCGGGATGGATTTAACTTTTGCTCAGTGGCAGCGTTTTGCCGCCCTGGCGAAAGAAAAAGGTTTTACGCCGTTGGTTGATATGGCCTATCAGGGCTTTGGTTTAGGCCTGGATGAAGATGCGGCTGGTCTGCGTCATCTGGCCAATGAAGTACCAGAGCTGATCCTTTGCACTTCCTGCTCGAAAAATTTTGGTTTATATCGCGAGCGGATTGGTGCTGTGTCTGTGGTTGTCGACAGCAATGCAATGCTGGAGACGGCCCGCACGAATTTACTGGCGGTAGTGCGCAGTATTTATTCTATGCCACCGGCGCATGGCGCTATTATTGTCAGCCATATTCTGGACAGCGCAGAGCTGACAGCAGAATGGCAACAAGAACTGGCCGTGATGCGTAACCGTATCAATGATTACCGGCAGTTGATCATTGATAAACTTAAAGCCGAAGGTGTGCAGCAGGATTTTAGTTTTATCACCAAACAGCATGGCATGTTCAGCTTCCTGGGGATTAACAAGGCACAAATTGAGCAGTTACGCGCTGAATACAGCATTTACATGGTTGGCTCCAGCCGGGTCAGTATTGCTGGTCTGAATCACAGCAACATCGATTATTTCGCCAAAGCGGTGGCGGCAGTGCTGAAATAACCAAGCGCTGACAGTGACCTGGCGACAACACAAAGGCAACTTCAGGTTGCCTTTGTGCTTATTGGCGCTTATGTTATTTCAGTGACGGCTTTGGATTGGAGTTGGCGTGAAATTTTTCTGGTTAAGTTGGTTACTGTGTTGCACGCCAGCGATGGCGGCGGCCTCTGCTGTAGCTTTGACGCAGTTGCAACCCGCAGTTCGGGTGGTGCTGGAAATTTCGCCACCACATCAGACCTTACAACAGGGTGAAGTCGCGGGTCTGACCACCACCCTGGTACGGCAACTCTTGACTGAACTGCAACTGAGCCCAGTGTTTGAAGTTTATCCCTGGGCCAGAGCGGTGAAAATTGCCGCTTCGACCCCCAATGTGCTGATTTATAATATGGCGCGGACCAAGGAGCGCGAAGCGCTGTTTGACTGGATAGGTCCTATTGCAGGGTATCGGCTGGGGTTTGTCAGGTTAAAACAAAGAAGTGATATTCAAATCAATAAATTAGATGATGCAAGGCGTTATAATATCGCGGTGCAACGCGGCGACTTTGCCACCGAATGGCTGCTGCAACAACAATTCCAGCCAGGCGCTCAGCTGCAAATGCAGCCGGATATTGAAGCCAGTTGGCGGATGTTGTTGCTGGGCAAAGCCGATTTACTGGTGGATGATCCAATGGCGATCAACTCGATGTTACAAAAACTTGGCATTGCGGCAACCGAAGTTGAATTTGCCTGGTTTATTCCGGAGTTGGCGCAACCAACCTGGCTGGCGCTGAATAAAAACAGTGCGCCGGATTTGCTGGTAGCGCTTCGCAACAGCTATCAGCGGTTATCGCAGCAACCTCAGTTTCAGCAAGGATTACAAGCAGCTGGCGTGTTGCAGAGCGGTCACTAATTGGGTTTACTTTGGATGCCTTGCCGCATAAAAAAATCCCCGTCTGAACTGAGCGGGGATTTTTTTCAGCCATCAAATCGGTTAGATTTTCTTGTAGCGAATACGATGTGGTTCCAGCGCTGCAGCACCATATGTCGCTTTGACCCAGGCTTCATAATCTGAGTAGTTACCTTCGAAGAAGTTAATTTTGCCTTCGTCACGATAATCCAGAATATGGGTGGCGATCCGATCGAGGAACCAACGGTCGTGCGAGATCACCATGGCACAGCCAGGGAAATCCAGGATAGCGTTTTCCAGCGCCCGCAAGGTTTCTACGTCCAAATCGTTGGTCGGTTCATCGAGTAACAGCATGTTGCCGCCAGCTTTGAGCAGTGCCGCTAAATGCACCCGGTTGCGTTCACCGCCGGATAATTCACCGATAAACTTCTGCTGGTCGTTGCCTTTGAAGTTAAAGCGACCGACATAAGCCCGGCTTGGGATGGTGAAGTTACCAATTTGCAGCATATCCTGACCATTGGAGATTTCCTGCCAAACGGTATTTTTTGGATTCATATTGTCGCGGAACTGGTCAACGCTGGCCAATTGCACGGTTTCACCCAGGGAAATAGTGCCGCTATCCGGTTGTTCAGCACCAGACAACATCCGGAACAGTGTCGATTTACCGGCACCGTTGGCACCGATAATACCGACAATAGCCCCTTTCGGAATACTGAAACTTAAATCGTCAATCAGCACGCGGTCGCCATAAGATTTACGTAAGTTGGTCACTTCCAACACTTTATCGCCAAGGCGTGGTCCAGGCGGAATAAACAATTCGTTGGTTTCGTTACGTTTTTGGAATTCCTGGCTTTGCAATTCTTCAAACCTTGCCATCCGGGCTTTGGACTTGGCATGGCGGCCTTTTGGATTGGTACGGACCCACTCCAATTCTTGTTTGATGGAACGCTGGCGGGCATTCTCGGTTTTTTCTTCCATTTGCAGACGGGCGTCTTTTTGCTCCAGCCAGGAAGAGTAGTTGCCTTCCCATGGAATACCTTCGCCGCGGTCCAGCTCTAAGATCCAGCCCGCAACATTGTCGAGGAAATAACGGTCGTGCGTGATCGCAACCACAGTGCCCGGATAATCGTGCAGGAAACGTTCTAACCAGGCGACAGATTCGGCGTCTAAGTGGTTGGTCGGTTCGTCCAGCAGCAGCATATCTGGTTTTTCCAGCAGCAAGCGGCAAATGGCGACCCGGCGGCGTTCACCACCCGACAGTACATTAATTTTGGCATCCCAGGGCGGCAGACGTAACGCATCAGCAGCGCGTTCTAAGGTGTTATCCAGGTTATGGCCATCTTTGGCCTGAATAATGGCTTCTAATTCACCTTGTTCGCGTGCCAGTGCGTCAAAATCAGCATTCTCGTCGGCATAAGCGGCGTACACAGCATCCAGCCGGGTTAAAGCGTATTTGACATCAGCCACCGCTTCTTCCACCACTTCACGCACCGTTTTGCTCATATCCAGCTCAGGCTCTTGCGGCAGATAACCAATTTTGGTGCCAGCCAGTGGCTTGGCATCGCCTTCGAATTCTTTATCGATACCAGCCATAATCCGCAGCAGGGTGGATTTACCTGAACCGTTTAAACCGAGCACACCAATTTTGGCGCCCGGGAAAAACGACAAGGAGATATCTTTTAAGATGGTTCTTTTGGGTGGCACCACTTTTGACACCCGATACATTGAATAAATAAACTGCGCCATAACGCCTGATCATCCAAGGTTGTGAGAAGTGACGAAATTGTACGTCATTTTATGCCAGAACGGAAAGTTGTCAGGCGCAGGTTCGACGCTGATGCAGAATAAATTCGCCAGCAGGGGGCGCTTTCTGGTCTAATAGTGCATTGGCTGCAGTAGCGCAGCATCTTTTTATTTCAACAAAAGGTAACAATCATGTCTGAGTACACTAATGATCCTGTATTTCAAGCGTTTATCGCCGAAGCTCGCACCCATGGTCAGGTTTGGGTACTGGCGCATGGTGAAGATTTACTGGTGGTCGAATCGGTTGATTTTGAAGATACCGATGTGATGCCATTCTGGTCAGATGAAGCGGCTGCTGTGGCGCATTGCAGTGAGGAATGGGCTGAATACAAGCCGGAAGCCATTCCACTGGACGTGTTCTGTGAAGGCTGGTTAAAAGAAATGTATGACGACGGTGTGTTGATTGGTACCAACTGGGATGAATCTTTAAACGGCCCGGAAGTTGAACCCCGCGAAGTACTGGAAGCACTGGCTGCAGTGCAATAAAGCTTGATTAAGCTTGAGCAGAACTATAGTGGTTCTGCTTTATTGCCGCCAAGCGTTGAACTTGTCCGGCTAGCCGGGCAAGTTCAATTCAGTTCCTGTTGACCTTAGCGCCGACGGAGCATAACCCCGGCCATGGCTAGTGCCAACAACATCACAGGTGCAGGTGCAGGCACTGGTTGCAGTGCAACGCTTTGCAGCGCTAATTGATAGCTGTATTGGCCAACGGGGTCAAAACCGGCGTCATTACCACCGACTGCCAGCGAATAGACACCACTTTTAAGCAGTATTTTATCCAGACTACCGCCGGACAAAGGGGTAAATGGATCCGTTCCGGTCAGATAAGTTAAGCTTGTACCGGCAAAATCGCTGAAGTCGGAAAAATTGCTGAACAACAGACCAGGCTCTTGTTGCACCTGACCACTATACAGACTCAATCCAAACACGATATCCGCCAGGATGGAGGCGGAAAACCAGCTATCCTGCGTCAGTTCAAACCACCAGAAATCCACTTCACCATTGCCAAAGTTATTGCTCCAGCCATTGTCAGCCAGCACCGAGGATTGCACTGTGGATGTAGCATTGGTTTGCATAATACCAGCTTGCGCTTGTGGTCCGTACATTAAAGTGCCGATCAGCAACAAGGTACTACAGACTGTTTTGATTAGATCCATCATAAAACTCCATCATATTGTGACTGCAAAGTGGCTGCGACTCGCTGGCAGCCACTTGGCGAAAAAATTGCGTCAAAGGTTGGGTTAAAGCGCACCTTTTTCCCAGGGGCCGGTAATGGCAAAAGTCACGCCCGGCGTCTGAATATTGACAAACAGCCAGCGACCATAAAAACAAGCGCCACACCATTCGTTGCCGCTCATGCTGCGTCTGGCGCTGCCGTCGACTGAATTGCCTACTGTGGTTTGGAAATTGGCCTGAGTACCCGGATAGACGGCATCGACTTTGGCCAGATCGCCTTTATCCATCGCCATGCGGTTTTCAGCAAACAGGAAAGTTTCACCGGCCAGCGTCAGACCGACCAACCGTTTTGGATTCGAGCCACCATCTTCACACAGCAACAAATTGCCGCGTGGACTGACCGCGATATTGTCTGGCCCATCGACCTGATGACGGCCTTTGGATTCAAAGACCAGGGTCAGTAATTCCTGGCGTGGGTCGTAGCAGAATACCTGGCCCAAACGAGCGGCTCCGCCTGAAGTCGAAACAAAATAAATTTTGCCATCGTCGTACCAGCAGCCTTCACCACGGGCAATGATGGCGGCGTTGTAAGCCTGGTTATAGCAACTTTGATTGATGGCATCCGGATCAGCAATTTCCTGCCAACTGACGTCCCAGCTGCTGCCATCGGCCAGGCCGCCGCGCAGATCGACCCTGGAGCTGGCATTCAGCACCATGGCATATAATTTACCGCCGGAGCGTAAATCACCCCAGGCACCGGCTGGTTCAAATTTGTAAAAAGCGCTGCTGCCGGTATCTTCAGTCTGATAAACGATGCCCGTGGCTGGATCGACTGCGGCGGCTTCATGCGAAAACCGGCCCATTTCGCGGATAGGCTTGCCGTCGGAAATACCAAATCCAGGGACTTCAAACACATAACCATGCAACTTGCCTTGGGCAGTTTGATAGGTTTCTTCACAGGATAACCAGCTGCCCCATGGCGTGCTACCGCCAGCACAATTGCGGATAGTGCCGCCTAAGCTGTTGTAAGAAGATAAGAATTTACCTTGCAGCACATCAAATAACACATTGGTGGTGCCACCACGCTGCGCGCTGTTGTAGACACCGCGACCACCGCGTGGTGCTGTGGTGTGGCCGCTACTGCCTTGTTCGTGGTTACGGACCAGACAAATCACATTACCTTTGACTGCCGCGACCCCCATCCCGTCGTGCAGGCCTGGGGTGGGCTGACCATCAGATTGAACAGAGCCAGTCCAGCCAAATGAGGTGTATTCAAAACCTTCTGGCAATGCCAATAGATTTAAACCCGTGGCTTTACAGGCTTTCATGCTTAGTGGGCCATAGGAGTCTGAGTAAGGTAAGCTGGCGGCCGCGGCTTTGTTCGCCAGCATGGCAAAAGCGGTACTGGCGGCGACAACGCCAGTGCCTTTAATAAAATCACGGCGATTGATTTGGAGTTCGTGGTCAGAGCCTGCAGTGAAATGGTCAGTCATTTTCTATTCCTGTTTTTTAGTGCAGCTTGGGCTGCGTTGTTTTTCCAGGGGATTATTTTTTCATTCGGTGTGGCCGCGATAACTTGAGCGCAGCCGAACCAGACTAAGGAATTGAAATGACAGCTGTTTGATTAAAAAATGAACAGCTTGTGACAGGTGCAGACTTTTGGTCTAACACTGCCGCGCAAGCCAGATGCCAGGGCTGCAGTGTAAGTGAAAGCGGCAGCCAGCATCGCGGGGATAAAATTATAACTCTGCGGCAGCGCGTCTGGCCGCCCGTTGTTGGGCTATTTGATCGGAAGCTGTCCAGCGGATCAGCCAAATCGACAACTCGTATAACAACACCAGCGGCACACCAAGCGCAATTTGCGAAATCAGATCGGGTGGGGTTAACAGCGCGGCCAGCAAAAACAGCAGCACAATGGCATGTCGGCGATATTGTGCCAATTGCAAGGCGCTGATCAGTCCGGCTTTGGCCAACACCAGTAATAAAATCGGCAACTCAAAACAAAGGCCAAAAGCTAAAATGAGTTGGATCACCAGCGTCAGGTACTCGCTGATTTTCGCCTCAAGCGCCACCGCCAGCGTCGCTTCGGCGCCGGTTTGTTCAAAACTGATAAAAAATTGCCAGGCCAGCGGCATCACCAGATAAAATGCCATTGCAGCGCCGAGTAAAAACAGCAACGGGGTTAACCAGAACAACAATTGTAAACCTTGCCGTTCATGGGCGTACAAACCTGGGGTCAGAAAACGCCAGCACTGGATTAGTAAGAGCGGCAAAGTAAAAAATAAAGCACTGAAAAACGCCAGCTTCAGATAGGTAAAAAAAGCTTCGTGCAAGGCGGTATAAATCATCCGGCGGCCGCTGTCGGCGCCAAAAATAGCCAGTAAAGGCTGCTGCAAAAACTGATAAATAGCGCCGGCATAGTGATAAGACAGTAAAAAGGCCAGACTGAAAAATGCCAGACAATACAATAAGCGGCGGCGTAATTCGGTCAAATGGCTCAGTAGTGGCGCCTTGGCAGTCGTCATCACAGATTCCTCTGCTGGGCAGTCACTGGCGTGTCCATAGCGGTATGGCCGGGCACTGCTTGCGATTCTGGGTTTTGCGATATTGCGTTTACTGGCGGTGCCGGTATTGCCGCTGGCGTGTCGATGGGGTGCTGCAGTTGGGACTGTGCCAGCCAACGTTGTTGCTCAGCCTGGCGCTCGGCATGTTGTGCTGCCGTCATCGAACCCGGTAGATAATCGGCCGGTAAATGCCGTAGCGATTCCGGCAGCCATTGTTGCCAGTCTTCGGTATTCGCCATGGTGCTGCTTTGACTGACCTCACGCTCCAACTGCTGCATACTTAGCAATAACTTGCGCCATAAGCGCTGACCTTGCCCCACCACTTTGCCAAGATTGCGAAACAGCAGCGGCAAATCTTTTGGCCCAATGATCAGCAATGCCAATACCGCCACCAGCAGCAACTCAGCCCAACTTAGTTCAAACATCATCAGCCCTGGCTATCGCGATGGACCACCGCAGCCACAGCGGTGCTATCTTTGTGCGGAGTTGCTTCGTTGTTGGTCGCCTGGTCCGTCGTTGTGTGGTCCTGCTCGGCAATACCTTGCTTAAAGCTGCGAATACCCGCTGCTAAGTCTGCCATCAGTGCTGGGATGCGGCCGCGGCCAAAGAGTAAAATGAACAGCACCACTACCAGTAAAATTTGCCAGATACTCAGACTCATCATCATCAGTTCCAAATTCATCCTGCAACTTATGCTGCAGCAGCGGTATTGCGGTTGTGTGACTGAAAAATGAACAATTGGCAACAGCAGACGGGGACTTGCGGTTGTCAGTCAGATTGCTGGCTGTTACCAGGCAATCTGACCGCGTTGTGATATTGCGGGCTATTGCGACGGGTTTATTCGGTATCAGTAAAAAACTGACGCAGAAATTCCGGTTGGGGCGGGGTGGTTAAATCGACGCCTGGCCTTAGCTGTGTCAGCAGCAAATTAAAACAATCCAGCCGCGCCTGCTGTTTCTGGTTGGCATCAATCAGATGCCAGGGCGCATCTTTGGTACTGGTGTGCTGTAGCATTTCAGTACGAGCGGTTTGATAATCGGGCCAGCGGGCGCGGTTGCGTAAATCTTCGGCAGTAAGTTTCCAGCCTTTGGCCGGATCTGCAAAACGTTGCCGGAAACGTTGTAACTGCTCCTGCTCGGATATATCCAGCCAGATTTTCACCAGCTTGATCCCTTCATCCAGCAAGCATTGTTCAAACTGATTAATTTGCTGATAAGCGCGCTGCCAGGCTGCTGGCGGGCAAAAACCTTCGACGCGCTCGACCAGGACTCTGCCGTACCAGGAACGGTCAAAAATGGCAAAATGGCCACGCGCTGGCACCCGTTGCCAGAACCGCTGCAACCAATGTTGTTGTTGCTCTGCCGCATCTGGCGCACTGATCGGCCAGACATGCAGCCAGCGTGGATCCAGGCACCAGCCAATACGCCGGATCAGGCCGCCTTTGCCAGCCGCATCTGGTCCTTCCAAAACCAAAATACTACTTTGTTGCTGTCGGCCCATCGCTTGTTGTAACAGTGCCAACTGATGTTGTAATGCCACCAGATCTGCTTTTTTGTCCATGCTCTGCTCCGATGAAAAATAGCGATGCAAGCAGTATAACCGGCTTTGCCGTTGCCTATGTTGCGCCAGCGCAAGGTAAAGATCAGGTAAAGAGCGGTGAATAACGATTGAACTGGATTGCTAATGAGAAAGATTCTCAGTAAGATCGTTATATCAAGCCAGAAGCAGTCAGATGATGAAAGTAGTACAAGCACCCAGCCAGGCCAAGGCCAAATTCAGTAAATGGATGCGGCTTATCCATATTTATAGTTCGATGTTGGTGTTGATCCTGCTGCTGTTTTTTGCCGCCACTGGCATCACGCTGAATCATCCGGACTGGCAAAGCGCCTTGGGGGCTAGTAGTGCGCAGCAGCAACTGCAACTGCCAGACACTTTGCAACAACTTGAGTGGACCGACGATGCGCTGCAACAAGCTACCCAGGCTGGCAAAATAGCCGACTGGTTACGCCAGCAGCATCAGGTGGAAGGGGCTGTTTTTAATTTCAACTTTGAGCCGGAAGAACAACTGTTAGAGCTGGATTTTAAAAGACCAGCCGGTTACAGCAATGCCGTGATTGAATTGGACAGCGGACAGGTCGAACTCAGTACCGAATTTGCCGGTACTCTGGCGCTACTGAACGATTTGCATAAAGGCCGTTATGCCGGCACCAGCTGGAAATGGCTGATTGACTTGACTGCAGTGGCCTGTCTGCTGTTTGGTCTGACTGGTTTTTATCTGTTATGGCGGCAACCGTCGAGAAGACGCAGCGGTGTTAATACCGCTATTGCTGGCCTGATTGTGTTGTTATTGGCCTATCTGGCCGCTTTGCACTGAATGAGGAAAACATGAAGTTACATCGGATTGGCGCAGCGCTGATGCTGGGTTGCAGCTTGGTCGCAACGTCCGTGCTGGCGGCAGATACGCTGCTGATTAAATTGGAATTACCTAAACCGGAACACGGTCCTTATCATCGACCTTATGTTGCGGTTTGGGTGGAAGACGCGAAAGAACAACCGGTACGACTGTTGGAAATCTGGCGGGAAAAACCGGATTGGATCAAAGATTTACGTCGCTTCTGGCGTAAAACCGGCCGGGCTGATCAGGCGTTGGTTGATGCACATACTGGCGCCACCAAAGGCCCTGGCCAATATAGCCTGAGCTGGGATGGCCTGGACAATGACGGTAAAGCCGTAGCGCCAGGTCAATATCAGTTGGTGCTGGAAGCGGCACGTGAACACGGCGGTCGTAATCTGGTGAAACAAGCTTTTGCCTGGGATGGCTCAGCCATTGATCTGCACATCAAAGCCGGCAGCGAAATTGGCGCTGTCCATTTAACTAAAGGAGCAAAATAATATGTCGCTGGCAAAAAAATCCGCTTTAGGTGTATTGGTTTCCCTGTTTGCTGCCCAAGTGGCTGCGCACACGCTGACTGTGGTGCCATCTCATTATGTGCAATCAAAAACCGGTGGTTGGGTCAGCGTAGATGTTTCGGCTTCTAACATGACTTTCCAAGCCGATAAAGGTATTCCACTGGACGCCTTTCATGTCTATCTGCCAGATGGTAGCAAAGTCAAACCTGGCGCTGTCTATCAAGGTAAACGCAAATCACAGGCTGATGTTGAATTGGCTAAAGAAGGCACTTATTTGCTGGAACTCGGAAACGGTGTCCGTTATTTCACCAGTTATGAATTAAAAGGCGAACGTGAGCGCTTGATGGCCAATAAGCAAGAGCGGGCCGCGAAATTGCCAGCGGGTGCGGAAAAAGTCGTGACCACCCAAGGCCGCAGCCGTGCCATGGCTTTTGTCACGGTCAACAAGCCGTCTGATACTGTGTTAAAGCTGAGCAATCAGGGTTTAGAATTCCAGTTTGACCGCCACCCGGCTGATATTGTGGCGGGTGAAGAAGTGACTGTGACTTTATTGATGGACGGCAAACCAGCCAAGGGGGTTGAACTTGACCTGTCCCGTGATGGTGAACTGTACCGGAATGAACCTGGTCGTGTGCACCACACCACAGATACCACTGGTAAGTTTGTGTTCACAGCGCCGGAGGCGGGTCGTTATTTGTTAGAAGCTTCTTATCAGGCCGACAGCAAATCTGAACTGGCAGATAAAGTGCGGGAAGGTTTTACTGTAAGTTTTGAAGCTGCTTTACCTTAAGCTGCTGCTAAGTATGGCTGATTGAGTATCAGACTCAGTCGTCGCGTGATAAAAAAAGGCCGGTACATTGATTTACCGGCCTTTTTGTTAAAGGATCAATACTCAAATCCTAAGTCGTCTTCGTCGTCCAAATCCAGCAAACGGCGTAAGCGCTTTTGTTCCAGTAAATCATCGATTTTGCGTCTGGCTTCAAGCTTGTGTTTATTTTTACTTTCTTTGCTGCTTGCCTTACTTAGTTTCAACTCTGCTGCAAGATCTGCAGTGTCGTAGTCCCCAACGATCATTTCTGCCATTTTTATTACTTCCATGGATTTTTTATCTTGTTGCGCAATCTTGTTGTAGCGTTAAACATTTCTACACTAAAGCGATTTATTTTGATTGTCACGATAAATATTACTTTATTAAGCGCTAAGTGATTGCCATCTATCGCAGTTCTTTGGATATTCAGCCTGACTTCAGCTATGGTGAGAACCATTTTGGCTGCTGGTATGCTCATTTTCACAGCGAATTTTTCGATCCACTGTGACAGCTTGACCGTATTGTGCGAAGCCCCCAATAGGAGAACTAAAATGCGTCATTGGATAGTAGGATTAGGTGTGATGTTGGCTGCTCAAAGTACACTGGTGCAGGCCAATCAATGTGGTGATATTTTAAGCCACTCCATGCAGCAGTTGCGCAGTAAAGAAACTGTTGATCTGTGTGAGCAGTTTAAAGATAAAACGCTGTTAATCGTCAACACCGCCAGTAAATGTGGTTTTACCCCGCAATTTAAAGAACTGCAGGCGTTGCAGGAAAAGTATGCCGACAAAGGTCTGGTAGTGCTCGGTTTCCCTTCGGATGATTTTATGCAGGAGCATGATGATGAAGGTAAAACCGCTGAAGTTTGTTATATCAATTACGGCGTAAAATTCCCGATGTTTTCCACCAGCGCAGTGCGTGGTTCTGATGCCAACCCGGTGTTTAAAGCTTTGATTGCCAAAACCGGCGAAAAACCGTCCTGGAACTTTAACAAATATTTAGTCAGCAAAAATGAGCAGACAGTGCAGCATTTTGGCAGCAAAGTCAGCCCAATGGATGCCAGCTTTATTGCTGAAGTGGAAAAAATGCTGGCGCAATAATAGCCTACAGCATGCCAACCAGTAAAAGCCCGACTCGTCGGGCTTTTACTTTTCAGGGCCCAGCCACTGTGGGCTTGGGGCTGCTCTTGTGTTCAACATCCTTCGCTGGATAATCCCTCAGAGTGCTTGCATCAAAGCGACGGCAGGTCTAATATCTCATTTAGTTATTAGCATATTCCTCAATTGAATAAGAGATACAGATGGAGCTCATGCTGACCTTGCTTTGCGCACTGCTGATTGGCTTAGCACTGGGTTTATTTGGCTCAGGCGGCTCGATACTGACAGTGCCGGTGTTGCTGTATTTGCTGCATTTACCAGAGAAACTGGCGATTGCGACTGCGCTCGGCATCGTTGCATTAATCAGCGCCGTGGCCTTGTTGCCTTATATCTGGCGTGGTCATCTGCGTTGGTTGTTACTGGCGAAGTTAGCGCTGCCGGGCATGTTAGGTGCCTGGGTGGGGGGGGTTGTCAGTCAGTGGCTGGACAGTCGCTGGCAGCTGGCACTGCTGGCGGTGTTGATGATGTTCAGTGCCGTTAATATGTGGCGACAGCAGCTGTGGTCTTTTCCACTGCAACGCAGCTGGCAATTGCTGCTGGTTGGCACCGGCTTAGGTGCCGTGACCGGCTTGATTGGCGTCGGCGGTGGTTTTCTGATTGTACCGCTGTTACTGGCATTCACCAGCCTGACCGTGCCGGCAGCAATAGGCTGTAGTCTGGCGCTGATTGTGTTGCAAAGTAGTAGTGGTTTTGCCAGTCATTATCTGCATTTACAGCAACTGGGTCAGCCGCCGGATCTGGCCCTGATCGGGCTGATTGGCGGGATAGGGGCCCTTGGTAGTTTGCTGGCGCTGACCTTGAGTGAGCGCTTACCACAGCTGATGCTGCGCAGAGGCTTTGCCCTGTTATTGGTCGTGCTGGCGCTGTTGTTATTACTAAGAACTGTATGAAGTGTTTCCTAAGGCAGACAAAGGTGTTTTTTTGATCTATATATTAGTTAATTCTTAAGTGAGGTGGGTATGACAGTTGAACGTGCAATTATGGCTTTTGCTGGATTGATGGTGCTGCTTTCGGTCGCGCTAACCCGGTGGCTCGATCCAAATTTCGTCTGGTTGACCTTGTTTGTCGGCGCCAACTTACTGCAAAGCGCTTTTACCGGTTTTTGTCCGGCGGCCATAGTGCTGAAAAAAGTGTTTGGTTTAGCCACAGAAGCGGAAAAAGCCAGGGCTTGAGGCTGTTGCGCTGGTTGTTGCTATTCTGTTGTGGCGAGCCAGTGCGGCAGGCCACAACAGGAGGCTATGGCTATTCGGTACTAAAACCGCTATCTGGCGTGTTGGGTTTACCGCTGGCAGCCACTCGGGCCAGCTCGTCACAGCGTTCGTTTTCCGGGTGACCGGCATGGCCTTTGACCCAGCGCCAATCAATCTGATGGCGCTGACTGGCGGCATCTAACCGCTGCCAGAGATCTTTATTTTTAACAGGTTCTTTTTGACTGGTGCGCCAGTGATTCCGCTTCCAGTTTTTCAGCCATTGGGTAATGCCGAGCCGGACATACTGACTATCGGTGGTCAGTACGACATCACAATCCTCGGTCAGGCTTTCCAGCGCCACTATGGCAGCCATCAATTCCATCCGGTTATTGGTGGTTAAACTGAAACCACCACTGAGTTCTTTCAGATGTTGTTTATATTTCAGCACAGCCCCATAACCGCCTGGCCCCGGATTGCCCAGACAAGAGCCATCGGTAAAGATCGCCACAGTTTTACGCATCAACACTTCCCACCCGCTTAAACGGCGTATAATCTAACGCAAAAGTACAGAAAAACGAAACCAAGATGGCAAAACGACAGATTATTCTTGATACCGAGACCACAGGTATTAACCCGCAGGAAGGCCACCGTATTGTCGAAATCGGTTGTGTCGAGATGTTTAACCGGCGACTAACCGGCCAAAACTTTCATGTGTATATCAACCCTGATCGTTTTATGGATCAGGAAGTTATCAATATTCACGGCATTACCAATGAGTTTGTTGCTGATAAACCGCGTTTTCGTGATATTGCCCGCGAGTTTTTTGAATATATCAAAGATGCAGAGTTGGTGATCCATAACGCCGCCTTCGATATCGGTTTTATTAATCACGAGTTTGCGCTGCTAAATCCTCCATTGCCGCCGGTGGAAAGCATCTGTACTGTGCTGGACACGCTGAAACTGGCGCGTGATTTGCACCCAGGGCAGAAAAATAACTTAGACGCCTTGTGTCGTCGTTATGATGTCAACAACAGCCACCGGACTTTCCACGGCGCTTTGCTGGATGCTGAAATTCTGGCCGATGTCTACCTGGCGATGACCGGTGGTCAGGTCAGCCTGAATCTGGCGTCGCATCAGGACAATGCCGAACAGCAGCTCCAGCAGCAACAACAAGGTTTGATCCGCCGTGGCGTCTTACGGGTGATTGCAGCGACTGAGGATGAATTGGCCGCTCATGAAAAACGCCTGGATCTGGTGCAGAAAAAAGGTGGGAGCTGTTTGTGGCGCAATTAACGCATGGTCGAGTTAGGCGCAGGTTGACAGCGGGCAAGCTAGCCTTGGTGCTGGCGGGCTCTTTGTTGTGTTGGCTGACTGCCGCTGTTGCGGCGCAGCAAACAACTGAGCAAACGAAGCCCGCAACGGCCGTGACTGAGCAAACCAAGCCTGCTGTGGTGGTGGAACCAGCACCAGCACCCGTCGAATCTAGTTTAGGGTTAACTGAACTACCGCCAGTGTCGGCTTCTAATCAAATTCCATTGCTCAATAACAGGTTTCGGATTGATGAAGCGGTGGAAGAAATTACACTGATTTTTTTCCGTAAAAAAGGCAGTCCTTCGGTGGTGTTGGTGAAACCAGACGGCAGTAAAGTCTATGCCCGCACGGCCAAAGAACAGCAGATGGAATGGCATGACGATAAAACCTATGATTTGATTAAAATGACCAAGCCAACGCCAGGTCCCTGGCAGGCTGTTGGCGAAATTTTGCCGGAAAGCCGGATCATGGTGCTGACCGATATCGATCTGGTGGTCGACCCCTTGCCAAAAGATATGATGGCTGGCGAAACCTTAAAAGTGACGGCACGACTGACCAACAACGGCCAGTTAATTAATGCCCGCGATTTTCGGGATGTGCTGCAACTGGACGTGTTACTGATCAGCACGCAAAAAGAGCAATACGATAACTTTAATCAGACAGTGCTCGAATTTACTTCATTTCGTGATGATGGCAAAAACTATGACGAGCGCGCCAGGGATGCCATTTTTACCGGTGAATTTAAACTGGATATGCCCGCTGGCGAGTGGATCCCGAAATATATTGTGAAAACGCCGCTTTATACCCGCGAATTGTTGCAGGACCCGGTGGTGATTACGCGTGCGCCAGTGAAAACCGAAGTGGTCGAATCTTTTAGCGAGGCTGATAAACATCAACTGAGCTACTTGGTGGCAGCGGATGTGGTGCAAGGCGATTCCATAGCCTTACAAGGGCGGATCCGCTTTCCGAATGGCGAAGTGCAAAGTTATACCATTGGCGAGCAACCTGGAGTGAAACGCACCCTGGGCATCGCCAATGCTGGCATCGGCACTTACCGGGTAGAAAATACTATGTTCGGTAAAACCGTGGCTGGTCGCGATTTTGTCATGAGTCTGCCTGAAGTGACCTTTGCTGCCGTCGGGCAGAAAGTGGCTGTGCCGGAAATTGCTGTCGCTCCGTCCGCCGCCACGGATGCTGGCAGCGCCTCGCAGGTGACGTTAATCAAAGATAAATCGGCCGGTTCTGTCACTGCCTTGGCCGAGCAAGCGGCTGAACCTGAGCCGGAACCATTTCCAGTGGGTCTGGTGATTGGCGTGAATCTGCTGATCCTGTTGTTTGGTGGTGGCTTTATTTTGGTGTTGATGAATGATCAAGCCAAAACGATGTTGACCATGGTGCTGGCGAAACTGAATCCTAAACTGTTGCTCAAAGGCAAAAATGCCAGCGCCACTGAAATGAAGATGCCGCCGGCAGCGACGGAAAACAGTGCAACAGCGCAAAAAAACGGCAAGCGTGATGAAATTTTAGACCTTTCGTTACCGGATGATTAAGGAATAGCCAAATGCACCAAAAAAGGTGTTGACGGCCTATCCGTGGATCCGTATTATTCGCTCCGCAACGCAGCATACCCAATTGAAAATGCTGTATTGCTTGGCGCGGAGCGGTAGTTCAGTCGGTTAGAATACCGGCCTGTCACGCCGGGGGTCGCGGGTTCGAGTCCCGTCCGCTCCGCCAATTTTTCGATGTACACCGGAGCGGTAGTTCAGTCGGTTAGAATACCGGCCTGTCACGCCGGGGGTCGCGG
>CAZGHW010000013.1:0-93736 GCA_964525695.1 uncultured Rheinheimera sp. | reverse complement strand
TTTTTGATTTCCATTTTTTCTGGCATGGTGCGCTTGTTTTTATCAGTTGTATAAAAAAAGCCAGTACCAGCAGTAGAAACTAAACGAATTTTATCGCGCATTTTCTAATCCTTAAACCTTTTGACCTTGCTTACGCAGATCAGCTAAAACTGCATCGATACCATTCTTATCGATGATACGCATCGCACGCGTGGTCAGACGCAGAGATACGAAACGGTTTTCGCTTTCAACCCAGAAACGGTGAGTTTGCAGGTTAGGCAGGAAACGGCGCTTAGTTGCGTTGTTGGCGTGTGAACGACGGTTACCTACCATCGGACCTTTACCAGTGATTTGGCACACTCTAGACATGTCAATGTTTCTCCAAAATTACTTCAGCTCGAGCTATCGTCATCCTTCTGGCCTGGAAGAATGCCCCGGATTTCTGAAAGGGCGCAATTTATACACGATAGCAGCCAGAAATTCAAGGTAATTCTGCCTCGAATTTAACCGATCCTGTGTGCGATCCAATCAGATCTTAAAGCCAGCCGCGTTCTGCAAAGGAAATGACCTCTGCGTCGCCGACCACAAAATGATCCAATAACTTGATATCGACCAAAGCCATGGCTTGGGTCAGGCGCTCCGTTATAGCTCTGTCAGCGCGACTCGGCTCAGCAACTCCGGATGGATGATTGTGAGCCAAAATAACGGCGGCGGCATTATGCGCTAAAGCGCTCTGAACTACAATACGCGGATACACTGGACTTGCATCTATTGTGCCGTAAAACAGCGGTTCAGCTTTAATCAGCCGGTGCTGACTGTCCAAATACAACAACATAAAGACCTCGCGCGACTCTAAGCCTATGCTGTATTGCAAATAATGTTTCACCAAGGCGGGTTCAGTAAACACGGCTTCACGCTGCAGATTCTGATAAATACACCGCCGACATAACTCCAAAACCGCCTGAGTTTTCACATAACGGGCGAGGCCGAGGCCACGCTGGCGACAAAACTGCAATTGACTGGCGGCAAAAAAAGGTTTCAGGCCACCAAATTCACTCAGTAACTCTCGGGCCAACGCCAAAGCATCCAATCCGCCGCAGCCATGCCCCAAAAAAATTGCCAACAACTCTGGATCCGACAACGCGGCTGAACCATGCGCCAGCAGTTTTTCGCGCGGACGCTCCGCTTCAGGCCAATGTTTAATGTTCATTACTCGTCCTTGTGTTGATGTTCATGTTATCTTAGTGCCCAGTTTTTTTCGGTTTGGATATCAGGTTATGTCCACAGCTTGCTCTGCCCTGCCGCTGGCAGGTAAACGTATTCTGCTTGGCATCAGCGGCGGTATTGCTGCATATAAATCTGCTGATCTGGTGCGTCGCTTAAAAGAACGCGGCGCTGAAGTCCGGGTGATCCTGACCCCGGCGGCGGCAGAATTTATTACCCCACTGACGTTACAGGCATTATCTGGTCATCCGGTTGGCCAGTCTTTACTGGATCCGGCTGCCGAAGCTGCTATGGGTCACATTGAACTGGCGCGCTGGGCTGACTTTATTCTGGTCGCACCGGCGTCTGCTGATGTGATAGCCCGGATTTGTTATGGCATGGCCAATGACTTGCTGACCACTTGTATTCTGGCCGCTGATGCACCGCTGGCTGTGGCGCCAGCGATGAATCAGCAGATGTATAAAAACATAGCAACAAAAACCAATTTAGCAACTTTAAAATCACGAAACATTCACATTTATGGTCCGGCAGCTGGCGAACAGGCCTGCGGTGACGTCGGTATGGGCCGAATGCTGGAACCGGTGCAACTGGCCGGACTTGTGGCCGATTATTTTCAACAACAGCCAAAACCGCTCGCAGGTTTAAAGATTGCAATTACAGCAGGACCAACCCGGGAAGCGATTGATCCGGTTCGGTTTATTAGTAACCACAGCTCCGGAAAAATGGGTTTTGCGCTGGCGGCTGCCGCTGCCAAAGCCGGAGCTGATGTCACTTTAATCAGCGGCCCGGTGCAGCTTGCCACCCCAGCCGGCGTCGAACGGATAGATGTGCAAAGTGCCGAACAGATGTATCAGGCGGCACTGCTGGCCGCAGTGCAGCAGGATATTTTTATCGGTTGTGCAGCCGTGGCCGATTACCGCATGGCGAATGTCGCCACACAAAAACTGAAAAAAACCGCCGATAATGACCTGCTCACACTGCAACTGGTGAAAAATCCTGACATTATTGCCGCCGTTGCCGCATTATCGTCACAACGACCTTATACGGTTGGTTTTGCCGCTGAAACCGAACAGGTCGAACAATACGCCAAACGTAAACTGGCAGAAAAAAATTTAGATCTGATTTGTGCCAATGATGTCTCTGTGGCTGGTCAAGGCTTTAACAGCGAACAAAATGCCGTTACTTTATATGGCAAAGACCTGATCCAACCACTGGCACTACAGGACAAATCAGCTTTAGCCACTTCACTTATCCAATTGATTGTTGAGCAATACCACCATGAAAAAAAGCATTGAACTGAAGATCCTCGACCCGCGCATTGGCACTGAATACCCGTTACCGGCTTACGCGACGCCGGGCTCAGCCGGTCTGGATCTACGGGCGCTGCTGGATGCACCGCTGACGTTAAACCCGGGTGACACAGTGTTGATCCCGACCGGGATCGCCATTCATATTGGTGATGCTAATTTATGCGCCACAATTCTACCTCGCTCTGGGCTGGGTCATAAACACGGCATTGTGCTGGGCAATCTGGTCGGACTGATTGATTCGGATTATCAGGGTCAACTGATGGTCTCCACCTGGAACCGTGGCCAGGATAGCTTTACCATTCAACCTGGTGATCGCATTGCACAATTGGTGTTTATGCCAGTGGTACAAGCAGACTTTAGCCTGGTGGCTGACTTTGATCAGTCAGAACGGGGTGAAGGTGGTTTTGGCCATTCCGGGCGCCACTAAACAAGGCTAAAGAACAGGCCGCTCAGCGGCTCGACCCTGGCGATAAATTTGAAACTGAGCAGTACCACAGATGGCAACAGTCCGAAGTAATAACCGCAAAGAAGAAATCCTGCAAGCGCTGGCCGCCATGCTGGAAAGCAATCCGGGCCAGCGGATCACCACCGCAGCGCTAGCCGCTGCTGTGGGTGTATCTGAAGCAGCGTTATACCGGCATTTCCCCAGCAAAGCACGGATGTTTGAAGGTTTAATCGAGTTTATCGAAACTACATTACTCAGCACTATCAATGCCATTTTGCTAGAGCATAAACAAACCGAACAACGGATTGAACTGATCTTGCATATGCTGTTGTTGTTTGCTGAGCGCAACCCGGGGATTTGCCGCATCCTGACTGGCGATGCCCTGCAGGGCGAGCAGGAACGTCTGCGGGAAAGGGTCGCCTTGTTGTTCGACAAACTGGAGTTACAACTCAAACAATGCCTGCGAGAACGTAAATTACGCGAAGGCAAAAGTTTTCTGCAAGATGAAGGCGATTTAGCTAACTTGCTGCTAGCCAGCTGTGAAGGCAAAATTCACCAGTTTGTCCGCTCCGGGTTTAGCCGCTTGCCGACCTCCCATTTTAATACGCAGTGGCAAGTATTTCGCGATAGTTTGTTTGGCGAGCTACGTTCACAGCAATGAGTATTGCTCGTACCTGAACCTAAGGTTTTAGCTCTCACCCAGCCAGAAAAAACGGGCCATTGCCCGTTTTTTTATGACTGCACCGTATTAACCGGCGAGTTGCTGATAAAGCGCCACACCCCAGACCACAGTCACTATCGTCAGACTGAGCGTTACCGCCGCTGAGCCCAAATCTTTGGCCCGGCCAGATAATTCATGCCGCTCCAGACTGACCCGGTCGGTTAAGGTTTCCACCGCTGAATTCAGTAATTCAACAATCAACACCAGTAATAATACCGAAACCAGCACAGCCCAGTGCTGCAAAGAATCCGCCAACCAAAATGACAGTGGCAGCAGCAAAATTGCCAACGCCGCTTCCTGCCGGAAGGCCGCTTCAAAACGCCAGGCGGCGACAAAACCTTTACGTGAACACTCGGTGGCTTTTAAGATCCGACCAAATCCAGTGCCATTGGGTTTATTAAGCACAGTAAACTCCCGTCTGTGATACAAATGTGCGGCCTATCTACAATGGCCGGGCAATGACGCCGCAGCCTCTTCGTCACTTGCGTGGTTATCTCAAGCTTTGCTTAACAAAACCTGAAATGAACGGCCACTAAGCCAAACTGACGCCATATTGAGCGCGATAAGCCGTTACCGCATCTAAATGCGCAGCTAACTCAGGTTTGCCTTGTAGATAATTGATCAAATCGTTCAGACCAATAATCGAAATCACCTGAGTACCAAAGTCGCGTTCGACTTCCTGAATGGCAGAAAGTTCGCCCTGGCCACGCTCCTGGCGATCCAGTGCAATCAAAACACCAGCTAGCTCAGCCCCTTGCGCCTGAATGATTTGCATGGATTCACGAATGGCAGTACCGGCCGTGATCACATCGTCGACCAGCAAAATACGGCCTTGCAGTGCAGAACCGACCAGATTGCCGCCTTCACCATGGGTTTTGGCTTCTTTGCGGTTAAAGCAATAAGGTACATCACGATCATGATGTTCTGCCAGTGCCACCGCTGTGGTGGTCGCAATTGGAATACCTTTATAGGCCGGGCCAAACAACACATCAAAGGCAATGCCTGAGTCTTGAATAGCTGCCGCGTAAAAACGCCCCAGTTTGGCTAAATCGCCACCGGTATTAAACAAGCCGGCATTAAAAAAATACGGGCTGGTGCGGCCAGACTTCAAAGTGAAAGAGCCAAATTTCAGCACCTGACGGCTCAGGGCAAACTCAATAAATTCAATCTGAAAAGCTTTCATCATGACCTCAGGCTAATACACGTTTTTGTTCATCGATAATTTCACGGATGGCAATTTTAGCCATCGCCATCATGTCTTGCATTTCTTCAAAGCTAAAAGGTTCAGCTTCAGCAGTGCCTTGAATTTCAATCAGTTTGCCGGTTTCGGTCATCACCACGTTCATATCGGTATCAGCAGCAGAATCTTCCAGATATTCCAGATCTGCCACAGCTTCGCCTTTATAAATGCCGACTGAAACCGCTGCCACCATATATTTCAGCGGGTTGGTTTTAATCGCACCTTTGGCACGCAGGTGGGTTAACGCATCACATAACGCCACACAAGCACCGGAAATGGCCGCCGTGCGGGTACCGCCGTCAGCCTGAATCACGTCGCAGTCAAACATAATGGTATTTTCGCCTAACAGCGACAAATCCACCGCCGCCCGCAGGGCCCGACCAATCAAACGCTGAATTTCCATGGTACGGCCGCTTTGTTTACCACGTGCCGCTTCGCGGTCGTTGCGGGTATGAGTGGCGCGAGGCAACATACCGTATTCAGCCGTGATCCAGCCTTTGCCCTGACCTTTCATAAAACGAGGCACGCCTTCTTCAACAGAAGCGGTACACAGCACTTTGGTATTGCCAAATTCCACCAGCACCGAACCTTCGGCATGGGCAGTAAAATTACGGGTGAAACTGATAGGACGGATCTGACTGGCTGTTCTGCCGCTTGGACGCATGAAGGACCTCTGTTTGCTGGTTTGGCTGAATTTTCAATCGGCCATTATAGGGGCTTGGCCACCAGATTGCCATCAACAGACCGGCCACAATTGGCGTAAAGCGACTGTAGCGCTCAGCAACTTCGCTTCGCGCCTTGCTAAAATGGTGTTGCAAGCACCCACAATGCTGAGATTCGCCTAATGCCCCGCTTCTGGGTATACTGTTTTTTTGCTTACTTTTGAACAGGACTATCGCATGATCCATAGCATGACCGCTTTCGCCCGCCACGAAATTAAAGCCGACTGGGGTAACGCAGTTTGGGAAATCCGCTCAGTTAACCAAAGATATCTCGAGAGTTATTTTCGGTTACCTGAGCAATTTCGCGGTATTGAAGGACTATTGCGCGACAAACTGCGGCAAAATCTGCATCGCGGCAAATTAGAAATTAACCTGCGCTACACCGCCGCCAATCAAAGCAGCGAGCTGAAAATTAACGATGCCTTTGCTGCCCAACTGCTGCAAGCCGCCCAGCAATTGCTGGACAAATGCCCGCAAGCGCAACTGAATGTTACCGACATTTTGCGTTGGCCAGGAGTGATGGAAACGCAGGAAGCCGATATGGATAGTCTGCAAAGCGATTTACTGGCCGGTTTTGAACTGGCCTTAAAAGACTTCCAGGCCGGCCGCGGCCGTGAAGGTGCAGCCATTGAACAAATGATCCGCGACCGCCTCGACCAAATCGCCGGCCACGTCGCCACACTACGCACTCATTTACCGCAAGCGCTGCAATGGCAACGCGACAAAATGCACACTCGTTTACAGGAAATCAAAGCCGATCTGGACAACAATCGTCTCGAACAAGAAATGGCCTTCCTGGCGCAAAAATCCGACGTCGCCGAAGAACTCGACCGCCTCGACGCTCACATCAAAGAAACCCGCCACAGCCTGAAACAAGGCGGCGCCGTTGGCCGCCGACTCGATTTTATGATGCAGGAATTTAACCGCGAAGCGAACACCTTATCTTCAAAAGCAATATCGACCGAGATTACCAATACGGCTGTTGAATTGAAGGTTTTGATTGAGCAGATGCGGGAGCAGATCCAAAACGTCGAATGATGTTTATGGACGTCCAACAAAATACACAAAGCAATAAAAATCAATAAGTTAAATAAAGGCGAAGTCTACCAACATCCATCAAAATCCCCCCTAAGCCACCACTTTACGGGGGGTAAAATGGGGGGTATTCTGATACTCCCACAATGCAGTGGGGGGTAAATTAATCAGAGTATGCGAATGGGGGGTAGACGATGGGTCGTTTAACAGTAAAAGAGTTAGAAAGCCTTGCGACCAAGGGACCAGGTAAACATGCTGACGGTGACGGCTTGTATTTCTTGGTACCGCGTGCAGGCCAACCATTTTGGATGCTGCGTTACACCACTGCTGGCAAACGTCGCGAACTGACCTTAGGCCGCTACCCTGAACTTTCATTAAAAGAAGCCAGACTCGCTGCGGCTAGCAATGCCAAACTTCATCGCGAAGGCGTAGATCCACTGTTGGTCAAACAACAGGCTAAACAAGCGCCGATGGTGACGATGAATGATTTATTTCAAGATTGGCAGCTGGGCAATGAAAAGCGGCTAAAACATCCAGCTATTCCGGCGCGGGTGTACCGCAAAGACATAGCGCCAACTGTTGGTAAATACAAAATTGCCGATGTCAGCCCGCGCCATATTCAGCAAGTGCTTCGCCAGATCACCGAATCGGGCCGTCCGACGATTGCCAACGACGCCCTGCTGTATTTAAAGCAAATGTTTAACCATGCCATTAAATTGGATCTCACCCGCAATAACCCGGCAGCACCTTTTTCAGTGAACGATGCTGGCGGCACTGAAATCAGTAAAGACCGCGCTTTAAACATTGAGGAAGTACAACAGGCCTTCGCGGTGTTTCGTGAAAACCTAAACAGTTTCGGCCGCGACAACTATCTGGCTTGCGCCCTCCTCATCACACTCGGGGTGCGAAAGTCAGAACTGATCGAAGCAAAATGGCAGGAATTCGATTTAACAAAAGCTGTTTGGTCGTTGCCAAAAGAACGCAGTAAAACCGGTGTCGGCATGGAAATCCCGCTAGCTCCGCTAACGCTGGAATGGCTAAATGAATTGAAAGTACGCGCCTGCGGCTCTGACTATCTATTGCCAAACCGGCGCAGCAGCAAAAACGCCCATATGGGCCCAGACACACTCAACAGAGCAATTAGCAAAATGTTCGGCCAAGATCCGGGCAAAAAAGTACTGCCGCCGAACAAAATGGGCAACATGTCCCACTTCACCGTGCACGACCTACGCCGCACCTGCCGCACTTTGCTGGCGGAAATCGGCATCCCCGGCCACGTCGCCGAGCGCTGCTTAAACCATAAACTCAAAGGGGTTGAAGGAATTTATAACCGGCATGATTATTTTGCGGAGCGGAAGGAGGCTTTGGGGAAATTGGCGGTACATCTTGAAAACATAATCCAAAGTAACTGAACTATTACAATTGAGACACCACCATCACAAGCTAAGGAATTGCTTGTGATGGTGGCCTGACCTTCCTCTAATCCTCTTCCTCATCATAACCCTGGTATTCATCATGATTAGGATTTAACTGGTTAGCATGATTGTCCAAGCTATCCCAATAAGCATCATTATTTGGATTCATGCTGTCACTACGATCATCGTTTGGTGTTCTGCTCATGATGGTTTTCCTCATAATTTAAATTTAGCTGTTTTAACAATTGCCAAAAATGCCCCATTACTGCAACCAAATACCTCAATAATTCAACAAATCGCCACCACATTTTCTAAAGCCTGTACTACTTGCTGTAATTCTTCAGCGGTAGTACAGCGGGCACCAAACTTTGCTCTATCCTTTAACAATTGCTCAAGCTTGTCTGGGTTTTCAAGCAAATGCTCAGCTAACTCTAAAGGCGTATTATTTAAGGCATCTCGCTTCCAGGCCATTTGAGGTGCTTTGGAAATTAGCTGCTGCACAGCATGCAAGTTACCCATCCAGGTAGCGGTATGAAGCGGAGTTCTGCCATCGACGGTAACCAAATCTAAACGACATGGCAGGTTTAATAGGTAGTTAACACAATCAACGCTGTTTGATTGAGCTGCTGAATGTAGAGCTGTCATACCTTTTATGTCTTGTAAATCCGGATTGGCACCCGCCTCAAGCATGATTTTGACTAATTCAGCATCACCGGCCTGAGCCGCCAGCATTAATGGTGTTAGTCCCTTAATATCAACAATATTTAGTTGTTTGGGGTGCTCATTAGCAAGTTGAGCGCTGAAATTTCGCCACTTTTTAAGCAACAATTTAAACCTGTCCACACCACCTTGTAACTCAAAAGGTGCCATTTGCTTAATAATTGGTAACTGCTCCATAAAGCTACTTCTCATTTTTACAAGTAGCATCAAGACAGAGTTACCATCCACTTCAGGTAAGTTTGAATTGAGCAATTGCCGGTTGGATTTAATCCACTGAGACAGGTCGCTTTCTGTCCCCGCATCAAGCAGTTTCACCAATTCTTTAAAAGCCTGATCAAACTGCTTACTGTTACCTCTGATAATTGCCGGTACCCCCGGATAAGGTTTATAAAGAGTTTCCCAAAAATAATCAGATACCCAGCGTGCAGTGTCTTCTAATGAAGGTATTTGCTTAAACTCACTCATCATTCCACCGGCAACCATCTCACGATAGAACTTTTCATGGTTGTTGTGAATCAGCTTTTGATTGGCGACAGATAACGCAAAAGCATCTCTGGCAATCTCGCCACGCGCAAGGCCATAGTTGCGCTCATATACAGCCTCTAAGGCTTCCCTGAAGCATTTCCCTGCGGCTTCGAATTGGTTACAAGCCAGCAAATGCTTCGCTTTATATTGGAGAATAGGCGCTTTCCAGAGCTCATATCCTTGGCTTTCTTCTGCCTCAGCAAGAAGGACAGCAACTCTCACAGGAGTATCTTTTGTTCTTTGCTTACGCTCACAATTCAAATGACCATCCAATTCTAAAATAATGGCTTGAACAGTTTCAGCGGGCGTAACAGCCAACTCACGCAAACGATTGATAGCAAGGCTTCTCGCATTGGTGGAAAGCCGGGGATGCGCAGCAACCTGACTGACCACCCAGTAACTCTGCTCATGCTGCAGCGCTCTCCAGGGAGAGGCAACTTGCATTCTCGATAGCAGCTGCTCAGCTCTATCCATTTCAGAAAAGAACGACTCGGCTCTCTCAACATTACGCCGGATAATTTTCGCTACCGACTCTGGATTCATGCCAATATGGCATTCCAAAGGCTCGCCAGGTCGCATGTTATAAAAACGACGAGTCAGCAGTTGAGCTAGTTCTTGATTGGCCGTTGTGTAGCGTGACGGGAGTATTGAAAGGAAAATACCGAACTTATCCCACTCAGCAAGCTGCTCTTCAAACCAACGATTTTCAGCAGCTTCACCTTGATCGCCACAATTGCGCCAGGCTCCAATTGTCGTGTTATAAACAAATTTATAAATACCAAATAGTTGCAGTACTTTGTTTTGCTGCTCGTCAACACACTGGCGATCAATATCAGGGCAGAGAAACTTCAATAACCGGCAATAACCATCCTGTACGGTACGGGCAAGCAGAAAGCGCTGGCGTATGGTTTTTATTGACGGCGCAACATAGCGTTGCGCTATACAAGCAACAAAAGTAGCTTGATCCTCCTCACTGGCATTTCGAGCTAAAATGTCTTCCAAACGCCCGCGTTGAGTCATCGGAATTTCCATACGTAGCTGTTCAGGCGTTAGAGTTTTACCTTCAATAAAATGTAATGCGGCCTCGAATTGCTCGACAGGGCTTTGAGAGCGGTTTAATTGAAATGCTCCATCGAAACTGAGTTGTGCATCATCTGCAAAATACTTTTCGATAGAATCAGGGCTGATGGGTGTGGCGGCTCGCCAGTTATATAGGGATCGTCTTAACCCTTCATGTCGCTCATCAGCAGATTCACAGCGCTGGTCAGAGAAGGCTTCTAGCGACATTCCGAGCAAATCAAGTAGCCAGTCGACCACTTGTGCAACGGGCATATATAAAGTGGCATTCCCATTTTGTTCAATAATCTCTGGAAGATACCAGAATCGACCGCCCGGCATTCCTGCATCTAATGGTTGAGGTAGGTTCCAGAAAGCGACCCGACGTGCCAAGCTAGGTACAAAAAAATAGCCCAACATATCCCAGACAACTTGCCGCTGGTCTGCAGCAAAAGTCCATGTATTGAGCTCAATGTGCTTATAAGCGTTTGCAAGCTCGACAAGATTGTTTACCGCAGCAACTTGCATTTGCGGGTCCATGTTAAAAGCATCAAAAATGGCTTGTAACGTTTCTGTACCAATAGCCTTATGCATTGCCAGGCTTAACTGCCCTTTAGCAAACTTATCTTTCTTGTTTGTTGGATAACCTTGGATACCCGCGCTTTGGCGGATTTCAAGCAAAATAGACTCAATTAGTGGCAAACTGCTCATTGTAACTTCCTATTATCGACTAACTGCCGCCAATTCTCGCAAATCAGCTCCTTGTTCTCACTGAAACCTGATGTACCCCCTGCCACTAATTAATATTGATCTGATATCAGTGATGGGAATTTTGATTTAAGCTAATTCGCTTCTAGGGTTGTGTGCGTAACAATCTCAAAGACTTCTGTCTTACTAGACCGATCCAAATCTATATAGACTGAATGGTCTACTACCTCAGGATCTAAAAGCGGGTTTTTCAAAATACTTAATGTGAAAGAATGTGCTGATATCTGCGAAATACGGTACAAGTAATATTTATCACCGTATTCCAAAGCAGCTTTCTTCTCATTTCCACGGAGCTCAATCTCAGCTTGCTTATCTTTTCGTCCTTTAACCTCTATAAATCTCTCGACTAAATTCAAGTCCCTATTTTCACGCGACCTAAATTGCTCTCGTGCTTCTTCAGTCGCAAAGCTTAAGATATCGCAACCAAAAGCAAGGTTTCCGGTATACGACCCAACCCAGAGCGGAAAACGTGGCGTTTCAAAGCTTTCTTCAATTTCTAAAACTTTCATTTCGCAAAGTTCGCCACTCACGGGCGTATAACTTATCGCGCCACCGCCACCAGTTCTACTGACTTTTTTAACACTAAGTTTGCGCCTGTTTGGTGCAGACTTTGGTTGAATCGGGATTGGAATGATCGCTAACTTCCCATCTTTCTTGGGTTCACCTTCCGGCTCAGAGATGGGCTCGCCCTCAATGTCGACACCTATCGGGTTTATTGGCGTGGGCACTAATGACGGCTTTTCTGGTAACTCACTCTCTACTATCTTTGGTGCCTGTATCACTGGAACATTGGCTAAAATACCGCCATGGTTTAAATCAACACTTTCTTTACTGGCTAAAGCCGCCAGCTGCTCAGCTGAGATGTTCTCACCCAGCATTTTACCTAGAAGCTGCAGACGTTCTTTTGTGCTGCAACGAAATAAACGGGCAAAATCACCACCATTCGCCAAGCGATAAATCGATGCTAAAGCCTCACCAATAACATCCGCCAGTAAATCTGATTGATGATCTATAACTATGTTAGGTGTTTTTATATAAAGTACATCAGCATCAATAGACCATGCCCAATTGTTCAGTTCGAATGAACATCCGACATCTTGGTATCTAATTTCTAAATTTAACTTGGTGCAGAGCTCAAGTCTGAGTTTATCAAGCTCCTTTCTGTATTGTATCTGGCTGGATTGGTTCTCACGTAATGCTTTGAAATATGGCTTAGCTTGCTGGAAATGAACATCAAGATCGCTTCCGGTTCCAGCAGGGACAAAGCTCACTATTTTTTGCTGAATTTCATTTCTGTCGATCGCATTCACGCCCAGTAAGCGTTTTACCTTATCAGTACCAGAGCGATGAGGTATTTCAGCAATAGCCAAGCGGTTCAATAACTCCTCGGGCAATCCTTCATTATCAACATAGCGCAGCTCGTGAATAGCGAAATAGCCATGCTGGCCTTGCTGTTTACCCCAAATCTTTCCAGTTTCGAAAAACTGGGTTTTATTGCCGCCACCCTCACCGTATGCAGACTCCAAAGCACCCAAGAGCCATCTATACAAACTTTTGGCTGCTGGTAACTGTTGCTTGAACTTCGGTAGCTCCAGCAGTTTTGCGTAAAGACCATCTAAACTCAGCTCAGCAATATTTGTTATTACGCCAGCATTACGCCAGGCTGTAACAACTTCACTAGCATTCATGTCAAAAGCTGACAATGTTTCATATTGAGGCCTTGCAGGTCTTGGAAAAATGTTCTCACTTAACGCATCGGCCAACATGGTTTGATTAGGGCTAATAACGTCACTGTTTGGGCAAACCATCCAATTCGCATTTTTTATCGACCAGAAAATGTAACTTGGAAGCCCCCCAGTATAAGATCGTTTATTATGATCACCATTTTTGCGAGCAACTAGACTTGCATTTAGTCTTTCGTTCTTACGCCATTCCGAATGTCTGGGATCTTTAGCCAGCCATGCGAGAATAGCCGCATACTTATCTGGTACAAGTATTGTGTCCAAGCCATCGAGTGAACGGTATTCCGTCAACTGTAAATTAGCCAACATCAAGTCTTGTTTAGACGCGAAAATGTAATCATCAAACCGAACAGGAAATTTCAAACTATCCGTAACAAACTGAAGATAACTTTGATCAATGTAGGTTCGCTTCTCTTCCCTTGGCCATTTGGCAACACCCAGCCAATCAAGAAAACTACTCCATTGCATTAGATCTTCAGGTTCAATGCCAAACGTCTCCGGGCTCGCGACAAACCTATCTTTTTTTGGCGCATATAACTGCTGAACGATTCGACCTTCGACCCCATATCCTTCGCCCATGTAGAGTATGTCAGCTTCGACCAATAACCCGTTTTGACTTAGTAGTTTTAAACTGGTTTTCTGTGGGAAAGCCGGCTTATTTTCTTCATCTCCCTCTGCGAGATAAAGCCGATAAATAGCATCCAACAGTTGCTGTTCAGTCTTAACCGCTTGCTGTGGTTCAAGCTCTTTACGATGAGTTGCTTGCCGCCTTAAATCCTGAATAAGTCGCCCAAATGAATACTCCTGCAATCCAAATAGCTTTAGTTCGTGTTGAAAACTCCTGACGTCTTTCACATTGAACGTTGCCATCAGCACCTGTTGCAGCTCAACATCTAGAAACCACAGCTTGGTCCAACCCGGTAATAAGTCTGGCACTCCACCTTTTGGCGTAATATACACATCAGCATTTCCGGGAATTCTTTCTCCGTCACTACTCAGTAAAAGAGACGACGGATAACTTTTAGTGCTAACAGGAAGCTTCTTTAATCCCAGTATTAACTTAACTCTCTGCTCTAAATCGATGCCTTCAAGGCTTTCAAGCGCTTCATATAGTGCTTCATGCGAAAGCTCTGATATGCCTAATTCTTTAAACCACTTAAGTTCAGCATCATCGTTTGGCACGATATTTTTAAAGCCCGACACAGGTAACCAATCTGGGTTAGCGCCCTTCAGAGAAAAAACATCTGCAACTTTGGACACGTTGCCTGATATCGTTGGCACTATAGTTCGAGCTTTACATGCTTCGTTGAGCAACTTTGGGAAGCTGATTCTTTTGAGGCTTTCTGGGAACTCCCCCAAAGGCATTACTACCCGAAAACCGGCATTTACGCCGCTTGGATATATAGCGGCCCTGTTCTCAGCTACTTCTGCAAGGAAACTGGCTAGCTGAGTAAACACATATCCGTTGCTTTTATGTTTGCTGATTTGGTTACGGCTTTGGTCAAGTTCGAAGGTTGCATGGCAAACCACTGGCAAAGGTAAAATTATTTCTGTTGGGAAATACGTGAACAGTGGTGACGATTTAAACTCGCTTCTATGCTCAACCTCCGGCACAGCGATGACTATCTCATACAGCAGGTCAGTCTTTGGATCGTCAAGATATGACTTGCCCACACTCCCCTGAGTTCGAAAAAGCTGCCAAATACCTATTGGTTCACCATCTTGCATCACCAGTGAGGCATCATCGTCACCTTCTTTCGACCAGACTGACGGACTTTTTTCCGGCAACACAAACTGTACCTCATCAAGATAGGGCACAAATAACAGCATCTCTGGGCGTAGAGATTCTATTTGTTGTATTGCTTTGCTAAATGACTCGGCTTTTTCGAAGGGGATACCAATCACGGTGGTATAGCCTTTGCTCTTCCAATACCGGCAACGGTCGAAAAGAATACCAGTCTTCTGGCTAACAGAACCTGACACGGAAGTTGGAATAGGGAATCCAGGAAATGGCAGCTTTGGTAGGATAATATTGTTCTTGTTATTGCCCAGCTCGGCCAATACTAACTTAGCTAGTTCGGGCGACTCAACCATCAACTCTTCAAGTTTTTTCGCGCTAACCTCATCACTATAATAGATTGCCAACTCACCACTTAAAATAATCGGGTTGCGCGTCCAGTTCAAAATAGAGCGAAATCCAAGCCCTTTACAGCCAATAAATTGCTGCTGATTTAATCGCTTAGGGCTTAGATGAGCATTCTGAAGCGACTTCACGCCGCCAACCGAAAAGGCTTTACCGTTGTTTGCTATTAACAAACCTACTTCAGTCAGCTCAATAATCACTTTACCGTTGACATTTGCGGCTTTAGCCTGATCTGCTGCATTTTGCAGTAATTCTAATATCTCGCGCCCTTCATAATCGCGGCTGGTTGCAAGTTCGCCACGATAGTGGCTGATCAAATGAGTTGGCTGTGCCAAATAAGATTTCTTAGTTTTTTGCTCTTCTGCTGTTAAAAACTCAAACCACTGTTGGCTGGTAGTTGGTATTACTGGATCATCCATGTTCACACTTATTCCTGCTGGTTTTTAAAAGGCATAATGGCGGCAAATGCCGCCATTGCAGAGCTTAATTATGCAAACTAAAAGAAAAAATTTAAGTGCAGCTTAAACCTCATCCTCTTCAACCAGAGCCTCTTCAACACTCTTAAACTCTTCCAGTGCGGCCGTGAGCAATTCAACAATTTCGCTGGCAATAACAGCAGGAGGTTGCAGATTGTCACTATCTTCCAATGACTCATCTTTTAGCCAGGAAATATCCAGATTGGTTTTATCTCTGGCGATAATTTCATCGTAACTAAACTCGCGCCAGCGACCATCAGGGCTTGGGCCACCATCTTCTTCGCGCTGATTTTCTTGCCAGTTAGAAACGCGTTTTTTCTTATCTTCAGCGCAAAATAACGCCACAAATTCATCGAAATCAGAACGGGTTAACTTGTTCTCTTTAAGGGTCTTATGCACATTAGTGCGGTAGTCATACACCCACACACTTTTGGTCCAAGGCTCTTTTGAGGCTGGCATAGCATCAAAAAACAGCACATTCGCCTTTACCCCCTGAGCATAAAAAATGCCGGTAGGTAAACGCAAAATGGTGTGCAAATTAAACTGGTTTAGCAGTACTTTACGAATGGTTTCGCCTGCGCCACCTTCGAACAACACGTTATCTGGCAGCACAACTGCAGCTTTGCCGGTGCCTATGCGCAGCATATTGCCGATGTGCTGGACAAAATTGAGCTGTTTGTTTGAAGTATCAGCCCAGAAATCAGAGCGCTCATATGTGAGCTTTTCTTTTTCTAACTTGCCTGATTTCTCGCTAATTATCGTGATAGAGCTTTTCTTGCCAAACGGTGGGTTAGCCAACACCATATCAACTTTATTATCGCCAACCTCTTTCGCCAGTGCATCAGAAGTAGATATCGGGCATTCATCGGTACCAATACCATGCAAATACAAATTCATAGCACAAAGGCGGGCAACCGAGTCAGAAATATCGTTACCGCGAAACGCTTCTTCTTTTAAAAAGCGGGCTTCTTTTTTGGATAGTGGGCGCTCTTTGTTTTTTGCAATGTAGTCATGCGCAACAGTTAAAAAACCGCCAGTACCGCAAGCCGGGTCCGCAATAACCTGCATTGGCTGTGGCTGCATTACATCGACAATTGCTTCAATAATAGGGCGCGGCGTAAAATACTGGCCTGCGCCTTTCTTCTCGCTTTCAGCACCTTTTTGCAGCAAGCCTTCGTAAATGGCACCTTTGACATCAATACTCAGCGTTGACCATGATTCTTTGTTGATCATGTCAATTAAGCGTTCAAGCTTGGCGGGATCTTGGATTTTATTTTGCGCTTTGCGGAAAATGGTACCCAGGGTACCTTTTTGACCACCCAGCATTTCAAGTGTTTTCCGGTATTCGGTTTCAAGCTCAGTGCCATCAAGCTTAATCAGCAGCTTCCAGCGCTCGGTTGCTAAGCTCTCTGCCTCTTGTCCGCCAGCAGCACGCTCCGCAGCCATTTTAAGGAAAATAAGGTAGGTAAGCTGTTCGACGTAATCGCCATAGCCTACGCCTTCATCACGCAGCACGTGAGCATAGTTCCATACACGGTTTACAATTTCAGTAGTACTGACGTTATTCATTGTGGTTCTCGATCAAGCATAGATTTAACCCATGGAAGGGCTGCGAACTCATTCAAGTAAAGTCTCGCTGCGGTATTAAATTTTGTCTGGGTGCATGAGGGTCGTATAAGCTTCATTAGCTCTTTTTTATTAGATTTAATCTGCTGAGAATGCGCGGCAACACCTTGCTGCAATAGATCATTTGTGTTTGCTACTAGCTGATTTATCTTTTGTCTAATAGCCATCCTTGCTTTCTTTGTTGGGCCATGATTAAGATGGAATCTTTCAATAGATTCAATAGCTTTTTTATAATTATCAGATGTTTGGTCACTACAATTAGGCGTAGCAAGTCCATTAATGTTGAAAGCTAACAGTTCACAATCTTCAGGATCCGTAGGATCTAATAATTTAGGGCGCTCCTGATTATTATCTTGCGGCGTCTTATTCCAATCTGGTGGCGTAAACACAGGGAAGTGATCTTGCTTACCACCGGCGGTATCCACTTCGACACGGCGCGAGTTGCAATAAGTACAAGCGAAGCGGAAGTTACGCCAATCAAATGCCAACCACCAATAGCCGGGATGATCACTGCACTCAGCTACTCTACCTTTCGGTCTAAAATGATCTATTGGGTTGTCAGATCTCAACTCATTGGTTTCGCAATACCAACATTTACCATTAGACTGCTTTGCCAACACCTCACTTAGGCTCCCCCAAACGTCACTTTTGCTCGCGATAGCAGTTTTCCGGGCAGTACTAGTGGCATTTAAAAGCTCCGTGTCGAGCCTTTGAGCATCCCAACCTTCCTGAACTCCTTTTGCTCTCGTAGCAACCTCTGCTTCAGCAACCTTTCGATTAACGTATGTCCAAGCGCTAGATACTTTATCACCCCAATCACCTGGGAGTTCGAGTTCAACCTCATCAATATCGATATAACGCATTACTCACCAGCCTCTTCCGCATCCAATTCAGCAAGTATTTCATCCGTCATAACACTCAGCTCTTGCCTATCGCCATCGCTTAAAAATGTCTGCGAGAATAGCTTATCACCATGCTTCCTGCCCCATGCTTTTACAAAGGCTGAGAAATACGGGTCCGAATACGCTTCTAAAAAGCCAGCTTTATCCAGTTCGGTTTGGAGCTCTTTATACCGAGTTTCTTCGGCGGGAGACCGTTCAACTTTGGCAAGCAAAATTGCATGCTCATCTAAGCTTTCGAGCGTTTGCGGGTCTAAATCAGAGCGAAGCCCAAACATATCACTCATTAAAATGCCGGAAAATCCCATGCCTTTCGGCTCATAAAGTGGTGGTGTGGCAAAAACTTTTAAGTCGTTTTCATCGCGTTTCATGATCTGGATCTGCCCTTTTTTCAGGGTAGAAATAACAATAGGATCATGCGTCGCTAAAACAATATGGCTGTTATCAACACCCTCTTTGCTGCCTTTCTCTGTGTTAAGATTAAAACCTGCCACTTCTTGCAGGAAGTTGATGTACTCCATGCTCCAGGCAGGATTTAAATGAGTGTCAGGTTCGTCAAGTAAGAACAACGACTCATCATCTCTGGTGAATCGTAATAAACCGAGAACAGTTAACAGCTGTTGCTCACCCTCGCTAAGCTCTCTGAACGTTAATGAGTCGTCAGCACCATTTTTATTCTTAATTTTTACCCTGATACGAACTTCAAAAATTAGATTTGAAAAGTAGATACTTTCTAACAACTTGAAGAAGTCTTTGTCCGAGGTATCTTTACCAACCTGCTTTAAAGCATGCAGATCCTTCAGGTATAAAAAGAGTGCATCGACATTTTCTGAATTTTTTTTCATAGGATGCGGGACTTTAATTGTCTTTCGCATTGGAGCTAGAGAGGCTGAAAACAGCCTATCAAGGAATGGCCTAACCACTCCATTCGCATTCCAGAACCTTGAGTCCCCTTCTTTGCTTGTCCAATCAGGCTTGTTCAGAACAAAAAGAACTGACTCGATTCCCTCAATAAAGAGCTTTTCTTTCAGGAATTTGGTTACCTTCTCATCTGCGCTTAAAAAGAAAGCTAACAAGACAAAGTTACTATGTACTTTCTGTGCATAGAACAATGGCCTCAAAGGTAAAGTTTTTTCATCCAAACCGTATTTATTAGGATACAGCAACTGGTCTCTGAAGATTCTTTGATGATCATAAAAGTGAGTTGCAAGCCGGTCACTTGGTCCAGAGTAATAACCAAAGACATTGGATGGCAAAAAGCGTCTTTGCTTATCATCAAAAAACTCACCGACTTTATCTGTTACGTGTTTTCCCTCTTTTGATACAACTTTGATGTTGTACTGCTCTTTTTTAACTTCAGTAGCGAATGCCTCCAATGTAATTCTGTTACCACGACAAAGGTATTCTAAACGGTATGAGAATGTGGGCGATTTGTGTAGATCAAGTTCACGAAAAATGATTACCAGCGCTTCAATGACGTTCGACTTACCAGCACCATTCCATCCAATGACGACTGTAACAAGCTGTTCTTCATCAAAGTCTATTTCAATGTTCTTTAAATTTTTGAACTCGCTAATCCATAGCTTATCTAGCTTCATTCAGCCTACTTCCTTATATCCAAACTTATCGCCTTGTTTCTTTTCATCTAAAAAAAACGGGATCACTTCAATATTAGCGCGAGAAGAAACTTCTTTTAACTCTTTATAAAAGGCTTCAATACCTTCAGGTGTAACATCAGACTGAAAGCCAGCAAGCTCAAATATTTCTTCAACCTTTAACGCTTTCTTTGCCTCTTTAATCACATCAAATATTGGTCTTTTATCCATTTTCTTTGCTCTTACCTTAGGCTTAAGCTTCACTAAATTAATCTTAACTTTCTGAAGTTGCTTTTCTTCCAGTATTCTTTCTAGCAATTCTTCTGCAGACTCGGTGGTTTCATCATTTTTTACCAGATTACCGGAAAATGCTTTTGAAAGAATCGAAGATTTACTCTTAGAGGCTTGTATCAATAGTTTTTCATATTGCTCAAACTGTCTACTGACAATTAGGTCTTTTGAATCAATGCTTTGTGAAATGAACTTTTGTTCAGCTAGACTGCATATCGGAATAATCAGAGACTGAAGCTCACCTGAGTTAATATTATTAACACCACTACTAGATTTAGCTAATGCCTCAATTTGCTTTCTCAAAAAACCGGACATTAAAAAAAACTGTAAATAATAGGGATCAACAATTGATAGTATCGGCCTCAATCGGATTAAGTAACCAGCAAACAAAAAATCCGTATCTTTATCAGAGACAACCGCGCATTTTCCTACAAGTGAAATACTACCGTTAGATCGAATTGTTAGAATATCGCCTTGTTTGAGTTGATATGTTGATATTTCGTCTTTTGTGAATTCCGCATATTTCATGTCTTCAGAATTGATTTCACCTTCGACAATATTAGGAATGCGAAGAACACCTTTGCCTTTTAAGGCATAAGTACATTTTTTAGATGTACCATATGACGGATCCTCAATAAGCTGACCTAATTTGACATAACTCCAGCCCTCAGGAAGTGGAAGAAGACGTGAAAGCTCAGTATCTGTAAGTGAGTCAACAACTCTATACTTTTCTTTCCATTTATCGTCTTTTGGCAAACTCCCTTTTGTAGCAAAGGCTTTTAGCTGTTCCTGCTGCCAGTTTTCACGCCGTTCAGCGAGTATTCGCTCCAGCAATTTATCCGTAGGCTCGAGCTTGTCAGCATTTTGCTCACGCCATTTTTCGGTTAGTTTACCCGTAACCGCATCCTTTAATACCGACTGTCGATATTGCTGTAACTTTGCTTTGGTTTGTTTTAATCCTTCTACACCGGCATCGATATGGGAAAAAAGTTCTTCAATTTTATTTGATATTGCAATTTGCATCTGGCTACCGGGAAGCGGTATTTCAATACCCTCTATTTGTCCTTTTCTTATTGAAGGTACTGTAGTAGCTTTAGTTAAAGAGTCTAGCTTTACAAAGCACATGAAGTGATAAAGGTAATTTAAGTCTATACCACTGTGAGCTTTGATTCCCATGACATTATTATCTACCAATGAAAGTTGATTTAATATCGCTCGACGATTTAATCTAATAGCCTCTCCAATTTTTGCAAATACGATAGTTTCAGGTTTAAAAAGCTTACCTTTGACATCAATTACTTCATCATTTGATATGTAATTGTTTGCCTTAGTCAGAAATCGACTGCCGGCCTGCACTGTACTGGAAATATCCCCGACCTTAAAAAAAGGAATATCCCCTTCAGTTCTACCTTGTATGTGTTTAGGAAAGCCTATACCAGATTGCACATCGCAAATATGGCCAATAGTAGTAACAACCCAATTATCTGGAATTTTATTAATAGTGAGCTTCACTGAAATCCTTTATCCATTTAAGCAACTAAGTAGCAATTCAATTCATTGATTACATTACTTAAGTCATCACCAAATAGTTGTTTCGCTTTTAGAACGCCGCCTTGCTGGTTAAACGGGGCGTAATCAAAGTCATCAATCATCATTTCTGCATTCTGAGCAATTTGCTGCTTAATTAAGTTAAGCCACTCCAGCTGCGCTGGTGTAAATTCGGTTCCCGAATGCTCTTGCTGCAGCACCCAAGCATTAAACCTGCGCTCTACTACTTCAGGAAACGGCTCCAGCACATCTTTTAGTCCCGTCGCGTAGGAAATTAAGCTGACGATATTCGTTAACAGCGTTGCCGGTGGCAGACCTTTGACCTTCGCCGTCTCCAATTGCTGGTATGCCTTCCACACTTCAATAGGGGCGATATTGTACGGTGGTGCCTGAATATTTTCAGCTAATGCCTCGATTTGTTCGTAACTTAAATGCCGTTGTTGGTAAGGCTTGCTGTAAATTAACTCAATTGCACTTAGTTCAGCTTTGTTATCGGCAATAAATTGCTTAAAACTTTTGATTATGTGCTCGGCCTTCTCAACATCAAAACCGGCGTCTTGCAACTCATCGGCAGAATCGTCGATCACTTGATCGGTTTGCCGTCTTACTTTTTCAATGGTTTCCCGTACATCCGGGTTATGAAACGGCTTTACTGCAGCTTCGGCAATTGGCTTGTAAACTTCATCGCGTTGCTCCTGTGTTGGTGCATCGGTACCAAACTGAATTTTTGCCTGCTGCTCAAGGTACTCTTCATTGGTTGCTTTGATCAGTTCGCCAGCTACTAACAGCAAAGGCTTACCGATAAGCTCAGTTAACGCAGCGCGCTGTTTTGTATCTAAGGTTAAATCTAAACGCACCAGGCGATTACCCAAGCTTTGCAATGTATCGGGAGAGCGGTCGCCTCTGGCTATTTGTTCCATTAGCTTTTCAGTTGAGACGGACGGCTTTTTCTCCATCGATTTACTTTCGGTTTTATCGCTCTCGGTAACACCAACAGCATCTACGAGGACAAACCGGGTTTTAGCTTTGGCGTCAGGCGTCACCTGATGCAGCGAGTCGATATCAATCACCCGGGTGCCACGGCCTTTCATCTGCTCGTAGTAGGCTTGACTGCGCACATCGCGCATAAAAATAAGACACTCAAGCGGCTTAATATCAGTGCCCGTCGCAATCATATCGACCGTAACGGCGATACGCAGCCTCGGGCTGGTACGAAACTCGGCAATGGTGTCTTCGGCCGCCTTTCTCCCCACGCGATAGGTGATTTTTTTGCAGAAGCTGTTGCCCTCGTTAAATACTTCGCGCACTTTATCGACGATACGATCTGCATGATCATCATCTTTAGCGAAGATCAGTGTTTTGGGTACCCAAGTGCGATCCGTAAAACACTCTGCCAAGCAGCGTTCCTTAAAGGCCGTTAATACAGTTCGAATTTGATTCGGCGCTATTACGCTGCGATCTAACTGGGTTTTGCTGTAGGCCTGGTCCTGATCCAGCACTTCCTGGCGCTGCTTTTTAGTCAGGCGGTCGCGAACCTGTACAGCTGTGCCAGCCTCGATTAAATCACCTTGTTCGGTTTTTTTGGTTTTAATACGGTAGATGTCGTAACCCACATTTACCTTATCGATAACAGCTTTTTCGTGGGTGTATTCAGCAACCAGATTCTGATTAAAAAAACCAATGGTCTTTTTGGTTGGTGTGGCAGTAAGGCCAATGATAAAAGCATCGAAGTACTCGATTACTTGCCGCCATAAGTTGTAAATGGAGCGGTGACACTCGTCGATTATCACTAAATCAAAAGCTTCTATCGGTATTTCAGAGTTGTAGCTGACGGCTCTTGGTGCCGTGGAGAGCGTTTCTTCTTCGCACTCATACCCAGAGCGTTCATCGGCATCATCATCCAGCTCTACGCCACTTAACTGAGAATATAAACGCTGAATAGTCGATATAGTCACTTTAGTGGTGTCGGCGACGCCGGTGGTGCCAAGAATGTTCACGTTGTAATGCGATGTGAATTTTCGGCCATCGACAGGGGTATCGTACTGTTCAAATTCCTTTTTGGCCTGACGGCCTAAATTACCCCGGTCGACTAAAAACAACACTCGCTTGGCTTTGGCATAGTGGGCAAGACGGAAAATTTGGGTAACGGCAGTAAAGGTTTTACCCGAGCCTGTGGCCATTTGCAGCAAAGATCGGGGTTCATTCCGCTTTAATGATTTTTCTATACCGGAAATGGCTTCTATCTGACAGTCACGCAGGCCGTTTGTATCAAGCTCAGGTAAGTCGAGGAGTCTGGCGCGAAGCGTCTTTTCCTCCTCAAGCCATTTCTTTAAGGTTTCAGGTTTATGAAAATGGAACACATTCCGACTACGCGCTTTCGGATCGCGATAATCGCAAAAACGAATTTCTGCACTGGTAGCTTCATACGTAAACGGAAGATCGTCCATCCAACGCTGAGTAAATGCAGATTTCGAGATGCTGTAACGACCGCTTTGTTCGGCGACACCGCCCAGCGAAACACCATCTTTCTTCGCTTCAATCACGCCGCAGGCTTTGCCAGCGATAAACAGCATGTAATCCACGGGACCGGTTGTGGTATCCATTTCCCGGATGGCTACGCCGTGCACGCCCTCTTTACCGGCGATAAGATTCATGCGCTTTTTGTCTTGAACGACCCAGCCAGCTTCGACCAGTTTTTTGTCAATTATGACGCGAGCTTGCTCTTCGGGTTTTAACTGGCTATCCATACCTGCCCTTCAATTACGGTGTTATTTTTAATGACTAAAATCTGTAGACTCGCTCGAATGCAAACTCTTAAATACACCAGCTTTATCTGTAAACAAAACAGCTACTTGAAAAAATAAAGGTGCACTCATTACCTGACGCCGATTAAAATTTTACTATACCTTCAAGTTCCCAATTTCTCTAACATTATCTGTTCGTTACGCCTGTTTCGAGATTAAATTAAATAAATTTTTATACAAAAAACTTGGTGTAAGCAATTTTTATACTTCAATCATTTTTCCTTGAACTGAAACACTTTCCCTGTCAACAATACTCGACTACCACTTCGTCAGAGTATTGCGGTAAGCGATTAGGATTTCAGATGCCAGGGATTGTGCAGTCGGTTCAGTTTTCATATGCCCATGCTAATGGGGATAATTTAGTTCACATTACAAACGCTTCAAGAGATGAAAAGTATTTGTGTCCAAGTTGTCGCGAGCCCATGATGCCTGTGTTAGGGAATCATAATGCGAGGCATTTTCGTCATCATAGAGCTGTTTGCTCTTACGAAAGCTATCTACACCAAACTGCAAAATGGGCGATCTATAATCGCCTACGAACTGAAAACACAGTAACACTTGAACTTCTGCGTGAAGCTGAATGTAAGGCACCTAAAGCTGATTTTCTGACCGGTTTTCGCGAACCTTGCAAGTTGCATATTCCAGCTCATTACAATTTAAAAGCGCTTTTTGATCAGGTCGAACTTGAAAAGTACGACCCTGATACAGGCTTCACACCTGATGTCCTTTTGACGAACACAAGCTCAAAAGCCAAGTGCTACATTGAGATTAATGTCACACATCCTTGTTCTGTTGAAAAAGCAAACTCAAAAGTACCGATTCTTGAATTTCACGTGACATCAGAGTCAGATATTACGGCGCTTTTGACCGGCAAATTAAACTCAGAAGAAACAGCATTAACGCATTACAACTTTAAACCTTCGTGCCGTATCTTGAACTCCTGCCTGGATAGCTGCCAACACGCTTCAGTTAGCATGGAAATCTGGAATGTAAGCCCTAGTGGTCGTTTACAAAAAAACATCAGCACATACGAAAAGATCCAGCATAGTAGTGATGTAAATCCAATCATTGCTTGGCCAAAAGAGCTACCAACCGAACAGCAGCTAAAGCGCTTAAGGGGCGTTTTACAACAAGACGATCCAACACGAGTGAATGCTAACTGTGTAAGTTGTGTGTACGCGAGTAATTGGAACGACGGCTGCCTTAACTGCAGTAAGAAACACCTTACAGTGCCTTACACCGAAGCTAAATTGTGCGCTCAATACAAGTATGCCAAATGAATATACAGAACAAAAAAGTCACTAACGAGCAACGACTTATCATCGAACATGATGGTTTACATGCGCTAGTCAAAGCAGTTCCCGGAAGTGGCAAAACAACGACGTTAATAAAACGCGTGCAACACCTTATTCAAGGTGGCGTAAATCCCAAGCAGATATTGGTACTGATGTACAATAAATCGGCTCAGGTAAGTTTCACTGAAAAACTGCAACTTACGTTAAAAGAGCAGTATCCACTACCTGAAGTTCGCACTTTTCACGGTCTTGCTAGCAAAGTCGTGATGGATGCAGAGCAGAACAAAATTATAGAGCGTAAGAGACTACTTTCACCAGATACCGCTGATTACAGGAACATCATTCGAGACGCATATCAGCACGCGTTTGGATCCCAAGAAAGCTTTATAGATGCGGCAAGCCTTGAAGATCTAGAACTCTTTATTGCGCGCTGCCATGCTGACGGCGCAACCTATGATGAAATAGTGTCAGACCCGTTATTTACAAAATCTGATAAAAAACAGATTGTGGCTTATGGCCGATTTTGCGAACTCTTACAAACAGAGCATTTTCGTACTTTCGACAGCATGTTAGCTGAAGCAAAACAGGTCATTGCATTACATCCAAATATCTACAGCCATCTTTCTCATGTCATCGTTGACGAATACCAAGATGTGAATTTGGTACAGCATGAACTGATTCGGCTGCTCGCTGGTGATAAAGCCTCAGTAATGGCCGTTGGTGATATAAATCAGAGTATTTATAAATGGCGAGGAAGCAGGCCAGATTTTATCGGCGGTATTTTTGAGCAGCATTTTAGCCCAGTAAAAATTTTTCATTTATCATGCACATTCCGGTTTGGACATATGTTATCGCTTGTTGCCAATTCACTTATTGGAAAAAATAAAAATAGAAACAACAAGCTATGTATAAGCCATCCTGCAAAAACGCCTAACACGACAGTATCTATACATACCGGCCTGTGTCTCTCGAAAATTTCACTACTGTTGACGAAAGAAGCAAAATCAAATGCGATCTTGGCTCGCACAAATGCTCATTTGGCTGAGGCTGAACTAGTGATGCGTTTGTGTCGGCTACCCTATTCATACCCCGAAGACAAAGCTGACGGTAGTCATAAACCAGACAAAACAACTTTGTTTAAACGTAAAGAAATTAGCGTCTTAGTCGTGTCTTTTTTGCTTTGTATTGATGGTGATTTATCTAGGCTCGATCAGCATCCTGAGAGAGGTGCGATCATCAATGGTTTTCTCTGGGAAGCAGGATTTAAATGGGCATCCGGTCAAATGAAAGCAGCTCAGACAGCATTAATCAAAAACAGAGCAGATGTCTGGCATTTGATGAGTACAGTCTTACAAAATGGAAGTACACAACGCTTGCGCATTGATGACTTGGTTAGGCTTAAGCGATGTGTAAGCGCTAGTGACTTAGCATTTCACGTTTACATGCTCATTGTCCAAGCTGGCCTTACAGAAAATATCGGTCAGGAATCAACCTCGAGACGCGAATCAAACGACCAACGTCGAGGTATGTTTAGAATCAAAGAGTTCCTACAGTCGAGCAAAATAACAGCTACACAATTCTTAGATGCAATGCTTCACCCGCAAACTGCGTTTAGTGAATTCGCCCCCATAACACTTGCAACTTTTCATGCCGCTAAAGGCTTAGAATATGACAACGTTTTTATTATTGGGCTGAACGATGCAGAGTTTCCGCCCAGTAAACCTACTGAAGCCACTCTCCCAACTTTCGACAAAATTGATGCACCTCAGGATGACAACATTGAAGAAGAGCGACGACTTTTTTATGTAGGCATCACCCGGGCAAAACAACAGCTGAATCTGTTGGTTCCGCATGATGAAATGCTGGCAAGATGGCTTCATAACGCTTGGAATAGCACACCGAAAGAAAGCCCTGTTGCATCACGATTTGTTTATGAATTGGGTCTAACTGAGTATGTAAAAGTTGGTCAGTCAATCTATGGTAAGTCTGAAATCGAAGGTGATCAAACATTTAATAAATTGGCAAAGTGGTATTTAAGTGAACTAAAGAAGCTTCAATAAAGAACCTGCCAATAAAATTATGTTTTAACTTGCGCCATTTCGTGCAGAGCACTTAAAACGAATTACTTAGCAGCAATGCTCTCCCGAGCAAATATTTTCTGTTTAATCTACACTAGCACCTTAATTTCCACACAGCGATTTATTATCAAACTACCTCTCTCGCTTGGTACATTAGCAATATCAACCGAGTCGGTTGTTAATATTAAACTCTGCCTGACACATTGCATTGCTAGGGCTTACATTCCCAACAAATACAATTATAGAACTATGTAAAAAGTGGACAGCATTCACTACCGGGAAATTTAAATTCACTTAAATAGCGGGAAACCTCGCTTAATCTACTTCCATCATGACGCTGTTGGTAGACCATCTTTAAAAATGAAAAACTACAAAGTAATTTTATAACAAATCTTTTCTTTCCGTGAAGTACACCTTTCTGCAGCCGAAAAAAACCAGAAATAAAAAAATCACCACAATAAATAGTAATTTTTGTTTTTTCACTCTCAGGCTTAAGCTCACATATTTTTACGCCATCCGAAAAAAAAATTTCCCATGACACTGGCATGCCATCAAAGTACTTACCATCAAATATTAAAATACCATCATTACTAAATATCTTTACATCGCCGCACAATTTATTTCTATTGAAATCAGCTATCGCACGCACATTACCACATTCATAAAAAAACTCTCCTTTACCTGAAAGGTTTCCATCATATGTTTTTATGATCATCTTTACCTGACCTGATGCAAATTTTTCATTTTTTTCTGAATACCGTCGCACTTCTGCATCTTCGATTTCTTTAGCTAGATTAAATTTCCTCTTTATTATATTTACATCTAACTCTTCCCCTGAAAGCAAAAGCAATGCACTTTTATAATGCTCTAGCAAATCGGATTTCAGTGCAACTTCTTCTGCGGGTGAAGAGAATATTTTTTGTGAAATCATTTTCTCTTTGATTTCTATTTCAATTTTTTTGTTATGAATAATTGCATCTTTACTTATCTCTTCAGCAAGTTCGCTTATGTTAATTAAGATAAAATTCAAGCAATTAAGCCCTAATTTAAAAAGATTAGAAATTAATTTAAAAAAATTCAATTTAATACCCCCCTAAGCATTTACCCAATCAGTTCTTGTTTTATTTTCGCCAGAGATATTTCTCTTTCCAACTTAACTATGTCAAATTCTACCTTCTTTATTTTTTCGTCTAAAAGGCAAATTAAATTTCTATCTTGAGCACTTTCACGCTCAAACTGTAGCTCAACTAGTACAATCTTTTCTTGTGACAAAGAATTCATTAATGGCTTAATTACTTCACTTTTGAAAGCCATTTTTTTATTTAATTTTTCAACTTCAGAGTTAAAATCACTTGCAGCCACATCAATAACAGAAGATGCGGCTGCAGTTGCACTCTTGACATTACTAAGCATTGATTTTTCTTTATGAGATGGTGGAGTAAATTTCCTAAGAAGACCAGTGATAACAATAACTGGAATTGCAACATAGCTTAAATACACACCAACATAGCTAGCAAACACTAGCGTCAACAAATACAGAAACAATGTTGTGTAAAATATATATGTCAAAGCTCTATTCATAAATCACTACTCCAAATAAATAATAAAATAAAAAAATAAAGCGGCTATCGAATCATTTGGAAAAAATCATTTGGTTCCATTAAAAAAATACGCATACTGATAACTTTCCAGCCTAGTTTATGGGCTAACACTGCATCTTCTTTTTCAACCGCAATACCTACCTTCCTTTGAGGCCACGCTAGTTCAATTTGGCAGGTTTGTTCATTTTGTTTCAACGTAAAACCGACCTCAGGCATAGGCAGACAATATTTTTCTAGCATGTCAATAACGCCAAACATTGCCGGATCAGCAAGTGCATAAACATCTTTCCAGTTATCTTTAACCAAAATTTGTTGGGTTCGTCTTAGCTCGGCAATTTTTTTACTATCTTTATGACTAATAAACATATGCTGATGATCAGGTTGTTTTCGATGGCAATCAGCACATAAAGCAACCAAGTTTTCTCGCCGGTTGTCGTTACGCACACCATTTTTATGATGTACGTGTAACAACTTACGATGCTCACCTAACAGTAAACCGCACTGCTGGCATTGATAGTCGACTGACTGACGAGTGCGTTTGGAAATTTCATCCCAATCAGCAGTATATTGATTGGGTTCAGCAGCAAACCCCTGTGGCATATGTTTAAAGTACGAGCTATAGGTTTCAAAAAAATCACCAATGCTAAAACTATTAAAAATAGTGCCTTTAGGTTTATTGTTGTAACCTTGGTAATTCAAATGACGTAAACACAATTTGCAAACTTTTAATGCAGCTTCTCCTTCAATAGGATTCTGTGTTTGCCAATTTTCACCAGTAACTTTGAACATACCAGATAAATTATTTGTCACAACATACTTTTCGAGCTTGCCTTTTTTCCTCATTTCATCAAGTTTGGAGCAATCTGCCACATGGTATTTGTTGCCTTTTTCCGGCTCTTGCAGAGTTCCCATTACACGGTTACCGTGATCTCTGATATACAACAAGACTTGTCGACCTTGATAGCTTGCTAATCCAGTATCAAAAGCAATAGCGTTAAACGGGACTTCGATACCGCCATCTTCTAATTCTTTATCAAGCGGTTCCCAAGGGGGTTGGTTGAGATCGATCACAAAATCGGTGTCTTTAGCGCCCATCCGTCTGGCAAGAGCAAACAGTTCCGTAAAATCGACATTCACTCTCATGGCGCACTACTCTGCAGAATTTGCCGAATTTGGATATCTGCATTCGTAATAACTCGAAATGACACACGGCGACTGCGCTCTGAGTCTTCCATGCCTCGCCCATCTTTCTTCAAACGCGATGAAGATAAACCCACAGCAGCAAATGAAGTCTTAATCCAACTTTGCTTAAAACTATCAATCGATGTATTGAAATAAGCATAATCCAATACACTCCTGGTTCTGTCTTGTGACAACTCCATATTCTTAAAGTAAGCGATATCCGGTGATGTTTTTTCATCCCACTCGGAAGATGTATGTCCTTCGATTCTTACCTCATCAATACTTCCACGGAAACGTTCTAATACCTTTAAATAACGAGGGATAAATGAATCCAAAATTGTTTTAAATTGATTATTTAATGCACTAGACCCCTTATCAAACAGAACTTCAGGAGAATTGAATTGAAAGCTCAAAGTCTCTTTGTCGATAGAGGCTTTCCAAGTACCTAAGTCTTTTTCAAATTCTTGATTGAGCTCATTGAAGATAGCCACTTGGTTTTGCTGGTAAGCAACAGCAACATCTTCAATTTTCTTTTTTTCGTTTTGGGTATGCCGCATAAATGCGATTGCAATAAACAAAAAGACAATCATCAGACCTGACATCAGGTCTGAAACAGAAAGCCAATGTTCTCCGTCATCTTTCGCCGTTTTCTGGTTAAACATACGTTTAAAGGTGGACATTACGCATCTGCCTTACTGGCAATTGCGTGCATTTTGCTAACTAATTTACCGTAATCATTGGAAAATTGACCACTAATCTGCGCTAATGCATTCCCCATTAATGTCATCACACGTTCAAGCTCACGTTGCATTGCTTCATCAAGCATGCCCATTTGTTTATCGATGGAAACTCCAGTTTTCGTAACTTGCTCGCGAAGTGCTGCATCCATATTGCCAAAAGCATTATTCAAATTACGGTTTACAGTTGTAAGAAGCTCTTCAACCGCCGATTCTAAACCACGTTGCATAGATTCAATACCTTGAGTCACGGAATCCCGCATTTGTGTGGTATCTGTTACTAATGATTTGTTTGCTTCACTTAAAGTTTTTGAAATTGTGCGAGATTCCTCTACTAAACCGTTAATAAGATCTCGAATGTTCTCATTCATATCCGAAACAGCGTCATTTAGGTAATCACGCATTTGCTCAGTACTACTCGTCAGCTCATTGGCTGTTTGCTGTAATGTACTGTTGGACTCACTCACTCGAGCACGGAACTCATCGGCTCCTTCAGTGACAGCTTTCTCAACTTTTTGCGAGCTTTCTAGCAGGCTCTTGCCGATTGTTTCTACGCCTGTACTGGTGTTAGTCACAAATTTTTCTAATAGGTCATTTGAGGCTTTAATATGCTGCTGAACATACTTGTCTGACTCTGTGATAAGGACCTTGTAATGGTCATTAGCGGCAAGAACTGAGTTAGTGATTTCTGTCACTGTCATATCGATCTGACGGCGGATCTCAGGTACAGCTTCAACTGCCCTATCTCGGATATCTTTAAACGCGTTCAGATGATTTTCGAGTTTGCTCAATTCACCCTGATTAAGCTCAATGACTTGTTTGAGGTTTGCCATTGCCTCAGGTATAGCTTTGGATTCAGTACTAATTTCCGCCACTGACTTTTCAGTAGAACTGATAGCTTGCACGCCCAATCGGTACTGTTCAACCATATCGGCAATTTGCGTTTTGTAGTTTTCCTGCCAGATCACTAAATCTTTTACGGATTCGTTTAATTGCTTGAAGTTATCACCAAATTGCTCGACCAAGTTGTCGTTAAAACTCTTAATGACCTCTTTCAGCGCATTGATCACTTGTTCAGTTGCGGATTTAGACAGCATATCGGCGAAATCTTGCAGCTTAATCCACAAGCGGTCTTCAAATATTTTAAATGCCTCGCGCTGTGCTGAACTGTCCTGTTGTAGCGATTGCAGTGAATTTGATACAGGTTCAAGTACCTGTTGTATTCTTTTGGAATTGTCGTTGATGTCCGATCTTAATAGCTTCAGTTGGCCAATTAAACTACTTTCCGAGTCTGCACCCAAAGTTTTACGCAACTGCTCAAGACTTTCTTGTTGTTCTTTAAGCGCCCCCAGTAAATGCGCCGCAGTGACATCCTCTTGTATGTTAGTTTCAGATGCTGAGCTGTTGAACCAAGGAACCACGAGACCGCGGTAGACTATTGCAAGCCCTGTACCGGCAATACTTGTGATAAACGCAGTTTTCAAACCTGCTAATAACGAGGTAATACTTCCATCGATATTTTTTACATCAAAATTCAACAAGCCGACGACTATACCCAAAAATGTTCCAAGTATGCCTAGTGATGTCAATAATGTTGGTACATAGTCAGTAAAGCTATTTGCTTTGTTACGGTATTTGAAAAATACCGCCAAGACAAACAGCGTAAGTGTGAAATAAACAAAAAAGTACGTTAAAAAATCAACGTCGAGATTTTTGAGAAAGTTTTCCATGACACCCTTTTAATAACGGTTTTGGCATGGACATTTGATGAGGGAAATTGAGGATACTCAGCGAAGCCGTCCATGACTATCTAGTGAGAATATATTTGTAAGAAATCATAATACAGGAACAAGTGTAAGTTTCAATAATTGAACGTCTTGTATCAGTGACTTAGGAACGATTATCAATATCAGCACGATCCCATATTCAGAGCACATATCTTTTAATAGTGCCATCACAGTGGAGCAGCAGTATGACTGTAGATGCAAAAGGGAAACCGGTGCTGCAGATGAAAAAGCCGCGTTAAGCCGCTTACTGAAATTACCTATGGTGCCGCCCAATACCTAGGGGCTTGAACGTTTATACTAAATTTTTGCAGTATCCCGCGTCGAAATCTTCTCATTCACCCAAGCATGCACCTCAGTCTCCACCCAAGCCACCATCCTCACGCCTAACTTCACCGGTTTCGGAAATTGCCCTTCAGCCATAAACTTATAAACCGTTGAACGCGCCAGACCTGTGCATTCCATCACTTGTTTCAGTTTGATTAGTCTCATTTTGGATCCCCTGTGTTATGTCCAAAACATCAGGGGGAGCAGTTATTTTTTACTGCGGACTTGGCGGTACTGAGTTCGCAGGCCGTTTCGAATCTTTTTCAAACCTATATTACCGCTGTGCATAACCCCCAACTTTGACGAAAAGGAGTCAACTTTATGCACAATTCATCTGAGCACGTAACTGAGCCAAAACCTGAGATCAAGTGGTCTGCTACGGCGCTGCAAACCTTAGAAAAAGCAGCCACGCTGATTGCCCGTAAGCTGGCCAAAACCAATGTGTTTACCTGCCCGCAAACCACGAAAGACTTTCTGAATTACAAACTGGTGCCGTGTGAGCGCGAGGTGTTCTGCATTTTATTGCTCGATAGCCAGCATCGGCTGATTGAATATCGGGAGTTGTTTTTCGGCACTATTGATGCAGCGCCTGTCTATCCGCGTGAAGTGGTCAAGCTGGTTCTGGCGTGTAACGCAGCCGCCGTTATTTTGGCTCACAATCATCCATCCGGTGTAGCTGAGCCGTCGGTTGCCGATCGGCGAATTACCGAACGGTTAGCCGAGGCACTAAGGCTTATCGATGTCAAAGTGCTGGATCATATCGTGGTCGGTGAAACGACCATTTCCTTTGCAGAGCGCGGGCTGATTTGAGCCCTGCCCCTTCCCTGTTAAATCAAGCATGGCCAGCATGAACATAGGTTCCCACATTAGAATTCTGGGAACTTGCCAAGCGAGGCGCCATGCGGGTTTGACCAATGCAGATACCCACAACATACCTTTTGGCACTTGTGGGCACTTGAGGAGTTCATCATGAAAGAAGTTGAGGCTGTCAAAAGCCACGACACCATCAAGCTTATCAGCTTTTTACTGGAACGGCACTTTGGTACCCAAATGCGCGATGTTTGGGAAATTGGCCTGAATTTGGCGCTCAGGATCTCCGATCTGCTTGCCATCCGTTTTATCGACATCGAGGACGACACTTTGCGGATCCGCGAGGGCAAAACCGGCACTTGGGCACGGATCAAACTCAACCCAAAAGTTCGCTCGCGTATTGCCGCGATCCGGGCCGCTCATCCCGATCACCAATACTTGTTCCAATCCTACCGCAGCCCCGGTGCCGTCAAACGTTCCCCAACGCCATTAAGCCGCCGCGCCGTCACCAAAGCGTTTATGTTGGTCGGTGAAGAAGTCAAACTTGCGCTTGGCACACATTCCATGCGCAAAACCAGAGGTTATCTGCTGTACCAACAATACAAAGATTTAGGCCGCGTGATGCGAATGTTACGTCATCGCTCAGAAGCCGTAACGCTCAGATACATCGGCATTAGCCAGCAACAAGTCGACCATGACTTTTTGAGTCTGGAACTTTAACCCAAGCGTCACCACACGCGGTTATCCCTCTGCGCAGGCAGTGCCGAAGCCGCGCCCTATCGTCCACCCTCATGTTGCTAACTTTTCTCGTCCAACAAGGACGGGTACCGGAGTCTTTATGCCCACATTCTATCCAGGTGATCACCTCGTACTGAACATCGACCTGATCGGACTCACTGAACATCATGGCCTCTTCGTCGGCAATGAACAGGTGATCCACTTAAGCAAAGACGGTGTCATCCGTGAAGAGCCACTACGGGTGTTCGCAGCTGGCCAGCAGGTTCGTGCTATCCGCTCAGCGGAGGATGCACCTCTGGCGATTGCCCGTGGCCGCAGCCAACTTGGTCAAACAGGCTATCAATTGTTCCATAATAACTGCGAACACTTCGTTAACTGGTGCCTTGACCTGGCGCATAGCTCAGATCAAGTCAGTAACCTGCTTCACCTCACCGCACAAGGCGTTGCCCATAGCGGACTGGCCGGTGAATTTGCCAAACGAGCCGTCTCAACCCCCTTCGCACAGATCGCGTTAATTTCCACCACCACCAAAATGGCCGCTGACTACCTGGGTGTACCCAAGCCTGTCAGCACCTTGCTGGGTACACCGGGCGATATGATTGGGAAGCCGTTAGAGTCGTTGGTTATCGGCTCAGCACAAACGTTAGCAGAAACCAACCAACTGCTAGCACAAGGCGACTACGGTCAGGCCGCCAGCCAATTGGTGGCAGGCACAGCCAAAACCGTGGTCAATGCCGCCATTGTGACGCCCGTCAGTGTAGCCGGAAACGCCGTGAAAGCCGGGGTGGATTTAGGCCGGGATTTTTGGTGGTGGCTCAAACATTAACAAGCACCATGACTCCCAGTGCACCGGTCATTTGGCTGGTGCTTTTTCTCCCATAAACAATTTTTGACTCGCGCCCATATGACGATTGCCATCTCCAATCTGCTTCGTTTGTTGTTTTGCGAGATACTGTAGACGTCCTGTTGCGGCGTTAAGTTGTGCTGGAAATTCGTCTGAGCGCTGATCTAACCAATAAACACCATTACGGCAGATATGCACCAACCCTTGCGCCTGCTGCGGTAGCATGCCAATCGCACTGGCCCATGCACAGACAATACGGCTATAAGTGTTGTTCGAACCAATCTGAATGTCACCAAAGCCACAAACGGCATCCTTGTTAAACAGGAATGCAACATGATAGTGCCAATGCTGCGCATCTTTCTGCTCACGACACCAGACATAAGCAAAACCGATGGGATGCTCGCTGAGCCGTTGTCCATCCCAAGCCTGCAAATGTGCTTTGAAAGAATTGATGAATCTAGAAATCACTTTTGGGTCCTGGTACTGAAAATACTCAGGAAACCTCAGGTCAAAGCGCAGCACACAGACTCGTTTAAATCTTGCCAGCGACAGCGCTAAAGTCTGATCGATTATGTATTCATAGGAGGGGTCAATCGTGTATTGGTTTGAAATAAATGACTGGGTTGGTTGATATACAGACATGATGAGCTTCCTGTGTGATTTGTTCACAAGATGGCTCTCATCGGTTTTATTTTACGGCAGGTTGAGCTGGGTATGACACTGAGGTCATGCTTCGTGGTGAGAGATGAAGTTCTTATATTTCTTATATATTACTAATCCGAAATCTGAGTACCTGAGACGGCCGTTGCTTGTTGCTGTTTTTGCTGAGCTTACTTTGGGGCCATTGCAAACAACAACTCTGCAATTAGTGGCATGATTTTGTTGAAAGAAAAGGGGTTTGGGTTGGGGGCGGGTGGTTTGTGATGTTAAGGAACTCAGTCAGATTGATCATTTGCAACACAGCCTTATTTTTCGACTCGACTTTATTTTAACGACGAAATGAGCATGCGGAACTAAGAGTATTTTCAAAAAGCATACAGTCACTCAAAGTGCTGTTAGGAGATATTTGCACCTGTAAAACAGTATGCACGACAAAGGCATCTGCATGAGCTTTAGGCGTTTCAGCAATCTCAGATTGTTCTTTTTTTTCTGATTCAGCTATTTCTGGATATTTATAAAACATGCTTACATTCGGAAGGTAGCCGACAATCTGTGCATTAGATTTATCATGCTCCATAATTACATGCCAACGTTTTGAAATTTCACTGATAATAAGAACCACATCTTTACTCAACTCGTTGAGCATGTAATCTTGCAAATGACTAATTTGTTTTTTCGGTTCTGAGATTTCATTATCACTGCATTGATCGCTCTCTTCATTTTCTAGCATATGCTCACATGACAAACTAATGGCTAACATCTTGCGCACTTTATTTGAAAAGAAGTCATTTGGAATTTCCCCAGGAGTAGAGTAATTAGGGTAATCCGAAATCAACCGAAGAATTATTGATAAACAAAGGTGACTAATGAAATTAGGTAGATTTTCAAAATTAACCATTTTAGATAAATCATCATAATCCTGAAAATTTAAATCATAGACATTCTTTAAGTATATTTTCCTAGCAAGATTTCTATTACTTCCTGTAGGGTTTATATGCTGTAAATTGTAAAATTCGGTTATATCGCGAATAAACTTAATTGGGTAAAGAACATACGAATGCAAGCCGAACCCAAAATTTATTACTTTCCGATCCGGGCGCTGTGGATGAATTTTGAAGATTAATGGTAGCTTGCCAAACATACTCGAAACTTCAACACCGCGGGAACAAATTGATAGTGCCCCCAAACAGGCCAATTTCTCGATAACTTTCCACAGTGCTATTTGTGTCATACCTAACGTGTGAGCGAGCAACTGACTCTCATAACCAATCACATAGCCTGCTTGATCCGTTTTCATGATAAGTACTGCTAACACCAGACGTGCGTTCAGGTTATTCATGAGGGAGGCTTTTGCTGTGGCACTTATGTCAAACATTACCGAAACACCGAGTACATGCTTCAAATCCTCCTCCCATGAGCAGGATTTTTTTGATAGCCACCATAAATCCAAGCTCGCTTTTGTCGGCTCATAAACATCATGACTACGCGCTTTTTTGTTGAGAGGACGGATTGGGCGATGTTCAGACTTCCAAAGGAATCCCTCCCGTACGAGATATTCAAGCGCCTGAGCGATGTGAGATTTTGAAAAGCCCAAAGCGACTAAAGTCTCCTTGGAAGGTGACTTTAAATTGGTTCCAAAATATGCCATCCAAGTAATCAACATTAACCTGGTTTGTGGTGGCGCGTCCGTCATCGAGTTTAATAAAAGCATAGTTTAGAAATGTGATACTCTCTATTTTTAAGCATTAATTACGATAAAACCTATGATTCCCAAACAACGCATTACATGTTACATTACATGTAATGCAAAGATAAATCACTATAAACATGCAGCCTATCGAACAAATAAGAAATGCTAATGATTTTCATAAGCTATTCAATTTTATGGACTCGAACACCCCGGCGGCCGTGTTATGGGCACAAAAATATTGCGCAAAACATCACATCCCTTTCCATCCTGGGCCGTACACAAATTTGAATACTCAGTTAGCCAACATATTTTTGGCATCACCTACAGACTTTTTGAGCGCCAAGCAATTCGCCAAACAAATGGCAAATGCATGGCGTGTCAGAAAATGTCGACAAAAAAAGGACGCAGTGTCTCTTTCGATCACTTTGGACGAATCAGTAGCAAGCCAATTATCAGAGATGTGCGAAGGTATGAATAAGTCTGATGTCATTAGCAAGCTCATACAAGGTAACTTTCAAGCGTTTATAACCGAAAAGCATCGACAAAAGGAATCAGAAGCGCAGCAAAACAGACTAAGAAGAGCCTTGAAAGAACAAGAAAAATTATCAAAAATAAAAATTCAGGCGGCCTCTCCTACTTTGCAAACTTCGAAAAATCTGGAGGAATTAGAGAATTTGAGACTGAAAATCGCTCAATTGTACGATCTTATTTTTTCAGGAAATCTCAACTCTAGAAAACTAGATGATAATTTTCTGCTTCAAGCAACCAAAATATACTACTCAGCATTCTCTGATTAGAAATATTAACATAAATCACTACACAAACAATTATATAACCCATTTAAAAATATAACCCACAAATTATATTAATTAACTATTTTGACTATGGATATTTAAAGAAAGGACTAATTAACTTACATAAAAAATTTCACATACATTCATAACACTGACCAGATTTAAAAATAAAAACCAACACATGCCATTTAAATTACTAATTTCATGTTTAAGCCGGTTTAATCGTATTAGATGTGGCTTTAGCCAGTGACACAAGCACTTCAATAAATATTAAAGTGCTTGTAACAATGAAAGTTAGGCTGCTATTTTTTTGATACTTTCAAAAATATCTTTATTATTAAATTTTAGAACTGGTCTTTGTTTAACCACGGCGACAACAATAGGCTTAATACAATAATTGGCATACGCTATTCTGTTCGATTTAGCTGCAAACAATTTTTCAAGCATCTCATCATTAGCAACTGTTTGGATATTTTTTTGAACACAGGCCAACTCATCAGCGGTTAAGTTGAAAGTAAAAGCTAAAAACTCTAGTTGAGACTTGATAAGATTAACCATTTGAGTTTTATCGTCCACTCTAAGTTTGCCAGCTATCGTTGTAGCGACAAATGCACCAACATGACCTCCAATAACACCACCAAGTATTCTTCCACCAAAGGCAGCAGCGGGCCCTAATGGTGATAAAAGTGCAGCTCCCGCGATTGAACCAACAGTTCCGGCTACAACACCTGATGACACAACAGATAGATTCTGGAGAAATTGCCCTCCTGAGATTCTGCCTCTAATCATCTTTACTAGATCTGGTCCAGTAGATACTGTAATTACTATTGCACTTGTAACTACTGTACCTCTAAGTGCTTTATTGAGAGAACTAGACTTCACTCCATAACCACTCGACAAAAAATCTTTAACCGATTTCGGCATATGTTTGACATCAATTTTATTGAGCACACTTACGACAGGCTTCAAACGGTGTAATTGTTGGGCAGATACATAAATAACCAATGTGTTTGCAAATGTTTTTCCAGCTTGCAGTGCAGCTGTTTGAATGGCTTTCTTTGTATCTTTAGTATTTAAATAATAAATAGATGCGGTAATTGCAAAGCTAATCCCCGCGGCAGATGCACCGACTACGGCTCCATCTATAACATCAAATGTTAATGATTCAACGGTACAAAACTTTGTAATATTTCTCGCTTGCTCATATGTTATGGAGCCTCTTCTAATTATTTGTTTCGCTTCATTTGGATCCGTTACTCCAGGGACTTTCCCTTCTCTAATTTTTTGTTCCATAGCTGATACAGCATTATCATACTGGTCTTTAGGAACTTCGAGTTGCATCGGCTTTCCATTTGAATCTAAATATCTGTAATTTCCTGTTCCTTTGTTGTCAAATGATTGATTCACAGATTTTTGGGCGGTTCTGCAGTATTTTGTTTGGATTAAGTCTCCATTTACTATACGGTCAGCACCATCTTTTGCGTTATCCCCGCCAACTACTGATGCATTTTTACCTTGCATGTTATCTACGATATTATTCGCTCGCTCGGCTGCAAATCCATGCCCTGTATCGCTTGTTGGATTCACAATTTTATGATTCTCACTCCAAGAGTACGCTCCCGCCATCACAATAAATCCACTAGTCGATGCTTCCTTTATAAAATCTTCGTATGGTTTACCTTTTATTTCTTCGCAAAATACCTCAGTTTCTTTGCATATGTCTGAGCATATCCAATTTCCATCATCATCGTTACATGTCTCAGTTAAACCGCAACAAACACATATTTTAACCTTGTTTCTATTGAGGTACGAAACAAACTTGGGTCCTGATTGAAAGTTGAAAAACTCACCATCCTCTAAATAAAGTTCAATATACTCATTAGACTCTTTGTTGTTAAAACCAAAAATACTGGCAATTGAACTTGATAATATTCCTTTTTCGATGGTTACTTGCGACCTTGTTGATTCTTTAAAAACATTTACTGCATCATCATATGTTTCTTTAATAAACACCCAAGAATCATCCTTGAAATCAATCTCTATAATTCTACCATTGATTACATCTATAGATAGCAGATTCCTCACTAAATCGCCTACATTATCATTCAATTGACTTAAATCTTTTGAAATAATTTCACTCAATTCAGTCAACCGAATTTTTTTTCTTCCAGACAATTCCAATTCATACGCATCAACAATCTTTGATAGTTCAGATGGTATTACCAGAACAGCTAGTAAAGAAATTATTGAGATAGCCCATATTGAGTGCTCAAGGTAAAAAACAACATCTGGGGACAACTTAAAAAACTTAGTTAAAAGAAATAGCAAGGTGCAGGATGTTAATAGATAAAATGAAGAGAATACGGTTATATAGAAATGCTTTTCTTTCTCTCTTGCTGTCGAAAAATCACTTCTTAGCTTAAACACTTCTTTAAAAGCACCTGACGACACGAAGCATCCAAGAAGCAAGCAAGCGCTTATAAAAAACCGCCAAGATAGGAAAGAATAACTATCATAGGTAGGATGTGCATCATAAAAGGTGAAAGACACTGCCAGTGCTATTGTGACTAGTAACATAAGCCCAAGAATAAGTCTTCTTGCATGCAGATATTTTGTAGTAAATTCTGTAAAAAATCCTAGGGAAATCTGAATTCCTGAAATCGCTAATATCGCGATTGTTACAACCCCTCCCAACATGTATAAAACAAATTTCCCTAACTTTTTAATTATAACGAAGGCAATCGCAATTGCTATTAATGCAAGTATTAAATGAATCATAAGTCTTCCTTAACGTTTTTATTTATATATGTTGTTTATATTTTCTGTTTTATATAAACCTTGCATTCGAGAAGTTAAACTTGAAATTATTATCGTTCCTCTGATGAACCCCGATAAATGGAGTAAGTAAAAAATAGTTAAGCAAACCGAGGACATTCATTGCAGTTCCGGAGCCGTTTTAGCATGCATTTAAAATAGATACAGTAGTATCTAAAAATAGCTTAAAAGTCACATTTTAGACACTATGGTATCCGTGAAGGATAACCATCAGCCAAATTCTCTACTGTAAAACGGACCACCGACCCACTGATGCTTTTTATACTTTAAATTAACCACTCGCTTTAGTATTCATTAAGTTACGTTCAGGTCTGCTTGCGTCAAATTGATCAGCTTATTATGGAAAACACAGCATCGACACCACTGCATTCGCTTGTTCGCATATCCCACACACACCATTGTTCGCTAACTTTCAAGTGTTATTGCCAATCTTGGCTAAGTAGAACTTCGCGTACAGCCGCTATGAGCTAATAGCGGACGTAACGCCGAATTCAGCAACTTGTCCGTTGCAATTTTTTGTTATCTTTTGCCTAGAGCACAGTAATTTATCCTTGCATTTTTTATCACAAATACCCCACAGTATTAAACGAAATAACACCCCTTCTCAAAACTCTTAAATCAAGACGAGCTTCTTGAAAATATTGCGTATTGAAACGGGTTGCATTGAACTGTTCAGGTTTGAAAACTTTACATGCAAAGAGATCAAAACCAGCTTCCTTGAGCACCTCTTCTGGAACCTCATAGGACTGATCAACCAGCCCCCAGAAAGTCCAACCAGACTCAATGCAAATTCCCAGTACCTTGTTATTTGCATAGCTAACACCAACCGCGCCGAGGGTCGAACCAACCAGGTTTCCGAGCAAAGCCCCCAGCATTGGCACAGGAATAATCATCTGGCCGAGCACCGCCCCTCCGCCTCCCATAATAAGTGCAAGAGCATCTCTTGATGAGTTGAATGCCAGTTCCTTGCCGGAGATTTGCCCTTGCGCATATCGCCAAGAGTTTTCAATCGAGTTGAGCGCCATGGCGGTAGCCATACCTACAGCGGTAGGTGAGATCCCCTTAAGAGATTGCCCCATAAGTCCCGCTTTGCATGAGCCAGTAATCACTGCCGCAAGGCCACCACGCAAACCAGCGCTTGAAGAGCTGGCAAGAACCTGACTTGCCCCTTCACGAATTAGCCTTGCGTCCAACTGACCGGACTGCATGTACTGAGCAACGATTCGAAATACGTGGGGGGCCGCAGTCAAGGCCGCTGAGAAAGCGGCGGCATTAAGAGCTGCACTTCCTGACTCTCTAAAAATATCTGACCATTCAATGAAGCTCTCAGTATTGAGCCCATATGCGTCAGGATCAATTTCACCATTTTTCTTAAAGTCTGATGCAATGCTTTTGGCATCACTCTCGCTTAAGGGCTTGGACGTAATGCCATCCACCTCAATGCGATCACTTACGGTATCTGCTGTGTCTTGATATGCAGCCGCAACATCGGGACGAGTGTCCCTGTTCCGAGCAGCTTGCTTTTGCGACTCAGTAACAACACCTTCAACCTGATCAGTGGGAACGATTTTTTGGCTGTCTGAATAAGCTGGGTTACCCAGTTGTTTGGCAGTATCCACAGCCGTTTTGTAATATTTTAACTCTGCACGCGAGGCTGTTGTTGAGTTACCATATGCAACATCCTGTCCTGGCTTATTGTTTCCTACCACATTTGCCCATATATCATCGTTGCCTTTCGCCACAGCAGAAACCTTTAGTGTTTCCGCATGCCAAACCTCGGCAATATTGCCCTTAACGAAGTTAACATCAACGCGGGCACGTCGTTCGGCCTCTTTTTGAAGGGCTTCAAGAGCCAAATCTATAGTAGCTTGAACATCATTGACGAAGGCTGCCGAATCCAAAGCTCCCGCCACACCAGAAAAATCTCTACTTGCCCTGTAATATGCGTCGGCAAAATCTGTCACGCTATTCAGCCCTCATTTTCGACCCAAGCATCCAGCTCCGTCACAAGGAAGTTATAGATTGCGAGCTTTGTCTGCTCATAACGCAACACTTTTCTCTTGTCCTTAAAATACTTGACGACCTGATAACCGAGCCCACCCAAAGCCCAGCTAACAACAACTGGTAGAAGAGGAACCGCAAAAAGGAATGCGCTACCCACAATACTCCCAACAGATGCCGAAGAGGCCAAGTGAACATAATCCAAATTTGCTTTAAACTCTTCAAAAGCCACTTTATGCTCTAGCTTACCCTCCCCAAACACGACAGCCTTACTTCCATCCCTACCGAAACATGCACCATTGATATTGACAATATTGGATATCTGCGAAATATATATTTTAGAGAACCGATTTTCTTCGGTATCACCAATAAATATCACATAGCTTCGCCCAGAGAGGGTGGGCATATTGTGTTCGTAGTGCTCAAGAGTCCAGGCCGCACTGTCAAAACCATCCACCTTCGATATTTCATGCTGCAATGCAATGGCCAATTCTTCATAGTTTTTTGGGTAAACTACAATCACTTGTCTGCTTGAAAACATCATAAACTCCAATACTCAAAACTTGCTGACATAACAATCCATTTTCAAAGACAGCATGCCCGTAGGTAGGACATTTTGATGACTTCTTTCCTGAATTTAACTCATATCAAACTAACGCTGATGTACCTCTATTTCAACCGATTTTTCTGAAATCGTTAAATTTACGTCTGGAAAAATTTATACTGGCAGTACGTTAGTTGTTCTTGAATTTACTCAAGCGGGATACTTGGAAATTTATTCCGTTGTTTAAGCTAAAAAGAAAAGCATGATCATGAATTTACCACAATGCTCAATGTCAGCTTTTGGCACTCAACAACCTTTGGGTCAGTGGTAAAGTGGCAGCAACTACCGGCCTGGTCCACTGCAACCAGTGGTCACAAGCAACAACAATCAGATGAAAAATCAACCAAAATTCATCTGCAGCCGCAAAAATCCAGCCCTAAAAAGTGACTTTTTTTATCGTCTTTTTCTGCTTTTTTAAGTGGGGGGTAACATGGGGGGTAATTGTGTTTTAAATCACTTAAAATCAATTTAAACCATTGATTTTAATAGAAATAAAATAAATCAATCAGAGCAGATCAAAAATATCGAATAAAATCAACAACTTAGGTGACTTTGATTTAAAAGGATTTTCCTTTTTTCGTCAAGATATTTTACCTCCCAATGCCCGCTAACTGGTGGGTATTTTGGGGGGTAATAGAAAACAAGCTCGACTGACTGGGGGGTAAATCACCTTGCGTCAATTGGCAGTTTTTAGGAATTCGCACAGGTAAAAGCAGGCAAAAGTTCCTTACGGAACTTTTATAGCATCATGGCAAATTGGCGCAACTTGGATACAAACATTGGCAGCTTCTGCCGTTGCAATGAATCCAGATACGCTTCCACCGTCATAGGTGGATTCCTCAGCGAACGTCGTTGCCGTTGCGCTGCTAAAATTACCTGGCTCGGATCGAGTTCAAACATATCAGTCAGAAACTCATCTGGGTGAATAGCTGTTAATCCCAAAGGAGACAAACTTTGATGTGGAAAATCTTTCAGGTTAAAGGTAATGATGCCTTCTGCCTGCCCCTTTATGGCTGCGGCCACCACATGCCGATCGTCGTCATCAGGTAATTCAATGCCTGCCACAAACTGTTGATAGCCTTCAACAACACAATCAGGTGCATGACTGTTCATCAGCTCGCGTGTCTTTTGTAACTTTTCAACGTTCAAATGAGGTTGATTTTGTATCAGATTACGTATCCACTCATCATGTATCTGTTCGGTCCATCTGGCACGGTACAGACCTGTTTGCGCAAGATACAATAAATAACTGCGCAACGGCGCTGGATACATCACACATGCATCCAAGATCACTGTATAGGTTGTCATTTAATATCCCAAATTCAGCTCTTGATCGAGGGCAGATAACTCATCCAGAGCTTTAAAGCGCTTAGCATCAAGATCTTGCTTATATCTCATGACTTCAACAAAGGCGACTTTACGCCGATTACCTGTTCTACTGTGCGCAAGCTCACCGGAATCCAGTAACTTTATCAAGGTGGGACGAGACATATTTAACATATCCGCGGCTTCTTGCGTGGTCAGTTCGGCATGTATGGGTGTAATGCTGACACTGTTGCCTTGCCCAAGCTGGGTCAGCACTTCAATCATTAATTTCACGGCACTGGCTGGAAGTTTTACGCTGTGGGTTTCACCATCCTTTCCTACCACATTAAAATTTTGAACATCGCCATTTGTTTCCATGACAGCAGAAAGTTCTTGGCTGCTTAACTTTGCCAAGGCAATTTCTTCAGCACTCGGTAATGATTGCACATTTGACATTTTAATAATCTCTCAAGTTTTCACATGATTATCCGCAATATTCGCAACACCGTCAAGTTTTCGAAATATTCGCAATAGTTTCCTTAAAGTTCAAACCTAAATCTTTCCTGATGAGCTGTCAGATGTATCATGTGATGAACTTTTCAGAGCTTTAGCATGTTGAAGTGAGGGCAATGGCAGGTGCTAACGTCACCAGCCAGCATGATATTCGTGATTTAGCCGTAAGAAACTATTTTATAACCCATTGCTTTGTAGATTTTCTCACGCTTGGCAAACATCCGTTGCAGCATCGGAAAACCACAGTCGACATAATCATGGATGGTCACCAAAGTTTTACCGGCGGATCCACGATGGATCCGACCTGCGTACTGTGCCAATGCACCTTTCCAGGCGATGGGCATCGCAAGAAAAAGCGTATCCAACCTTGGCAGATCAAAACCTTCACCCACATATTTTCCAGTTGCCACAATAACTTTAGCTGTCTTTAACTGTTCATTGGCACTTTTACGTTGGACAGCTTTCATGGCACCAGTAAGAATAACCGAATCAATGCCTTTGTCTTGCAGCAGGCGATGGAGCATTTGCGCGTGTTCGCGTCTTTCTGTCAGCACCAATGGCTGCCGTTGTGCATCAATACTTAGCAGGATATCGGCCACAATGCGGTGCGTGCGCCCTTCATTTTCAGCGATGGACCGGTAGACATCGGTTATTTTAGGTCGCTCTTCAGATAAAGTTGGTGGGAGTGGCGCAGCGTCATGCAATTGATGGACTTGAACCTCTTGTTCGAATTGATCTTCAGTTTGCGATTTCACTTTATGTCTAATAGGTCCAGCTGCCATGAAGATGATTTTCTGATGCCCGTCTTGTCTCTCCGGAGTCGCCGTTAGCCCCAAGACATACTTAGCACGAACTTCGTTTAATACCATTTCAAAACGCGGAGCAGATACATGGTGACACTCATCCACAATCACGTGACCGTAATCTTGCACCAATGGCAAAATGCTATTGTCTTTGAGGTTGATGAGGCTTTGATAGGTAGCGATATCGATGACAAAGGTCGGTTTTTTCTTCCCACCTGCAATCATACCAATTTCAGTGTCTGGCAAAAATGCGCTTAGCCTTTCCCGCCATTGTTCTAGCAACTGACGACTATGCACGAGTATGAGCGTGTTTACCTTGCGTTTTACAATCATACCTATTGCAGTCACTGTTTTGCCAAATGCGGTCGGAGCATGCAAAGTGCCAGTATCATGTTTTGTCATTTCTTTGAGGGCAAGTTGCTGGTTTTGTCTTAACGTCACCAATGGTTTTAAACCAACCAGCTTTTTCCCCATGGTTCGTTTGTCATCAAATTGTGGCTCAATATTACATTCTTTAAGCAGCGCAATGGCTTCATCGAGGCAGCCACGTGGCAATGACAGGTAACCTTGTTCAATTCGTGCGCATGAGATAAATCTTGGGATGCCATGGGTCGAAAAACGCAGCCCCTGCGTTTTGAAAAACACCGGATTTGCAAAGCTTGCTAAGCGCCGTAATCTAGCAGCCAGGACCGCTGGCGTTCGGCTCAGATCAAAGTAGATACGATCTACCAAAGTGATGGTTAAATGGGATGGTGCATTTTTAACGATGAGCTTATCAGGTTTTGCCGTGAGCTCCCATGGCGGGCGCAAATCATTGACGGCATACTCTGATAGAGTCGCGTCGGCTGGCGATATCAGGCTGAGTAATTTGGCTAGTTCCTGTGGTCTGACTCGTTTCATTTGTGCCAGAAATTGCCATTGGTCGTCAATTAACCTCAGATCTGCATCTACAAATGAACTATTGCCAGCGAGCCGAGCTTCTCGTTGCAAAGGCAAAGCGATTAAATTGCCAAACCCACCTTCAGGCAAAATATCCTGATTAGGAAATAATCTGTCATAGGAATCAAACGACAGATGGGGAAAAATCTCCATCGCTTTATCTAGCAAAGCAAAACCCAGTAAACGCGCTTGCTGAGCAGGCACTTTATCTTCAAAGAAAATCCATAAATGAGCGCCGTTACCAGAGCGGGAAATTTCAATGGCGTGAGGAATATCAAATTCCGCACAAGCCTTAGACATTGCTTTAACTTCATCTTGCCAGTGACCTTTGTCGAAATCGGCGGCAAGCAAATAGCAACTATTGTCTTGCAGCAAGGGATACAAACCGACGATCTGTTGGCCGGATAAATGACGATAAATGACCTTAGTTGTCAACTCACTGAATTGCCTGTGAGCGCAATCAGAACATTTTATCCGTGGTTTATTGCAGATCCCCTGAACCCATTCCTGGTTACAAGCAACCGCATACCCGCTTCGCCCTTGTTTATTTTGCCAGCGGTTGGCAAAAATATCTTCCCTACCGCGAAACAAGCTCCAAAAAATGGCTATCTTTTGATCTTTGGTAAGAATGGCGCTCGAAGTTTGACTAGTGGGCGGTTCAAGCAAAGCTGCTTTGCGTGCTAATAACTGGGACTTTTCACGCTCAATTTCAGCCAATCTAGCATCGATATCAGCAAGACTGTCAAAATGCTGAAAGTCAGCTTGATATGTGGCCATAAATAATTAAATTTCCTCAATTCCGGTTAGGAAGCGGGAGCCCCTACTGCAGCTTAAAAAGCATGCTAGTCAATCATTACGTTTTTTACAATACTTTTGCTTTTACTGGAACTTGACTGGAATCATGTTTGCCATATGGCATAGACAATCACTTATTTAACTCATTTCAGCACTATGTGCTTAATGGAGAGCCCAAACAAGCAATCATTAAGCCCTAAAAAGTGATTTTTTTATCGTCTTTTTCTGCTTTTTTAAGTGGGGGGTAACATGGGGGGTAAGTGTGTTTTAAATCACTTAAAATCAACTCAAGTTATTGATTTTAAAATAAATAAAATAAATACATCAGAGCAGATCCAAAATATCGAATAAAATCAACAGCTTACACCAATTTGAAAGGATTTTCCCTTTTTCGTCAAGATATTTTACCTCCTAATGCCCGCTAACTGGTGGGTATTTTGGGGGGGTAATAGCAAACAAGCTCGACTGACTGGGGGGTAAACTACCTTGAATCAATTGGCAGTTTTTAGGAATTCGTCCACATGGAAGCAGGTAAAAGTTCCTTACGGAACTTTTATAGCATCATGGCAAATTGACGCAACTTGGATACAAACATTGGCAGCTTCTGCCGTTGCAATGAATCCAGATACGCTTCCACCGTCATCGGCGGATCCCTTAACGAACGTCGTTGCCGTTGCGCAGCTAAAATGACCTGGCTCGGCCCTAAACCCTTATTCCTTGAAGATGCGGGGTTGTTGGCCGCCTTCACTCACCACAGTCACATAGTGGACTATGCTCCTGTGGATTCCCTCAGTTGCCGCCTACCCGCATCTTCAATGATTTTGGGTATAAACCCTGAAATCAGCATGCAATAACTTCCAGTGCTGTTGAAGTTTAGTTTTATGAGCATCAGTGATAGGCAATTGGCTTATCAGTGAAGGCCATAAATCCCTCGCCTTTTCGAGCGTATCGTCCAAATGCGGTTTAATGACTCGCCAAGGCACATCCACTTGCTCAGACCAGAATTTAAAGTGGTCAAGATTGGCATGATACCAATCTTTGTTTTTTGCAAGGTTTAGTGAAAACTGACGCTCGTCCTTGATGTAAAGACTGGTAGTCAGAATATCGTAAGCTGGCGACAACCTTGGATTTTTTTGATCGCGATAAATCAGGCTCCAATTTTTCAGATGGGCATCGCCATTTGCCAACAAAATATTAACCAATAATCGACGCGCAAATTGCTGCAAATCAGCATTTGGTTCAGCAGAAAATTGACGGATCACGCGGCCAATTTGTTCATAGTTGGCTGAATCATACTTTTGGTAAGGGTATTTCACCAAAACCTGGGCAAAATCTTCCATGTGAATGCGTTTCAGCTCACTGTTTTGTGGTTCGCTTTGCGGTGATTGCATTTTTTCGCGGTCAAATCGTTTAATCGCATACGCGAACTGCTCTTCTGGCAAGTTGACTGGCAACAAGTTATCGAGTTGCGACATCTCAACCAGTCGAACTTCTGGTATCTCAATGCCAACCGCCTCAGCTAATTTCATCGCTGTGTATTCATTCAAAGGTACATTTGGATGCTTTACTGAAGGCGTTTTAATGATCCAATCACCTAGCTTAGGCTTACTAGCACCATTAAATCCTAATGTGAAACGGCCGGAGTTTTCTCGCATTGAAAATTTGATTTGTACACCAGCCAACGAAAACTTATCGTTTTGAATTCGTTCTTCATCAGTGATTTCAAATGGTTGATTACTTGATAAGCGCAACCGTTGTTTGAGCGAGGCCGGAACTTGATCAGCACTGATTGGCGTTGCTATTAATGCACCAGGCAGATCATGTCCTAATGCACCAAGTAGTTTAAATTCGTGATCAACATGCGCTTTCAGACCCTGTGCAATCAGTTCACGTAATGAACCTTCAGGCAAAAGATTGGACAATATTGGATGCAGCTTCTGGTTTTTAACCCAATCTTGCGCCAGCAATGGGTCTGATTTTGGAAAGTCTGGACGGGTGATCACACTTAATGTTGCACGATTGGCATCGTTCCTGAACGAGTCATCAAATAAAAGAACATTACGACCACTTTGGAATCCAGCCAGATAACCCACTAAGTTGTCATGTAATGTCAGTTCTAACAGCCTTAGTTTTTCCATTTATCCCACCTTTCACTGAACTCAAATGTGTCAGTCCCTCAGCAAAAACTCACAGCAAATTTTGCCAGGGATCATCTACTAAACTACTTTGCTCGTCTGCTTGCTCCTCCACCAACTCGCTCTTCACCAAATTTGTTGTTAGCAATTTTTTAACTGCTTCAACATGCTCTTTGGGTATAAGCATCAACTCTGCACTTAAGCCTTGCGCAATCAGTTCAAGAGTATCCAGTCGTGGATTACCTTTATTCTCAATACGGTGATATTGCTGACGCGAAATACCCACCCGCATGTACATATCTTGCTGTTTCAGCGACAGCTGCAGCCTTCTTTGTCTCATTTGTGTCAATAACGGATCTGCCATGGACTGCTCCAAAACTTTCTATCAATATGGGCACCTAAAAAGAAACTTATTAGTTTCTTTTTTATAAATAGCAACATATAAGCTTCTATTAATAGCATGGAAAGCGAACCACGACAACGGTTGTGGGAAGCAGTAACAATTAGATGATAAATGAACTGTAATTCATCGGGCGTCGCAAAACTCCAGCCCTAAAAAGTGATTTTTTATCGCTTTTTTCTGTGTTTTTAAGTGGGGGGTAAGTGTGTTTTAAATCACTAGAAAACAAAATTAAACAATTGATTTTAAATGAAATAAAAATAAAATACTAAAGCAAAACCAAAGGTCGAATGATGTTTATGGACGTCCACCGAAATCCATTGCTGGCGGAATCGGCATCCCCAGCCACGTCACCGAGCGCTGCTTAAACCATAAACTCAAAGAGGTCGAAGGGATTTATAACCGGCATGATTATTTTGCAGAGCGGAAGGAGGCTTTGGGAACATTGGCGGATTATTTAAAAAATGCGGTTGTGGATTCGGGTTTTGAATTTTGTACTCTGTGGCACCTCCAAAAATTCACAAATTGTGATGTAGATTGGTAGCTCGAAGGAAGAGTAACTATGCTATCGACCTGAGTGCTTTAATTTAATCGAATCAGACAGAAAATTCGCCTTAATCGCGCTTTATCATTGTAGCTTTCTGTGATGTTTTCCGATTCTTTTAAAATCTGTATGGAGCAGTAAATAACCGGCTGTTTGTTGTTTTGACGCCATTTAATTGAGATAGTTGACTGGAGCTAAAATATGGACAGGTATGCCAGAAATCTGATGGAGTTTAATTCAATTATTTTAAATAATGCTCAATTACCCAGGATCCTGATCGAAGGTGATAGCTGGGCTGATATTCCTATTCCAAATACCAGCAATCTAAGCTGGCAATTATATTTATACTTGAAACGCAAAGTATGTATGTTGAATATCAGCAAAAGTGGTGATTTGCTGAACAATATTGCTGAGCTAAATCACTGCGAAAATCCAGAGCAAAATGAATTGATAAGCCTTGTGGCTAACTCGCGTTTAGATTTTGATATTCTTGTTTTTAGCGCTGGTGGCAATGATGTGTTGGCGAATTCTAACGACTGGTATGCGATGGAGTATCTTATTCAGGCGCCTGCAGCTGTTAACGCCAATACGACCCCTAATGACTACTTAACTGCTCGTTTCGATGAACTGCTCGAAAAAATGAAGGAGCAATATTTTGAACTTCTTAGCTGTGTTTTGGAAAAAAACAGCAAGATAAAAATCGTATTACATACCTATGATTTCATCAGTCCGAGAAACAAAGCCTTTGAAGTATTCGGTCTTAAAAGAGGTCCATGGGTGTGGCCGACAGTCAGTAAGATCACTTCAGACCAACAATTGCAGCGTGAAATTTGTACTGAAATGTTAAAGAAATACCGAGACGTGTTGATTGATTTAATTCGGATAAATCCTGCAAGAATTTGTGTGGTGGATACTCAAGGAACAATCCCGCTGCCAAATGCGCCATGGAGCGATGACATCCAATTCTGGAATGATGAGATACACCCCACAAGCATGGGGTTCAAAATGCTAGTTGAAGACAAAATAGGACCACAAGTTAAAGCCTTACTTTAAATGCTGCAATCGGGGCTGTTTACGTCTACAACAGCTCTGGATTTTTAACGTTTTACACACACAATGTTTGCAGTTCGCATGTTTTCGCCATCGCAGTCACGGTCCTGTGACTGCTGTTTGCTTACCGGGTCACATCAGTCATTTGACTGAACCGGTTTTGCCCGGCAGTGTCCCCAATTGATAAGTCGCAGTAATGTTGGGATCAACAGACCACACCGGATCAGCATGCAATACAGTGCCGCGCTGTTGGCTGGCAACTTGCAACTCTAACCGACCTTTATCTAGCGACAGCCACTTCACTGTCAGTCCCAATTGTTCCGGATGTCCCTCACTGGCAAACAGATTGCCAGGCCCATCGGGCAGCATGCCATCTTTAGCCAAAATGGAAATATGACTACTAAAGCCTGGCACTGTATTGCAACTGGTGACAAACACCACGGCTTTAACACGATCGTCCGGCGAAGCAACTTGCTGAGTAATGCCATTGCTGCAAGATGGCGTGGTGGCAGCAAACTGCCAAGCCAACAAACCGCCCAGCAGCGCGATAGGAGCAACCACAAACAATCCAATATCTCTGACTATCTTTTGCATAAGCTTACCTTCGGGGAATAACAAAAAACGGCGCCATTACATGCCAGCACAGGCATAAAAGCAAGTATGACGAGCGACGAAGTCGCACCAGCCGCTTTAGTGCGATAGTAACAGGCGCCTTGATCCTTGAGCTGACTAAAGCGCCGAACCGTCACTGGGTCAAAATTTACGCCCTTCCCGACTTCACATATACTCGGGCATGTCAGAAAAGTACGCATAGGTAAAAGTGCACTTCCAGTGCATAGAAAGCATTAAGTTGGCAAAGTATTCATGACAACATCACCTCTTTCGAAGGATCTCGGCATGAGCCTTTACAACGACAAGGCTACAGATTTTTTTCGCCAATATGAAGCGGTGTCGGCCGCCGAAGTGCATCGCAGTTGGCTCGGCCTGTTATCTCAACATCCGCCGGGCCTTGCGCTGGATATTGGGGCAGGTTCTGGCCGCGACGCACGCTTTTTAGCCACGCTTGGCTTTCGAGTGACCGCAGTTGAACCCGCCAATGCACTGCTTGAACAAGCGATGGCGTATCAGCAACAGCAGCCTGCCGCTAAGTACGACATTCAGTGGCTGGCAGACCGATTGCCAAATTTACCCAAAGTGATTGGTTTGCAACAAAGTTTTGACTTGGTGCTGCTCTCTGCGGTGTGGATGCATTTAACAACCGAAGAACGAGCTTTGGCTTTGCCAGTACTGGTTAGCTTAATGGCCCCTAATGCACTGTTAGTTCTGACGCTGCGCCATGGCAACTTTTCAGATGGCCGCAGTAGTTATCCTGTCAGTGTCGACGAGGTGTTCGATTTCATCCAGCAGCAGCAACTGTCACTCTCGACAGTCCTGATCAGCCACTTAGACGCTGACGCCCTTGGCCGCAGCGATGTGCTGTGGCAGACTGTGGTACTGAAAAAGGGATAAATAGGTCACCCACGGATGAGCTTAGAGTTTTACCTGCAAAAGTTCCAAGATTTAAATACCCTTCGCCAACATGGCCACAGCAAACCGCATAAGGTCTGTCTGTTGCTGGCGGTGATGGATTTAATTTGCATGGGCACCATCCAAAGCAACCGTGTTGAATTAAATGCCGAACTAAAACATTGCTTTAGCCTGCATTTTGCCAGGTTACGTGCAGGGAACGACGCCGACACCCCAGAGAATCCTTTTTTCCATTTACGTTCTGAAGGCTTCTGGCACCTGCATTTCCAACCTGGAGTTGATGCAAGCAAAGTCGATCGCTACAGCAAAAGCAAAATCGCTTTTGCTTATCTCGATGATGAATTATTTGAATTTTTTCAAAGCAGTATTATCAGCGCCGACCTGCGCTTAGCGCTGACGCTCAACTTGACTCGCTTACCTGAGCTCTATCAGCGCTGGGCAACGCAAATGGGGAAATCAACAAAAACTGTCCGTAATTATCTAGGTGCTGTCCAAGGAAGCCTCAGCGATTTGGCACAGCAACATCGTCTAACAGATAGACCACTATCCGAGATAGGTTCTTACCACCACTATCAGCAAACCATTACCCCATTGCGTGAACTTGCTGAATTCAAAGCCAAAGATCTCAAAGGCAAAGCTATGTATAGCAATGCTTTAAAGAGCTATGGTGAGTTTTTAGCGGATATTGGCCAAGTCGATATTTCTGCTGATGTGGATGAAATTCTACAATCAACCAGCCTATCGCCCACTGAAAAAACAGTGTTGATCAATATCCGTCTCGGCCAAGGCCGCTTTCGCGAACACTTGCTACAGCAATGGCAAGGCTGTGCCGTCACCGGCTACCCAATGCCCGCCATGCTGGTGGCATCACATATTAAACCTTGGCGCGCTGCCGACAATTTCGAACGGCTTGATCCAAATAATGGCTTATTGTTAGTCGCCAATTTGGATAAAGCCTTCGATAAAGGTTTTATCAGTTTTGAACAAAGTGGCCGTATTTTGCTGTCTTCAACCCTTGAACGCCCAAGTATGCTCGGGATCCGTCCTGAGATGACGCTGAAAGTTCGTGACAGCCAGCAGAAATATCTGTCGTATCACAGGGAAAGCGTGTTTGCAGGCTGATAAGTCGCGCCTAAATACCTCACTAAAATTAATCACTTGGAACAAAAACGCATGCAACAACTTGGCATTTATGAGCAATTAATTACCCAGTTGGTGCAAGCAAACCTGGATCGCGAGCGTTTTTACATTGATGAGCGCCAGCTCAGCACAAGCGAAGCGGCAGATTGGTTTTCGCGTTTTCTAACCAAGATTTTTGAGTATGCGATCAATGCGGTCCCAAGTAGCGACAACCAACTGCAGCAACAAATTGACCTCGCCAATAACCTATTGCTATGGCTAAAACAACAAATTCAACACGATGATTTATTTGAAGAAAATCTTATTGATTCGCAGGGGAAAATTCTCAGAGCGATTTACAGCTTCGAAAATCCTGTGGCGGCAGACTTACAAAAATACGTTGAGCAGATTTTTCCACTGACAGGTTTACGGCAAAGCGAATTGTTTTGTGGCAGCAATGCTGGCATTTCGATGGAAGCGGAACTGAAACGGGAAATCTTATCTGCTGATAAAATTTACTGGTTAGTGTCTTTTATTAAGTGGACCGGCATTCGCATCTTTAGTGAGGAATTGAAGACGTTTACTCAGAGTGGCCGTCAGCTGAAAATTATTACCACATCATATATGGGCGCGACAGACGCCAAAGCAGTAGAGTTTCTGGCCTCACTCCCTAACACTGAAGTGAAACTGAGTTACAACACTAATCGCGAAAGACTTCACGCCAAAAGTTACTTGTTTTTGCGCAACACCGATTTCCACACTGGCTATATCGGTTCCTCAAACTTATCACATTCAGCCTTAACCAGTGGTCTGGAGTGGAACCTCAAGATAACCTCAGCAGAAATCCCACATATTATCCAAAAGTCGCTCAACACCTTTGAAACCTATTGGGCATCCAAAGAATTTGAAACCTTTGATGGTTCCATCGAGAGTAAAACAAAATTAACCCAAGCCTTGCAAAAAGCAGGCATTCATAAAGACGAAACAGCGAGTTACTTTTTTGATATCAAACCCTATGCACACCAACGCGATATTTTAGAGCAGCTTATGGTTGAGCGAACGGTGCACGGACGCCATAGAAACCTTGTAGTGGCAGCAACGGGCACTGGTAAAACCTTGATTTCCGCTTTTGACTTTGAGCGTTTTTGGCAACAAAAACCAGGTGCGACCCTCCTGTTTGTGGCTCACCGTGAGGAGATTCTAAAACAAGCGCGAAATGCTTATCGTGGCGTACTGCGTGACGGCAATTTTGGTGAATTGTGGGTCGGAAGTTATCAACCTGAACACTACCGCCAGCTGTTTGTCTCAGTGCAAACAATGAATAATCAATTAGATAAATTAAATATAAGCGAAGATTTCTATGATTTTATTGTCATCGACGAAGTGCACCATTCCAAAGCACAAAGTTACCGAAAACTGTTGAACTATTTTCAACCAAAAATTTTGGTTGGCCTCACGGCCACCCCTGAACGTCATGATGGTGGTGATATTCTTGCTGATTTTGGTAATGCAATTGCCACAGAAATACGTTTACCAGAAGCGATTAATCAACGTCATTTATGCCCATTTCAGTATTTTGCGGTTGATGATGACACCGATCTGCGCCAGATTAGTTGGTCAAGTGGACGCTACGATCTTGCACAGCTGACAAACCTTTACACCCACAATCAAGCTCGAGTCGATAAGATTTTACGTTCGATGGAGCAAATCGTTACCGATATAGGTACTATGCGTGCGCTAGCTTTTTGTGTGAGCCGCGACCATGCTAACTTTATGGCGCAGCAGTTTCTTCTGAAAGGTATCAAAGCTGACATTCTCACCAGCGACAACAGTGACGACCGAGCACAAAAGCAGCAAGCTCTTCGTCATGGCGAGATTAATATCTTATGCGTGGTCGATATCCTCAATGAAGGGGTCGATATCCCTGAAATTGACACTCTGTTATTTTTGCGCCCCACCGAAAGCCTGACGATTTTTCTGCAACAATTGGGGCGTGGGTTGAGGTTATCCGATCATAAACAGTGTTGTACCGTACTGGATTTTGTCGGGAACTCCCGTCCTGAATATGATTTTGCAAGCAAATTTAGAGCCTTAATTGGTCGCAGTAACCGAGCTGTTGAGGACGAAATCAAACAAGGTTTCCCGAATGCACCTTTGGGTTGCAGCATCACGCTGAGTAAACAGGCTCAGGAACTGATCCTGCGAAATATTCGCAGTGCTATTTTTAATTCCAAGAGATTACATACTGAGGTCCAACAGTTTGCTCAACGCCACACAGAACCTCTGACACTGATAAATTTTTTACGATTTAACAACACGCTCAGCATTCATGACCTATATAAACAGCGTGGTTGGGTCGAACTTTTGATTGAGGCAAATGCGCTCAAAAATTACCAAGCTAAGCCAACGCTCTTACAAGCGGCAGAAGAACAACCATTGACAGCGTATACCACACCAACGCCAGATTTAATCAAACGCTTTAGCAAAGCCATTAAGAATCGGGTATTAGGTTGTGATGACCATAGCTACTTGCAGTACCTAAAAAATCTAAGCCAACACCAGTTCAACAATATTGACGAAAACGACCCACGAGCGGTCATAGTGCATTACGATTTTTGGCAACAAACGGGGTCTGCATTAGGTTTTACTTCCCTACGCGAAAGCTTAGCGGCATTACATCATCCACTGCTAAGCAATGAATTGGCCGAAGTCACTATTTGGCAAATGCAACAGATCAAACATCAACAACTGCCGATGGCTCAATTGGTAAATGTCCCTTTGCAGCTGCACGCTCGTTATGCCCGAGAACAAATCATTGCAGCTTTTGGAGCCACTACTTTTGAGAAACAAGCCGTCTCAAGAGAAGGCGTTTTTGTGATCAAAGATCGGAATATTGAGTTGTTATTTGTGACTTTGAACAAAAACCCTAAAGTATTTTCGCCAAATACCATGTATCACGACTACGCCATTAACGAGTGGCGTTTTCACTGGCAATCGCAAAATAGTGCTCGCCCTGAACGTGGCCGTGGTCTGGAGTACATTCAGCATAAAGCACTGGGTAAAAGGCTGTTTTTATTTGTCCGTGAGCAAAGCGATGATGAATACGGCCGAACCATGGGCTTCGTCAATTTTGGTGAGCTCGATTACATCAGCCACACCGGCTCGCAACCAATGAACATTATCTGGCAACTGCACCAAGCGATGCCTGATTTTATGTGGCATGACACAGCGAAATTGGCGGTGGGTTGATATTCTCAATATATATGCCATCACATCCGCTTTTTTCGAAAAATAAAACAGCTTTAGAGCCTTAGAAAGCTCTGAGTACAATGCAAAAAATTGCCAACGGCTCGACTATTCGGGTGAGGCCTTTCATAAGGTAACTGACCTTACAATTGAACGCTATTTTTCCAGCAGATACGCCGTCTCTTGTAAGAGGTGGCCATTCAGTATTATGCTGCCACTTTACCTCATTTCGCACCAAATCAACTATGCACGCCATTATGCGCAAGTGTTTGAATAATTTCAGAAAAACCTTAAAGATGTTCCGCCGTGACGGACACAGCAGCAAAGCTGCTGCCGAAGTCGATACTGAACATGCCGTTGTTGCGCATCCCGATAGCTGGGCTGATTTAACCGCTGGCTGGAATCAAAACGGCATAGTGCCGCATGATATTGCCGAGGTGCGTCGTCGCATCGATGCTGATAGGGCAAATCCTGATGCTATGAAGTGAACCAAGCCGCGCTTGATGCACCATCCGGATTTGTGCCGGTGGCTTCAAAGCTGGCTACTCAGTCCGCACCCGCAAAAACCGGGCAAACCTTGGCAGGCCATTTTTGGTCAGGCCATTAAACCGGTAGGTCACCAGCGCGCCAACCGGAGGTGGTTGTTGCCGCAGCGCATCGGTTAAACCGCTGCCAATAGCAAAGGTTTTACCCTCCGGGGTTTTCAGCACTAATGCCCCGACCATGCCCTGATATTTGCCTTTGCCAGCACGATAACCAATCACCACAGCTTCGGTATCCTGATAACTTTTTAGTTTCAGTAAATCAGCGCTGCGGCCGGTTTTATACAGTGCCGCCTGATGATGCAACATCAGGCCTTCAGCGCCTTGTTGCTCTAATTGACGGAGTTTCGCCATCAATTCAGCTTTGCTCTGTAAGCGAAATTGTGGGATCAACCACAGGTAAGGACTGTTCGATTGCTGCACCAGCGCTTGCATGGCTGCGATGCGCTCAGTGAAGGTGCCCGCTGCGTTTGGCAATTCAAAAATCGCATACCGCATCTGCTGCCATTCCTGCGCCACCGGCTGCGCTTTACTGACAATACTCAAAGTCTGGGCAAACTGATTGCGCCCCAGCCACAGCTCGCCATCTAAGGCTTGCGCTGGAAATTGTGCAATAAACCAATCCGGTGCGGCGATGACCTGGCCGCCACGTGTGATTAAGTGCTGACCTGTCCAAAACGCCCGCACGCCATCGAGTTTTTCGCTGATCCAATACTGCCGCACATCGATGCTTTCGTCGTACAACTGCGCCAGCAGCAAATCAGGTTTGCTGGCAGCAGCCAGGCACAGACAGCAAAGCAACAGAATAAACCTAAACATAAAAAACACTTTTAGCCAAAATATTTAACAAAGTGTAGTCTCTGAATAGATTTCAGCAAGCCGTCGTTTTACCTTGTGCCGGATGACCGTGACATACGCAGCGCTGCGGCTTGAAAGTGAATAGCGTGTAAAACTGATAGCAGCTTGGTAAATGACAGGAAACTAGCACTGCCTTTTACAGCTAAATCAAAAAATCACCTTGTAATCATAAGCTTACATCTGCAGTATAAAGTCAGAGCTCCCAACTCAGCGTTGTTGTCGGAAGCCAAATCTACTCACGACAGCGGTTGCGCTGATTTTTTCAACTAAAATTGCCTGAACTGAGATGGCAGTGTCGGCAGTTGCATAACGACGCAGCCGCTGCGCAGAGGAGAGCATCATGAGCTGGTTAGCTCCCTGGTTTGACTACCCGGCCGATCCACTACTGTTGGCCGGCACTTACAGCCCGGGACTGGTGCTGTTATCTGTGCTGATTGCGGTGTTTGCCTCAGCTATGGCCATTCAAATCACAGTGCAGGCTATCAGTGTGCAGAAAAGATCGCTGCGTTTATTGATGCTGGGCAGTGGCAGTATTGCACTCGGTGGCGGTGTCTGGTCGATGCATTTTATCGGTATGCTGGCGTTTTCACTCTGTACCGACGTCAGTTATCAGCCGGGACTGACCTTTTTATCGATGTTGCCCAGTATTGCAGCGTCCTGGGTGGCGCTGGATCTGATCAGTAAAAAACGCTTACGGCTACCGCAATTGTTAACCGGCGGCGTCTTGGTTGGCGCCGGCATTGGCACCATGCACTATAGCGGCATGGCAGCGATGCAAATGTCAGTGGCGTTGCGTTACGACTTAACCACTTTTTTGTTCTCCATTCTGGTGGCTGTGGTGCTGGCAGTGTTGGCGATCTGGATCCGCTTCGGGCTGAAACGTTTGCAACTGGCCCCCCACTGGCTGACGTTGCTGAGCAGTCTGGTGATGGGCAGTGCTATCAGTGGCATGCATTATACCGGCATGGCCGCAGCCCGCTTTGTGCCACCTGCTGGTTTCAGACCTGAACTGGCCGCCAGTGAAATGCCGTTGGTGCTGGCGATGGCGATCAGCTTCACCACCTTGGTGATTTGCAGCCTGGTGGTTGCCATCAATCTATTGTTGAAATACCGCGAAGCCAGTACGCAGGCAAAAGCCAATGAAAGCCGCCTCAGCGCCATGATGGATACCGCGGTCGATGGCATTGTCACTATTAATGCCCAAGGCTTGATCCTCAGCATGAACAAAGCGGCTGAACAAATTTTTGGCTGGCAGCAAGCTGAATTACTTGGGAAAAATGTGAATCTGCTGACGCCTGAATTGATCCGCGGCGAACATGATTCTTATCTGGGTAATTATCTGCACAGTGGTAACGCCAAAATTATCGGTGTCGGTCGTGATGTCGAGGCTGTACATAAAAATGGCGAGCCATTGCCAGTACGGTTGGCCATTGGCCATGTCCGGTTGCCGGATGAGGATGTGTTTGTCGCTTTTATTACCGACCTCAGTGTCAGGCGGCAAATGGAACAGGCACTGCAGGAGAACGAAGCCAAACTACGCTCGTTACTGAGTAATATTCCGGGCGCGGCTTATCGCTGCCAATACCAGCAAGACTGGGCGATGTTATTTATCAGTGATGCCATCAGCAGTATCAGTGGGTATCCAGCCAGTGACTTTATGCTGCCTTCGCCGCGCCGATCATGGCTGGCGCTGGTACATCCGGAGGATCAGGCGCAACTGCAGCAACTGGAACTGTTCAGTGGCAGTTATCAGTTGGAATACCGCATCCGGCATCAGGATAATTCAGTGCGCTGGGTCCTGGAGCAAGGTGAAGCTATTCGTGACAGCCAGGGCGATATTCTGTGGCTGGATGGTTTTATCATGGACATCAGCCAGCGCAAGCAGATGGAAACTGAACTGCGCGAAGCCAAAGACAAAGCAGAACTGGCAGCCGAAGCCAGAGCGGCCTTTCTGGCCAATATGAGCCATGAAATCCGCACCCCAATGAACGCTATTATTGGTTTTAGTGATCTGTTACTCAGCTCACCGCTCAGTGCTGAACAGCATAAACATTTGCAAACCATCCATAGTTCGGCCCATTCGTTATTACATTTACTGAACGATATTCTCGACAGCGCCAAACTGGAGAAGGGCAAGCTGGAATTGGAAGTGCAGGACTTTTCGCTACCGGCGCTGCTGGATGCTGTGGTCTCTACCCTCTGGATCCAAGCCCGGAAAAAACAACTGGCGCTGCAACTGGAGTTTGACCAGCAGTTGGGCGAATACTATCGCGGCGCTCCGGAGCGGCTACGCCAAGTGCTGACCAATCTGATAGGGAATGCCATCAAGTTCACTGAGCAAGGTTCAGTGTTGGTGCAAGTGCAACTGCTGACCGATGTTGCTGGCGCACCGGACTCCAGCACGCAATGGCTACAATTTAGCATCACAGATACCGGCATCGGTATTGCGGATGATCGGCTGGGGCATATTTTTGAAGCCTTTACCCAAGCCGATGCGTCGATGAGCCGTCGCTTTGGCGGAACAGGCTTAGGCACGACCATCAGCAAGCAACTGGTCGAATTGATGGGTGGCGAGATCAGCGTGCAAAGCCGTGAGGGAGTAGGCAGTTGCTTCAGTTTCCGGTTGCCGCTGCAGCCTGGCGTCGCCAGTAGCACAGCCAGTACCGGTGCTCTGCCGCAGTTACCGCCGCTACGACTGTTGATCGCCGATGATATTCCACAGAACCTGGAACTGTTACAACTACTACTGCAACGCGCTGGCCATCAGGTCTGGACCGCCAGCAATGGCGAGCAGGCGTTACAGGCTGTGCGGCAACAACAGTTTGATCTGGTGCTGATGGATATTCAGATGCCCGTGCTGGATGGTTTACAGGCCTGTCGCTTGTTACGTCAGGAAGAACAAGCCACAGGCCGGCCACAATTGCCGGTGATTGCGTTAACTGCCAGCGTGCTGGCAGAAGATAAACATGCTGCGATGGCGGCGGGAATGCAAGGCTTTGCCAGCAAACCCGTTGATTTTGCTGATTTATGTCTGGAGATAGCGACTGTGTTGCAATTGGATATTGCATCGCCATTGACCACCACAGCGGTAGCGGAACCTTCGTCGTCAGCCTTGCTGAATCAAAACAAAGCACTGCAACTTTGGGGGCAATGGTCGGTCTATCTACCAGCCTTACAGCAGTTTCTGCAGCAACAGCAACCTTTGTTACAGCAAGCCTGCGACTGGTTACCACAAGGGAATTATCAGGCAGTACAACAACTGGCCCATGCCATCAAAGGCAGTAGTGGTAATCTGGCGTTAGAGCCATTCAGTAAAGTCAGTGCTGAACTGGAACAAGCAGCGCGGCAACAACAACCACAACGCTGCCAGCAATTGCTGGAAAAAATGTTACATTGTTTGGCCTTGTTGCAGGCGCATTACCAGCAATTAGCCCAACTGCATGCGCAGACAACAGACCCAGCGCTCAGCGTCAGCACCACAGCATTGGCCGATGTGCTGCAACAGTTAGCGCCCCTGGTGGCACAGCACCAATTAGACGATCCGATGCTGGAATTACTGGCACAGTATCAGGGGCCGTGGCATCCACAAGTGCAACTATTGCTGGACAGTCTGAACGATTTTGATTTTTTACAAGGCGGGCAATTGTTATTCAAACTGCAACAGCAGTTGCAGCACGAGAGAGCCAATTTTGCCAGCGGGCAGCGAGGTCGCGATGCACACTGAACAACCAACCTTATTGCTGGTCGACGATGAGCCGACCAATTTGCGGGTGTTACGCAGCATTTTGCTACAGGATTACCGCTTATTGTTTGCCAAAAGTGCTGCCGAAGCGCTGCAACTGCTCGCGCAGCAGCGGCCGGATTTAATACTGCTGGATGTGATGATGCCAGACATGACAGGGTTTGACCTCTGTCGCCAGTTAAAAGCCGATCCCGCCAGCCAGGCCATTCCGGTGATCTTTGTCACGGCTTTAACAGCAGAAATGGATGAAGCCGAGGGTTTTGCCGTCGGCGCTGTTGATTACATTACCAAACCCATCAGTCCGGCCGTGGTGAAAGCCAGGGTAAAAACCCATTTATCGCTGGTACAGGCCGAAACCTTAAAACACACCAGATTACAGGTGATCCAACGACTGGGCCGGGCCGCCGAATACAAAGACAATGAAACCGGCTTGCATATACTGAGGATGAGTCATTATGCGCAGGTGCTGGCACTGGCTTATGGTTTTAGTGCGCAGGCGGCAGAAAACCTGTTGCATGCCGCGCCTATGCACGATATTGGCAAAATTGGTATTCCCGATCACATTCTGCTCAAACCCGGCAAACTGACCAGCGAGGAGTATCAGCAGATGCAACGGCATCCGCTGATCGGCGCTGAAATTATTGGTGATTGTGATTCAGCGCTGCTGCAAAGTGCCAAAACAGTGGCGCTGTATCATCATGAAAAATGGGATGGCAGTGGTTATCCTTTTGGTCTGACGGGCGAGCAAATTCCGCTCGAGGCCAGAATTGTCGCCATTTGTGATGTGTTTGACGCCCTGACCAGCACCAGACCTTACAAACAAGCCTGGACAGTCGAAGCGGCGCTGGACTATCTGCAACAACAACGCGGCCTGCATTTTGAACCCGCCTTAGTTGATTTGCTCAAGAGTCAGTTACCGCAGATCTTAGCTATTAAAGCGCGCTGGGCAGAATAAACATGGATCTCACCTCACGCACCACCAGCTTGCTGCAACAAGATGCCTTGCGCTGGCGTTGTCTGCAATTAGCACGACAGTTGAATTTACCGGACTGGTATCTGGGCGCTGGTTTTTTACGTAATGCCATTTGGGATCAGCTGCATCAACTGCCGATGACAGCACTGAACGATATTGATCTGGTATATTTCGATGCCAGCGATATCAATACTGCCCGCGAACAACAGGCAGAAGCCTGGCTGCAGCAGCAGTTACCAGGTTATCGCTTTGAGGTGCGTAATCAAGCCCGGATGCATCTGCTGCATGGGCATGCCCCCTACCAGGATTGTGCCGATGGCATCAGCCGCTGGGTGGAAATTCCGACCTGCGTCGGGGTGCGCCTGCAGAGCAATGATCAGCTCAGTTTTACCACCGCCTTTGGTCTGGCAGCCAACTGGTCTTTGCAGGTTGCGATGAATCCGCATTACCCCAGACCGGCGGTTTTTACCGAACGAGTCAGGCAAAAAAACTGGCAGCAACTGTGGCCACAACTGCAGATATGCTGGCCAACACCAACGACAGCAAGCTGAAATAGCAGCCCTTTTAGCACCTCATCACCGCAATATCAGCACAATATCATGCTTTTGCTACATCATTTTCGACTTGCCCGGCTAGCCTTGAATGGCCTTTCACTGACTCGACAAAGGCGCTGGTAACACGGTTCGGCCGAGGCGTGATGACGCTGCCGAATGTTACGACCACTATTGCCCGTCATTGCAGACGGCAATCCCAGCCAGACAAGGAACATAGCTATGGCTCTGCGTATTCACCCATCCATTGGTGTTGCCCGCTTAGGCAACAGCCCGGAACAGTTTTACCTAGCCCCACAACAAATTGGCCAACTCCCGTTTGAAGCCGATCCTTTTGGTAATAAAGGCGGTCCGGTCCAGCACTTTAAAGATGCTGCTGGCCGTGTCCGGCGTCAGGGCCAGCCCTTTCAGTTGCTACAAGCTGATGGCACTGAATTGACACTCGACAGCCCCAGCGTGCAGTCGATCCAGTGGACTGTCCATCTGGCGAATAAAAAAGCCGCCTGGTATCAGTACAGCGAGTTAAATGGTAATTTACTCTATGGTCCGCATAACAGTTACCAGCAACAACAGGTCCCGCTACGGAATCCAAATCTGGTGGGTGAACAGGCCAGGCAACAACTGATCATCGATCCGGGCCCGCGGGTGGTCAGTGGCCGCCAGCAAAGTATCGGCTTTGATCAGGCCAATGCACCAGCCGGTTATCCGGTGTCTTATCCACCCAGTACTGTGTTGTACGGTACCGCCGTCACCACATTGGGTGATTTGCTGACGGACAGCCAGGGCCGGCTGATCGTGCTCGGCGGTTATGGTCATGCCGGTGGCAACGAGCCGCTGACCAGCTACGGTGGCTCCAATACCTGGCACGATGATATTTCCGATGGCCCGGTTTATTGCACCGTGACTTTTCAGGATGGCCGGACTGAGCAGTTGCAGGCCTGGGTGGTGGTGGGATCGCCAGATTTTGCGCCGGAAATAGTCAATATTTCCACCTTATCTGACACCATGTTTGATGTTGGCGTGCGCTTTTTTGATCTGGTGCCGGAACTCTATAGCTCAGGCCAGTTTAACCCGAATTTTCGTGCCAATTATCAGCGTGATATTCAGCCAATTGTCGAACGGCTCAGCCGTTATCAGTGGGTCGCCAATGTGCAGGCGATGAACGCCTTTAATTCACGCCAATTCGATTATGCCGACAATAGCGCAGCAAACTTGGCCAACCGGCAACAGTATTTTTCTTATTTCCGCGGCTTGAATAAAGAAGGTGATCCGTCACCGGATCAACCGCAACAGGTGTTGTTTAAAGATAACTTTCCGATGCTACCGCTCAATTCCGGCAGTAACTCGGTCAGTAATGATCTGATTATGAAATTTCTGGCGCTGAATGAAACCCAGCAATTTTTGCTCAGTCAATGGGCCGCAGGCCGCTTTGATAATAGCGCCGATGCCGCACCATTCAGGGTGCATCCGCTGGATCAGGGCAGTGTCGGTAATTGTGTTGGTTTGCCGATGTGTCCGGGCATTGAAGTGACCTGGAGTATGCAAAACCCAGCCATTTATGCGGCACCTTATCAAATCGCCGATCAAATGGGTCCAAATGGCTACCAGCACACCGGCTTAACGCCGTCGCGTGATGAATGTGCCGAAGGTAGCTGTCAGCCAGGCGATCTGACCAAACGGATGGCTTGTCCATGGCAGGCCGACTTCTTCCAGTGTACGGTGCAAACCGTCAACTTCACGGTGCCGGAAGTGAACAAAACGGATGGTAAACCACTACCGCCCACTTATTACGCTTACTGGTGGCCACCACAAAGTCCATGGGATGTCCTGACCGGCGATATCACTGCCGCCGGACAGGCAGCATCACATTTACCAGCCGGACAACAAGCCAATTATGCCCGTGGCGTGAACACTTTTGTGCAGATGGTGGAACACTGGTCGGCACTGGCGTTTATTCGTGATCAAAACAGCCAGGCCGCCGGGTATCCCTACTTTACTGAAACAGAGCGTAACCACGAGATTTTCTCGTATCAGGAAGTGGGCGTTGGCACTATCACCGGTAACCCAGATGATAACGAAACCACCATTCCGGTGTTTTATATTGAGCAAAATACCCAACAGATCAAAGCCAAAAGTGCCAGAGCAGTCCAGATGGTGCAAGCGCTGGAACAACGGGCATTCCAGCCTATTGCCGTCGCGGCGGGTGGTCTGGGTACACCACGTTCTGGCACCAGAGTGAGACGCTAACCCTCTATGTTCCCTGACAACAGCATCAGCACTGATGTGGTCATTATCGGCGCAGGCCCGGCTGGGGCTTGCGCCGCCCTCAGTGTGTTAACCTATTCGGATCTGCGCGTGGTGGTGCTGGAACAATCTGATTTCAGCCAACCACGGGTCGGCGAACACGTCTCTGACAGCCTGTTCAGTTTGCTGGACTATCTGCAGCTACAGAAAACAGATTTCCCCGCGGCTTGCTTTTTACCCTGTTATGGCGACACCACCTACTGGGGCAGTGCTTTGCCCAGGGTGCGGCATGCTATCTTCAGCAGTGAAAATGCCAGTGTGCAATTGGATAGGCAAGCCTTTGATTTTACGTTAATTGAGCAAGTAATAGCCCGAGGCGGTACGGTTTTTCCGCGCACCCATTGTACCCTCACTGCGCCAACCGCGGCGGCAGACTGGCTGTTGCAGTGCAGTCATCCACAGCAAGCCGACTTTCAGATCCGGGCCAGATATTTGATTGACGCCAGTGGCCGCAACAGCGCCTTGTGCCGACAACTCGGCGGCAAAACACATCGGCTGGACCAACTGATGGGGGCTGGTTGTTTTTTCCACTGCCCAGATCAGGTCGCAGTTGCGCAGGAACAACTGATTGAAAGTACTGAATATGGCTGGTGGTATGCCGCCAGATTACCCAACCAGCAGTATGTCGCGACTTTTTTTTCTGATGCCGATCTGCTCAGCCAGCTGCGGCTCAATCAGCAACAGCACTGGTGGCAGTGGTTGCAGCAAAGCCAGCAACTGAAACAACGATTACAGCATTGTCAGCCGTTGTCGGTGCAACCTTGGCTGCGCAATGCCGGTAGTCAGTATAGCGACAGTCAGCAACTGCAGCGTTATATTGCGGTGGGTGATGCGGTGTGTGCTTTTGATCCGATTTCATCGATGGGGTTGGGTTTTGCTATCAGTTCTGCCTGCCATGCCGCCAGACTGGTGGTCGCTGAACTGCAGGCGGAGCCAACCGCCGGGCAGCTGGCCAGCCCGACTGCGCTGACTGGCCGCCAGCTCTATCAGCAGGACATTCTGGCGCATTTTGCCGCTTATCAGCAATTACGTCGGCATTTTTATCAGAGCGAGCCACGCTGGCAACAAGCCCGGTTCTGGCAAAGGCGCCAGCAAACCTCAGCCTGACGGCGCTGCCATGTAGCGCGCCGCCATGATAGCTGACGCCTGGGCTGTGCTGCAGCGCCAGCCGCAATCCTCGCCCATCCATGTGTTCCCGCCGGCCGCAACTATCAGTTCCAACCATCCAGCGCTCAATGACACAACAGCCCCACCTTGCAGCAGTCCAGCACGCAGGCATGATGACACGCAGAAAAACATAGCGCCTGACGAGCAAAAACAATATAATGATAACGATTCGCATTTAGCTTGATGTCCCGATTAGTCTAATTCCGTCCAATCAGCAGGACTGTTTTGCTGTCAGCCAAGTTTTTCATAAGGAGTAATGATATGTGCGTTGTCGGACCTGTCCGCAGCCGTTTGTGGCATGCCGCCTTCCTGTTGCCCTGTAGTCTGAGTCTGTTATCGGCTGCGGTGTCAGCTGCCACCACCCCGGACAGCAAAGCCAAAACTACCGCAGCACCAGCTAACACCGAGCATATCTCAGTGCGTGGCAGCTACACCGCAGCCGCCATGAACAGCGCCACTGGCCTGGTGATGTCGCTGAAAGAAACGCCGCAAAGTGTCACTCTGGTGACAGCCCAGCTGATCAGCGATAAAAATCTGCACAGTATGGAAGCAGTGCTGAATCACACGCCTGGTGTCACTATGGTTGGGGATGCCTCGGAGAATAGTCAGATTTTTGTCCGCGGTTATGCGCTGGATACCGGGGTACAGATTGATGGCCTGATCACCACCTCCGCCTCTCATGTTTACAGCGGTTCGATGGATCAAGGCCTGGATCCAGTGATCGCCGAACGGGTCGAAGTGCTCAAAGGCGCGGCCGGTATCTTAAGTGGTTTGGGCGAGCCATCGGCCACCGTTAACTTTATCCGCAAAAGGCCCAGCCGCGAGCAAAAATTCAGCAGCAGCGCCAGTGTTGGCTCCTGGGATAGTTACCGGTTGAGCGCTGATGTCAGCTCAGCGCTGAATGAAACCGGCACCGTGAAAGGCCGGGCCGTGGCCGCCGTTCAGCAGCAAGATTCATTTGTTGACCGCTATCAGCGCCGCAGCCAGGTTTTTTATGGCGTGGTCGAAACCAGCCTGGCTGAAGCCACTGAGCTGTCATTGCTGGCGGATTATCAGCAAAACAATACCGATGGCGTGTTTAACTGGAATTCTAACCCGGCATTTTACACCGACGGCAGTCCGGTTGAACTAGGTCGGAATTTTTCAACCTCGCAGCCCTGGACTTACTGGGATGTCAGTCAACATAGCCTGATGGCCGAGCTGAAACATCGGTTTAACAATGGCTGGTCCTTGTATAGTGCCTATCGGTTTGGTCACGCCACTATTGATGCATTGGCTTTTTATCCGGGCGATTATATCGACAAAAGCAGCGGCGCTTTTGTCGGAGTTTGGGATAAAACCAATGCGGCTTTGCATGACCGGATATCGGACACTCATAGCTTTAACCTCTACAGCACTGGCGAATTTAGTTTATTTGACCAGGATCATAGTGCTGTTGTTGGCTTTAATGCTGGCAAAAACCTGTTTGATAATGTGAACTACAACTCCGATACCTCAGATCCAAAGCTGAAGATTTACCATCTGCGCGATGCTGGCAACTTTGCCGCCCCGGCCATTCCGGCCAGCCCCAGCAATGGCCGGCGCAGTGAGCAGCGTCAGTCTGGTGTTTATGGCACAGTGCGGCTGACGCTGGCAGAGCCACTTAAACTGATGTTAGGCGGCCGCCTCAGCAATTGGTCCTATCAGGATCAGGATTTAATTGGCACGACCAATCCCGCCAGCCTTGATAACAGCGGTATTTTTATTCCTTATGTCGGTTTAGTGTACGACCTGACCGAACAACTGGCCCTTTACAGCAGCAAAACCGAAATTTTTAAACCCGGCACTTTTTTTGGCGCCGATGGCAACCTGTTGGCCCCGGCCGAAGGCAGTAATATTGAAGCCGGTCTCAAAGGTGCTTTTTTTGCCGGTGCACTGAATATGTCGGCCGCTATTTACCGCACACAAAAAGACCGCGAACCGGAATTTGCCGGCCTGGGTCAGTTACCGAACGGCTACTGGATTTACCAAAGTGTGGATGGGATCACCACTGATGGTTATGAACTGGAACTGGCGGGTGAACTGACAGACGACCTGACGCTGAGTGGCGGTTACACCCGCAATACCGCAGAGGATAAACAAGGTCAGTTGCGGCAAACTTATCTGCCAGCTCAGGTGCTGAAACTGATGGCAAAATATGATTTATCCGCCACAGTGACCGATCTGGATCTGGCCGTCAGTTGGCGCTGGCAAAGCGACAGTTATTACGAAGGCAGCATCCGGCTGACACCGCCGGTGCCTTACCGGCAGCAACAACCGGCTTATTCGTTGCTGGATCTGATGCTGAATTATCAGCTCAGTCCACAGCTCTCAATCCAGCTGAATCTGAATAATGTGCTGGATCAGCATTATTACCGCTCGATGTGGGGGTACGCCGATCACGGTGAACCGCGCAACGGCAATCTCACCCTGCGTTATACACTCTAATCAACAAGGAACTCAGATGAAATCATCATTGATCGCCGCCGCTCTGCTTGGCTTATGCAGCCTGACTGCCAGCGGCCATGAAGTCTGGCTGGAACGTGACACGACTGGCGCTGTCCGGGTGTTTTTTGGCGAACCCGGCACTGAGCTGGAGCAACGCGAAGGCCTGCTGCAACTCAAAGACGCCATTCTGACCGAAGCCGGGCAAAGTACCCAACTGGCGGTAAAAGTGCAGTCAGACCATTTGCTGGTACCCGCAGGGAGCAAGGATGTCAGTTTTTACGCCGACAACGTCTGGCAACCCTGGCAAACCGAGGACGGATTACAAGCTGGCATTTTATATGCCCGCACTGGTCAGCAGCATCAAGCGCCGCTGTTAGATTTTGAATTTACCCCACTCAAAGCCGGTGGCGATGAATTTGTGCTGAGCTTTCGGGGGAAACCGCTGGCTGGCCACAGTTTGCAGCTGTACAAACCTGGTTTTTGGTCGAAAAGTTTTGTCACCGACAGCCAGGGCAAAATTAAACTGCCCGCCACTGAAGCCGGTCAATATCTGCTGGTCAGCAGCTACACCAGCAAAGGCCCACAACAAGTTGCAACACAACAGGTACAAAGTGTGATGCATATCACCAGTACTAGCTTTGTCCGCAACTAAAGCTGGTCCCAATCTGTAGGAACAAGATTGCGGTCGCTTTAAATGCATCAAGGCGAATGTCTGGCACCAGACATTCGCCATTATTATCAGTTTCAGTTGATGCAGCACTTTAGCTTAAAATTGCCAGCTTAGCGTCAATCTGACATCCCGACCCGCCTCAGGTAAACCCGCCAGCCCTTCAAAGCCTTTTAAATGCTGATAATCAGCCAAAGTGGCGTGATCACGGTAGAACTTGTCGAACATATTGCGCAGCGCCAGATCCACCCTGACCCCTTCCAGCCCGGCCGGTTGCCAGTTGATAAAGAGATCATGCACAGCATAACCAGGTTGTTGGATCAGGCCAGCCGAAGTCTGAATATTGTGCTTGCCTTGCAAGGCTCTGCTACTGAAGCCAGCTGACCAGTGTTGGTCTAACTGATAACTAACACGGCCCGTCCAGGTGCGACCAACCTGATTGCCGAGGCTGCCATGATCATAACTATTGAGCGGTAACTGATTCAGTTCAGCCTTAGATTGACTGACACCAGCGCTAAAACGCCAGTCTGCCAGTTGATAACGCAACTGCAGGTCAAAACCTTGTGACTGCAGCTCACCGACATTGCGATAGACCTTTTTCACTTCTGAAATGGCATCGTCAATCCGGGTCCGGAACAGATTACCCGTCAGCATTAGCTGACCGGTCTGATATTCAGCACCAAACTGCAGATGACGGGCTTGTTCTGCCGTTAAATCAGCGGCATTACTTCGATTATCAAGCACGAAACTGTTGGTGGTCAGCCGACCGCGTAGTGCGCTGCTGTAACCGCCGTATAAACGCCAGGCGGCTGTCAGCTGATGCGACAAGCCCAGATTCGGACTTAGGCCATTGGAACTCAGCTGCTGTTTTTTCATATCCGTCACTTGATAATCATCAAAACGGACACCGGCATTTAACCGCCAGTCTGGTGCGAAGTCCCAATAATCCTGCAAAAACACTCCATGCACGCGGGCTTTTTCGCCCTCGACCGGGACTGTTGGTTTCTCCAGCGCCGCCAAATGGGTTTCTTCATAACGCTGATCCACCCCGTATTCCAGTTGATGCTGACCAAACTGGCTTCCATTACGCAGGTCAAAACCACGGTTTTTAACCCCGCCTTCATACAGACCAAAGCGGGCATTTTGCTGTAAAACGGTATCACTGTGATAGGCCGCCAGACGCAGATTGACCAAGGCGGAATCAGCATCAAATTGATAATTCAGCGTGTGGGTTTTGCGCTCTGTGGTCAGTGGGAATGCTTTATTCCAACTGCTGATTTGCCAGTTTGGCCGCTGAGCCCGCAAACCTTGATCGCGTGCCTGCTCCACACTTAATTTAAGTTGTTGTTGCTCGCTGAGCTGGCCGGATAGCTTCACAAAAGTAAAACGCTGCTCTGCCGCAGTACCGTCCCAGCGCTGACCGGCACCGTCACGCTGTAACTCAGTGTCTTGCTCTGACCAACTACCGAGTAAACCCCAATCCGGATGCAACTGGCCAGCAAGGGTCAGATTTGTTTTGCGACCGTGGTTGACTGAAGCGGTCGCCCCTTTGAGCAACCCGGTAAAATGCTGGCCCGGCAATAATAAATCTGCTGCATCTTTACTGACAAAATCGATACTGCCACCGAGCGCGCCAGCCCCCTGAGTGGCATCGCCAGGTCCGGCCTGAATCTCGACCTGCCGCAGTAACTCAGGCTCAAGACTGAGCCGGCCAATATGGTGGAACATACTGCCGGATTGCACAGCACCGTCCAGCGAGACGTTCAGCAACAAGTCTTCCAAGCCATGCAGATACAGCTTTTGCGCCACGCCAAGCGACCCGCCCACCGCGACCGAAGCTTCATTGGCAAATAAATCAGCCATATTTTTTGCCTGCTGTGCTTGCCAGTCATCCTGACTGATCAATAACCGTTCCGCGGTGATCCTATTGCCAAGCACCTGCACACGTTCCACTTGTTGCTCAGCCAGTTGTTGTCGCTTCGGCTGAGCAATAAGCACCTGCTCTGCGGCTATGACAGGTAAACTGCTGCTGGCTATTACCACAGCAACGCTCAATCGGGAAAACTTCATTGCGCACCTCAAATAAGAACAATTATCATTTGCGCGCTATTGTAGTGATCCGAACCGGAAAACAAACTACTTTTACATTTGTTACATTTGCAAGCCGGCCGGCAGCCAAACCAAAGCCTGCAAGCCCTGGCTCTGCGCTGGATCCAACGGGTGATCAATATTGCTCAGTTGCAAACGGCCACCGGCAGCACTGATTTGCCGTTTCGCCAGCGCCAGCCCAAGACCAAAACCCTGACCATATTTGGCGCTACCCGGTAACCGGAAAAAAGGTTGTCCTAACAGTGGTAATAACGTCGCGCTGACCCCTGGCCCCTGATCACGGATACTGAGCTGATAACCTGCGTTCAGGCGTTGCAACTGCAGTTGCACTTTGCCACCCGGCGGGGTATGGCGCAGGGCGTTGCGCAGCAGATTTTCCAGCGCCTGCCCCAGTAGCTGCGGGCTGCCCTGTTGCATCGGTAAATCTGCAGGCCAGTCGCCAGTGAGTAGGCGATCGGGAAATTCAAAACGGGCATTTTCCAGCAGCACATCCAGCAAGTCGTCCAGATAAAACAGCTGCTGCGCAGGTTGAGGTTGCTCATTATCAAGCCAGGCCAAAGTTAAGGCATTATCAACCAGTTGCTGCATAGCAGCGCAGTCGGCCTGAATTCTGTTCAGCATCAACTGTGGATCTAACCGGGCGCTGGCGCAATCCAGCGCTAGCCCAATCCGTGCCAGGGGTGTGCGCAGTTCATGCGACATATCAGCAATAAACTGGCGTTGTTGCTGAATTTGCCCGGCAATTTGGTCTGCCATTTGATCAAAATGCTCCGCCAGCCGGCTGAATTCATCCTGTCGATTGCCAAGCAAAGGTCTGGCTCTACTGTCCAACTGACCACGACTGAGCTGATCGGCTGTTTGTTGCAGTAGCCGCAAAGGCTGCATCAAATGCCGGTATAACAGCAAAGTCGCCAGCAGCATCACCGATAACGGCAGCACAAATTGCAAGACCAGCTTGACCGGCCGAAACGCCATGCCGGGTCGTAACCTAGCTGGCAGCTCAATCAGCAAACGTGTGTTGCCGTCGGCAAAAGGCAAATCCATGATCGGGTTATAAGCCAGGTGCAGATGGATGGGCCAGTCGATACTGCGACCGAGAATAAAACCATCACTAAAACGCTGCTGCATTTGGGATAGCTGCGCACTACTGACATCAACCTTTGCGATGGTCAGCCAACTCTGCTCTGCCTTTGATACCCTGGCCAACCATTGCCCGAGAGCGACCTGATCGCCCTGCTGATGTAAAAGCTGAGCCTGATCACGATAAGCTAACAGTTGCTGCCTGGCGGCTGAGGACAGCATGCTTTGCTGCCGTTCCAGCAGATCCAGACTGTAGGCAATCAACCAGAATAACAGCACAGTGCCAACCGCCAGCACTAAACACAGTTTCCAGAATAATGGTCGTTGCCTCATAACAAGCGATAACCTTTCCCATGCACAGTGATAATACGTTCGCCATCAAAGCCGACAGCACTAAGTTTTTTCCGCAACCGGCTCAGGTGCATATCCAGGCTGCGATCGTGCTCAGTAAAATTTCGTTCCAGCACTAACGGATATAACCAACGTTTAGCCAGCAACTGAGGTCGTTGTGACAACAGCAGCCATAGTAATTTAAATTCAACTGGAGTCAGCGCCAGTGGCTGTTCGCCGAACTCAGCTTTGGCTGGCGTACGTTGCAATATCAAACCGGGTTGGCCCGGCTGCTGCAACTGAAGTACTGCCGGATCCGTCTGCTGAGGCGCACTACAACGCCTGAGCAAAGCTTCAATCCGCAGCAACAGCTCAGTAAAACTATATGGTTTTGCCAGATAATCATCAGCACCATGGGTAAAACCCTGGATCCGATCCGCCTCAGCGCCACAAGCCGATAAAATCATCACTGGGGTAGGTATTTTCTGTCGTAATAAACTCAGCAATTGAAAACCATCCAGATCTGGCAAGCGGATATCCAGCAAGATCAAGGCAAAAGGCTGCGCCAAAGCTGCAGCCAATGCAGTGGCGCCATCCTGACACCAACACAACGGATAGCCGCGCTGCGTTAATAACAACTGCAACTGACCAGCCAACTCAGGATCATCCTCGACCAGTAATATCGGCTGACAGGCAGGTGTAGAGCCTGTTCCAGGCAACCAATGCTCGGTTGTGGACAGCTCAGCACTGTTGTTGTGATTGCTCTTCGGCGTTGTATTTTTCATCGCAGCCCTACCACTGATGCTGGCCGTTATTTTTCCGGCTGATCATAGCAGAAAGGACTATATACAAATAGTTTTCATTTAGATTGAAATCAATATCACGGCTCAATCAATACATAGCAATGAACTGTCCACAGCGCACAATAAATACAGCCGAACTATTTATCCTATGTACTGGACAAAACTGCCAACATAAACCATGTTTAATCACCTTTAATTCACTATAAATTTACACATCATGAAAAGCACCACCTTGCTTTGGCTGGGTTGTCAGATTGTGCTTGGGCTGATGCTGTTATTTTTTATCAGTCAAATTGCGGCAGTCGAACAATTTAGCCAATCACAGTGTCAGCAACTGAATGTTGAACTGACCGACTTGCGGGCGCAGCAACGCAGCGGCCTGGCTTTACAGTTGTCAGAACGTATCAAAGCCAACGAACAACAACTGACGCAACAACTCCATTTTCATTGTGCTAACCCATCAGCAGAGTCTGCAACGCTGAGCAAAGCAAGCAAGCGCCAACCGCATGCGAGCGGCTCACATAGCAATAGATTGGCGCAGCGCCGTATCCGGCAAGCCAACGCCACTGCCGCACAGCCAGCGCGCCAACTGACCTTTTCCAGTATCGTCAGTAAAGCCAAATATCAGGGGAAACAATTGCAAGCCTGGCTGGATTATTATCGGGAACCCAGTTTTTGTTTTGGCGTCAAGCTGACGCATTTGATGGTGATTTGTGTCGAGTTACGCCAGCAAGCGCAGCTGGAATTTGAACAGCTGTGGCAACAACAAGCTTCAGGCGCCTTGTCCGACCAGTAGCAGAATGCTAAGCTCGGCTTTATCGAGATTTTGACAAGGCACACCTGTATGACTTCGTTAACCAAAGCCAATTTGGGGCTGTGGTGGTTTGGCTGGCGCTATATTCCGCTGATTGGTTTTTGTACACCGCGTATTCGCCGGATGACCAGCACCAGTCTTGCCATCAGCATGCCACACAGTTGGCGCACCAAAAATCATTTGGGTAGCATTTATTTTGGTGCGCTGGCAATTGGCGCGGATCTGGCGGGTGCTTTTCTGGTGTTTAGCAAGGCAAAAGAGCTGGGCATCAACGCTAACTTTGCCTTTAAAGATGTGCAGGGTGAGTTTTTAAAACGACCTGAAGCCGAAGTTTGGTTTGAAAGTGATGACGGTGCCATGATTGATCAGATGCTGGCCGATTCACTGCAAAGTGGCCAACGTATTAACCAGACGGTCTCAGTGCGGATCACCTGCCCTTCCCTACATGGCGATGAAGTGATGGCCAGATTTCAGCTGACCTTGTCGGTCAAAGCCAGCCGGAAAAAATAACAGTCCACACGTCAAGGCAAAGCCGGCAGCATTTTAACATTTGCAGCCGGCCGCCACTGCACGTAAAATTAATACCTTTAGTTTTTCCCTCAGGTATGCTGATGCAACATTTACCCGGTAATCTTTTTATTTTGTCAGCGCCAAGTGGCGCCGGTAAATCCAGTTTAATCAATGCCTTGCTGGGTCAGCATCAAGATATGCAACTGAGTGTCTCTCACACCACCCGTGCACCAAGACCAGGTGAAGTGGACGGTGTGCATTACCATTTTGTCTCAGTCGATGAGTTTAAAGCGCTGATTGAACAAGGTAATTTCCTAGAATGGGCCGAGGTTTTCGGCAATTACTATGGCACTTCCCGCACCGCGATTGAACAAGTGCTGGCGCAGGGCCGGGATGTCTTTTTAGATATCGACTGGCAAGGTGCCCGCCAGATCAAAACGCAAGTGCCTTCCGTGCGTGGCATTTTTATTCTGCCGCCGAGCGTGGCTGAATTAGAGCACCGGTTGAATCAACGTGGGCAGGACAGCCAGGACGTGATTGCCAAACGGATGCAACAAGCACAGAGTGAAATCAGTCATGTCGATGAATATGACTATGTTTTAGTTAATGATGATTTCCAGCAATGTTTGCAGGATCTGCAACATGTGGTGCTCAGTCACCGGCTGAGCTTATTAAAACAACAACAACGGCAGCAGGCTTTACTTGCCAGCCTGTTGGCGAATTAACCGAAATAGCGTAGACTATGCGGTCTTGTCAGAATTTGAATACCGGAGTGGTGAATGGCTCGCGTAACAGTTGAAGATGCAGTAAATAAAATTGGTAACCGTTTTGATCTGATCCTGGTTGCAGCGCGCCGCGCCCGCCAATTATCAGTCGAAGGCAAAGACCCGATGGTTGATATCGAAAACGATAAATCAACAGTGGTCGCGCTGCGGGAAATTGAAAAAGGCTATATCACAGCCGCTATTCTGGACCAACAGGAACGCCGCGATCAGCTGCAACAAGAAGCTTCGGAAATGGCCGCTGTTGCAGCCATTATCGGCACTGAGCAATAATCCAGCATTGGATTGGTCCTAGCTCTGACAAACCGGCCGCTCTGGCCGGTTTTTGTTTGAGTCCCTGCACAAAAACCTGGTTAAGCGAAATACCACAACAGCCCCACCACCAGCATCACCAGCAAAGTTTTAATCACAACCAGTACCATCAGCGTCTTTGACTGGCGTATTGACTGCAATAATGCCAGATCGGTGCCGATACCAGTAGCTAGCATCAGGCAGGTTTTTAAATCTTCCTGCTCATCACTCAGGGGATCTTTTTTCATCAAATGACTTCTCTGGCACATGTCATGGTGTTTATGAATGCCTTCCAATCGACCTCCAAACCAGAAAAATTTTGTCAACAAATATGTCTGCCTGGTCGAAAGCTGGCGGTAGTGCCTGATGACTTGAGGCTGGGCTTGATTGCTCGAAATCCTCGTTGGCACATACAAGTCCATCAATTGTCACATTTCTTCTGCGCCAGCTGGTGTCAAAGATTGGCAACCTGCCAATTTCCACGTATATTTTCCACGATAGCGGGGCTAAACCTGACTTGTTGAAGCGGAGTTTGTTGCAGTGTATTTATTTGAAGGTCTGAAACAGCAGATCAGTGCTTATTTGCCAGCCGAGCAAGTTGCCATGGTGCAGCAGGCTTATATACTGGCTCGGGATGCACACGCACCGCAAACCCGTTCCAGTGGTGAACCATATATTACCCATCCGGTTGCAGTCGGCAGTATTCTGGCCGAAATGCGGATGGATCATGAAACCCTGATGGCGGCTTTACTGCATGATGTGATTGAAGACACTGAATACAGCAAAGAAGATCTGGAACAGCGTTTTGGCAGCACTGTGGCCGAGCTGGTGCAGGGGGTCTCCAAACTCGATAAAGTAAAGTTTAAAGATATCAAAGAGTTTGAAGTCACTAACCTGCAAAAAATGTTTATGGCGATGACGCAGGATATTCGCGTTATTTTGATTAAACTCGCCGACCGTACCCACAATATGCGCACTATCGGTGCCTTAAAGCCGGAAAAACGCCGCCGTATCGCCAAAGAAACTCTGGAACTGTACGCCCCTATCGCCAACCGGCTGGGTATTCACAATATCAAAAATGAGTTAGAAAACTGGGGTTTTCGCGCCTTGTATCCAATGCGCTATCGGGCACTGGAAACTGCAGTCAAACAGGCGCGTGGCAATAGACGCGAAGTCATTGAAAAAATCCAGAACGAAATTGAAGCCCGCATCCGCAATGCCGGGATCCAGGCTGAAGTGTCAGGCCGGGAAAAACATCTGTATAGCATCTATCGCAAGATGAAAAGCAAAGAGCTGATGTTTAACGATGTGATGGATATTTATGGCTTCCGGGTACTGGTGGACAGTATTGACTCCTGTTACCGCGTGCTTGGGGTGGTGCATAACCTGTACAAACCTATCGAAATCCGTTTTAAAGATTACATCGCTATTCCAAAACAAAATGGCTATCAGTCTTTGCATACCTCTTTGATTGGCCCGCATGGCATCCCGGTTGAGATCCAGATGCGGACCCGCGAAATGGATGAAATGGCGGATAACGGTATTGCCGCGCATTGGATGTATAAAAAATCCGGCGAACAAGGTGATACCACGGCGCAAATTCGCGCCCGGCGCTGGATGCAAAGCTTGCTGGAAATACAGCAAAGCGCTGGCAACACTTATGAATTTGTTGAAAACGTCAAATCTGAGTTGTACCCGGACGAACTCTATGTCTTTACACCAAAAGGCAAAATTGTCGAATTACCTATAGGTGCCAATGCTGTCGACTTTGCTTATGCGGTGCATACCGATATCGGTAACAAGTGTGTCGGAGCCAGAGTCGATCGTAAACCTTATCCACTGAGTAAACCGCTGGAAACCGGTCAAACGGTGGAGATTATCACCAGCACCGGCGGTAAACCCAACGCCAACTGGCTGAATAATGTTGTTACCAGCCGCGCCATTATGGGCATCCGAAATTACCTGAAAAAGCAACAGCAAAGCGAAGCTATTGCCTTAGGGAAACGCCTGCTCAGTTCAGCCTTGGGCGAAGTGCCACTGGCCTCCATCGCACCGGAACGAATTGAGCAAGTGCTGCAAAACAGCAAACAGAAAACGCTGGACGAACTTTGTATTGATATTGGTCTGGGCAATCAACTCCCGATTGCCGTCGCCCGTCGTTTACTTGGCGAATTTGACGAAGACAGTGCGGTCGATCAGGTGCTACCAGCCAGACCGAAAGCCTTTATTGTTGGTTCGGAAGGGATGCTGACTACATTTGCCAAATGTTGTCGTCCTATTCCAGGGGATGCCATTGCCGCCAGCGCCTCGCCAGGTAAAGGTCTGAATGTGCACCGTGCTGAATGCCGCAATATCCGGGGTTGGGAAAAAGAGCCGGGCAAATATTTCCCGGTGCGCTGGGATAAAACCGGCGACAAACAATTTTTATGTGATATTCGTGTCTTTATTGTGAATAAACAAGGTATGCTGGCGAAACTGACTACAGTCATCGCCAGCTTGGATTCCAACATTCAGGATCTGGCCACCGATGACCGCGATACCGGCGATTATGTGATTAAAATCACCTTGTCGGTGCGGGATCGGATCCACTTAGCCAATGTGATGCGCAAAATTCGCGTCACACCGGATGTATTAAAAGTTTATCGAAGGAAATAATCTTCATGTCGAAAGTGATTATCAACACAGCTCAAGCGCCAGCAGCCATCGGTACTTATAGCCAGGCAGTGAAAATTGGTACTACTGTGTATTTATCTGGTCAGATCCCATTATCTCCACTCAGTATGCAACTGGTGTCGGAAGATTTTGCCGAACAGGCAGAGCAGGTATTTCAGAATCTGAGTGCAGTCTGTCAAGCCGCTGGCGGCAGTTTAAATGATATGGTGAAAGTGAATATTTTCCTGACCGATTTAAGCAAATTTGCCACCGTCAACGAAATCATGGCCCGTCATTTCAGCGCGCCTTACCCAGCACGAGCGGCAGTACAGGTCAGTGCTTTGCCAAGAGCCAGTCAGATTGAAATTGATGGCGTGATGGAAGTGCCTTCAACCAATTAACTGCAGACGAGCAGAGTCACATCATGCTGACGTTTTCATGCTAAGCGCACTGGCCACACCAAGCAACCAACCATTGCCAAGGCTCTACCGGCCTTTGCAATGGTTGGGGAGCCTCATGCTTTGCGTGCTATTGCTGTCGGGTTCGGTACAAGCCGCCAATAAACCAGTCTTGCATTGGTGCCTTGATCATTTCCCACGTTTTCATGAATTTCACGGCCGCAATCCACCGGTTGGCCCTTCTGTTGATCTCATGCAAGAATTAGCACGGCGAGCTGATTTTGCCCTGGCTTACAGCAACCGGACCCCGGTGGCCCGCTGCTTTCGCCAGATCAGTACCGGTGAGGCTGATTTGATGGTCAATTTAAACCATACGGCGGAGCGGGAACAACTGATGTTTATGCTGCCGTACAATGAAAACATCCCTGAGTCCTTGTATCTGCAAGCCCGCGATCAACGGCTGATTGATCAATTAAGCCAGTTGTCACAGCTGCGGTTGGTGACAGTGCGTAACTATACCTACAACCCCAGGCTAATGACGCTACTGAAAAATCAGCGCCAGTATCTGGAAGTCGACAGTATCCAAGCTGGGTTTGACTTATTACGTAAAGGCCGGGTCGATGGTGTGATAGTACCGACTCAAAGCTCGTTGGAAGTGATCCGTAATAATCCACAGCTGCACTACAAATTTCGTAAAGCAGCACTCAATTTTAAATTTGCCGAGCGCCGTTATGTGCATGTTGGCTTTTCCCGCCACAGCAAACATCCAGCCATGAAAACTAAGCTGGAGCAAGCGCTGCAGAGCATGGTCGAAGATGGCACAGTGCAACGCTTGTATCGGATTGAGCAGGAAAAAATTGGCCCGACTTTTCTCGCGGAGCCATAAGACTGCGTCCTAAAAACGGCAAAGTTGTGCCTGAGCAAAGCTAAGACTTTGTTTTCATCAGCAATCCGTTATCATATGACTATCTGATGTCGTCCATACAGCGATTTACTTTTGCAACATACTCTGTTGGCCAACCTGGCTATTGCTCATCTGAAAGGGGTTGGCGCTAAAACCGCCGCCTTATTAGCCAAACTCGGTCTGGAGTCAGTGCAGGATTTATTATTCCATTTGCCACTGCGCTATGAAGACCGCACGCGTATTTGCGCTATTGCCGATACCTGGCCAGCACAGCAAGTGTCGGTACAGGGCGTGGTGGTCAGCAGTGACATTACTTTTGGTAAAAGACGAAGCTGGGTGGTGGTGCTGCAAGATGGTAGTGGCAGTATCACGCTGCGGTTTTTTCATTTTAGCGCGGCGCAAAAAAATGCCGTACTGCCGGGCGTGTTGCTTAAATGCTTTGGAGAAGTGAAGCGTGGCATGCGCGGGGTCGAAATGCTGCATCCAGAGTATAAAATTGTCAAGGATGATGGACCAGTGGAAGTGGCCGAAACCCTGACCCCAGTCTACCCCACCACCGAAGGGTTAAAGCAAGCCAGTTTGCGTACACTGACCAGCCAAGCGCTGCAGGAGCTGCAACGCTGCGCGCCGGAAGAATTGTTAGCGCCGGTGCTGACGCCGCAAGCCTGGTCACTCAGTCAGGCCCTGCTGTACTTACACCGGCCGCCACCGGATGCGTCATTACAGCTGCTGGAAGCTGGCCAGCATCCAGCACAACAGCGGTTAATTTTTGAAGAATTAGTGGCGCAGCAACTCAGTATGCTACAGGTCCGAGGGCAAAGCCGGAGCCAGCCAGCGCGGGCCTTTACCGCCGATCAGCGCCTGACTCCGGCATTTTTACAAAGCTTGCCGTTTCAGCCGACCGGCGCCCAGCAGCGGGTGGTCAGCCAAATTTTACAGGATTTAGCCCAACCGACCCCGATGCTGCGACTGGTGCAGGGCGATGTTGGTTCTGGCAAAACGCTGGTGGCGGCCTTATCGGCGCTGCCGGTGCTTGCCGCTGGTTCTCAAGTGGCGCTGATGGCACCGACCGAGCTGCTGGCCGAGCAACATGCGGCCACCTTCCGCCGTTGGTTTGAACCCCTTGGGATCACCATCGCCTGGCTGGGTGGTAAAACCAAAGGCAAAGCGCGCGATGCGCAATTACAGCAGATCCAGGATGGCAGCGCTGGTTTTATTATCGGCACTCACGCCCTGTTTCAGCAGCCAGTGCAGTTTGCCGCACTGGCGCTGGTGATTATTGATGAGCAACATCGCTTTGGGGTGCATCAACGGCTGGAACTACGGGAAAAAGGTAGTCACAGTGGCCAATATCCACATCAATTAGTGATGACAGCCACCCCTATCCCACGCACATTGGCGATGACCGCTTATGCCGATCTGGATACCTCGGTGATTGATGAACTACCGCCAGGCCGCACACCGATCACCACTGTGGTGATCCCAGATAGCCGCCGCGCTGAAGTAGTGGCCAGAGTGCGACAAGGGGTGCTGGAACAAGGTCGGCAAGCCTATTGGGTTTGTACCCTGATTGATGAATCGGATGTGTTGCAATGTCAGGCGGCAGAAAACTCTGCCGCAGAGCTGGCTATCGCCTTACCAGAGTTAAAGGTCGGCCTGGTGCATGGCCGGTTAAAAAGCAGCGAAAAACAGGCGGTGATGCAAGCCTTTAGCGCCGGTGAGATCCAGCTATTGGTGGCGACCACTGTGATTGAAGTGGGCGTCGATGTTCCCAATGCCAGTCTGATGATTATCGAAAATCCGGAGCGGCTCGGTCTGGCGCAGTTGCACCAGTTGCGTGGCCGGGTCGGCCGTGGCAGCGCGGTCAGTCATTGTGTGCTGTTGTATCATGCGCCCTTGTCGCCAACCGCTCAAGCCAGACTGGCGGTGCTGAGGGAAAGTAATGATGGCTTTGTCATTGCCCAGCGCGATCTCGAGATCCGGGGGCCGGGTGAACTACTGGGGACCCGCCAGACTGGCCTTGCCAGCTTTAAAATTGCCGATTTAAGTCGTGACAGCGCCTTGATAGCACCAGCGCAACAAGCGGCTGCCCGCTTATGGCAACTGGACCCGCGCGCCTGCGAAGGTTTGATCCGGCGCTGGTTGGGCTATCGGGATATTTATGCTCAGGCTTAAGCGACCAGTTGCGACTGGCTGCTTTACGCTGACATCTAACGCAAAACGGTAGTCCAACAGGCCTGATGGTAAAGTTTATTTATCATGATTGTCGGACTGCCCGGCAAGCCGGTCGAGTCCGACCTACAAATTTGTAGTTTAAGTTTCTGATTTATAATAGATTAATGGTAAGAAGGACTGCCCAGCAAGCCGGTCGAATCCGACGCATTTTTATCTTAAGTTGCTGATTTATAATAGATTAATGGTAGGTCGGACTCGACCTGGCATAGCCGGGGCAGTCCGACATGGTGAGTCCAACGGTTATTTTCATGTAAATCAGGTAGTTGAGCTCTACGAGTGTCGCGCTTGGCAGCTCATCCCTACCGACGGCCTTGTCTTAATTGCCAAAAGGTATCCAGACTATAGACCAATAAGGCGGTCCAAATCAGACCAAAGGTCAGTAAACGCTCTGATGCCAGCGGTTCTTCATACAAAAATACGCCAAACACAAACATAAAACTCGGGCCTATATACTGGAAAAAGCCCATCGTTGACAGTTGTAATCGTCTGGCAGCGGCAATAAAACACAGCAGTGGAATAGTAGTAACAATACCTGCCGCCATCAGGGTCAGATTCAGACGCAAGCTGTTAGCAACTAAGTTACTAGCACTGGAGTCCGCGATACTGTACCAATACCACAGTGCCAGCGGCAGCAGTAATAAAGACTCGACAAACAAGCCGCTGATAGCATCAACCGCCAGCTTTTTGCGAAATAAGCCATAGAGCGCAAAACTACCGGCCAGCACCAAGGCGATCCAAGGCAAAGAACCATAAGTGATCAGCTGAAACACCACACCAATAGCCGCCAAAACCACCGCCGTCCATTGTAATTTTCGCAGCCGCTCGCCTAAAAACAGCATGCCCAATAAGACATTCAGCAGCGGATTGATGTAATAACCTAAACTGGCATCCAACATATGGCCGTTATTGACCGCCCAAATAAACAGCCCCCAGTTACCGGCCAGTAATAACGCCGTCCCCAACATCGCCGCCAGTAATTTAGGCTGGCGTAATACCGCCTGCACCTTGGGCCATTGCTGCAACGCGGTCAGGATCAACGCCAGCAACAGAAAAGACCAAACAATCCGATGCAACAGAATTTCCATGGCCGGCACAAAAGCGAGTTGTTTGAAATAAAGTGGCGCTATGCCCCATAAGGTATAAGCACTGACGGCAAAAGCGCCGCCAATTTTTTGTTCCCGACTTAACTGCATGACAAGCGCCTCCGGCGCAAAGCCGGGCCTGACCTTGCGGGCGCAACGTCACCACAACCCGGCGGCTGTGTAAAGGTCGTTAGTGTAGCCTAACTCAGCCGACAAGATAAGTGCCGGTGCCGAGCGCGATATGCACACCCTCTTCATTATGCAGCTCCATCCGGCAGACACAGACTTTGTTACCCGCCCGGATCACCTGGGCTGTGGCGATAAATTGTTTGCCCCGGCCTGGCCTTAAATAATCACTGCGTAAATCGATGGTACCGGTTTTACCTAATTTTGCAGCCAGTGACGCCGGATCAATCTGCTCCAGTTTCTCCAGCGCGCAAGCCACTGCCATAATACCACCGACCACATCCAGCACTGTGCTGATCACGCCACCATGCAAAATCTGCTGTACTGGATTCCCCACCAACTCAGGACGGAAATCAAAGCGCACTTCCGCCTGCTCGGCGGTAAAGGCGGTGACCTGTAAACCAAGTAACTGATTAAACGGCATTTGCTGAAAAATATTGGCAATATAAGGCAATAAAGTTTCGGTATGTTGCACCCGCGGGCCTACTTTGGTTACTGGTAAGAGCAGTTAATGTAAGGACAAACAGCGGCGCTGTAAAGACGGATCCTTAGGTGGATACAGCGTAAACCGCAGCACCGCGCGGCTGATTGAGCACTTTTGACATTGAGCCTGGTAAACCAGGCTTGAATAAGCAGCAAACAGGTCGCGGCTTTGCGCCAGCGAACGGCTAAAACCGCGATCACCAAGCTCAGCGCTGGTAGCCAAATCGCAGCGCTAACCAAGCTATCGCCATCAAGCCCAGGGTGGTCGGGGCGTTGATTGGTTGCGTTGGCGCGACAGTATCCCGGACCAGAGCAACACCACGTCCGCTTTCGGCCATACTCCGGTCAAAAGCGTCAGCATACCAGCGGGCTTCCTGATCCCAGCGGACATCACCTTGGGTCGGATGTTTATAAGTGGCATCACTGAAAATCGCCGCGGCATTGTACTTGCCATTCTGGTTGGCATCACTGCCAAACAACGCAGCAGTGGATAAATCCGGATCCGTTTGGTAAAAGCAGCTTTGTAGACAAGGGCCGTTATTGCCTGTTTCAGTGACGCCAAACAACTGCAGAAAATAATCATATCGACTATCTTCAGTCAGGGTCCAGCCATCATTGAGTAACATCTCATCTTCACTGACAGTCCAGGTGATACCGCCAAAACCAAAATGATTAAACAAAGTGGCCATCTCTTGATTACTTGCTAACCGCCAGCCAGCATTATTGGTCAAAGCAGTATCGATACTCTGGTTTTGCGTCGCCTGCCAACTGAGCCATTGCAAACCAAAACCTTGTACTACATTACTGTTGTCTGCCCGGCTGTAACCGGCGTATTGAATAGTGCTGGCCTGACTACTGAAACTTATTGTCGCAAGTGCAACTACTAACGCTATGTTTTTTATCATTTTTATATCCATGCCAAAATCCCTGCGTCCTAAAGCATAAAGTACGCCACAAGAAAAATAATCAATATAAACAACAATATAAACTAAAAGTGTAAAACTTTGACACACTAAGTGTAAAAAAAACAGACAATTAGTGTCTGTTTTATAGACAAGCATTGCAGCAACTCAAATAACAACGCCACAACAAACTGCTGTGGCGTTGGGTCAATCACAGCAACAGCTGCAGGCTGGTTGCTGAGGTTGCAGTTTATAACTTACTGACGTTAAGCACGGGGGCTGCTGTATCCGTGGCATTAAAACTGAAACGATAACGGCCAGCGGCGGCCAGATTCAGTTTCAGGTTACTGCCACTGCGTGCCAAGACTTTATCTGTGGCTAAAGTGACATTCTGGCCATCGGCACCACCGCCAAAATCAACGGTCGACCAATCGGCGGAAGCGACTTTAAACTCATAATCGCCAGCCGCCAGATCCAACGTCACACTGTAACTGCTGGCGCCATCATAGCTCAGTTGATCCACTTCACCCCAGCCGTTCATACCACCACGGACATACACTTTGGTGGCGGCAAAAGGCACATACTCGGTCACGGTCAGCACCGGTGCGGTCGGCACACTGGCATTGAGCGTAAACACATAGCTAGAGTTTTTGGCCAGACTCAGTTTCATATTGGCGCCAGATTTGGCCAGCGTTTTCTGCCCATCCAACAGCACATCGACCTGACCGGACTGAGCACCAAAATCAACGGTCGACCAATCGCCTGAAGCAATTTTAAACTCATAATCACCGGCGGCAATATTGATACGGGCACTGTATACCCCTTCACCGACATAACTGAAGGCATCAACTTCGCCCCAGCCATTGATACTGCCACGGACAAACACCGTCGTCAGACCATAAGGGGCGATATCCGCAGCCCCCATGGTTGCATCCGCTTTCAGACCCTGCCCTTGCGCGCCTTGTTGCGGTTTGACAAACACCGCTGCGGTATAAGCTGGCACCACAAATTCACCGTCAGCACCTGCGGCCACAAAGGCAGCAGCGCTCAGCTCAGCATCAACCGACTGTTGCTGTACCGGATGCAGCATAAAGCCGCTGGCGGTCGCCACTTTATGTGTTTGCTGCTGGTCGGTGCCATTGATCACCACCACCACAGCGTCATACGCCGGATCTAAATCAGCCAGTCCAGTGCCATCATCCAGACTCATCACAATCAAACCTGGGGTTAGGTTTTTACCGATATTATGAAAGCCTAACCTGGCCATTACAGCTTCCCCTGTCGTCAGCCGGAACAACGGGCTGCTACTGCGGATTTTTAAGAACTCCTGAAACACAGTACCGGCAAATTGGATATCTTCTGGTTGCGCCGCTGTTTGTGGATTAAAGGCCACCGTTTTGATCTTGTCCCAATTGGCTTTGTTATCTTGTGCCAGTGGTAAGCCAACATTCCAGTTGTTGCTGGTTTTACTAAAATCAACCCGGTTAAACCAGTCGCCGGCATCATAACTATTTCTATCCAGCGACTTGGAGCGTAACAAATCATCGCCCAGTTGCAGGAAAGGAATACCTTGACTCAACAGTGGGATCGCCAGCGCGATATTGTGGATCCGCACCCGCTCGTTCAGACTGACGTCTGCGGCCAGCTCGAGCTGTAATTTATCCCACAGCGACTCATTGTCGTGTTTCGAGACATAGTTGATGATATCGGCCGGATCTGTGGCATAACCTGCAGGCTGGCTATTCCAGATCACACCAGAAGCTGTCCCGGTATTGCCCTGATAGTCTTTCAACACAAAGTCTTTTAAGGTGCCGGCTAAGCCAATTTCAATGTAGTTTTGCTGTTGTTTACTGCCCACATCCCCATCATTGGCAAACAATTTAGCACCACGCACCGCATCTCTGGGTCTGTCGTTAAAAGTGCCGACTTCAGTACCAGCCATATTGGCTTGGCGTGCTTGGGTAAATAACGCATCGTTGGCCACTTCACCAAAATTCCAGCCTTCGCCGTAGAAATAGGTGTCGGCATCGACTTTTTGTACTGCGCTGCGGGCTGCTAGAATACCGGCTTTAGGATGATGCCCCATAATGTCAAAGCGGAAACCATCAAACTTATAGGCAGTTGCCAGGGTGACCAGCGAGTCTTCGACAAACTTCTGCATCATGGCATGTTCAGTGGCAGTATTGTCGCAACAGGTTGAACGTTCAATCGCCCCTGACACCGGGTTATAACGGTGGTAATAACCAGGCACAATTTTATCAAACACTGAATTGTCGTTCAGGCCAGCCGCATTGGTGTGGTTATACACCACATCCAGCACGACCCGCAGTCCCAGCCCATGCAACGCCATATTCATCGCCCGCATTTCTTTCACACGCGCCACCCCTTCCGGGTTCGAAGCGTAAGAGCCTTCAGGCACATTAAAGTGATGTGGATCGTAACCCCAGTTGAAGCTGTCACTGCCCCGCATGCTTTCCACCAGCGCCTGGGCGTTTTCACCGGAATTCTGATAAGACTGCATCAGCTCTAACAAGGTTTTTTCCGGCGCTTCCTGACAAACACTGGCTTTGGCATTGAGCTTACACAAAGCCGCGACTGTACTGGTTAAGTCGACTCTTTTGCTGGCATCTTCATTGACTGTGGCCATATCTGTGGCGGGTAGTAGATGAAAGTGCGTTAAACCGCTGTCTGCCAGCTGTTTCAAATGTTGCACCGGAGCCGAATCCTGTTCGGTGAAGGCCAGATATTTCCCGCGATGAGCGGCGGTCACCGTCGGTTCCATCGCACTGAAATCGCGGATATGCCCTTCATAAATCACGATATCTTCCGGCGCTGTTGCAGGCTTAATGTCGTGATTATCCCAACCTTCAGGTTTGGTCTCGGCGGCATTCAGATCAATAAACTGGCTGTAACGGCCATTGGTCGACACATTCACCGAATAAGGGTCGGTCGCTTCGGTCACTTCCAATTTTTTGCTTTGTGGATGATAAACCGCAAGTTCAAAGCGATAAAACTGCTTGTCCAGCGTGGCAGTGGCTGCGCTGTAACTCCAAATCCCGGTGGCCGCATCCAACGTCATCGGCTGCGTGGCGGTTAAGGCTTTACTGCTGTTATAAACTTTGAGTTTGACCGAGCGTGCAGTCGGTGCCCAGACCGAGGTTTTGATACTGCCATTTTGATATTGCACACCCAAAGTGGCTTCATTGGCATCTTGCTCACCACTGGTGTACAGATCATCCAGCACCTTAGCCGCCTGCACATAGCTGGCAGTCAGCAACTTATTGCTGGCATCATAAGCAGCCAAAGCCAACTGATTTTTCACCAGGGTTTTGGCTTGTTCACTGCTCAGATTGACCTGATATGCAGGCCAATTCGCTAACGCCGGGATGCGGGCTTTTTGCGCATCAGATAAAGTGGCTGGTGCCAATTCCAGTGTTTCGCCGTTTAACACCAGATCATCATCTATGGCTAAATCAGCATTAGCCGCATGGTGTAATTTGATTTTAGTGACGCCGCTGGTATCTCCATTCCAGACAAAGGTATTTTTATCCAGCCAGTGTGCGGCGTTATCAGCAATTTGCACGCCGAGCGAATCAACCGGATAAATAAAGACCGAGGCATTCCCATTAAAGGTAAAACTCATCCGCGCCACTTTAGCCGGCTCTTTTGGCCCTAAATCCATTTTAAAATCACCAGCGCCCATGGCTTTACCGGCATCATCAGTACCGAGGTGAATAATAAAATTACCGCAGGCGCCGGCTTTGCCAGCTACGCCAGGTTTTAAGTTCAGCAACCAATAGGCCCCGTACACTGGATCAACCCCATTCGGTTCCAGGCCGTTATCCCAAGATTTGGCCAGTGAACTATCCAGATAAGCATCACAACTTTCATTGTTCCAGGTATGTAGCCGGTAGCCGTCATAACTGCCTTTTTTATTAAAAAACAGCACGGCCTGCTCCGCTGAGGGAGTGACCACTGGGTCAGGCAATTTAGGATTGTAGCCAATCACACAACTTTCGTTTTTCGCATCCGGAAAGGTCGGTGCTTTACATTTGATCGGCTGCGGCGCCACACAAGCCGTGCCTGCCGCATTCGGGACTTCGGGTGAATTACAAGTCAATAACACCTGGGCCGGTGCGGTGGAATCGCCACCGCCGCAGGCCGTTAACAACACTGCCGCCGTCAGCAGGCTCAGTGAATTTACAATTAAAATGGTTCGCATAACCTAAATACTCCGCAAATCAGGGTTCAGGCTCAAGGGCAAGACCTTCAGCCAGCGCTTATATTCAGCTGTTAAAAGGTGTAGTTACCGCCCAGATAAAACTGCCGGCCAAAGTATTGAATCGTGCCGGTATAGGCTTGTTGCCCCCAGTAACTTTTGGTCGGTTCGTCCATCAGGTTGTTGATCTGAAACAGTAAACCCAGGTTGTCATTGACTTGGTAGGACGCCTGATAGTCCATCACCATTTCAGCGTCATAACGCACTTCCTGATCTTTTTCCGCCGATTGGTCGGAAATAAAATCATCACGGAATCTGGTGCTGAACCTGGTTTCAAACGGGCCATATTCATAAAACAGCGTGACTGTGTAAACGTTCGGCGACAAACCTTTCAGGTCGGCTTTAAAGCTTTGTTTACCATTCATCACCTCAGTGCTGATTTCACTCTCGGTGTAGGAATAACTGGCGCTGACACCCAATCCTGACCAATAGGAAGGTAAAAACTTAAAGACCTGGGTAAAGGCTAATTCAGCGCCACGGATATAACCGCCCTCGTCATTATTGACCGCGGTATTATAAGTGCCGATCGGATCTGGTGTTCTTGGCGGCAAACCGTCCGGATTGCCCGGCTCAGTGCCTGGTACATAAGCTGGTAACGGGAAACCGGCCGCTGCAAAGTCAAAATCTGCGATAGTGTCACGCTGGATAAAGGACTTAATATTTTTATAAAACAAGGCCGCGACAAAGGCGCCTTCAGTTTCGGTAAAATATTTCTCATAGGACAGATCAAACTGATCAGCATAAAAAGGTTTTAAAAACGGGCTCTTATCCGCACTGCCACTGACATCACCATTGTTTGCAATGTTAAAACTGGTCTGGGCAGATAGCTGATGAATGGGCGGCCGTGACATCACCCGACCCGCTGCAAAACGCAGTTGATCGCTGTCCGTCAGCGCCAGATTCAGGTTCAGTTGTGGCAGATAATCCCGATATTTCATGCCGACTAAGCCAAGCGCATAATCATCGCTGACCAGGCCAACCTCATCGGTGATGTACTGTGCGCCCTGGGTTGGATCACCATCAACAAAAGTCATATTGGTGGCAAATTGTTTGGTCTCGACCATCCGCACACCGATATTACCGGTCAGGCCCAGGCCAAACACTTCAGTATCAATATTGGCTTGCAGATAAGCTGCCAACACATCTTCAAACACATCACCACTTTCAAACAAGCTCCATGGCGTTTGTTTACCACCATTGACCCGCTGCGAATCTGGTAAACCAGGGTAGCCATTGCCCCAGGTCTGCACCGGTTGCGGTACGCCATTCGGGAACCAGGCCTGCAGCGCTTTTTGCATATCTATCGCTAAATAGCTTGGAAAGGCAGCGAAATCGCCTTTAAAGTCGACTTTTTTCACCATATCGGCGGTTAACCGCAGTGGTGGTTCACTACTGAGGAACTGATTATCGGCACCATAGACAAAAACTTGCCGATCATTGGTGTAATCCCGTTCAGAATAACGCACCCCGGCTTCAATCGAGCCGATGATTGGATTATCCAGTTTGTATTGACCGTCCAGCCGGTAGGCATCAACTTCATCCGAGTTGATGGTCGGATAAATGCCGTATTGACTGACCATCATCCGGTTGATATCGGTAAAAGCCGCCGCCTGGTTAAAGCCAACCCCAGGTAAATTCAGGCCATTGAGCTGATAGGTAATAGAAACATTCGGATCCAGCACTGGTTTAGCCGCCGCCGCATCCTGCGCCACCAGCGACCACAACAAACCATTGCGGAAATTACTTTTTGAAGAAGAGTGGGCAATATCCAGACTCAGGTTCAGATTATCCGTCAGTTGATAAGCGGCATTCACACCAAAACTGCGTACTTCATCCAGGTCGGTATTGTCATCATTCACCATCTCGACCAGGGTGTCGCTGTTGCTAGACTTGCGCTGGATAGTGCCACCAACCATCACGTTATCAACAATCACCGGATTGGTGATAATGGCGGTTGGTCCTTTGAATTTGACCCGGAAGCCACGG
>CAZGHW010000012.1:77469-97849 GCA_964525695.1 uncultured Rheinheimera sp. | reverse complement strand
AACAGGGTATGGTGGTTTAGCTAAACGGGGAATGTGGGGTTCGAGTTACGCTTACCATGCAAAAACCGGTAATGGCGTCATCCGAAAATTAGTGCTTCGGGAAAATAACGCATTTTCGTATGAATGCACCGAAGATTATTATCAATTTCGAGAGCAGGATAATCAGCGTTTACTTGTTCCTGTCAGTATTTACATGGGTGAGCGAGCGCCTTTAGTTCGAACGGAAATATAACAATCGCCAGCACAATGCGCTTTTGGCGCTCGACTCGCCACACGTTGTTCGGGTGTCTGGCGGGCGTTATGCGCCAAGTATCGGATTAACATTGATACTTTTATGAAGAATACGGATGATTTTAATTTGTTGACTGCCGGTCTGTTGATAAAAGATGACGTGGCTACCTTGCAGGAATTTACGATATCCGATTCTGATTGCATCGCATGTTTTACCGATGTCGGGGTTTTCTGTTAACAGCCAAAATGAATCGTCAAATTGTTTTAAATAGATATTTCGTTGCTCTTTTCCCCAGCAACGCTGGATAAATAATGCGATATCTCGCAAATCGGTTTTAGCAGCAAAGCTGAGATTAAATGGCTTCATCGAGAGTTTTCACTATCGAGTTCATTGATAAAGCTATCGAGGTCATATTCTGCGTCACCGCTTTGTTCGCCTTCGACCAGTAGTTGACGAAGTGAATTCAGTTTGGTTTCTTGGTTTTCGAGTAAGCGTAGCGCTGAGCGAATAACTTCACTCGCTGAGCCGTAACGCCCACTTTGGATCTGGCTCGTAATAAAGCCCTCAAAGTGTTCTCCAAGGGTGATGCTTGTGTTCTTGGCCATATCTAGTTCTCCGAGTACCAAAAAATACCTAATTATGGTATTAAGTGAAATTATGAGCAAGGCGCATCACAACCAAATTTTATCGACCCGGCTCGTGTACTCAGCGAAAATTAAAAGTGGCGACATAAAAGCACCTGACCTCATTGAAGAGATCAGGTGGTTGAGTCCAAACAAAGCAATGGCATTAATTACCTTTCCTCATATTAATGCACAACTACAGCAGTTGACTCAGTGCCCCGATACCCTATGGGGTGGCTCTCAGTTGATGTATGAAGAAGGGTGGGTTTATAAATCAACTACCACTGAGGCGTTTTATCCATTAGCCAAGACATCGATTTGATGGACAAGCTGCGGTTAACTTCGGCATTTGGCTGTTGCCGAACGGGCTTTCTTAACAGGTCACTAAGGAACTTTGATGGCCCCCTCAGTAGAACTCATGTGGATGGGCTATCTGGCTCATCAACCGCAGCATGGACAACTTTCAACGGCTGCACCGCCAGCCTGGTATTTCTGCGCGAACGAGGCCGATGCGAATGAATGCGCTCAGCTTGTGCTGAGCGGCACCACAGGCATTGGTCAGTCGGTGAAGTTTGTCCAGCTTGAAGTAACAGCTGTGCTGCTCTGGTAACAGCGCGCAACGACTATTATACAAACGCATCAACCACTTGAGGTTTTCGTCAACAAAGCTGGCATGCCGGTTGTTGAAAAGGGCTTTTTCGGATCATCAATAACCTGCCATCTGGCAGGTTATTGGCTGGATTGCTGCTCAATCATCAATTTTGGATAATAAATCCGGATTAGTGACCAGATTGCGTACCGCGTGTGCTTCTGACTCTTGAAACGGATTGGCCTGACACCATTGTGCCAAACTGGCAATATTCACTTTGGCTACTTTTGGCCTTACGCCCCAACTGACCTGAAAGGGTGATGCCATTTCGTTATATTCCGGGCCTGTGGTGGAACCCGCATATTCGACAGCTTCGCCGGTATTGTTTGGAATGTTGCTGGCTTGATTGTAGCCATCGTGCATAGTTACAGCTGCCAGTTGGTTAAAGTTCAGCGCTTGAGGATCGTTCACTAACACAAAAACCTGTGCTTCTACCCGCAATTCCGGATTTTTAATGGCTGGGCTCAGACAAGAATTTAATGTTGCGCCAGGGATTGCCATAGCGCTGGTGTGAACATAATGCACTTCAATTGTATCGCCCGAATGCAGGCTGCCGTGTTTACCTGCACAAACAGGTCCGCTGGCTGGTGTTAATTCGGCCGCGCTGAGTTGGCCATTGTATTTAAATCCAGTGCCGACACCTTTACCGTCACCATTACCAGCGTAGGTGGTGAACTCCCCACCTTTATGCTCGGCATTCAGGTGCATATGAATATTGCACAGGTTCATCTGCTCGTACGGGGGGGCAAGCGTAAACAAACGTTGATCACTGCCGGTTTTTATATTGATGTCACGTGGCGACTGTGGACCATAACCTTTGCCTTTGGTGGCAGCAGCCAGCTTGGCATTTTGCTGCGCTATCACCGCATCGCTGACGGTGTGATGTGAACCTTCATCTGCCTGCAGCAAATAGCAACTCAGACTGGAGAATAGCAGACAGGTGAAAAAAGATAGTTTCATAACAAGTCCTTGCTCTAGGGTGGCCGGGGTTACATCGGCAGTACAGTTTGCAAAGGAGGGACTGATCAGCCGAACCAATACAATCTAGTTCAAGCTTAAAATTTTGCGAGCAGTGCTGTTTATACTTCGATGCTTTGTGTGGGCGGATCAAACGACGTGAGGCATTGCGCCGCATCACCAATTTAAATCTGGCAGTGAGCTGGCGTTGTGCAACACGGTGTTTTCCTCATCATGCTCAATGGATAGACGCCGTGGCGCGGTGACATCCCATTCCCACTACGGGCTTGCTAAGGCGGTTAGATGGCTGATTATGTTGTTATTTTGTTAATGTTGGCATAGTATTGATGGATAAAAGCGCCAACCAGCAGTGGCTGGCCTGATATTATTTCAAGGACGAGGAAAGTTAATGCGCAAATTCTGCCTGCTAGTTTTGTTGTTTGGTTGTCCGGTCAGCACCACCAGTGCGGCCACAGCTGAATTGGCGCAGCTCGTTAAAACTGAATATCCGACCGAGACCCTGTATCAAATCTGGCAAGCGCAGCAAAAAGATAACAACGCGGCGCTGAAATTTTACCAGGGGCTGGCGGAAAAGCATTTGGTTGAATTCGATCCCACCGATAGCAAAGCCGCCATAGTCACTTACTTTGCCAAAGGCAGTGTTGACACCGATTACATGATGCAGTGGGGGGGACCCGATTTATATGGTTTGAGGTTTAAGCGGTTTGGTAGTTCTGATATTTACTACTGTGTGCAAAAAATCCCCCGTGATGCTTGGTTTAGCTATGGGGTGAACGAGTTCAGGATAACTAAACACAATAAGTTAGCTGAATTGATGCAAACTTCGGTAGCGCAGATTTATCAAGGGGCTGTGATTGGGCCTGAGGCACCGCTGTCAGACTTGCTCAAGCGCAAACCAGGTGTGCCGCGTGGTAGCTTGCGTGACGTGCAGATCAAAAGTACCGCCATGGCCGAACCGCGGAAAATTCAGCTGTATCTGCCGGCAGGTTATGATCCCAAGGTTGCGCATAATCTGTTATTGCAATTTGACGGACAAAATTACACCGCACAGCCTGAACAAAGACCAGTGTATGAAGGCTGGACACCGTTGCCGACAATTCTGGATCAGTTGATCCATCAAAAGAAAATAGGCCCGACCATTAGCATTTTTATCCATAATCAGGGCAATCGTTCAGGGGATCTGATCAGCGACAAAATGACCGATTTTGTCGCCCTGGAATTGGTGGCCTGGGCGCGGCAGAATTTCAATATATCGTCAAACCCGAGTCATATTGTAGCGTCTGGGCCCAGCCGCGCCGGTTTTGCCGCAGCACATACTGCCTTTCGTCATGCCAATATTATTGGTGCCGTATTATCACAATCGGGCTCTTTTTATTACCGCTTGCAAGAACCTGACAATTGGCCCGTTTATCCGGAATTTGACGGCCAACTGGTGCAAAATTATAAAGCCTCAGCTTACCGGGATATTCATTTTTATCTTGAGGTTGGTTTGTATGATTTGGGGCTGGGGGCTGTGGGAACCAATCGGCAGTTACGGGATGTGCTGGAGCTGAAAGGTTATCAGGTTGATTATTATCAATACAACGGCGGTCATTCGCATCTGGGCTGGCGGCATACCATCGAAAAAGGTTTGATAAGCTTATTAGGCATAGAAAAAACGCCTGCTAAATTGTAGAGCAGAGGCCATTCACTCAGTGTAGTTATCAGATGCTGGCTGAGTTGTGGCTAAAGTTAAGCGCAGTATTGGCATCGAACAAGCGGGAGGAATTCGAATGTCCCGGTTAATTATTTCCAGCACAAGATGAGCCAACAGTAAAGTAAAATCCTCCCTCTGAGTTGAACCTTGCCACCATTCCCGAACATCGCCACAGTATCGAGCCGTTTATATCGATGTCGTCTAACCTCTTGTCATGACTCAAAAAATTATAGTTTCACCAAAGCGGGTAATGCGCTTGTAAAGCAGACATTGTTTGGTATGATAGAAATTCTTAAATTACCGTAATCTATCAGATTAATATGAAGATATATCTGTTGTACTTTGACAAGGTTGTCACTGTCTTAGTCTGTAGCTATACCTATCTTCGTTGTTGTTATTTCGGGGTGACTGTCGCCTCATCATTCTCTTTCCGCCAATCAATTTTTGCAAAAATTTGAAATTCCTCTAAGGGGTACCGTGATGAATACTGGTGTATCGTTTTCTCGTGCGGCTTTGGCTGTGTTGGTTGCCGCGGCAATAACAGGTTGTTCGGTGACCCCTGAGCAGTTGACAGAACAAGCTGTGATGGTGAATGCGGCAGAAAATGCATCTATCTTAGCGCAGGATGTTGCGGCAATTACCGGCCCAATTGATTTGCACCAAGCTTTTGCCCGCACCGTGAAATATAACAGAGAAGCGAGGTTAAAAGCTTTTGAAGCGGTGATGTCGCAAGGGCAATTGGCAGTTGATCAGTTTGATATGCTGCCGGATATCGCAGCACAAGCAGGTTACAGTAGTCGCAATAACTATGCGGCCTCCGCTTCGGTCGCTTTTATTGGCGATAAACCAGGCGCAATTGGCAATAATCCAAGTTACTCCGTATCTTCGGAAAAAAACACCGTCAACGCCAGTATTGGTGCCACTTGGGACGTGCTGGATTTTGGTCTGTCTTATTACCGGGCTAAACAACAAGCCGACCGCTTTTTGATTTCAAAAGAACGCGAGCGTAAAGTTATTCATCTGATGATGGCGCAAGCACGCAGTGCTTATTATCGTGCCGTTTCTGCAGAGCGGTTATTGGCGAAAATTGACCCCTTGATTGCAAAATCGCGGGCAGCGTTAGAAGACTCATCCAAGCTTGAGCAACTGCGGGCGCAATCGCCGATTGATGCCTTAACTTACCAACGCGATTTATTAGAATCATTGCGAACCTTGCAGGACATCCGCAAAGATTTAATGCCGGCTAAAGCTGAGCTGGCAACTTTAATGGGGTTAAATCCGGCCACTGAGTTTGTGTTATTTGATGTTGCGAATCCAGATTTCACCACCCCTCAATTAAATGCTGATATCAATGCCATGGAGCGCACAGCTTTGGTGCGTCGCCCTGAGTTATTAGAAGCCCAATACCAGGACCGCATCACACAAGATGAAGTGCATTCCGCCTTCTTAAAACTGTTTCCAAGTTTAAGTTTAAATGCTGGCGTCAACTACAACGACACTGACTATTTACGTAATAACAACTGGAGTTCAGCAGGTTTAGGCGTCAGTTGGAATTTAATGAATGTGTTTCGCCAAGGCAGTATCGAGCAGTTAAATCAGTTGAAAATTGCGGCCGGTAAACAACAAGCGCTGGCAACCTCAATGGCTGTTATTTCTCAGGTGCATATCGCCGATCTGCAATTTAAAGAATCCAATGATACCTATCGATTGGCGACCCAATATTTTGATGTGGCGCAGCGGATTAAAAGCCAGGTTGATGCCAATAGAGTGACACAAAACATCGGTGAGCTGACCGTGATCCGGGAAGATTTAAATGCCTTGTTAGCGGAATTACGGCGCGATGTTGCTTATGCTGAAGTGCAAAACAACTACGGTAAGGTGCTGGTGTCGATGGGCCTTGATCCATTACCGGAAGGCTTTGGTGCGATGGATTTGGCACAATTGTCAGGTGCTTTCGAAGGCTTAATGCAAAAATGGCAACAAGGTGACTTGGGCATAGTGGCTGAGTCCACTGCGCCTGTTGCTGAAAAAACGTCGGAGCAATAAAGGGTGCAAAGCAGAATTGTCGGCGTTTTCTTGTTGTTGGCTTTGCCGTTTTGGGGGCAGGCTGCTGATCTCAAAGCTCGTGGCATGTTAGTGGCGGTGCATAAGGCCACTTTGTCGAGTGAGTTAGCTGCGCAAGTGATCTCTGTACCGAAAAAGATGGGGCAGTCGTTTAAAAAAGGGGAAGTCCTGCTCAAACTGGATTGCCGGGTGTTCGAAGCACAACTGAAAAAAGTGAGTGCAGAGACCCAGGTCGCTCAGTTTAAGTTAGAAAATACCCAGCAACTGAATAGGTTAAATTCGATTGGCACGCTGGACGTTGCCATCGCTGAGGCTGAGTTACAAAAAGCGCAAGCCGAAAGTGCGATGGCGCAACTGAATGTTGAGCGCTGTGAAATTAAAGCCCCTTTTCATGGGGTGGTAGAGCAAGTCGATGTGCAGGCCCATGAAGTGGTGCAACAGCAACAAGCTTTGCTCAAAGTGGTCAGTCTGAACCGGTTGGAGGCTGAGATTATCGTTTCAGCGCACTGGATGAGCTGGCTGGAATTGAATAAAGCTATTGTGTTGCAAGTGGAAGAATCACAGCAAAGCTTAGCTGCGGTGGTCAGTTTTATTGGGCCTAGTGTCGATCCGACCAGTCAGACCATCCAAATTCGTGCCCGAATTAAAGACATACCTGCCAAAGTATTGCCAGGTATGAGCGTTGTCGCGGATTTTAATTAACGCGTTACAACGTGCCAAATTGAACAAAATTGATCTGCCAACGCTTGGTTGGTGATGAAAAAATCCCCTTGAGGTGGTTGTTATGAAAAAGCATTACTCCAACAAAAAACTTGCGCGTAAACCTTTGATCACGGCTCTGGAGCCGCGTTTATTGTTGGATGGTGCTGCGGTGGCCACCGCGCTGGATGTACTGACAGATGCTCAACTGCAACAGGAAGGCGGGTACAACACTTTGATGCCGGATGGCATCAATGCCACTGAAGCTTTTAAAGCAATAGCACCGACCGAAGTGCGGCCACTTGACCCGGCGCAGAATGGCAATAAAAAAGAAGTGGTATTTATCCAGAGCAATGTTGCGGACTATCAAACACTGGTCGATGGTAGCAAGGCTGGGGTTGAAGTGGTGTTGCTGGATGCGGGCAAAGACGGCCTGGCGCAAATGGCCGCCTGGGCTGAAGGCAAGTCCGGTTATGACGCCATCCATGTGCTGAGTCATGGCGCTGAGGGTAAGCTGCAACTGGGGTCTTTGTCTCTGGATAGTGCGAAAGCGCAAAGCAGGGCCGCGGATTTGTCAACGCTTGGTGCTGTACTGAATGAGCAGGGCGATATACTGCTCTATGGCTGTGATGTGGCATCCGGTCATGGTGCAACCTTTGTGTCTGAGCTTGCAGTACTCACTGGGGCAGATGTCGCAGCATCTTTAGACCCAACCGGAGCTCGTGTGCTTGGTGGCGATTGGAATTTGGAATACACGCAGGGAAATGTAACGACTGACATACCACTGGATGTGGAATCGCTTCAAGTATTTAATGGTATTCTTGTTGATACCGGAGGAGAGGCAAATTCCGTTTTTGACTTTGAAGGCCCGTCTACGAGCTATGGCGAGACAGCTACCTGGACCGTCGATAGTGATACCATTGAAATTTCTGCCGATATCACGGGGAACGACGTATTTTTTATTGGCACTCTAGATGCCGATGGTAGCGGTGCGGGCGCTGGTGACAGCGGTAACGTCTATGCAGGAATCAGCGTCCTCAGATCGAACGAAGCCAGATCAATTACTATAACGGTTCAAGGGGGAAAACAGTTTGATCTGGTCTCCTTTAATATTATGTCTAACGGAAATCCTAGCGAGCAACTGACGCTGACAACCAATACGGGCAACACTGATACTTTTATTGCGACTAGTAATCAGACTGCTACCTACACGCCTCCAGCGAATGGCGACTTCGACGATATCACCTCCATCACGATAACAAGCACTGGAACCTTTCAGATTGCCTTCGATAGCATCACGTTAGAGGATATCCGCATCCCTGCAGCCGACACCATCCCGCCAACCCTTGATGGTGCTGGTTCGACCCCGACGGACAACGCGACCAATGTGGCTGTCGGCAATAATATCGTGGTCGACTTTAGCGAGAATATTCAGTTCGGCAGTAGCGGAACTATCACTTTGCACAATGTCAGCGCTGGCCAAAATGCCGAAACTTTTGATGTCAGTACTGTCTCAGGGGGGATCGTTACAGGCAGCAATGGGTCGACGTTGTCGTTCAACGGCGACAAGTTAACGCTCAATCCGAATGGAAATCTTCTGGCGAGCACTCAATATAGTTTGCGGTTTGATACCGGCAGTATCAAAGATACCGCTGGCAACAATCTGGCCGCGATCAACGACGATAGCACCTTTAACTTCACGACGGCAGCACCAAATTCAGCCCCTGTCATCAACAATTTAAATGGCGATACGCGTGCCTTGCCCAGCGGCACCTACACGTTTCTAGATGATTTTAGTGGTTTAGGTGGCATTGCTACAGTCACAGATACAGAAGGTAACTGGGATGGTGGTTCGCTGGTTATACAACGTACTGCCACAGGCAACACAGCAAATGGCGCCTGGGCTGGTGATAAATTCGACTTTAATAGTATTTATTACTCAGCTACAGCCACAAATGCGACCAGCGGCACGCTGAAATTTTACACTCAAGCCGCAGGGCAGAGCTTTGCCAGTTACACCAATGTCAATGGTGTGCTGACGATTAGTTTTAATTCCAATGCCACTTCAGAAATGGTGGGCTGGATTTTCAGCGGTATCAGCTATCAAAATGCCACTCCTGCTGGTGACGCGAGTTTTGGTTTTACTTTAACCGATGGTGCTGGCGGCAGCACGACGGCCACGACGACTGTAACCAGTGATACCATTTATGTAACCAACGCCAACGATACAGCAGTTATTGACGCTTCGGATGGCATCAGCTTGAGTGAAGCTGTGGCGATAGCAGCCGCAGATACCTCAGGTTCACAGACGATAGCCTTAAGTTCGGCGCTCGCGGGACAGACCATTACTTTAGCTGGTGATCTGGAAATTAATGAATCTTTAACTATTGATGCTAATGAAGCGAGTGGTGTGCGTCTCACAGGCCATAGCATCAGGATTAGTGATGGCAGCCAACTGGTGCTGACCCATAGCGGCGGCCTCACGGTGGGCGGGCAATTATCCGGCGAAGGAAGGCTGACCAAGCTTGGTAGTGGCACATTAACGTTAAGCAACACCGGCAATTCAGCCTCTATGGACGGTGTGATTGAGGTTGCTGCAGGAACGCTTAGTATTAGTAGTGATGCCCAACTGGGCAGCAATGAGTTAATCCTCAGTGGTGGGGCTACACTGGCAACTGCGGCCAACACGCTCACCATCGATAACATCATCACCATTGAAACCGGTGGCGCAACTTTTAATCAGACTAGCGGTGGGGAGCTAACACTAACAGGCCAAGTCGCAGGTGTGGCATTATTGACGAAGGCAGGGGCTGGTCGGATGACCTTGACCGCTACCAACGATAGTTTTAACGGTGGTGTGACGATCAATAACGGTACTTTGATTGCAGCCTCTGCAAATGAAAGTCTCGGCTATGAGGGCACCGTCACGATCAATGGTAGCGGTAGTGCCTTGGTCATCAGCAATGACAACAGTTTTGTGAATAATATTGTGCTCAACGCTGATGCCATTATTTCCAATAGTGCTGATGTGACCATGGATGGGGTCATTTCTGGTTCAGGTAGGCTGACTAAATCTGGTGCCGGCGCGCTGACGCTGACCGGCAATAACAGTTATTCAGGTGAGACCCAGGTGTTGTTTGGAACGCTCGTTGCCGGCAGTGATACGGCTCTTGGGACAACAACTGGTGCCACGACGGTTAGCAGTAACGCGATATTAACCTTGGCTAATGGGGTAAATGTCGCAGAGGCCGTATCGATTGGGAGCTTGGGTGAACTCGCTGTGACTAGCGGTAGCGCGACTTTGTCAGGCAATGTGACGTTGACGGCAAATGCGTATGTCAATATTGCCACTAATGCGACGTTAACGAGCAGCGGCACTTGGGGCGGCGCCTTTACCGGATATAAGTTTGGTGAAGGGACGCTGGTCTTGAGCGGTACCAACAGCAGTGCAACCACAACCAGCTTGTCAGTATCGGCCGGTACGCTTTCAATTACGGATGCCAGCAATCTGGTCGGTGGCACGCTCACGCTGAATACAGGGGGAAGCGGCAGCCTGACAGTGACAGGCAGTGATGTGACGATCAGTAATAACATTGCCTTAGGTGCGAATGGTGGCCGGATCGTCAATGCCAATGCCTTAAACTTGTCTGGGGTGATTTCGGGCACTGGATTATTGGCAAAAGATGGTGCTGGCACTTTAGCGCTGTTGGGGAGCAATACTTATACCGGAACCACGACGGTGTCGGCTGGTATGTTAGCCGTTAGTGCAGATGCAAACTTAGGGGCAGGTGCTTTAACGCTCAATGGCGGTACTTTGCATGTCACAGGGAACGACGCCAATATTGATAACGCAGTGTCACTGCTGTCCAGTAACGGCCAAATCAGTGTGGGGACCGGTGTTGCTGCGACCCTCTCTGGCGTGATTTCAGGAAGTGGCGCCCTGAGTAAAACTGGCGCAGGCACCCTGACGCTGGATGCAACCAATACCTATACCGGATCCACCAGTGTCATTGCGGGAACCCTGAAAACGAATAATTCGGGGATCAACGCCACATCAGGATTAACCCTGAATGGTGGGACCTTAGCGACTTACAATAGCGATCTAGATAAATCGCTGAATATGATTGTTGGTAGCAATGGCGGCACCCTGGATTTGAGAGGCGACAACATGACGTTGTCGGGGGTGATCAGCGGTGCCGGTGCTTTGACAGTGAGTAGTACGGATGCAGACAAGGTGCTCACCTTGTCTGGTGCCAATACCTATACAGGCGGCACCACACTCAATAGTGGTATTTTACAATTCAATACCGACAGTGCGATTGGGACTGGCACCCTGACCATCCATGGCGGTCAGGTCAGTGCGGGGCTTGCCAACCGTGCTCTGGTCAATGACCTTGAGCTGGGTAGTACGCTAACTATGTCAGGTTCCTATGGGTTAACTTTCAGCGGCAATGTTAATTTAGGCGGTTTGGATCGCACCATCGATAATTCGAGCGATAGTGATTTAACCTTCAGCGGCATCATTAGTAACGGTAGCCTCAACATTGAAGGCTCCGGTGGTACAGGTGCTGTTGTCTTGTCAGGCAATAATACCCATACCAATACCACCATCAGTGGCAATAACGCTTTTGGCAATCTGAACACGTTATCGATTGCCAGCGATGCGAGCTTGGGCTTAGGAGCCGTGACGCTCAATGGCTCTGGCGCAATATTGAAAGTCACAGGGATGACAACCATCGATAATGCCCTGAGTGTTGGAAGTAGTGGTGGTAATATTGAAAACACGGCCGCAGCGACCTTGTCTGGCGTGGTCTCTGGGACTGGCGCTTTGATCAAAACAGGTGCTGGTACTTTGAGCCTATCAGGCAATAACAGCCACACAGGGGATATCACCGCCAATGCAGGTACTTTGGCGCTCTCGGGCAGCAATTCAATTGGCAATAGCAGTGCTGTGACTGTAGATAGTGGTGCCACTTTAACCTTGGCGGATGATGAAACTATCGGCTCACTGTCAGGCGCAGGTTCAGTGGTGCTCAGTGGCGACCTTACCTCGGGTGATGCCAGCAATACCATGTTCTCTGGCGCCATTTCTTCCACCAACGCCAGTGGCTTGACCAAGGTAGGCTCAGGCACGCTGACCTTAAGTGGGATCAATACCTATACGGGCTCGACCACTATTTCCGCGGGGAGATTACTTGTCGATAGCGGTAGTGCCATTGCCGATAGCAGTGCTGTGACCGTCGATGCAGGCGCTGAGTTAGAACTAAGGCAATCTGAAACAGTCGGCAGTGTGGCTGGGGCAGGAACCTTAACATTAAATGGTGGCACGCTGACTACAGGCGGCGATCAGACCAGCACGACGTTCTCTGGCATCATTCAGGATGGAGGCAACGGTGGCGGCCTGACCAAAACAGGCGATGGCACTTTAACCTTGTCGGGGACGAACAGCTACGCAGGGGAAACTGCGGTTTTTGGCGGTGTGCTGGCGGTGGATTCAGATGCAAATTTGGGGGCTGGTGAGTTAATTCTCAATGGCGGCACCCTGAATTTAACCACGGATGGCGTGAACATTGATAACGCCATTTCGCTGCTGTCCAATCATGGCCAAGTGAATGTGAGCACCGGTGTCGCGGCGACCTTATCTGGCGTGATCTCAGGCAGCGGTGCTTTTGGCAAAACTGGCGCTGGTACACTGATATTCAACGCGACCAACACTTACACTGGCGAAACCAGTGTGTTGGCCGGCAGCTTAAAGACGAATACCTTGGGCATTAATGCCACCTCAGGGCTGACGCTCAATGGCGGCACTTTAGCGACCTACAATAATAGCCTCAGCAAATCGCTCAGTATCAGTATTGGTAGTAACGGCGGTACGCTGGATGCCAGCGGCGGCAGCATGACGTTGTCGGGCGTAATCAGCGGCAGTGGAGCTTTAACGCTACAGAGTACAAATGTCGGGAATACCATTGCGCTATCGGGCAATAATACCTACACAGGTGGCACTTATTTGGTCAGTGGTATTCTGGGGCTGGAGTCTAATACCGCGGTGGGTACAGGCACCTTCACTTTGGAAGGCGGTCAAATCCAAAGTCTAGGCGGAGCCCGCACTTTAAGTAACAATTTGGTGCTGGCCAGCAATCTGACCATGTCTGGCACTTCCGCACTGACCTTTACCGGCAACGTTGACTTAGGGAATGCCGATCGTACCATCGATATCGCCACCACCATCACTAGAAATTTGACCTTCAGTGGCAGTCTCAGTAATGGCAGCATCACCATCGGGGGAACCACCAGTTCTGGCGTCTTGGTGTTAACGGGCAATAATAGCCACCACAATACCACTATTATCGGTGGTGATAATGGCAGTAATTTGAACGTGCTGAGTGTGGCCAGTGATGCGAGTTTGGGTCTTGGCACAATAACCTTGGATGGTGGTGGCGCTTTATTGAAAGTGACTGGAGCGACCACCATTGATAATCCGATACATATCGGCAGCAGTGGTGGCAGGATCGATAGTAGCGCGGTGGTCACTGTGTCTGGAGTTGTATCAGGGACTGGCGAGTTGTTGAAAAAAGGTGGCTCAACTTTGAAACTGACCGGTACAAACACGCATACAGGGTCAGTTTTTCTCGAGATAGGTACTTTAGAATTATCAGGCGGCGGTTCGATAGCCGATACCAGTTTGGTAACTGTGAGCGGTGGGTCCACCCTAAAAATTACGGGTGGCAATGAAACCATAGGTTCATTGAGCGGCTCCGGTTTTATAGTTTTAAGTAATAATCTTACGGTCGGGACTGCCAATGACTCGATTTTTAATGGGCGTATTTCATCGACCAACACCAGCGGAATTATTAAGGTAGGTTCAGGTACTTTAACCTTAACTGGCGCCAATTCTTACTCAGGAACAACCTACGTCAATGCCGGTACTTTGAAGGTTAGCGGTGGCGATGCACTGCCTAATTCTTCACCAATTCATCTGGAAAGTGGTGCGACTTTCCAATTAGCCAGTAATGAATTAGTTGGGATCTTAACGGGCTCAGGGAACGTGGACTTGGGCAGTAATACTCTCAGTTTTGGCATGGGCTCTAATTCAGGCGACTTCTCTGGGGTTATTTCAGGTACGGGCTCTATTTTTAAAAGAGGGACAGGAACCCAAACATTAAGTGGGAACAATACCTTTACTGGCACGACAACGGTGGGCGCGGGCTACCTGGAGGTTGGCCATGCGAATGCTTTAGGCAGCACCAGCAGCGGGACCATTGTGAATTCGAGTTCTTCGCTGATCTTAAAAGATGGCATTGAATTAACGGAAAGTTTGACCTTGTCTGGGCTTGGGGTTTCGAATTTAGGAAGTTTGATTGTGAACGGCAATTCGACAGTGAGCAGCGCCATCACACTGGCTGCTAATGCTTCGATTGCTGTGGCAACAAACGCCAGTTTAACCATAAGCGGTCAGATAGCCGGCAACTTTAATTTATCAAAATTAGGTGACGGTAGCCTGACACTCAGCGGTGATAACAGTAGTTTGGGTGGCAGTGTTGCTGTTAATGCTGGTGATCTCATCGTAGCGCACACTAATGCGCTTGGTAACACAACAGGACAAACAAGTATTGCTGCAACTGGTTCTTTGGTGTTGACCGATGGCTTCACTATTGCTGAAAACATCACGATGTCAAACTCAGGTCGGGCTGATAGAGCCACGCTACGCCTTGATAGCGGTCGGGCCACACTGAGCGGTAATGTGTTAATTTCGGGGCACACCACGTCCGGCGTCGGCGACAATGCGAGTCTGACGATGAGTGGTGTTATCAGTGGTTCTTACAATTTCAGCAAGGTTGGTGCAGGTACTTTGCTGTTAGAAGGGGTGAATACGAATACTGGTCAAACTTTAGTCTCTGCCGGTACTTTATTAGTGAATGGCGCGCTGAGCGCAACTTCTGCAGTGACAGTGGCATCCGGCGCAACACTGGGCGGCACTGGCAGTCTCTTTGCGAGCAACTCCAGTAATACTCTGACTGTGGGCAGTGGTGCGACTTTGTCGCCTGGTGTCGTGGGGAGCAATAGTGGTGTTGGCAGTTTCACGGTCAATGGCAACCTCTATGTGGCTGCAGATGCGACTTTCGCAGTTGATATCGCCGGTAATACCGCAGGCAGCGGTTATGACCAAGTGATCGTCAATGGCACTGTGTCGCTCGACAACGCTCAATTAAGTGCCTCTTTAGGCTACACCCCAACATCTGGTGATGGATTCCGCTTTATCAGCAACGATGGGACAGACGCGATTGACGGAACCTTTGCTGGCGTGAGCGAAGGGGCGTCGGTGACCCCCGCCGGGAATGCGAATCTTGCCTTAAAAGCTCATTATGCAGCAACTGACCTCGGCGCGACCTCAGGTGGCAACGATGTGATGCTGGTATTTTTGAATAATGCGCCGACCCTGACAGTGGGCACAACCGTCAGTCTGGTGGATGCGGGCAATGGCTTGTCAGCGGCTGGCATTACTTTTGTCACCGATGCGGAGGGAGATTGGCAAGATGGCACCCTGACGATTGAACGGGTGACCACAGGCGGAAACCCAGATGGGAATGCCAATGATGTGTTTAGTTTCCTCGCGGGCTTAACGGTGACCGGCGGGCCGATCGTGCAAGGAGCCGATAGTTCGGGGACTTTATCCGATGGCAGCACTGTGTTTGCAAGCTGGGCCTATACCTCTGCCAGCGGTAAACTGGTGATCACTTTTGGCAATAATGCCACCACCACTCAGGTTGAAACCTTAGTGCGTAATCTCGGTTACAGCAATGCCACGCCTTACGGCGACGCCAACATTCGTCTGACCTTAACAGACAATTTAGCAACCAACGTGGTCACTGGCACTATTTTGGTGACCAGCGATGTCATTTATGTCGATAACAGCAGTGATGATACGGATGGCGATGCTGCCGATGGCTTTAGCTTATGTGAGGCTTTGGCCAAGGGCGTTGATCAGTCCGGCATGGATACCATCAAAGTGGTATTGACTGATCAAAGCACCATCACACTGGGCTCTGCGGTGACGGTCGGTGCAAGCGATGTATTAGATCTGGACGCGGCGAACGGTGTCACCATCAGCGGCAGCACGATCAACGTCGATGCTGGAAAATCGCTGACCATTAGCCATGGTGCCAATGATACCGCCACCATCAGCAGTACGATCAGCGGTGGTAATGTGACGAAAATGGGCGCTGGTACTTTGACGCTCAGCGGGACCAATACCTACACAGGTGCAACCACTATTCTGGATGGTACCTTAAAGAGTAACAGCGCTGGGATCAATGCGACCTCAGGCTTGACGTTAAATGGCGGCACTTTTGCCACCTTAAGTGGCACCCTAAATAAAGCGCTGAATATCGGTGTTGGCACTAACGGCGGTACCCTAGATGCCAGTAGCGGCAGTATGACGTTGTCTGGTGTGATTAGCGGCGGCGGTGCTTTAACGCTACGGAGTACGACTTCGGGCAATGCCTTTTCGTTGTCTGGCAATAATACCTACTCGGGCGGCACTCGCCATGTCAGTGGTATTTTGAGCTTTGAATCGAATACGGCGGTGGGGACCGGCACTCTGACACTCGAAGGTGGCAAGGTGCGTAGCATGAGTGGTGCGCGGACGCTCGCCAACGATATCGTGCTTAATACATCTTTTGTGATGGCGGGCAGTCATAGCCTGACCTTCTCGGGTGAGGTTGACCTCGGTGGCGCGAACCGAACCTTCAACAACAACTTAGCAGCCGGAAATGATTTAACCTTCACAGGCGTGCTGCGAAATGGTGATATTACGGTGGCCTCTGCTGGCACTGGTTCAGTGGTGTTGTCGGGCAGCAATACATACGGTAGCACTACAGTCAGCCAAGGCACATTAAGTGTGACTGGGGATGCCAATCTGGGTTCAGGTGCGGTCACTGTCAATGGTGGCACTTTGCAGCTGACAGGCTCCGCAGTCAATATCGACAATCAAATCACCGTGGGGAGTAGCGGCGGCACTATCAACAACGCCAATGCGGTGGCGTTATCTGGTGTGCTGTCAGGCAATGGCGCTTTGAGCAAAACGGGCGCAGGCACTTTAAGTTTATCAGGCAACAATAGCCATAGTGGTGCTGTGACGGTCAGTGCTGGTACTTTAGCGCTGTCGGGCGGTAGTGCTATTGGCGATAGCAGTGCGGTCACTGTCAATAGTGGTGCTCGTTTAACGCTGTCTGGTACTGAAACCATCGGCTCGCTGTCAGGCGCAGGCTCGGTGGTGCTCAGTGACAATCTAACCTTGGGTAATGCCAGCAATACCATCTTCTCTGGTGCCATCTCTTCAACCAATAGCAGCGGCATTATCAAAGTTGGCAGTGGTACTTTGTGGTTAACTGGCGCTAATACCTACACAGGTGGCACGTTGATATCTGCCGGTAAGTTAGTGTTGGAGAATGGGAGTGCAATTGCCGATAGCAGTGCTGTCAGTATCAGTGCAGGTGCGGAACTCGAATTATCGGGCAGTCACGAAACTGTGGGCTCCTTGTCAGGGGCAGGTACGCTAACCCTGAATGGCGGCACGCTGACCACAGGTGGTGATAATGCCAGCACTACTTTCTCTGGGCTGATCAAGGATGATGGTAATACCGGTGGCCTGACCAAAGCGGGCACAGGCACATTCATGCTCACCGGCCATAACACTTATTCAGGTTTGACGACGGTGGCGGCCGGAACCCTGATTGCGGGCAGCGATACTGCACTGGGTGCCAGCACTGGGGCAACGACGGTTAGTAGCGGCGCCACACTGACGCTGGCCGATGGCGTGAATGTCGCGGATGCGGTCTCGATTGCAGGGATTGGTGGTCTGACAGTGACCAGCGGTAGTGCTGCTTTGTCAGGCAATTTAACGCTGACAGCGGATGCCCGTGTCACTATTGGCAGCAATGCGACCCTAACGAGCAGCGGCACTTGGGGCGGCGCTTTTACCGCCTATAAGATGGGGAACGGCAGCTTAGTCTTGAACGGCACCAACAGCGGTGCAACGACCACCAACTTGACGGTATCGGCCGGTACGCTTTCAGTGACGGATGCCAGCAACCTGGTCGGTGGCACACTCACGCTGAATACAGGGGGAAGCGGCAGCCTGACAGTGACAGGCAGTGATGTCACGATCAGCAAGAACATCGCGTTAGGTGCTAGTGGTGGCCGGATTGTCAATACCAATGCCTTAACCTTATCTGGAGTGGTTTCGGGTCCGGGGTTTTTGACCAAAGATGGCGCAGGCACGTTGACGCTAGATGCGACCAATACTTATACAGGTAACACAAGTGTGACAGCGGGCACCTTGAAAACCAATGCCGAAGGTATGAATGCCACATCAGGGTTAACCCTCAATGGCGGGACCTTAGCCACCTTAAGTGGCACCCTGAATAAAGCACTGAATATCAGTGTTGGCAGTAACGGCGGTACGCTGGATGCCAGTAACGGCAGTATGACGTTGTCTGGTGTGATTAGCGGCGGCGGTGCTTTAACGCTACGGAGTACGACTTCGGGCAATGCCTTTTCGTTGTCTGGCAATAATACCTACTCGGGCGGCACTCGCCATGTCAGTGGTATTTTGAGCTTTGAATCGAATACGGCGGTGGGGACCGGCACTCTGACACTCGAAGGTGGCAAGGTGCGTAGCATGAGTGGTGCGCGGACGCTCGCCAACGATATCGTGCTTAATACATCTTTTGTGATGGCGGGCAGTCATAGCCTGACCTTCTCGGGTGAGGTTGACCTCGGTGGCGCGAACCGAACCTTCAACAACAACTTAGCAGCCGGAAATGATTTAACCTTCACAGGCGTGCTGCGAAATGGTGATATTACGGTGGCCTCTGCTGGCACTGGTTCAGTGGTGTTGTCGGGCAGCAATACATACGGTAGCACTACAGTCAGCCAAGGCACATTAAGTGTGACTGGGGATGCCAATCTGGGTTCAGGTGCGGTCACTGTCAATGGTGGCACTTTGCAGCTGACAGGCTCCGCAGTCAATATCGACAATCAAATCACCGTGGGGAGTAGCGGCGGCACTATCAACAACGCCAATGCGGTGGCGTTATCTGGTGTGCTGTCAGGCAATGGCGCTTTGAGCAAAACGGGCGCAGGCACTTTAAGTTTATCAGGCAATAATAGCCACAGTGGAGCAGTGACCGTCAGTGCTGGTACTTTAGCACTGTCGGGCGTCAGTGCTATTGGCGATAGCAGTGCGGTGACGGTCAATAGTGGTGCAACACTGAGTCTCGCTAGCCATGAAACTCTCGGCTCTTTAGCAGGGGCTGGGACTGTGGCTTTGAACGCGTCGACTTTAACAGTGGGTGGCAACCACAGTTCAACCAGTTTTTCCGGTGAGCTATCTGGACTCGCGACTGGTGCTTTGATCAAAACTGGCACAGGGACGCTGACATTGTCAGGCACTAGTACTTATGGCGGTTCGACCCTGGTCAGTGCGGGAACGTTAAATATTGCCGGCGATTTAGCTGGGACCTCTGAGGTTTCAGTCTCGACTGGGGCAACTTTATCTGGCAATGGCTCGGTTTTTGCTGTCGGCTCAAACCATACGCTGACGGTGGATGATGGCGCCATGCTCGCGCCGGGTAGCCAGGGGGCGGGGTCGTTGAATGTACATGGTCATTTAGCGCTGAACGGCCGATTGAATGCTGATTTAAGCGGTACTACTGCGGGAATTAGCTACGATCAAGTCGTGGTGGCTGGTACTGTGACCCTTGGTCAGAACAGCGTATTTGCTATCAACGATACAGGTGCTGATCCGAGTTATACTTACGTGCTGATTGACAACGATGCTAGCGATGCAGTCAGTGGAACCTTAAACGGGGTGGCAGATTATGGTTTGTTGCCAAACCACGCAACCAACTTGCAAATTCGTTACAGCGGCGGTACCGGCAATGATGTGACTATTGCGATCAATGCTCGCCCTGTGTTGAGTTCTGGTGTCAACAGTACGGTGGATGAGAATGCCGCTGTCAGCACCGTTATTTACACTGCAACGGCGACAGATCCAGATAACGATACTTTGACTTATAGCCTTACAGGCACTGACGCTGATCTATTCACCATCGATGCAGCCACCGGTGAAGTTCGCTTAAAACAGGCGGCAAACTTTGAAGCGAAAGCGCGTTATAGCTTCAACGTGGTTGTGACTGACAGTCGGATGCTTAGTGAGAGTCAAGCTGTGACTGTTGATGTGACAGATGTGAATGAAGCGCCAGTGGTGACCTCAGGCACTGACACCAGCATCGACGAAAATACCGACATCTCGACGGTGATTTATACCGTCACTGCAACGGATGTTGATGACAATACGCTGACCTATAGCCTGAGCGGTGCTGATGCGGACTTGCTCACCATTGATGCGGTGACTGGCGAAGTACGGTTAAAAGCAT
>CAZGHW010000012.1:0-77369 GCA_964525695.1 uncultured Rheinheimera sp. | reverse complement strand
GCTACAACTTCACCGTGACGGCGACTGATAGCGGCAACCTCAGCAGCAGCCAAGCGGTGACGGTCAGTGTGCTGGATCTGAACGATCATACGGCGGTCTTTAGCTCAGGCACGACCGGCAGCGTCAATGAAAACGCCGCCACCTCGACGGTGATTTACACGGCGGTGGCGAGCGATGCCGATGGCACCAGCGCACACAATACGCTGACCTATAGCCTGAGCGGTGTCGATGCGGACTTGCTCACCATTGATGCGGTGACTGGCGAAGTACGGTTAAAAGCATCCGCCAACTATGAAGCCAAAACCAGCTACAACTTCACCGTGACGGCGACTGATAGCGGCAACCTCAGCAGCAGCCAAGCCGTTAGGGTCAATGTGCTGGATCTAAATGACAATAGTCCAACCCTGAGCGCTGGGGCAGCTTCCGCCACACTGGTTGAAGCCGGAGGTGTGAATAATGCGGTCAGTGGCACTGATAATGCCACTCTCACTGTCAGCAAAGCTGATATCGATACCGTGGGCAGCGTCAACTTTGACCGCGAATTTTTGCTGGAAACCGGTTGGAGCTCGAACGATAGCGGCGTTAGCTATAGCAAAGCCGGCACTTATGGCACTGTGACTTTCACTGTCGCCAGTGGTGTGCTGAGTTATCGATTAAACAATAGCGACAGCGCCACCCAGGCCTTGACGGCAGGGCAGTCTGTCACTGAAAGTTTTGACATTCAGGTCACTGATGGTAATAGCACAGCGCGGACTACTGCGGTATTTAACCTGCAAGGCAGTAATGATGCGCCGACTGTGGTGGGGGCGGTTGCACCTTTGGCGGGGACTTTAGGGCAGTTATTCACGCCTGTCACTTTCCCGGCGACTTTATTTACTGATCTGGATAGCGGCCACAGCGGTCAATTGCAATGGAGTGTTGAAAACTTGCCGACTGGCTTAGTCTTTGATGCAACCAGCAGAACCATTTCGGGTATCCTGGGTGGCAATGTCACGGGCAATGTGACTCTGCAACTGGTTGCCACAGATCCAACGGGTGGCCAGGTTCGGACTGCGGTGGTGATGAACATTGAACCTGCGCCTGTGATCAACCAGGTGATCGTCAGCCCGCCAACGTCAGTCAGTGCGCCGGTGACTCCAGTTGCAATCACCACTGCGTTTGAAGTGCCAGCTCTGCCAACCACAAGCCTGCCGCAGGGGACGCTGAGTACCACCTCTGGTCCGACCGGTTTTGCCGCGGCGCCTGTGGCAGCCATCAGTAATCCGGTGGTGGCTGATACCCCGCTCAGCAATCCGGGGGCGACTGATACCCCCGCCGCCGTTTCAAATGCGGTGGTGGTCAATGTGGGGGCTGATGGCCAGGTACAAATTACCTCAGCTGGTGGTAATGATGCCAACACCGGTAGTTTGACTGTCGCCAATATGCGGGTCGACACCGGTCAGCTGTCGATTTTGCTGGCTGATAGTCTTGGTGGGGCCAGCTTTAGTGCCACTTTAGCCGATGGTTCACAGTTACCTGATTGGGTGTCGGTCAATCCAGTGACTGGTGAAGTGAAAATCACTCCGCCGCCAGGACAGGGTAAAATCACCATTCGGATCAACGCTGTTGATGCCAGTGGTGCTGTGCGGGTGCTGGACGTTGAAGTTGATCTGGCAGAGCTCCCTGCCGAGGATGCCACTGAAACTGGGACTAAGAATCAGCAACCTGCAAAAGGTGTGACTTTTATGCCACTGCAGCAACAACTCGACATTGCGGCAGCACAAGCAGATGGTTATGGTATGGATTTGATGAAATTATTGGCTTCTTAACTTATGTCTGATCAAGCAATTGCTCAATTGTTGCAAATTGAGCAGCAGGTTCGGCGTTGTGAAACTTTTACCGAACTTAGTTTTGTGATGGTAAATGCAACGCGGAGTCTGCTGGCTTATGAACAAGCCGCTTATTTAACCGGCAACGAGCTGGAGCGGCTGACATTGGCCGCTTTAAGTGACTTATCGCTGATTGACCGTACTACGCCTTTTTGTGCCTGGTTGGAGCAAGTAGCCAGGCAAATCGATAGCTTAGGTCTGGCAACCCAGGTGCATGCGGTTGACACGGGCAGCTGGCCTGCTGAGTTACAGCATGATTTGACTGAGTTTACCCCGCCTTACATGCTCTGGTTGCCACTGTTGCTCCCTGCTAAACCAAATCAGCGGGTTGGCGTGCTGCTATTGGCAAAATCAGCGCCCTGGAACGAAAAAGAGCTCGCGTTACTGCAGCATTTAGCGGCCAGTTACGCCCATGCGATGCAACTGTTTAAGACGCAGTCAGGTTGGCGTTATTGGTCGAAACGGCTGTTGACACAGCGCAGTCGCGTGGTGATTGCCGCGGTTATGGCGCTGTTGTGTTTTTTACCAGTCCGGTTAACCGTGTTGGCACCAGCGGAGATCATTGCGCGGGAACCCGTGCTGATTACTTCGGCAATTGCCGGCGCTGTCAGCGAAGTGTTAGTCAAGCCTGGCGATGAGGTTCGGCAGGGGCAGCCGGTAGTATTGCTGGATAAAACAGAGTTTAAGGGACATTTTGATGTGGCGACGCGGGAATTGGAACGGGCTGAGGCCGAATTACGCACCGCCGAACAAGCCGGTTATGTTGACAGCAGAAAAAAAGCTGAACTGGCAGCATTGGCCTCCGAGGTTCAACTGAAAACCATTGAACTGAACTATTTGCAAACCAAGTTATCCCAGACTGAAATATTGGCCGCGAAAGCGGGTGTCGCCGTGCTGGATGATCCAGAGAAATGGCGCGGCAGGCCTGTCGTGGTGGGAGAGCGGATCTTGTCGATTGCGGATCCGGCGAACATCCAGCTCGAAGTCAGATTACCGGTGAAAGATGCCATTTCGTTAAGTCGGGGCAACGATGTCACCTTTTACCTGGATATTGATCCGTTGAACCCACTTGCGTTTGTGCTGGATTATTCCTCCTATGAACCTAGTCTGACGCCGGATCAAATTGTAGCTTACCGCATTGTGGCCAGCAGCAGTCAGTCTAAAGTGGTGCCGCGGATCGGATTGCGGGGGACCGCCAAGTTGTATGGCGAGCGGGTGCCGTTGATTTATTATTTATTGCGCCGACCTATCACTTTTGTCCGGCAAAATTTGGGTTTTTAAATGGGTTCTGAAGCTGTTGCACCCACCAGTTTACCCAGGCTGCGGCAAAACTTACGTTTGTTGACCGCTTCGCCGGATGAAGATGGTGAACCACGCTGGCAAATTTTTGATCCGCTGGCGAATAAATTTTTTTTCTTATCCAGAAGTGCATTTTATCTTTTCAAAGAATGGGCCCAAGCCAATAGCGAGCAGCAGCTATTGGCTTTGGTACAACGCTGGGATATTGAGATTACCGAACAAGAACTGGCTTTTTTTATCCGGTTTTTAGAGCATAATCATCTGCTTGAACTGCAAGCTGCAGCGGATGTTACCCGATTGCAGCAAACCGCCGGCCAGCAGGAAAAACATGGCCTGACCTGGTTGCTGCATAATTATTTGTTTATCAAAATTCCGTTAATCCGCCCCGATTTATTACTCAGCCGCTGCTTTCCAAAGTTGAAATGGCTGTTTACCTTACCGCTGCATTGGATTGCGTTGTCTTTAGGCGCTTTAGGCCTGGTGATGGTGTTGCGGCAGTGGGAAACCTTTAGCCATACGCTGCAAAATTTCTTTAACTTCTCGGCGATCTTGTATTATGTGGCAGCCTTGGTGTTGGTTAAAACCGCACATGAACTTGGCCATGCCCTGGTGGCCAAAAGGTATGGCTGTCGGGTCAGTTCGATGGGGGTGGCATTTTTATTGTTGACGCCCATTTTATATACCGATACCACCGATGCCTGGCGTTTGCGCTCAAGATTTCAACGGCTGGATATTGTGACCGCTGGTATCCGGGTTGAGATTTATCTGGCTTGTGTTGCGACTTTTTTATGGGGCATAGTGCCGGAAGGGAGTTTTCGCCATGTGTTGTTTTTCATCGCGACCACCAGTTGGATCTCCTCTGTGCTGATTAATATCAGTCCTTTTATGCGGTTTGATGGCTATTACGCTTTGTCCGACTTTTTAGGCATGGAAAACTTGCAGCCGCGCTCCTTTTTAGTCGGTCGCTGGTTTTTGCGGGAATTAATCTTTGGTTTTGGTTTTGCCCCACCTGAGCCGCTCAATCGAAAAAAGTGCGCCTTGATGGTGGCTTATGCCTGGAGTACCTGGTTATATCGCCTGGTGTTATTTATTGGCATCGCCCTGCTCGTTTATTATTTTGCCTTTAAGTTATTAGGCATAGTCTTGTTTTTAGTTGAAATTATTTGGTTTGTGTTGATGCCAATCGGCGCAGAAATCGCGGTATGGTGGCAGTTAAGGAAACAAATGAGATTAAATCGCGCCAGTTTGGTGAGCTTGTCTTTGAGTCTGATGGTGCTGCTTGGCCTGGTGATTCCCTGGCAAAATGAAGTCAGTGTGCCAGCGGTGTTAACTTTTGAGCGCCATCAAAACTTTTATCCCAGCGAAGCGGCTCAAATTCTGGCCTGGGAAATAAGCGCCGATAAAAAGGTCGAACAAGGTCAGTTGTTAATCATGCTGGAGTCGGCAGAAGTAGAGCAGCAAATCCGCTTAAGTCAGCTCAGATCCGACGCATTGCAGACCCAATGGCAACGCACCAGCTCAGGTGCGCTGCTGCGCGATAGTCAATTGACGTTGCAAAGCCAGCTGTCACGCGAAAATGCCCGTTTACAATCATTATTGGAGCGGCGGGAAAAATTGCTGATCCGCGCGCCTTTTGCTGGTTATATCGGCCAGTTCGCCAGCTTGAGTAAAGGCGATTATGTCAATGAAAACATGCCATTGGCGACACTTTACGATGTAAACAGCGGGGTGGTAAAAGCTTATATAAGTTCAAGTGAGGTCAGTCGACTGCAACCCGGTAGCTCAGCGCAGTTTATTGGCAACGATGGCGACAGCTTCAGTACTGGTTTAGTGGTTGAAAAAGTCATTCCCACGGCAATCAAACATCTGCCATATGCAGGTTTGGCCGCTGATTACGGCGGGCCCATCGCGGCGAAAAAAATGGACCAATGGCTGATCCCGGATGCGGCAACCTATGAAGTGTATTTGCGCTTTGAACAGCCGCAGTTATTGCCGGCTCAGCGCTACGGCCGGGTACATTTATCGGTCGAAGCCAGCAGTTTACTGGTCGAAGGCGGCCGTTATATCTATGGGATCTTGCTCAGAGAAGCTGGGTTTTAGATGGCAATGAACAATTTAACAGCGCAAATTCCGGCTTGGGGCCAAGAGCATATCAATGCGATAGTGGCGGATTTAGCCAAATTACGGCTGATGGCAGATCTAACGCTGCTGCCAAAATACCCCTATATTGGTACAAAGATGTATCCGCTTGGACGCTGCCGTGAGATCCGGGACGAGGTGTTTGCACTACTGGTGCAGCAATTACCCACAACGACAGAGCCAGGGCTGGTGTTGATCCGGCAGCAACTGGCACAAGGCCAGGTATTGAAAAAAATATGGGGCGCTTTAAGAGGAGTGTATTTTCAAAACGCCATGGCCATTGGCGACTGGTACTTAGATGTATCCAATGACACTGTCAATCCGAATAAACCCCGCATTGAGGTGTTGCCGTTAGCCGTCTCAGGTTTTGCCGACATCACCAGCTTTGCACAATTTGTCGCCGTGGCGCAGCAGTATTGGCAAGTCTCAGTGTATCGCAATGACATCTGCCCGGCACTGGCGCCTTATCTGCCGCTACTGTTTGTGGCAAAATGTGGCACAAGTTGGCTGGGCGATGCCACTGATGAAATGTTAGCTGTGGCCACCAACAGTCAGTTTAACGCCGCTGAAACTATTTTGACCCGCTTACCGCCGCCTCCTGCGCGGGCGTTCGAATGCTGGGCTGAGGTGCTGCAGGCGATGCCTTATCAAGACTACTTGCACTTGCAAGGTGATGCACTGCAGTATTGTCAGCTTTATCGACAACAAGGCCGGCATTTGGATAGCGCTAAACGCGATAGCGCTGTGATGGCGTATTTGAGTTTACCCAAAGGGGTGGTACTGACGGCGCCGCCACTGAGCTCATCGCAGCTATCTGAGCCCAAAGGCTGACCAACTCAATTAGCGGCATTGATGGATGCATTTGCTGTTTATTGTTGCCAAGGTGCTTGAATTTTTAAGCAAAATAAGCTTATGCTGCTGAAATGTTTAAGAAAAGTGTTCTAGTTTGGCCTGAGGCTGGTTTTTGAACGAAGATGCCGTCATGCCGGATTGGATATTTTTTTCTGCCAAGCTATCTACTAACAGCTCCTTGTCATGTGGCCGTTAGTGTGAACTGAGAAGGTTTCACAGGATGAAGATCTTGCAAATATCATTCGCGCTGGTCTTGATGCTGGTTGGTGCGATGTTCATTTTTCAGCAAAAATTAATTTCTGTGCTGATCCTGCCTCCATACATTGAGTGGGCAACAGAGACTGAAGCAAAAGGGATGGCGACAGGGGTCGCCTTAGATGAAAAACAATTATTGATTGCCCGGGAAATTGGCTTGAGCCAGCCGGAAAAAGTCAGGTTGGTTTATGTCGATGCAGTGCCATTTCCGTATGACAATTTGCTGCTAAAAACAGTAGGTGAAGCGGTAGGTTTTATCGGAGATGGCATCATTAACAATGCACAAGTATTCGGTTATGCCATTTATGTCAGAAAAGATTACCCGCTTACAACGCCGAAGCTGGCGCATGAGCTGGTGCATGTGTTGCAAATTGAACGCTCTACCTTGGCTCAGGTGATCAGCCAGCATTTTGCCGACATGTTGGTTTATGGTTATGCCGATTCGCCGCTGGAAGTTGAAGCTTTCAAAGCAAATGAAACATTTCGTGACCGTTAAATCGATAGATGCATTGTTTCTGGTCCGCAGAAGGCAGGATAAACCAATAGAAGAGCATGAATGATGAAAATTGCGATGGCAAAAAAAGCAGATCACTTAAGGTTGCTTGAAATCTGGGAAGCCTCAGTCCGAGCCACCCATGATTTTTTAGCGGAAGAGGATTTACAGCAATTAAAACCCTTGATTCTGGATCAGTATTTTGACGCAGTGGAGTTAAAGTGCGCGGTCAGTCCGAGCGGTGACATCCTTGGGTTTTGTGGCGTGCTGCAGGGCAATATTGAAATGTTGTTTATTGAACCGGCGGCGCGTGGACAGGGCATTGGCGCTATGTTGGTGGCTGATGCTATCAAACAACAAGATGCCAGCCTGGTGGATGTGAATGAGCAAAATAGCCAGGCGCTGGGGTTTTATCAACATCTTGGCTTTGTCGTGACTGGCCGCTCGGCGCTGGATGGTCAGGGCAAACCTTATCCATTATTACACCTGGCGCTGCCGCAAGCTGGCCTACAGTTGCAGTGATAACCAGGTGATTTCCTAAGGATCAGCAATTTATGCCGATGTTTTCCCTCAGTGTCTACCAACTGTTGCCGTTGCTGGTGATTGTACTGCTGCTTGTATTGCAACAGCGCGCGATAAAAAAGGGCCAATTGGTCAAGGTGTATTACAGTAAAGCAAAACGGTTAGGCTGGGCGCTGCTGATCGCGTCGCTGGTTGCTGTCAATGCTATTACGTTTAATAACTTCGTCTTGCTATTGCCAGCGGTAGTTATCGGCCTCTATCTGTATTATTTTAAGCAGTATTATGCCCTGAAGCCGAAAGAGCCAAACCAGAGTTGATGGCTGCGCTCTCATTGCAATTGTGGTCGAATCTGAGTGCTTTGCTTTGACTGGTCAGAGTTTGCAGCTGTGCATGGGCTCAAAGCTGAACTTTCCGAGGATAAACGATGAACATTATGATTGAAACCCTGGTCAAAGCGCCGCTAACAAAGGTCTGGCAAGCCTGGACCACGCCAACTGACATTATGCAATGGAATTTCGCCAGTGCGGACTGGTGTTGCCCGCGGGCAGAACTTGATTTGCAGGTCGGTGGGCGTTTCAAGTATCGGATGGAAGCCAGAGATGGCTCCTTTGGCTTCGATTTTCAGGGCGAGTTTAGCCTCATTATTCCTTATCAGCGCATCCAATACAGCTTGGCCGACGAGCGCCAGGTCACAGTGCAATTTAGCGAAAGCGAACAGGGTGTGCACCTGATTGAAACTTTTGCTGCAGAAGATGAACATTCAGCGCAGCAACAGCAGCAAGGTTGGTTGAGTATTTTACAAAATTTCGCCAAGCATGTGGAGCGCAGTGGATAAATTAGCCAGTTTTAACATCAAACAGCAATATTTGCTGAGAAATCGCATGGGACAATGGCATGACTGGCTTGGTAAAATGGCCTGAAAAATTTGTTGCTAGTGCTGAGTGTCAGCTTGCCTGAACGTCGGATATGGTCAAACTAGCGCTGTCTTTTACAGAAAAAAGCAGATAATGGCGGTTATCTGCCGTTGAACCATGTAGAATGCGCCTGCAAAAGCTGGTACAGCTTTTTATAGTGCTTTATGCAGGAATATGAATGAAAAAAACCTTTGAGTTAACTCACCCTAAGCTGAACCCAGCCCGTCTGGTCGACTTAATTAAATTTGATATTAAAAAGTACTTAAATCGGGAACGTCGTAAAACGCTGCCAGCCGGTGCTGATTACTGGACTTTTGACTGCCGTTTTGGTGCGACTGAAGCTGATGCCAGTAAAATTTTTACCTCTGAAATCAATAAACATATTGATGCTGCAGTGGCGCAGCAATTACCAGGTTTTTATCTGGAAATTCTGGCCAGAGCAGCCCACCACCAGCCGCGCTTGGCGGCCGATGATCAGGCTGACTAAAGCCTAACCGCATTTTTAGCCACAGTTTTCCCCGCTGCCATGTTGCAGCATGGGAAAATATTTGTGTTTACTTGGTGAAATATCAGCCATTTTTTAAACTATGCTCTCCAGCGTCGACAAAATACTGTATATTCGGCGCCCTTAATTTGACTGTAGCAATTCTACAGAGGAACTCCTATGCAATTTTCATCTTTAGATTTAGCTGCTGATCTACAACGCGCGCTGCTTGACTATGGTTACACCGAGATGACGCCGGTGCAGCAGCAGGCCATTGTGCCAGCTCGCCGTGGTAAAGACTTACAGGTGACGGCACAAACCGGTACCGGTAAAACCGCAGCTTTTGCCATTCCGGTATTACAGCGGATGTTAGATCAGCCTAAAGCCACAGTCGAACGTCGCCCGCGTACGCTCATTCTGACACCAACCCGTGAACTGGCGGAGCAAATTGCAGATGCGGTGACGGCATACGCTAAATTTGTGCCAATCAGCGTGACGGCCCTCTATGGTGGCGTCAAAATGGGTGGCCAGGCCAATAAACTGACGGCTGGTGTTGATCTGGTGATCAGTACACCGGGCCGCTTGTTAGAGCATATGGCGCTGGGCAATGTCATTCTGAGTGACGTGGAATTTGTGGTCTTGGACGAAGCAGATCGGATGTTAGACATGGGCTTTAGTGCTGATGTGCTGAAGTTGCTGCAAATGACCGCGACGAAACGTCAGACCTTGTTGTTTTCTGCCACCACTTCACCCGCGGTGAATGAGTTATCACATAAAATTCTGCGCAATCATCAGCAAATCCGGGTAGCGAAGGTGAATAGCACCGCCGATACCGTGCACCATGTGGTGTACCCAGTGGAAGAAAACCGTAAAATTGAACTGTTTGAACAGTTACTGGCCGAGCAGAACTGGTTCCAGGTCCTGGTGTTTACCAGTACCAAAGAGCAAGCTGACCGCCTGCTGGCTGGTTTACAGCAACGTAAAATTGATGCTGCGGTTTGTCATGGTGATAAAAGCCAAGGCGCCAGAAGGCGTGCCATCGCTGATTTTAAATCGGCCAAATTACAGGTGCTGATTGCCACCGAAGTGGCAGCCCGCGGTTTGGATATTCAGGGTCTGGATTATGTGGTGAACTTTAATTTACCGTATTTACCGGAAGATTATGTCCACCGTATTGGCCGTACCGGCCGGGCTGGTGCTTCAGGTCAGGCGATTTCATTTGTCAGCCGCGAAGAAGAACAGACCTTGCAGCGGATCCAAAAACTGATTGGCAGCGATATTCAGCGGATTGTTAAAGCAGGCTTTGATGTCAGTAACCGTGAGTCCTTACTGAAGAGTATTTCCCGCAAAGTGCTGTCTGGCCGTTCGAATAAAGCCAGTGAGACTGTGATCCAGCTTGATGCCGGTCAACAGCAGCCACAGCGTAAAAACCGTGCTGCCGATGCCACAGCCTCTGAGCGGAAAAAACCTGCGGCAAAGCCGGTATTTTTAAAACGGACCAATCAAGGCGCTGGTAAAGCGACTTCTGCTCGCTCTAAACGCGATAAATAACAGCAGCAGCGACATCTTTTGCAGCCGGTCTCTGTCGGCTGCAATCATTCTTCGCACCGAAATCATCATTTGGTTGGCTGTGAGATGATGCGCATGTTATGTCACACCAAGTGTTGGACACCCCGTGTTGGACACCAAGTGTTGGACTGCCCAACGGCTTTGCCGTTGGTCGAGTCCAACCTACAGGTTTTAACCGACCTATGATCATTCCGTAGGTTGGACTCGACGGAGCGCACGGCGCTGCGGCAGTCCAACATTTACCGTCAACCCCGTGTAAGACAGCCCTTGCCGTGCCGTGTCCGCCCCTTTTGAATACTCTTTAAAAACAATTTTTTGAAAATACTGCAAGTAGCTTTTATGGTATCTTCGGCTGGTAGGTTTATCTGGCGGCCGGGCAACAGGCAGCATTCACAGTTTTGACTGAGTTGATCGATGCAAGTGGCCGTCATTATTTTTGTGTTCAAAAGCTATCAATCCGCTTGCTGATGCCATCAGCACTGGTGCTGGCAAGGAGTAGAGGATATGCGGCGGCTGTTTTTTGTGCAACAGATGATGTTGGGGTTCGCTTGCCTAATGGTAGCTTTACTGCTGACTTCGACCAGCATGCAAGTTTCAGCCAACCAAAGCAACATTGCACCGTCATGGCAGATCCAACAAGTAGAGATTGCTGGGCTTGCGTTAGAATATTTCGATAGTGCCAGTCAGGAAAATACAGTCACAACAGCCGCTAGAAGCAAATATACCTTGGTGGTTGAATCTGGTGTTGGTACCGGACTCCGATACTGGCAACCTTTATTGGCTGATTTTGTGGCGCTGCCAATGCGTACTATTATTTATTCCCGTGCTGGCAATGGCCAGTCTGATCCGACGGCTGATCCCTCTATGCCAGCAACGGCACAGCGGCTGACGCAATTATTACAACAACTGAAAGTTCAGCCACCCTTGATCTTGCTTGGGCATTCATTTGGTGCTTTGCACGCCAGATTTTATGCGGCAACCCATCCTACAGCTGTGGCTGGCTTGATATTGATCGACCCAAGTCATGAACAGTTGGGGCAGGGCTTGGCCCGTCTTGATCCGCAATGGGCCGCCAAAGATGCCGCGACCTTAAACAAGCAGTTGGCAGCAGCGCCGGAATGGCAGGTGTTACAGCAGCTTTATCAGCAACAACGTTTAGCCCTAGACATCAAGCCACAGTTGCCGCTGGTGTTGCTGACTTCAGTACAGCAGCAGGAAAGTGACTGGTGGATCGGACATAGTGCACAGGGAAAGCAGCTGTGGTTGCAGTTGCATCAACAGTTGCTGGCCCGGCAGCACAATGCCGTGCATCTGCTGACAGACCGCAGTGGGCATCATATTCCGCTAGAACAGCCCAAGCTGGTGTTCAACGCCTTGCAAACCCTATTGCTGTTGCTTGAATTGCAGCCGTCGCCGCAGTGATTATGATCTGGTCACTCTACTGGCGTAGCCAACTGCTGCTGTTGAGCACGATACTAGCGCTTGCAGCGTTCAAACATCAATCGCCATGGTCACTAGCAGTTCCAGAGGCGTTCGAGCCGAGTCTGTTCTGGTGCCAATTGGCGGTTCTTCTTATGATGAGCACCCGTAGCGGGCGTTTTGGCTGCGGTTATTTATATTGGGGGCTGCGACAACCGCTAGCTGTAGCGTTTTATCAGCGTTTTCAACGCCTGCTCGTTGGTCTTTTTCTGCTTTTGGCGGTGCTGGGTGGCCTCGTGGCGATGCTGACCATGGCATTCAAACAAGCTGAACTTTGGGCCTGGTACAAACTATATCTGCAGCCACTGTTACTGTTAATCGGCCCTGCCATTGTGGGGCTGATTACAGTGGTGCAACAACGGCGATTTTCGCCAGGGAGTTTTAATGCGGGCTAGCCTTAGAGCCACCATCATCAAGATTTGTGAGCAAAAAATTCAGCGTCAGGGTGAGCAGGTTGGTTTATCTTTTTACGCTTTTTTTGCCAATAAAAATACCGATCCAGCGTTATTGTTCGAAGCGGCGGAGTGGTGGATCCGGCAACATCAGTTAGATCACTTTGAAAAAGCACTAAAAATCAAACAGCTGGTACTTGATGAAGGTTACCCCTTAGCCTAACCCATGCCAGCACGGAGCCACTAATGCGCAAAGATTATTTTCAGCACAAAGCCCAGAATTATGAGCAAAACCCGCAACGGGTCGCCAATGTTGTGGCCATAGCGGCGGCGATGCGGGCCAAAATCAATTTCCAGCGGCAGATGCATATGCTGGATTTCGGCGCTGGTACCGGTTTGTTATTGCAGCAAATCGCGCCTTTAGTGCAAAAAATTACCGCAGTTGATATTTCGCCCGCGATGACGGCGGTGCTTAAAGCGAAACAAACCGACCTTGGCTGTGAGCTGGATATTTTGCAACTGGATCTGCTGCAAACCGAACTGTCGAGCCGCTTTGATGGCATCATTTCCTCGATGACACTGCACCATATCGAAGATATTGCTGCTTTGCTGGCGAGATTTTGGCAGTTATTACAGCCGGGTGGTTTTATTGCGCTGGCCGATTTGGATCTGGAAGATGGCAGCTTTCACACTGAAGATACCGGCGTGTTTCATCAGGGTTTTGATCGCATCTGGTTGGCGCAACTCGCTGCTGCGGCTGGTTTTGTCGATATCAGCATCACGGATGCCGGTGTAGTCAGTAAACCCCATGGCGACTATCCGCTGTTTTTATTAACGGCCCGGCGCTGAAGCAGCTGCCAGGCCCATAGCGGTACTCTATTATTACGGCGTGGCAGACTGCGTCGGCTTTGCTGCTGCGCTTGCTGGCATGGTGCTAGCCAACTGTTGATCCAACCACCAGGCTAACCGCACGCCCGCTTGTAATAAACGCTGTTCCACCACAGGACCATCGCGGTTGATGCTGTTGGCGTCTATTAGCATGCCAGGTCGGTAGTGCTGATAAATTTTTCTGGTCTGGCGCAGCGATTCATTGGCCCAGCTCAGCACATTTCCCTGGCGCCAGGTCGCGCTTTCACTGGCACTTAGGGTGGCAAAGCGGTGTAAAATTTTTGCCGGATCAGCGTCATAACCCATTTCTGCTAGTAAAGCACTGTCCCAGACCCCGTGTAAATTGGCTGGCTTTTGCAAAAAATACACGGCGGTTTTATTGCCGCCCCAGTCATCCGCATAACTGACGTGCAGCGGCTGATGCAGATCGGCAATAAAATGGCCAACAAACCATAACGACTGTAACCGGGCAACTGAATCCGGTAACTGCTGCAACAAGGCACTGTGGTGAGCGATGGCGGAGGATAAACAACCCACATCAGCGCAATCGTGGCTGTCGACCTGCTTGTCATCTCTGGCCACATTAATAAAATGATGATTTTTACTGTAACTAAATTCCGGCAGGCTGCGCACTTCATCCGGCCAGACACAACCGTCAGCAAAACTTTGTTTGTGCGGCTCCGGCATGGCCGTGGCGAACTGCATCAGGCTGTTTATACGTTGTTGGGTGGCAGGTTGGGCTAATTGATATGCCAGTAAGCAGACCTGTTGATGGCCGGTGCGGCCAAAAGCCATGGCTTGCCAGGAGTAAAAGCTCAGACAGGCCAGCAAGAATAACAAACGCATAATGATTCTCCTTTGAATGCCAATAGCTCTGGCTGAGCGCACTGGCTTGTTGGGTTATTCGGCGACTGTCTGGCTGACTTGCCATTGGGCGGCTCCATCGGCCAATAACGGCGCAATTTCGGTCAAGGCCGCTTCCATCTCCGCTGCCAGCGTGAAAGGCGGATTGATCACCAGCATGCCAGAACCTGTCATACCAAAACCTTCTGTATCCGCCTTCGGACAATATTCAATGCGTAATTGATTACGGATGCCGCACTCGGCAATGGCTTGTAATACAGCTTCGATACTGCTGCGTTCAATCACCGGATACCAGATGGCATAAGTGGCCTGCGGGAAACGTTGATAAGCCAGTTGCAGACCTTTGATCAGATCCTGATATTCAGTTTTCAGCTCGTAAGGCGGATCAATCAGCACCAGGCCACGTTTGTGCAGCGGCGGCAACATGGCTTTAAAGCCAGCGTAAGCATCCATCTTGGCGATGCGGCAATGCGCACGATGCAGAAACTGGGCCTGCAGCAGCGGAAAATCGGTCGGGTGTAACTCAGTGGCCTGAATACTGTCGGTGCTGCGCAGCAGGAGTTTGGCGATGGCAGGTGAGCCCGGATAAAACTGCAAATGCCCGGTTGGATTGCATTGTTTAATCAGTTCGAGATAAGCCTGTAATGCCGGACTTTGTAATCGTTGTTGATGCGGTAACAGCCGACCGATGCCAGTTTGATATTCGGCGGTTTTTTGCGCCTGTTCGGATTGCAGGCTGTATAATCCAGCGCCAGCATGACTGTCATGATAACAAAATGGCTTATCTTTTTTCTTCAAATACAAAAGGATAGCCACTTCAACCAGATGTTTGATGACATCGGCATGGTTGCCAGCGTGATAACTGTGACGATAACTCAACATAATTCAGGCTCCGTGATGGCAAGCTGTCCGGCCACAGGCATAACATAGGATCAGCGAAAAAGCGCCACAGCATACTGCGCACAGCGCTAAACTCAAGTCTAATTTGTGTATAGTGCAGGCTTCTTGCTACGCCATTGCTGGCAATTAGGGTAGAATAGCCGCCCTTTGTTGACTGTTATGCCGTGTAAGCGGTGCCGCCTTGTAAGGAATTCATTGTGTCTGCTGCTTCAAAATCATCGCGCCCGGCGCGTCAAACAGGCTCTACTGCCAATAATAGACCGGCCAGAACTAACGATCAGGCTGGTCGCGGACGCAGTTCAGCGACAGCTAACAGTAGTGGTCGTGGCCATGGCAAGCCAGCGCAGCATCAGCGCCCACAGCAGGCGGATCCGTTGCAAAAACCCTGGGTCAAAGCGGCTGCAAAAACCAGTGCCAGCGATAGAAATTCCGACAGCGTCAGTCAGACCGTCAGTGCTGCGTTATTAAAGCAGCACCGGCAGGAAGAAGCCAAGGTGCAGGGCGAAAATGCCTGCCGCGTTTGTTTTAGCCAGCGCCCGGATGCGGTGGTGAAAATGTACCTGCATGCCAGCTTGGCGGCCAAATTTGCCGACGTGATGAAATACTTAGCTGCCAATAAAAAAGCTTATCATCTGGTCGATGATGCGGAGCTGGAAAAAATTACCGGCAGCTCACATCATGGTGGTGTGGTATTGGTGGTCAAGCGCAAAGCTGAGCAAAGTCTGGCCAGTTATCTGGCGGCGAATAAACAGAAAAAACAAGACTGCTTGCTGGCACTGGATGGGGTGGGCAATCCGCACAATCTTGGTGCCATTGCCCGTAGTTGCGCTCATTTTGGGGTAACTGGCATCATGATGACTTCGCCGGAGTTATTACAATCTGGCGCTGCCGCCCGCACCGCTGAAGGTGGCCTTGAGTTTATTACCGGCCTTGGCTGCGATAATTTGCCACTGGCTTTACAACTCTGCAAACAAGCCGGTTATAGCCTGATCACCACCTCCAGCCATGCCGGAGTGTCGTTATATCAAAGTAAACTGCCAGCCAAAGTCGTGGTGGTGTTTGGTGAGGAAATGGACGGGGTCTCGACTCAGGTCGCCAACAGCACCGATGTGGCTTTGCAAATCCCAGGCACTGGTCGGGTTGAGTCGTTAAATGTCAGTGTGGCCGCTAGTTTGATTTTGGGCGAATGGTACCGGCAACAGCAGTAATCGCCTTGTGCGCTGTGCTGGTGTTGGGCTGATGGTTCAGGACCCCCGTAGCAAAGGCGCATATCATACCTTTGCTGCGTTGTTGCAAGAAGTTGGCGGCGCGTTAAGGGCCAGGGCCGCCACCACCACCACGTCGGCATAACGGCATCTGGTCGAACTGTGGCCAGGCCAAAGCTCCGCTATGATTGCCATTGCCATAAGCCGGAGGTATTCCTTCTGACGTTACAATTTTCGGATATTCTTGATCTATTGCCTCGGCAGCGCACTTCTATAGCTCTGACGTATTTAATTTGCGTTTGCTGGTTCCGCCATGTTTGATATCTGCCAGACTGATATCACTCAATAGAGTGCGCATTTGATTGGTATCAACCCATACAGTGTTATTCTCTACCTAAAGGTCATACACAACTTGATTGCTTTGGTTTAACCCCGGAAGTTTGGCGTTAATCGCATATATTTGGGTTGTGCCCTAATTTGAATTCAATCTCTGACATAGAAGCTATTTGTGCTTTGTATCGGCAGAGTTCATAAACTGCCGGTCAGGATGCGCTAATGGCGTTGCATTTAACAAGGCGGTAAAATCGGTATTTTGCTGCAGGTCGCGAGTGATTTCGCTCATAGTCTGATGAACACGGACCATATCTTGTAACCCTTTGACCAGCTCAGCTGGCGGTTGGGGCATATCAAGCACAGACACTGGCATGTTAGGGTGCGGTAAACCCTGCGATCGATGGCCAATAAAAAAACCATGGGCTTGTTGTGTTGCCATATCATAAACCACCAGCTTTGTGGTGGTTGACCAGCATTGTTCATCCTCCGGGCCACCCCCTTTACGGATAGAGCATTTCAGTTTAGGGATATATTTAGTCTCGTTGGCAATCACACGGGCGCGATCATAACTACAGTTATCGCAAATCACAGTTTCATAATGATCTGTCTGGCTGGCTGCTAGTGCACTGGCGCCGAACAAGGCACTGAGTAAACTACTGAACAGCGCAAAGGCTTTGAGTTTCATCGAATCTCCTTATTGTCATCAACTCAACGCCAGCGTGCTTATTTTAAAAACAAATGTCAATGGTTTGTTTTTTTATCTTGATACTTTGCTAAATTGTTGTCAGTTAACCTCAGTAAGTACACGCTAGCCCGGCAAAGACTGCCGGTTTGCGTTATATTGCCGAAAATTATCGCTGATCGGACTTGCCAGTTGGTAGTTTGACGCCGATGTTTGTGTAGATGTTTGTCGATAAAAAGGATGACCCATGCTGGACCAAACTGCGTTATTACTGTTGATCAAAGCCTATAAAGATCATCAACTGACTGAAGAGCAATTTTATCGCCAACTGACTGAAACTATTACACTTAGCCTCAAATGTAGTCGGGCCAGCTTGTGGTTATATGCTGATACCCTGCTCAATGAGATTGTGGCGGTCGATTTATTTGATAGCAATCAACAGGACCACCAGCAGGGGATGCGGTTGCATGAAGATGATTTTGCGCCTTATTTTGCTGCCATGCGTGATGACGGCGGTATTGATGCGCCGCAAGCGGCCACGCATCCTGCCACCCGTTGTTTTAATGAATTGTATTTTTTACCCAATGATATTTATTCCTTATTGGATGTCGGCATCCGCATTAATGGTCAACTGGTTGGTGTGTTCTGCTGTGAACAGGTTGGCGCTGAAATGCATTGGACGCAATCACAAAAAACCTACCTGGAACAAGCGGGCAAACTCATTACCTTCGCGCTCAAGCCCTTGTTAATTCAAAAATTCTCAGCATTATTCTAAATAGGTACTATCTTTAAAGGCGACACCGCAACTTGTGCTGCTGGCAGTACAGCTTGCGGTTAAAGCAATGCCGCCTTTGGCGTTTTCCCCGTTCCCGGGTGAACTTCGCTTGCTGTTGTGGGATTTTGTATGACTTAGCTTGCTATTGCAGCAGAGCCCGGGATCTGCGCGACTAAGGACAGCAGCGAATGCGAATTAAAGCGACCAGTAATCTGATAGCCGCCGTGATGGTGATCCTTATCGCGCTGACGATGATGGCAGTGTTACTGACCACTCACTATCAACAACAAAGATTACAGGCCCAAACCGATTTGTTACAGGCTCAGCAAATGCTGGTGTTATTTCGCAAAGGCAGCGATAACCTCAGTTATGCGCTGCGCGCTTTTGCTGCCACCGGTGAGGAAAAATTCCGCTCGGAATATCAAGCCGAGCTGGAGGTCACTCAGTCCAGAGAAAGAGCCCTAAAAGGCTTGTCACAGCTCAAACTGCAGAGTAACGAGCAACACTTAGTGAATGAAAGTAAATTGTTATCGGATACTGCGGTGGCGCTGGAACAGCACATTTTTCGCCAACAGCCACTGCAGGCGGTGACGGCTGCTTATGGTAGCCAATACAGTAATGCCAAAAGAGCCGTCAATAGTCGGTTGAACACGCTGGGCACTGACATGCAACTGCGGTTAGAACAGCAAATTGACTATTTTGCCAGGTTGACGCTGCGCACAGAGCAACTGTTATTTGGCTTGCTTGTGCTTGATGGTTCCTTGATTTTACTGGTGTTTATCGGATTTGTCCGATTGCGGCTGGTCAGGCCTTTGCTGCGGCTGACCCGGCAAACCCAGCGTTTGGCCGCTGGTGAGATGACGGCACAGTTTGGTTATCAGCACGATCAGTCCGAATTGGGTGAGCTGGCACGGGCGCTGGAAAGTTACCGCTTAGCAAGCCAGGAAATTGATTTACAACGTGCTGCCAAAACGCTGATTTCCCAGTTAGCCAGTTCACTGCAACAGTGTCAAAGTTATGCCGGTCTTGGCCAGACCGCGTTACAAATTCTGGCGACCGAATTAAAACTGCAACATGGGCTGTTCTATTGGTTTGATGCTGAGTTGGCTGAACTACAACTGATGGCAACTTATGCTTGTGTTGATAGTAGCCAGGTGCCGACCCGACTGGCTTTAGGCCAAGGTCTGGCCGGTCAGGCTATTTTACAGCGACAGCCGCTGCGGATTGAGGCGCCAACGGGTTATTTACGGCTAGGATCCGCGGCTGGTCAGGCCGAAGCGGCCTCAATTATGATTGTGCCTTTGCTGGAGCAGGGGCTGGTGCTTGGGGTGCTGGAGCTAGCCTGTTTACACAGTGCCAGTGAGCGGCAGTGGCGGTTGCTTGACAGCGCCTTACCCGCGCTCGCCAGTGCCATCACCAGCTTGCAGCGGCATTTACATAATGAAGAGCTGTTGGCGGCGACCAAACGACAAGCCCAGAAGATGCAAACGCAAGCGCAGGTACTGGCCGAGCAAACCGCCATTTTAGAAGCCCAGCAATTAGAGATCCGCGCCACCGAAGCCTGGTATCGTGGCATTATTCAGTCGGCACCGGAAGGCTTGCTGGTCTGTGATCGGCAAGGACGGATCATTTTATTTAACTCCCGCTTGTCGCAGATGTTTTGTTATCCGGAACAAGCCTTAACCGGCCTGAACATTGGTCAGTTGTTGCCCGGCTGTGAGTTATTGCTGGTTGAGCTCTGTCAACCGGGTAGCCGACAACAGCAAACTGAGCTGGCGCATACCGGCATCATGGCCTCTGGCGAGGATTTTTCGGTCGAGTTACAACTGGCGCTATTGCCGCCGATGGACAATAAAGCGGACGGCATTTGCATTTCAGTGCGGGATATCCGTGAACGACAGGCCGCGCAGCGCCTGCTCTCCGATCAATTCAGTTTTCAGCGGGCGTTGATTGATACCATTCCATATCCGGTATTTTATAAAGGACCAGATGCCCGTTTTGAAGGCGTCAATCAGGCTTATGAAAAAACTTTTGCCGTGCAGCGGCAGCAGTTGATTGGCAAAACCGTGCTGGAACTGGATTATTTGCCATTGCCAATGCGTCAGCAATATCAAGCGGAAGATGAAGCCGCCATTGCCCAAAGTAGCTCGTTACAACGCGAAATCAGCATGCAGTTTAGCGATGGGCAGTGGCATGAAACTATTTATTTCATTGCTGGTTTTCAAAAAGCCGATGGCAGCCCCGGTGGTTTGGTCGGCACTTTTGTCGATATCTCAGAACAAAAAGCCGCCGAGCGCGCGATGTTACAGGCCAAGGAGCTGGCTGAGCAGGCCACCCGGATGAAATCGGATTTTCTGGCCAATATGAGTCATGAAATCCGCACACCGATGAATGCCATTATTGGCATGTCACACCTGGCGCTGAAAACTGAACTGACCGGTCAGCAGCGGGATTACATTAAAAAAGTGCAGTCGGCTGGTCAGCATTTGCTCGGTATTATCAATGACATTTTGGATATTTCCAAAATTGAAGCTGGCAAATTAGAGCTGGAGGAAGTGAGTTTTCAATTGGAACGAACCTTAGAAAATGTCGCGGTCTTGCTCGGCGAAAAAGCCACTGCCAAAGGCCTGGAGCTGATCATTGATATCAGTCCGGAAGTGCCGAAAGCCTTTATTGGCGATCCGTTGCGGCTGGGTCAGGTGTTAATTAATTATGCCAATAATGCAGTTAAATTCACCGAAAAAGGGGAAATTTGTCTGCAAATCCGGTTGCAACAACTAGAAGCCGAACGCGCCTTATTACATTTCTCGGTACGGGATACTGGTATCGGTCTGACAGAGGCGCAAATCAGCAAGTTATTTCAAAGTTTTCAGCAGGCGGATAATTCCACCACCCGTAAATATGGTGGAACAGGTCTGGGCTTATCAATTTGTAAGCAGTTGGTCAGTCTGATGGGCGGCGAGGTTGGGGTAGAAAGTACCCCAGGCGTTGGCAGTTGTTTCTGGTTTACGGCCTGGTTAAAGCTCGATCCCACCCCGGCTCGTATGTTGTTACCCCGGCACGATTTGCGCCAGCAACGCGTGTTGGTGGTGGATGATAACCAAAGTGCGCTGAGCGTATTGGCTGAGTTATTAACGGCGATGACTTTTATTGTCACCACCAGTACCTCTGGCGCTGAGGCGTTAAAACTGATCAGCCAGGCTGAACACAATGGTCAGCAATTTCGGCTGGTGCTGCTGGATTGGCAAATGCCCGCTATGGATGGTTTGCAATTGGCCAAAGCCATAGGGCAGTTGGCGCTGGCCAACAGACCTAAGCTGGTGATGGTGACGGCTTTTGGCCGGGAAGAACTGTTAGCGCAGGCCAGTAGCGCTGGAATTGAAACTGTGCTGTTAAAACCGGTCAATGCCTCAATGTTATTTGATACTGCGATGGAATTGCTGGGGGCAGGTGAGACGCAGGCGGTCGTGGCTGCGCCGGTAGCTGCGGTCGATTTACAGCAGCTCAGCCGTTATCAGGGCATGGCTATTTTGTTGGTGGAAGATAATGAACTGAATCAGCAAGTGGGGCAGGAGCTGTTACAAAACGCTGGCTTTGTGGTGACAGTGGCCAACGATGGTGCACAAGCTTTGGCGCTGGTGCAACAACAAACTTTTGCCCTAGTGCTGATGGATATGCAAATGCCGGTGATGGATGGGGTCACTGCAACCGAAAAAATTCGTCAATTACCGCAGTTGCAGCAGTTACCTATTGTGGCAATGACCGCCAATGCCATGGCGCAGGATAAAGCGCGCTGTTTGCAGGCAGGCATGAACGATTTTATCAGCAAGCCGATTGAACCTGAGCAGCTGTTTTTGACCATGTTGCGGTATTTACCTGCGCCAGCCACAGCAGTGTCCGCTACTGCCGCGCCCGGGCAGCCACAGCCGGCAGCGCTTAGATTACCAGCGCCATTATTGGACCAGGTGCAAGGCTTACAATGGCGCTCCGCGCTGCAACGCTTACAACACAACGAAGCGTTGTATTTGTCATTACTGGAAAAATACTGTAGATCGCCGCAGCCATTGTGGCAGCAATTATCCAGTGCATTGCAGGCACAACAAGTCGCTGACATCGAACGCCATGCCCATAGTCTGAAAGGCGTGGCCGCAACCTTGGGGGCGACAGCACTGGCAGCTGCCGCGGCAGTGTTAGAGCAACAAGCCTCGTCTGCTGCGGCGGAACCCGGTGCGTGCACAGAGGCTGCAATGGTGGTGATTACGCAAGCCCGTTTGTTACAGCAAGAGTTAACCGAGCTCTGGCCTTTAATGCCGTCAGTTGCCGCCATAACGCCGCAGAACAGTGATGATCCGCCAGCATGGCCGCAGCAGTTACTGCGGTTGCTGCAGGCGGATGATGCTCAGGCTTTAAGTTGTTATGCCGGGCAGCAACAGCGCTGGCAACAATATTATCCGAGCATCAGTCAGCAGTTACAGCTGGCGATGCAAAACATTGATTTTGAACAGGCGACAGCACTGGTAAGTTCAGTGCTGTCGCCAGACGAAAGGCAAGGGCTGGCACAGGAGGAAAATAATGGCTAGCAAGCTGCAAACCCAGATGGCCAATCAGCCAACCATACTGGTGGTGGATGACACGCCGGATAATTTGTTGTTAATGAGTGGGCTGCTGAAAGATTTATATCGGGTGAAAATCGCCGCCAATGGGCCGAAAGCATTGCAAATCGCCATGGGGGAGGATGCACCGGATTTGATTTTACTGGATATTATGATGCCAGGCATGGACGGTTTTGAAGTCTGCCGGCGGTTAAAAAACCATCCACAGAGTCAGCATATTCCAGTGTTGTTTCTGACGGCGAAATCGGCGGTGGCGGATGAAGAGCAAGGCTTTGCGCTGGGCGCTGTTGATTTTATCAGTAAACCTATCAGTCCGCCTGTGGTGCTGGCGCGGGTGAAAGCGCAGTTGGCGCTGAAAAACCAAGTCGATTTTCTGCGTGATAACAATGTGTTTTTACAACAGGAAGTGGCCAATCGCACCCGTGAAATTCAGGCCATTCAGGATGTGACCATACTGGCGATGGCATCGCTGGCAGAAACGCGCGATGCCGATACCGGTAATCATATTCGCCGCACCCAGCACTATGTCAAAGTGCTGGCGGAGCACTTAAGCCAACTGCCGCAGTTTCAGCAGGTGTTAACAGCCGATGTGATTGAATTGCTGTTTAAATCTGCGCCCTTGCATGATATTGGCAAAGTGGGGATCCCAGATCGGATTTTACTCAAGCCAGGGCCTTTTGAAGGCAATGAATTTGAGATTATGAAAACCCATACGACTTTGGGTTGGAATGCCATTGCATATGCCGAAAAGGCCTTGGGCACGCCGGTGGCTTTTTTACACTTAGCCAAAGAAATCGCTTTATATCATCAGGAGAAATGGGACGGCAGCGGTTATCCGCATGGTTTGGTTGCTGAGGCCATTCCATTGTCAGCCCGGTTAATGGCGCTGGCGGATGTGTATGACGCGCTGATCAGCCGCCGCGTCTATAAAGAGGGCATGCCCCATCAGCAAGCCCGGCAGATCATTATCGCCGGGGCAGGCCAACATTTTGATCCAGTGGTGGTCGCAGCTTTTCAAGCGGTTGAACAGCAGTTTATCCAGATCGCAGAACGTTTTGCTGACTCGGACGCAGAGTTACAAAGCAAGGCCGCGCATCTGGCTGAAATTCGCGGTCAAAGTTAACTTTATGGTTTGGTCGCGGGCTGGTTTGTGGTTTTTTGCCAGACTTTACCTGTGACAGCCCAGATGATACAGCCGCCCCAGGCAATAACAGAAAGACCAGCCGGGATATTGGCCAGTGCGATCAGTTTTAGCTGTTTGCGGTTAAAAAACAGTGCCAGCAAGCTGGGTAAAAACCAACATAACAGCAGCAAAGGAACAAACCAAAGCCAGAATAGTAAATTTTGTTGTTGTAATAGTTGGGTTAATTGTTCCATGTTAAATCCTCTTTGGCTGACGCAACGTGCTGATAGCTACCCTAAACCACAGCCAACTTTTCGCCAGTAAACATATGATGACTGGCGCTATCGCGGAACAAAAGGCGCTGTCAGCGGATGATGGTTTTTCTGGTACAAGGTTAAATACCACCAAACAGTTGTTTTAAATTTTGCATTTGACGGCGGCTCACCTCGACCAGAGTCCCATCTTGTAACTCGGCCAGCATAGTACCGCTGGCGATACCGGGCTCCAATTGGCAGATAGCGTCAATCCGGATGATATCAGCCCGGCTGGTTTTAAAGAACAGCTGCGGATCCAGCCGGCTTTCAATCCGCGATAACGAACTGAGCAGAAAGCTTTTGCCAAAAGGCGTGTAGACCGCAGTGTGGTTGCCAACACTCTCAAAGCGGCTGATTTCCTGCAATCTGACAATCCGGTTAATGTCGCCAAACTTTAATAATAAACCGTGCTGCGGTGGCAGATAATTGGCCGCGGCTGGCAAACTCACTGCTTGCTGGCTCGCCGCCCGTTGGCAGGCTCTTTCAATGGTTTTTTGCAGCCGCTCTGGGTCTAATGGTTTAACCAGATAATCCAGCGCATCGAGCGCAAAAGCATCCAGCGCAAAGCTGTGATAAGCAGTGCAGAATACAAATTGTAATTGGGGGGCTAATTCAGCCGCCAGTTCCAGTCCGGTGATTTCCGGCATTTGAATATCCAGAAACACCAGATCAATGGCCTGGCGTGCCAGAATTTGCCTGGCGATAGCGGCATTTTCAGCTTCAGCCACCAGTCGGATCTGCGGGAAAGGGCTTAATAACCGTTTTAATTCAGCCCTTGCCAAGCGTTCATCATCAACGATCAGGGTGTTGAGCATATGCAAACTCCATCGTCACGGTAAATTCACCAGCTTGTTGCGTGGTCGCCGGCTGTTGCTGCCAATCCAGCCTGGCTTGCCCTGGTAACAGCGCTAGCTGTTGTTGCAGATTCAACAAGCCGGTCTTGGTGCTATCTTGCTGACTGTGAAAGCGAAAACTGTTGCTGATTTCTAATTGCCAGCGCTGATGAGCACAAAGCTGGCTACGAATATGAATAAAACCTGGCTGACTGTCCGGGCTGATGCCGTGTTTAATGGCATTTTCAAGCAAGGTTAACAGGCTTAATGTTGGGACCTGCGCTGACCACAGCTGCGGCTCAAAGTGGCAATCCAACTGTAATCGTTGTTCCAGCCGCACTTGTTCAATCGCCAGATAACGTTGAGCAATCTGCCATTCATCCTGCAAGGTGCTGAGTGGCCGTAAGTGCGCTTGCAAATGAGTGCGAAACAATTCAGATAATTGCGTCACAATATCGGCGGCTTTGTGCTGATCTTCAAAAATCAGCGCTCTGATGCTGTTGAACGCATTAAATAAAAAATGCGGGCTCAGTTGATTGGTCAGTTGTTGCAGCCGGCTTTCTTCCAGTTGCAGCTGCATCAATTTTTTACTGCGCAGGGTTTGCCATAATACGTAACATAAACTCCAGCCCCAGTAGATCGCCGCCTGACCCAGACTGCCGATTACAATCAGCGAAATCATATCAAACTGATAGGTCGCTTTGCGGCCAGTCTCGTTACTTTTAATTTCGAAGGTCGTCAGGTCAACTTCACCAAACATTTTTAAGTGGGAAAGCTCAATCGACAAAGCCATCAGGACCGCGGCAATCAGCCAACAATACAAAGCAAAGGTTAACCAACCCCAACCAAACCGGCTTTTGGGCAACAATTTCAGTTTTAAATAAGGTCTGACTAAAAAATGACAACTGAGAAAAAATAACAGTAGTTCCAACAAAGCCCGGTTGAAGATACCGACTAAATTTTGTTGCAGCGTCTCTGGCGTGAGCATCGACATCGACGTCAGCAGATGAAGTAGGCTGTAAAGCGGAATGCTAAACCACATCACACTTTGATACTGCCGGCTGCAGTGAAAACTGACTTGCCAATAAGGCAGCAACTGCGCTTTGCTGCGACTGAACCAATTATTCATAACGTAATGCTTCAATAGGGACTAAGCGGGCTGCTTTGACCGCCGGTGCTAAGCCAAAAACCAAACCAATCAGACTGGTAAAGCCAATGGATAAACCAATAGCCCACAAGGGCACTAAAGCATCCGGCATGGTGGGCAACAAAAATGCCACCATCGCAGCCAGTGCATAGCCCAGCAATAAGCCCAGTAAACCGCCAAATAACGACAGCACCAAAGCCTCAACCAGAAATTGCAATAAAATAAACTGTGGCGTGGCTCCTAAGGCTTTAACAATACCAATTTCGCGGGTGCGTTCTGTCACCGACACTAACATAATATTCATCACGCCAATACCGCCAACCAGCAGGCTGATGCCCACCACACCAGCGGCGACGGCAGTGATAGAGCTAAATACCGAATCTAGCTGTTGTTTGGTTTTTTCTGCGCTGACAAATTCAAAATGATCAGGCGCAGTGCTGGCCAGCTTGGCGCGGTGACGTAACAATTGTCGGATCTGTTGTTCTATCTGTTTGGCGTCTGCCTCAGGTTTGGGTCGGTAACTGATTTCTACCATCAGATTATCCGGGCCATTCAGCGCTTTGGCGGTGCTAAAGGGGGTGATGATGTAATTATCCTGATCAAAACCAAATAAGCTGCCGCGTTTTTCGGCCATGCCAATGATGCGGAACCAGTCGCCGGATAAATTGATAAATTGCCCAACCGGATTGGCTGGCATATTGAGTTTTTTCGCTACACTGGCACCAATAAAGGCCACCCGCCGTCTTTTGGTGTCATCTTCGCTGGTTAAAAAACGGCCTTGTTGCGGATAAACCCTCACCACATTCTGATAACTGCTGTCGGCGCCAATCAACTGGGTTTGGGTATTGCTGCGGCCATAACTGACACTCAGTCCCATACTAAAAGCTGGCATGGTGGCGGTGATATCTTCGACATTTTTCACTTTGGCTTTGAGCAACAGATAGTCCTCATCCCGCAGCCTGTTGCGAAAGCCCAGCAACTCCTGCTCCTGTGTGGTGTGGGCCCGCACTGTCACCATATCGCTGCCCAAATCATCCAGTTGGCCGCGAATACTGGCGCTTAAGCCATTCATCACCGCCACCACAGTGATGACTGAGGCGACGCCGATAATAATGCCCAAAGTGGTCAGCGCGCTGCGCAGGCCATGGGCGCGGATGGACTGTACCGCCGCTTTGCTACCTTCGAGTAATGCATGCAGAAAATGTTTCATGTCAGACCTTCAGCTTATTGGTGATGGCGTCGTTTTGACTGTCGGCCGCCAGTTTGCCATCGACTAACCGAATAACCCGCTGACAGTGATCGGCGATGTCCTGCTCATGTGTCACCAAAATAATGGTATGGCCCTGACTGTGCAATTCATCAAATAACTGCATGATATCGCTGGTCGTTTTGCTATCCAGATTACCGGTAGGCTCGTCACCGAGCAAAATAGCTGGTTCAGTCACCAAGGCGCGGGCGATGGCCACCCGTTGCCGTTGGCCACCGGACAGCTGATTGGGCAAATGACCGGTTTTATCACTGAGGCCTACTTTTGCCAGTGCAGCGCGGGCGCGGCGTTCGCGCTCTTTGGCTGGCATCAAGCGGTAGACCAAAGGTTGCATCACATTTTGCAGTGCTGTCATTCTGGGTAATAAATTAAAGCTTTGAAAAATAAAACCGACTTGATGATTACGCAGCACGGCCAGCGCCGTTTCATCCAGTTCAGCCACTTTATGGCCCGCCAGGAGATACTGACCGGCGGTCGGGGTATCCAAACAACCGAGGATATTGAGTAAGGTCGATTTACCGGAACCGCTCGGGCCGATAATGGCAACGTATTGATTGGGATAAATCTGCAAACTCAATTGCTGCAGCGCGTCAAAACGCTCGCCAGCCATCTGATAGCTTTTGCCAATCTGTTGCAACTGGATCACCGGCTCAGGCTGTGCTTGGCGACTACTCATAAAGATAACTCGACGATCTTTAGTTTACTGCCTTCACTGAGGCTGGCCATAGTGCGGGCTGGTCCGGTGATCACTTGCTGGCCTTCCGTCAGTCCTGATAACACGGCCTGAGCTGTGTCTGTCGCCAAGCCTACCTCAACCGGAACTTTCACGGCCTTGTCAGCTTGCACAGTCCAAACAAAATAGGCTTTGTTGTCTTTCTGTCCAGCTGCGAGCGTGGTTTTTTGGATGGCAGCGACCGGTACTGACAGGGTTTTGGCCAGTCGTTGGGTCAGTAATTCCGCCCGACAACTGATGCCGGGTTTGAGTTGTGACATGGCCTGGTGCAACAGCACCTTGACCCGAAATGACAGCGCCTGACTTTGCCCCAGCAAGCGTGCTGAACTGCCAATGGCAATCACTTGGCCTGCAATCGCCTGATTTGGATTCGACGCGGCATAGACGGTTGCGCTCTGGCCCAGACTGATGGCATTGATATCTGCTTCATCGACTCTGAGCTCCGCTAAAATGGCGCTTTGATCCGCCAACGTCATCAGATCCGAGCCAATAATATTGGTGGTGCCGGGGATCACGGTTTCGCCCACTTTAACATCCACCGACACCAGCAAACCCGCAATCGGGGCTCTGAATTCAGTTTTGTTCAGTGCATCTTGCGCCATCGCCAGGCTGGCAATGCTCTGAGCCAGCTGTTGCTGACTGGCTTGGATATCAATCTGCGCCAGTTTGACTTCATTTTGTAGTAAGTCGACGGTTTCCACCTGCACGAGTTTGCGTTGCAGCATTTGTTGCTGCCGGTTGAGCTGGCGTTGCAGATTCGCCAGTCTCGCTTGATAGCTGCTAATTTCGATGCGGGAGCGGGCGACCATGGCTTCGGCTTTGGTCAGCTCGGCCTGATAGGCGGTGGGATCTAACTTCAGTAACAGTTGACCTTTCTCAACCAATTGTCCTTCTTCAACCAGCACTGCGGCCACTCGGCCAGTCAGCTCCGAACGGATCTGGATTTGGGTGTTATAGACCAAATTACCGGATGCCAGAATGCTGTCATCCAATTGTCCCAGTGTGACTGTGGCCACATTGACCTCTAACGTCTGGCCCTTGGTGCGGTAGTGCTGGAAGGCCAACACTGCCGCAAACACCAACACCAATAACATCAATTTTACGCTGTTAGCCACGATGAGCTCCTTTGCTGGCTGTCTGCCTTCACTTGGCTGGTTTGCAGGTTAAATCAGCAGTGTCCAGATACCAAAAATCAGTACCAGAGGCATGCCTGCCAGCAACAGCGCTTTGGTCAGACTGAACTGACACCATTGCCGAAACGCCAGTGTCAACAAGGCGACCTGCCAGAAATAAAACAGATTGAGGCTTTCAGTCAGGAAATAAAAATTATGGCTCGGTGGCAGTTGCAGTAACACTTGGTTCACTGAAGCATAATTCGCTGTCGACAGCGGTAAATTTGGCGTGTCGGCAATTAAGGTTAAAACCAATAAACCCAGCATATTCAGCAGCAGCGGCATTTGACTCCAAACGCTGGCGGCAAACCACTGGCTGTAGCTGAAGTGACCGGCCATTTTGCCAATTAAATGATAATATCCGGCAAAAATTGCATGCATCAACAACGACATCACCACCACACTAACGACTCCGATGATCGGCGTGTAAGCCGCGGTTTGTGCCATCATGGCCCTGGCTTGTTCAGTTTCTGCCGGCGTTAAGTCACCTGCTTGTAGTAACTGTTGTTCCACTAGCCATTCTGCAGACATGCCGCTGTAAAACAGATAAATGGCGACACTGGTCAGGATGATTTGTAGCAGCAGGGCTGGCGCAATCAAGGATTTTTCCCGCAGTTGCTGCCAAGCCAGATTGGGGCTGACCAGGATATTACTGCAGACAGAGAGAAAATTCGGGCTTGTCATATGCATAGTCCTTTAGAAGTGAATTGGGTGTTAGCATAAAATGTAAGTAAATCATCAACCAGCCGTACCACAAATGTGATGAACGGCAGCGGCACCGGACCAACGGCGATTTTGCTGGCTTGAGCTGCCAGCGGGGGCCAGTTTGTTCTAAGACTGGTGTTCACGATAACGTTGCAATAATATCTGCACCCGTTTGAGATAAGCCCTGGTTTCGCTATAAGGCGGAATGCCAGCATATTTGCGAACTGTGGCAGGTCCTGCGTTATATGCCGCCAGTGCGAGCTGTTGTTCGCCATCGAATTGCTGCAATAATGCCGCCAAATAGGCACTGCCAGCCTGGATATTCTGATGACTGTCGAAACTGTTATCGATCCCATGTTGCCGCGCTGTTTCCGGCATCAGTTGCATCAGACCGCGCGCACCTTTGCGCGACTGGGCTTTGGACTGGAAACCGGATTCGGCGTGGATCACGGCCCGGATTAACGCAGGCTCCAGCCGATAGGTGCTAGCAGCCAATTGAATGCTGTCGTGATGTTGCAGCAAAAACAGCGGGGTTTGTTGCCAGTCAATGCTCGAGGCTGGCCTGCAGGCATAACAATCAAATTTCAGCAGTTGGTATGGTTGTTGTAATGGTGCCCGATCAGCATAAACCACGACGCCATTGGCTGCAGTGTACTGATAGACTCTGATGCTTTGGTCAGCTGCGCAGCCCAACCATGTCATCAGACCCAGACCGGCGCATAGCAGGTGCATGGCTGCAACTGAAGGGCGGGCGTTGTGTTGTGCTTGGCTGACGGCTCCGTTGTCCACTGCTTATTCCTTTAGCTGGCCGATCTGTTGGTTTGGCTGCGCTCCTGCATGCAGGTGCTGCCCTGTGCAACCAGGCAGCACCTGCGATTCAATCACAGCACTGCGACTGTTTTAGCCGCGGAAACTAAATACTGAACGGAAACCGCCACCGCCAGAGCCACTGCGACGCTCGGCACGACGACGACGCATCCAGGAATGTAATTCCTGCCGTTTTGCTTCCAGCCAGTCGGCTTTACTGGTGTGAGCTTCTGCACCACGGCGCGCAATTTCGGCACTGCGGAACTGGCAAAAATCACTGTAGGCTTGTAAGTCATCTTCTAACGAGCGGGCGACCAGCTCAATCATGATGGCGTCATCAAGAAATCCCAGCACCGGTACATGATCGGCAATCAAATCTTGTGGCTTGGCAAAATAAGCCAATGCTGCCAGCACTTCGGCTTTTTCTTCACCGGTTAAATCCCATTCGACATCCTCAACCAACGCAATCAAGGTCCGCAGTTTAGACAGTCGATCAGCGACAAAAGCTGGCACTTGTTGTTCTACCGCATTGGCCAGTGATTTAGCAGAAGCCAGCACTTGCTGCTGACTGAGTTGCGTTACACTGCTGTAGGTTTTTTGCATGATGCTGCGAAAATAATCCAGATCCTGTTCTTGTAAATCGAAACTAACGGTTAAAGTCATTGTTATTATTCCCTGCCGACAAGTTAAATGATTGTGTAAACCGCTTTGAGTATATGAAAGTGCCCCTGCTGAAACAAGGGGCCATTTGGTTAAAAAGTGGTTTCGTTTACCTTTGGCTTTGCGGCATTGTAATTGTCGTTTTCCCTGTGGGGATTTAGCTGCAAAATTTATGAAAAACAAATATTTAAACAAGGAGTTCAGATGGAAGAGTCTGTGTCGTCGGAACAGGTTGGTGCCGACTTCAGTCTGGCATTGATGCAACAGGCGCAGCAACAATCCTGGCTGGCCCTGCGGCAGATTGCCACGGGCATCCAGCCTGGTATGTGTGAAAGTGAAGCCAGACAACTGGCAAAAGATATCCTGGCGGCGCAGGGGGCTGAAAAACTCTGGCATCCGGTGATCATCAGGTTCGGCGCTAACACTTGCAAAACCTATGATCAGCCCTCGGATAAACAAATCCGGCTGCAGGCTGATGACATCTTTTTTATTGATTTGGGACCGGTCTTCGCCGGGCACGAAGGCGATGTTGGCGCTACTTTTGTGTTAGGTGAAGATCCGCTGAAATTACAATGTGCGGCTGCAGCCCGCACCGTGTTTCATCAGGTCAGGCAACGCTGGTTGAGCGGAGCTTGTAGTGGCGTTGCGTTATATCAATTTGCCAGTCAACAAAGTGCCGCTTTGGGTTTTGTGCTTAATCTGGCAATTAAAGGCCATCGGCTCAGCGATTTCCCGCATAAACTTTATGCCGGTGGCGAACTTGGTGATATGCAGCACCAACCCGCGGTGGGGGTTTGGGTGTTGGAAATCCAACTGCGCCATCCGACGTTGCCGATTGGTGCTTTTTATGAAGATGTATTATTAGCCACCGATTGTGCTGAGGCTTGCTGAGCATAGTGTGCAGGCAACGGCACCCCGCGAAATTGCGCCACGGCTAATTGTTGCATCAGCGGATACAACTGCTGTAAATAATGCTCAGCTGCAGCCGGTTCAGCGCTACTGAGTCGCCAGGCGGCATGATACATCTTCGCTGCCAGCCGCCATTCGTGCAGCTGTTGGTGGCGTTTGGCCATTTCTGCATAACAAGTGGCTCTTTGTTCGCTGGCAATAATAAAATCAAAAGTCTGGCGATGCAGGCAACCGGCAAAAACCCGGCTGCTGTTATCCAGCATTTGGTCAAAGCATTGATTGGCATAAAATAAATAATCAAAAGCGGTATGCATCTGACCTAAAGATGCAAACACCACTGCGGCATGACAGAGCAGGGAGACTGTTTTGCCAGCTGGCTCCAGCAGTGGCAGCTGTTCAGATAGTAAGGCACTGGCAGCCTGACATTGGCCAGACAGATGATATTGATGCACTTTGAGCAGTAATAATTCAGCCTGAAAATAGCGACTGGCCGGATCAGCTTCGATACTTTGTTGTAATTGCTGCAGTTGGGCATTGAGCTGCGTTTGTTGCTCTGCATCAGCAGAGGTCAGCAAATATAACAAAGAGCGGGCTTGTGCCACCGATAACTGGATAAATAATTTCCCTTTCACTGCCAGTCGGCGTTTACGCTCGATAAATTCAAGCGCAGCATCAATTTTACCGGCCAGCACCATCACCAGATGGACCAGACGCACCATCTTCATGGACATGCCAACATTGGGGATCTTGCTGCTGATTTGGCAAGCTTTGACATAATCCTGCTGCTGAAGGGCTAAATAGAGTTGCCAGACTTCGCGCCGCTCGGCATATTTGACCAGTTCTTCCGAACCATCCTGTAAAAAAGCCTCACAACCGGCCAGATCACCGCGCTCATAACGGATGCGAAATAACGCCCACAAAGCCCAGCCTTGTTGCTCGGCCAATGCGGTTTTTAACAACGGTAATACCAGTTCGAACTTACCCAGATCAAGCAGCAGTTGGACTTTCAGTTTTTGCAGATGCAGCGCCAGACCGGGCGGCAATTTCTGTTGCTGGGTATGTAATAAAATTTTTAGCGCATCGCCAAAACGACGCAAGCCTGCCAGTGCCAAAATAGGTTTTAAGAATTGACCATACATCACATGTTGTTTCAGTTGTTGATCAAGATGTTGTTTATTAAAAGGCCGCGCCAGATACTCCACCTGATGATAGGGGTACTCGATGGCGTATTGGGCACGATCATTTTGCGCTGCTAACAAAATCAAGCGGGTGCGATTTGGCAGCATACCGGCAGAAATCATTTCTTCGACGATTTCAGCCCCATTCATGCTGTCATCAATGGCATAATCGAGCAAAATAATGTCGTAGGATGATTTTTCATTATTTTCAAACAGTTCATCGAGGCTGCGGGCACAGCTAATTTTGCGAATGCCCAGCCCAAGCAACATTTGTTTGATTAAATGCAATAATTCTTGCTCGGATTCGACCACCAACACTTGTAATTCGAACAGTTTGCTCAAATCTAACTTAACCAGATTCACAGGCGTATCCTTAAAGCCGGGACGCAAATGCCAAAAAAGCTTCATCATTCAGTGATGTACTGTAAACCAAAGCTTAGAAGGTATTTGCCGGATGCGCAAAGTGCTGAGATAAACCGGATAACACAGATGTTACGGTTAAAAAATGTATTTTTAATTTGTTTTATCGATTAGCGTCATTGGTTTTATTCGTTATACCTAATACCATTGTCCCGCTAATATGTTTGCAACGCTCAGGCTTTCAGTAGAAAGTCCGGAATTAACCACAACATGGAGAAGACGAATGTCTATCATCAATAGCAAAGTAAAACCTTTTAACGCTCAGGCTTTCCATCAGGGTAAATTTGTTTCTGTTTCTGACAAAGATTTAATCGGTAAATGGTCAGTGGTTGTATTCTACCCAGCTGACTTCACTTTTGTTTGCCCAACAGAATTAGGCGATCTGGCTGACTTCTACCCGAAATTCCAGGAAATCGGTGTAGAAATTTACTCAGTATCAACTGACACGCACTTCACCCACAAAGCGTGGCATGACGCTTCTGAAACCATCAAAAAAATCAACTACCCAATGGTTGCTGACCCAACTGGCACCATCAGCCGTAACTTCGATGTGATGATCGAAGAAGAAGGTCTGGCGCTGCGCGGTACTTTCGTCATCAACCCAGCAGGCGAAATCAAAGTTGCTGAAATCCATGACCTGGGTATCGGCCGTAGCGCTGCAGAACTGTTCCGTAAAGTTCAGGCTGCACAATATGTTGCCAACCATGATGGCGAAGTATGCCCAGCAAAATGGACTCCAGGTGAAAAAACTCTGGCACCATCACTGGATCTGGTTGGTAAAATCTAACCTGCGTTTTGCCTGACAAAAGCCGGACTCAGTCCGGCTTTTGTTTTTGTATCTGCCAGCACAGACTGTCGCGTCAACTGAAACCTTACTGACAGCGAGGCAGGGAGCAGAATTCAAACCTAATCGTTTAATTGGATTGATAAGATTGTTTTTATTCGTTATTTAAGTTTGCATTTTGCGGTTATGATGATTTCAACAGTTTCATTGAAGGTTCGGCCTGATGCCAGTTATCAGGACCAGAGCCACCACATCACAGTATCAGAAGGAAATAAATATGTTAGATACCAATCTGAAAAATACCCTGCGCAGCTACTTACAAAATTTAAAAACGCCGGTTGAGCTGGTGTTGGCTGCTGATCAATCGGAAAAAGGTCAGGAATTAAAAGCGCTGGCTTTGGATATCGCGTCATTATCAGAACTGATGATCCTGACTGAAGTGAGTAGTGCTGCCCGGGTGCCATCGATGCAAGTGCGGTCTCAAGCTAAAGGCACCAGTATCACTTTTGCCGGTGTGCCAATGGGACATGAATTTACGTCTTTGGTGCTGGCCTTGCTGCATTCAGGTGGCCACCCAATCAAAGAAGAAGCTGCGGTACTGGCGCAAATCGCTCAGTTACCAGGCGAATTTAATTTTGATATTTATGTCTCGCTCAGCTGCCAGACTTGTCCGGAAGTGGTACAGGCGCTGAATTTAATGGCCGCCGTCAATCCAAATATCAAAACCACCATGATTGATGGTGCGGTGTTTGGCCAGGAAGTGGCAGATCGCAACATCATGGCAGTACCAACGGTGTTCTTAAATGGCGAGCAATTCTCGCAGGGCGCTATTACCCTGACCAACATTTTGAACAAAGTGGATGCCTCTGCCGCCAGTCGTCAGGCTGAAGCATTGTCGCAAAAAGATAATTTTGATGTGTTGGTGATTGGTGGTGGCCCGGCAGGGGCGGCAGCAGCCATTTATTCAGCTCGTAAAGGCTTAAATACCGGCGTGCTGGCCGAGCGGTTTGGTGGTCAGGTGGCGGACACTGTTGGCATCGAAAACTTCATTTCAGTGAAAGAAACAGAAGGCCCGAAACTGGTAGCCAATTTAGAAGCGCATGTGCGCCAGTATGAAGTCGACATTATGAACAGTCAGAAAGCGGTTAAGTTGACGCAAAACGAATTGTTTGAAGTGGAGTTGGCCAACGGTGCTGTGCTGAAATCAAAAACTGTGATTTTGTCGACCGGTGCCCGTTGGAGAGAAATGAATGTGCCAGGCGAAAAAGAGTACCGTGGCCGTGGCGTGGCGTATTGCCCACACTGTGATGGCCCGTTATTTAAAGGCAAACGGGTGGCGGTGATTGGTGGTGGTAACTCGGGGATTGAAGCGGCTATCGATCTCGCCGGTATTGTTGAGCATGTGACAGTACTGGAATTTGACAGCAAATTACGCGCTGATGCTGTGTTGGTGAAAAAAGCGCAATCGATGGGCAATATTGACATCATCCTGAATGCACAAAGCACCGAAGTGTTGGGCGATGGCAGCAAAGTGACTGGTCTGAACTACACAGACCGAGTCAGCGGTGAGGCGAAACATGTGGCCTTGGCTGGTATTTTTGTCCAGATTGGTCTGGTGCCGAACACCGAATGGTTGCGTGGTACGGTAGAACTCACGCCGCGTGGCGAGATTATTGTCGACAGTCATGGCCAAACCTCCCTCAAAGGTGTGTTTGCCGCCGGTGACGCCACCAATAGTCCGTTTAAGCAAATTATTATTGCGATGGGCTCTGGCGCAACAGCCTCTTTAGGTGCCTTCGACTACTTGATCCGCAACTAAGCAGCACTGCCTGAGTTTTAGCCTGGAGAGCCGCAGTATCACTGCGGCTTTTTTTAGCGTGACGGTTGGCGTTGATATAGCGCCAGAAACATCGCCACGTTGCTGTCGATAATTTGTTGTTGCTGCGCATCATAGTTACCCAGATGAAATACTTTGGGCCAAAACGAAAATGCTTTAAACAAGCCCCAGAATTGGGTCGCCGCTACTTTTAAATCCGGGATCTGCAATAAACCTGCTGTTGTTGCCGCTTTAAGCCAGCTTTCAAGGCCACCTTCTTGTTGTTCTAGCTGTGTCATCGCGGCCACGGCCCGTTCGGGATGGCGGATATATTCAGTCATTACCACTCTGGATAATTCAATAAAATCATCCTGCTGATGATAGGCCCAGCTTTGACGGGCTATCTGTGCCAATTGTTCGGCCAGTGGTTGACCGGCATCAAAAGCCAGCGTAGCAGCCGCTTTGCTGCGGGACCATAATGCCAATGTGGCTTGTTCAAACAAGATATCTTTGCTGGTAAAGTGATTGTAGACAGTCCGTTTCGACACCTGCGCCAATTCAGCTATTGCATCCATACTGGCGCCGTCAAAGCCACAGCGTTGAAATTCAGCAATAGCGGCATTTAACACCGCCTGACGTTTGAGCTCGGAACGACTTGGTGTGAGACCGACTTGCCCCATGATTTCCTCTACTTTTGCTGCCGAACATTGGCGATGAATAAAATTGTACACTAAAGAGTTTACTTTTGCATGCTTGAGTGTAGACTGCACAGTGTAGTTTACTTTTTATCTGTGGCTGCGACCCATCCAAGCGGTTCAACTTTAACCCGCTGTGGGCAAATTTGGGCTTGAAGGCTGCGCTGAAACTCTGGAGGTGGGATGATGGTTAAATCTTGGTGTGGACAATCACAGCACAAGGCTGAGCAGACTCAGCCAATAAGGGGCATGTTTGCCAATCAAGCGACCGGGGTCGACAGTGGGCAAGGTAAACTTGGCGCTATTTTATGGCGTTATTTAACGCAAACTGTCGCGAATAAAACCCCGACACAAGCGTTACCTGTTCAACCCATGCATCTGCCAACAGTGGCTGGTGCGACGGATACGCTGTATAAAATCAGCCACTCGACTGTGTTGCTACAGCTCAACCAACACTATTGGTTGCTGGATCCGGTGTTTTCTAAGCGGGCTTCTCCCAGCCAATGGTTCGGGCCCAGTCGGTTTCATCCACTGCCATTGGAGCTTGCTGCAGTGCCAAAGCTGGCGGGTATTATTATTTCGCATGATCACTATGATCATCTGGACAAAGCCAGTATTCAAGCGCTGGCAGCGCGGACTGCCTTGTTTATTGTGCCGCTTGGGGTTGATCGACATTTACGCAATTGGGGGGTGCCCGCAGATAAAATTGTTGCGCTCGATTGGTGGCAGCAGCACCAAACGAAGGGGGTCACTTTTACTGCCACACCCAGCCAACATTTTTCCGGTCGGGGGTTATTGGATAAAAACAAAACCTTGTGGGCTTCCTGGGCCATCAAAACAGCCTCGCTGAATTTATTTTTCAGCGGCGATTCCGGTTATTTTACCGGTTTTGCTGACATCGGCGAAAGATTAGGCCCTTTTGATCTGACGTTGCTTGAAACCGGTGCATACGATGAGCTGTGGTCAGGCATTCATATGCAACCTGAACAATCCCTGCGTGCCCATTTGGATCTGCGGGGACAGGTGATGATGCCGGTGCACAACAGCAGTTTTGATTTAGCGATGCATCCCTGGTATGAACCTTTATTACGGTTAAGTAATGCCGCCGCAGCCTATCAGGTGCCTTTATTGACGCCAATGTTTGGACAAGCGGTGCTGCTGACGGCAGCCACATTCAGTCAGCAACCTCCAGCCGATACTGAAGTGTGGTGGCGACAATTGTTACCTGGCCATCTCAGCCCGCAGGAGGATATTGTGTTGCCACAGCGTTTATCTGCGGCCTGCACAGCCGCAGACTAGGGCTAAGCAAAGCTGCGCTAATGTGCTCGCGACCTTGGCTCAAGCATTGTTATAATCAGCTTTTTGCTCATCGTCAGGAGCCAGCATGTTCACCGAATTGAAGATAGAAGATTTGATCGAAGGAGAGGGCAAAGCAGCGGTGCGCGGCGCTTTAATCACCACCCATTACCGTGGTTTTCTCGCCGATGGCACCGAGTTTGATTCTTCCTATCGTCGCAATGCCCCCTTTCAGTGCGTACTGAGCAACAACAGAGTGATCCAGGGCTGGATTTTAGGGTTGCAAGGCATGAAAACCGGTGGCAAACGCCGGTTATCGGTGCCCGCGGCGCTGGCTTATGGCGAGCGGCAGATTGGCACTATGATCCCACCACATTCAGATCTGCTGTTTGAAATTGAATTACTGGAAGTATTAACCAGAGACGACTAGCTCAACGTGGCTGGGAGCGTCGCGGTGTTGGCCTGCAACCGCATGTTGCGACAGGCAACTCACCACAGATGCTGAGTTGCCTGTTGTTGTTATTGATGCCGGCCTTTCAGCACTTCAATCACGTCATTGAGTGCTAAATCCTGACTGCGGAGCAATACCAATAAGTGGAAGATCAGATCTGCCGCTTCGTTTTTCAGCTCGTCCCGATCGCCGGCCATCGCGGCCAGTGCGGACTCGACGCCTTCTTCCCCGACTTTTTGTGCAATACGTTTGACACCACGGGCAAACAGGCTGGCGGTGTAGCTTGACTTGGGATCGGCATGTTGCCGGCTGGCAATCACCGCTTCTAAATCGGTGAGAAAACTTAAACTTGGACTATTGGCGTTATTGTCGTGCCAGCAGGTTTCAGTGCCGACATGGCAGGTCGGCCCATCGGGTAGCGCCAGCGCTAATAAACTATCCAAATCACAATCGGCCGCCAAACTTTGCAGCTTTAAAAAATGGCCTGAACTTTCGCCTTTGGTCCACAGCCGTTGTTTGCTGCGGCTGTAAAAGGTGACCTGGCCTGTTTGTAAGCTTTGGCGCAGCGCATCGCTATTGGCGTATCCTTGCATTAAAACTTTGCCGGAAATGGCATGCTGGACTATTAACGGCAATAAACCATCGCTGGGCCATTTTAATAATTCGATACTGTCGTTATCGATAATCATGCTCATGGCCGGATCTCCAGATTCGCTGCTAACAAAAATTGTTTTAAGGCAGGGATTGCAATAATGCCTTTGTGAAACACGCTGGCCGCCAGCGCACCATCGACATCAGCTTGTTGAAAAACGTCGCTAAAGTGCTGCATATCACCGGCACCGCCTGAGGCAATCAGTGGCACCTGGCAAGCGGCTCTGACTAGCTTCAATTGTGCTAAATCATAACCTTGGCGCACGCCATCTTGATTCATGCAATTAAGCACAATTTCACCGGCGCCCAGCCGCTGCACTTCTTTCACCCAATCCAGCGTTTGCCAGCGGGTTTTGGCGGTGCGGCTTTCATCGCCGGTAAACTGATAGACTTGATACAAGCCTGAGTTTTTATCAAAAAAGCTATCGATGCCCACCACCACACATTGCTGACCATAAGCGCGATTGAGCTCCTGGATCAGTTCAGGCCGCGCCAGCGCTGGGCTATTAATCGAAATCTTATCTGCGCCCAGCTCCAGAATGCGACCGGCATCTTCCACCGATTTAATACCACCGGCGACACAAAACGGGATATCAATCACCTCAGCAATACGGCGCACCCAGCTTTTGTCGACCACCCGGCCGTCGCTGGAGGCGGTGATATCATAAAACACCAGTTCGTCGGCACCTGCTTCAGCATAACGTTGCGCCAATGGCACTATGTCGCCAATCACTTCGTGATTACGAAATTGTACCCCCTTGACCACCATACCGTCGCGCACATCTAAGCAGGGGATCAACCGTTTTGCCAACATTGGATAGCCTCCGCGATGCTGAATTTTCCTTCTAGTAAAGCCCGGCCTAAAATCACGCCGGCCACGCCGCTGCCCCGTAAGCTGCGAATATGGTCCAGGTTGCCGACCCCACCGGAAGCTTGCCACTGAATTTGCGGATAACTAGCCGCGAGTTCTTGATACAGCGCTACATTCGGGCCCTGTAATGTTCCATCCCGACTGATATCGGTACACAGCACATGCTTGGCTCCGGCTGTGATAAAACCATCCAGCACTTGCTCTAAAGTAATAGTGGAAGCTTCAATCCAGCCATGGCTTGGTAAGGTTTTGTCACCTTGGGCATTGATGGCGACATCCAGTGCTAACACGATGCGATCGCCGCCGTAGCTTTGCAGCCACTGTTGCACTAACGCCGGTTGGCGAATGGCTAAACTACCAATCACCACGCGGCTGGCACCGGCGGCGAGTAAATCCATCACGTCTTGCTCTGAGCGCACACCGCCACCGACTTGGATCGGCAGCGGCGTGTCCGCCATCAGTTGTTTCAGTAATGCTAGCTGGCGCTTGCTGGCATCTTTGGCGCCGCTTAAATCCACCAGATGCAGCACCCCGGCACCGGCGTTGGCGTATAGATCACGCAGTTCAAACGGCGTTTGTGCATATTGCGTGGTTTGGTCGTAGCTGCCCTGGTACAGGCGCACTGTTTGACCGTCAATCAGATCAATAGCTGGGATAATCAAAATTCGATCCTTTTAAAACTGTTTGGCCTCAAAGCAGAGGGTTGCTGCATCAAACACACAACAACCAAAGCTGGCCTTGCTTAGCGCGCGGCCACATCACTGGCTCGCAGCGCAATAAAATTCTGCAACAACTTGCGACCGACGCTACTTGAGCGCTCCGGGTGAAATTGCATGCCCAGATAATTGCCTTTACCGATAATGGCCGCAAAACGACTGCCATAATCACAGCTCGCCAGCATAAATTCGCTCGGCGCCACCGCAAAGCTATGGACAAAATAAACATAATCTTCGGTGGTTAAGCCGTGCAATAACGGATGATCAACTGTTTTGCAGAGAGTATTCCAGCCCATATGCGGCAGGCGTAAGCCTTGTGCTTGTAGCGGTAAGACCTGGCCTGGGATCAATCCTAAACAAGCCACTTCGCCTTCGGCGCTATAGTCGGTCATCAGTTGCATGCCCAAACAAATGCCGAGGGTGGGTTGTGTCAGGTTTTGCAGCACCGACACCAGGTTTTTCGCCTTGATATTGCTCATCGCCTGCGCCGCTGTGCCCACACCTGGAATAATGACTTTGTCCGCACTTTGAATCGTGGCGGCATCGCTACTGATCTGCACCTGGCAGCCCAACCGCTCGATAGCACAAAACACTGAGGTGATATTGGCGCAACCTGTATCAACTATCACCAAGGATGTTTGGCCGTTTTTGGCAAGAATATCGGTCATTTACAACACACCTTTACTGCTAGGTAATGCATCGCCGGTTTTTAAAATGGCTTGGCCCAAAGCACGGCCGAACGCTTTAAACAACCCTTCCACCATATGGTGTTTATTGCCAGGGCTGACCGATAAGTGCAGCGTCATCAACATGGCATCACTGAGGCTTCTGAAAAAGTGCGGCACCATTTCCAGATTCAATTCACCAACCAAACCAGTGCCTAACTCGGCATCGAATTTCAGCAGCGGCCGACCAGATAAATCTAAGGTGCACTCGGCGCGACATTCATCCATTGGCAGTACAAAGCCGAAGCGGTTGATGCCACGTTTATTGCCAATGGCTTGTTTCAGCGCCTGACCCAGCGCTAAAGCGGTGTCTTCGACACTGTGGTGATCATCAATATGCAAATCGCCTTTGACGGCAACTTGCAGCGAAAAACCGCCGTGGGTGGCGATTTGATCGAGCATATGGTCAAAAAAGCCCACCCCTGTGCTGATGCTGTTGCCACCGGCGCGGTCTAAATCGACACTGACGCTGATATCGGTTTCACGGGTGGTCCGAACCACAGTTGCTTTACGGCCTTTGCTTAAGATTTGCCGGCTGATTTCGGCCCAGCCTAAAGTGGCGCGGTCATAGCGAAAAGACGGTAGCCCCATATTTTCTGCCAATTGCACATCAGTCAAGCGATCACCGATGACAAACGAATTAGTGAAGTCGATGCGGCCTTGTTGCAGGTAGTCTTTTAATAAACCCAGTTTCGGTTTGCGGCAGCTGCAATTGTCGCGTTCAAAATGCGGACAAATCAGGATATCGGCAAAACGAATGCCTTGCGAATTGAGCAGCTGCATCATTTTGTCGTGCGGTGCATCAAAAGTGTCACGCGGGAAACTATCAGTGCCTAAACCATCTTGATTGGTGACCATCACCAGTTGATATCCGGCGTCCTGTAATTTGAGTAAAGCAGGCACCAAGCCAGGTTCATACGCCAGTTTTTCCAGTGAATCCAATTGTTTATCAATGGCTGGCTCTTCGACCATAGTGCCGTCACGGTCAATAAATAAAATACTTTGGCCAGACATCAGTTGGCTCCTGTCATATTGAGATTGGAAAAATAGTTGTGCATCGCGCTTTGTAACTGCTGCATTTCGTCCGGGCTACCAATCGACACGCGGACGACTTCAGATAAACCAAGTTGGCTGGACTGATTGCGAATTAAAATACCTTGGGCTGCGATGGCTGCTACACAAGCGGCCGCGTCAGCAACCTGCAGTAACACATAGTTGGCGCTGGACGGATAGACTTGCCGCACGCCAGTTAACTGGCTGGCAAATGCAATAAATTCATCGCGTAAACCATTGATGATGCGCGCTGTTTGTTGCATTTTTTGCTGACCCTTTTCCGATAATGCCAAGGTGGCAATTTCAGCCACAGGCGCGGCCAGCGGGTAAGGCGCAATGACTTGCAATAAGGTGCGAATAATCTCAGGGGCTGCCAGGGTAAAACCACAGCGTAAACCGGCCAGCGCAAAGGCTTTGGATAAAGTGCGCAGCACCACTAAATGCGGATAATCACTCAGTAAATTCAGCACCGTCGCTTCTGGCGCAAATTCAATATAAGCCTCATCCACCACCACCAGTGCTTTATCACGATAAAAATCCAGCACCTGCAAAATTTGCTGGCGTGGAATTAAATTACCGGTTGGATTGTTCGGGCTACAGATAAACACCAGTTTGGGCTTTGGTGCTGCGAACATCGCCGGTAAATCTAAACTGAAATCCGCCCGTAATGGCACTATAGTGCGACTGACTTGCTGACTTTCTGCGCTAATGGCATACATGCCATAGGTCGGTGGGCAAATCAGAATGCTATCGCCTGGCTGACCACTGGTTTTGGGTTCACAAAAACTGCGGATCAACAGCTCAATACCCTCATCAGCGCCACGACTGACCAACAGCTGTGAAGGGGTAACGCCAGCATAACTGGCGTAGGCCGCGAGCAAAGCGGCTGGCTGACATTCCGGATATCGGTTGTAACTGCCGGACAGTTGATACTCAGTGGCTAAGGCATTTTCGTTGGCGTTCAGCCAGACCGAACCACCACTCATGCTGCGACGCGCTGAAGCGTAAGGCACAATGGCTTTAACGGAGTCACGTGCCAGCGCGTGAACTATTGCATTGTTATTGGCTTGAAGACTGCTCATTTTTCAGTTCCTACCGGAATTAATTTAAAATCCATTTGCTGACTGGCTTGTTTATCCAGTGCCGCTAATCTGAGTTTGACTGCATTGGCGTGGGCCTGTAGGCCTTCAGCACTGGCTAAAGTCACAATGGCCGGGCCAATATGACGCATGCCTTGTTGCGACACCGTCTGCACCGTATAACGCCGGTAAAAGTCCAGCAGACCCAAACTGGAGTGGGTGCGACTATAGCCATAAGTTGGCAGCACATGGTTGGTACCGCTGGCGTAATCACCGGCTGATTCAGGCGTCCAGGCGCCAACAAAAATACTGGCGGCGTTGGTCAGCTTGGCTAATAAAGAGCTGTCCTGATTGGTCTGGATGATCAAGTGTTCAGGCGCATATAAATTGGATACTTGGGCGGCGGTGGCTAAATCCGGCGTCAGGATAAACCGGCTGTGATCAATAGCTTTTTTCGCGATAATAGCGCGTGGTAACGCCATAAGTTGTTCATTCAGCGCCGCAATGGTTTTTTGCAATAGCTTTTCACTATTACTCACCAGCATCACCTGCGAATCAACGCCATGTTCGGCTTGCGATAATAAATCGGCGGCGACAAAAGCCGGATTGGCAAATTCATCGGCGATCACCAGTACTTCAGAAGGTCCGGCAGGCATATCGATAGCGGCCCCTAGTGGATCTTTGCTGACTTGCTGTTTGGCTTCAGTCACATAACGATTACCAGGGCCAAAAATTTTATCGACTTTGGCGATGGTTTCAGTGCCATAAGCTAAAGCCGCCACAGCTTGGGCGCCACCGACGGTATAAATTTCTTTAATGCCACAGAGTTGCGCCGCGTAAATAATTTCTGGCGCAATATCGCTGGCCAAAGGTTGACCCGGTGGGGTGACCAGCACAGTGCGACGACAACCCGCCAACTGAGCGGGCACGCCCAGCATCAGTACTGTTGATGGCAGCGGCGCGCTGCCGCCAGGAATATATAAGCCGACACTATCAAAAGCAGCATATTTTAATTCGCACAACACGCCAGGACTGGTTTCCAGCCGAATATCGGTTGGCAACTGGGCGGCATGGAAAGCACGGATATTTTTATACGCCAGTTCAATGGCCGCTTTACGCTCGACGGTCAACTTGCCTAACAATAATTGTTGTTGCACCAGGGACAGCTGCAGATCGTTATTGTCCACATTATCAAACTTCTGGCTGTAAAATTTCAGCGCTTTATCCCCGGTATTACGCACGGCTTTGATAATAGTCCGCACTTGTTCCGGTAAATCGTCGGCATTTTTAAGTTTGGGTCTGGCCAGCACTTTTTGTTGTGCCGCCTGATCTAAACTTTCCCATTGACTGATCCTGACCTCGAGCATGATTTACTCCATCATTTTTTCGATCGGTAATACCAGTATAGAACTTGCACCAAGCGCTTTGAGCTGTTCCATCGTTTCCCAGAATAAAGTTTCGCTGCTGACCACATGCAGTGCGACTAAATCGTCATTGCCAGCCAGCGGTAACAGCGTTGGATTTTCAGCGCCTGGCAATAACGCAATCACATCCGCCAGTTTAGCGCGGGGCGCGTGCAGCATAATGTATTTACTTTCATTGGCTTGCATTACGCCTTGAATGCGGGGCATCAGTTTCTTGATTAGTTTTAACTGTGCACTATCGTCCAGATCACGGCGCTGGATCAGCACCGCTTTGGAGCGGTAAATCACTTCAACTTCTTTTAAGCCATTGGCTTCCAGCGTGGCGCCAGTTGACACTAAATCACAGATAGCATCAGCGAGGCCCGCACGTGGCGCGACTTCGACTGAACCTTTTAAGTTAACAATCCGGGCATTAACGCCGTTTTGTTTTAAATAACGGTTCAGCAAACGCGGATAAGTGGTGGCGATGGTTTTACCTTCTAAATCACGCACGCCCTGATAATTCTCTTCTTGCGGCACCGCAATCGATAAGCGGCAACCGCCAAAATCGAGGCGCGCCAGCACAGTGTAATCATAACTCTCGTTATCCAACTGACGTTGCAGCGACATTTCTTCTAATACGTTTTCACCGATGATGCCCAAATCGCAGACACCATCCATCACCAGACCCGGAATGTCATCATCGCGCACCCGCAACAGATCAATAGGCATATTTTCGACATGCGCAATCAGACGCTGCTCACGTAAATTAATCTTCAGACCACAACTGGTCAGTAAAGCTTGTGATTCTTGTGATAAGCGGCCAGATTTCTGAATGGCGATGCGTAATCTTTTACTTTCAATGGTGCTGGACATGGTATAACCCTCTGATCAAATACTAAAAAACAACAACCCCGGCGTAGTTCCGGGGTTGTTGCAAAAATTTTTATGCACCGGAGCTACTGTATTCATAGCCCCCCAGCGACTTAACCTGAATGGCTATTTCGGATGATGGTGGTGATGATGAAGACGTGTGCGCTGAGTCATAAAAATCTCTGTAAATACTGGTTTGTCATCAAAGCGGATCCACCGCTTTGCAATTGCTATACAAGCTATCGGCTTTTTAGCCACTTGACAAGCGGTCTGACTAAAAAAAGATCCGAAACATTAAACGTAAAAATTGATTTAACTTATTGAATTTAGTTGTTATTTGTTGGATTTTGAATTTATTTATTTTTTAATGCTCCAATAAGAAACTGCTGAAAGTTATTTTTCAAGCTTAATTAATGTTCAAGTTGTATATATTTTTGTTCGCGACCAGCTCGATAGTTTTTTACTTTGCTGCCGATAACCGCAGAAGTAGGTCAGTATTTTGTGTCAGCTCATTTATTCGATTTTCATAGTACAGTGAGGTGTGAAATGGACGTATTGTTTCCTTACTTGCCGCGGGTGACTAACCAGCCTACCGTCACGAGCCAACGGCTGATCACGCCGGTATTGAAGTATCAGCGCATGTATCCTGAGCCTGATCCAGATAAACCATTTCGTGTCGGTTGGCAGCAATGGCAGCGCCAGTTGCAGCAACTGTCACAGCAAGCACCTGTCAGCGCGCGGCAGGGCGGCCAGCAGCAAGCTCAGTCTGATGCGCAACCCGACTTCACTGAAGCGAAACCAGCACTGGCAGAGCCAGAATTGCTGGCGACGGGGCATGCGGTGACGCCAGAACAAGACCAACATGCTGATGCCGAAGGTCATTTAGATATATATATTTGAGTTGTGCCTTTGCTATCTCTGTGCAGAGATCTTCGGTTTGACGGTTAGAAACTGCAGCGGATATTTGCAGCAGGCCTGTCACAGCGTCATAATAACCACCCGCAACCCAGTTCCAAGGCTGTGCTTTGAATTTTATTGTTGGTTTTTCCCTTTTTGCTGTGGCAGCAGTCTGTGCGCTGCAGCTTGCTCAGAGCGCATGATGCAGCACAAAGTTAAAGCAGCTTTTGCTGACGATGGCACTTTGGCTCGACAGATCCCTGGATTCAAAGCCCGTGACGCGCAAAAGCAGATGGCGTTAGCCGTGGCCGATAGCATCAGTAGCGGTTCGGCTTTAGTGGTGGAAGCGGGTACGGGCACAGGTAAAACCTACGCCTATTTAGTGCCAGCGCTGCTGGCCGGTAAAAAAGTCATTTTATCGACCGGGACCAAAAACCTGCAGGAACAATTGTATTTCCGTGATTTGCCCAAGGTATTACAAGCACTGGCATTGCCGCTGCAAACGGCGTTGTTAAAAGGCCGTGCCAATTATCTGTGTTTATTCCGCTTAACCCAGCATTACCAGCATGTGCCAGTGCCGGATCCATTGCTGATCCAGGATTTGTCGCTGATCAAAAAGTGGTCCAGTGAAACCCATACTGGTGATATCGGCGAGCTGACTTACATTGCCGAAGATTCCAGGGCTTTGCCTTATGTCACCAGCACCAGTGACAACTGCCTGGGAAAAGATTGTCCGGATTTTGAAGATTGTTATTTACTCAAAGCCCGCAAAAAAGCCATGCAGGCTGATCTGGTGGTGGTCAATCATCATTTATTTTTTGCTGATATGGCACTGAAAGACACCGGATTTGGTGAGCTGTTGCCGAATATGGATGTGGTGATTTTTGATGAAGCGCACCAGATCCCAGATATTGCCAGTGAATATTTTGGTGAGTCGGTGTCATCCAAGTTATTGCTGGAGTTATGTCGCGACGTCGAAATGGCTTGTAAAACCGAATTAAGGGATCATCCGCAGCTGGCAAAAATAGCCGATAAATTGGCCGCTTTAGTCCGCGACTGGCGGTTGTTGTTGCCTGGTGATCCACAAAAAGGCAACTGGCGTGATTGTTATCAGCGACCCGACATGCAAAGCGCGATGAAACGCATTTGTGATGCGCTAACCATGTTATATCAGGTGTTAAAAAGCAGTCTGGGCCGGGCAGATTTGGTCGACAGCTGTTATGAACGGGTGGCCACCGTTCGTAGCCGGTTGGATAAACTGTTGGATGTTGAGCGAACTGGCATCAGTTTCTGGTATGAAACCACGCCCAGAACCATCAGTGTGCATTACACGCCGCTCAGCATCGCCGATAAATTTAACGAATTGGTGTTTAATCAGCAACGTAGCTGGATTTTCACCTCTGCAACCTTATCGGTCGATGCAGGCTTTAGTCATTTTACCGAGCAAATGGGGCTACAAAATGCCCGTACTATGTTGCTGGACAGTCCTTTTGATTATCCACAGCAGGCGATGCTGCTGGTGCCACGTTATTTGCCGGAGCCAACCGATCCACGGATGAATAAAGCCTTGCTGGAACTGGCGGTGCAATTAATTACCGCCAATGATGGCCGCTGTTTTTTTCTGTTTACCAGCCACCGCATGTTGCAGTGGATGGCCAAGGAATTACCAGAGCGCATCAACTTGCCTATTCTGGTGCAGGGCAGTACCAGTAAACGGATATTGTTGGAACAATTTGTTGAGCTTAAACACACAGTGTTATTGGGGACCGGCAGTTTCTGGGAAGGGGTCGATGTGCGGGGCGATACCTTAAGTTGTGTCATTATTGATAAGTTGCCTTTTGCCTCGCCGGATGAGCCTTTGCTCCAGGCGCGTAGTGAAGATGCCCGCATGCGTGGTAAAGATCCCTTTGCCGCTGTGCAGTTGCCGCAAGCGGTAATCACGTTAAAGCAGGGCGTTGGCCGCTTGATCAGGGATGTCACTGACCGGGGGGTGCTGGTGATCTGTGACAGCCGGCTGGTGACCCGGCCCTATGGGGAAGTTTTTATTAAATCGCTGCCACCGATGCGCCGCAGCCGGGATGTCGGGCAAGCGATTGAGTTTTTGCAGTTTATTCACAGTAGTGGAGAGTCGAATTGAAATTATTAGCGCTGGATACCTCAACCGAAGCCTGTTCCGTGGCGATATGGCAGGACGGACAAAGCCTGAGTCTGGATGAAGTGTGTCCACAACAACACAGTAAAAGAGTGCTGCCGATGATCCAGCAACTGTTGTCAGAAGCGCAACTAGGCTTGTCGCAACTGGATGGCATTGTGTTTGGCCGCGGCCCTGGTAGTTTTACCGGGGTGAGAATTGGCGTCGGTGTTGCGCAGGGGCTGGCTTTTGGGGCTGATTTAGCTGTGTACGGCGTATCAACCCTGGCTGCGATGGCACAAGCAGCGCATCGATTGCATGGGGCTCAACAGGTGATCGCTGCCATTGATGCGCGGATGGCGGAGGTATATCTGGCCGCCTATCAGCGCTCTGCTGATTCTGGTCTGATGCAGCTGGTCGGCGAGGAAGTGGCGGTAAAGCCGCAGTTGCTGACATCGCCAATGTTTGCGCTTGGCAGTGCGGCTCAGTGCTGGGCGGTCGGCACAGGTTGGCAAACCTATGCCGTGCAGTTGCAACAGTGGCAGAGCGCGCAAGTAAGTCCGGACATTTTATACCCGTCCGCTCAGGATATGCTGACCTTGGCGCTGCCAGCCTTGGCAGCTGGTCAGTTTGTTGCAGCTGAGCTGGCAGAACCTGTCTATGTGCGCGATGAAGTGACCTGGCAAAAATTACCGGGTCGTTAATTTGTGGCTTTGACCGGATAAGTGCAAAAGCGGCAAAAAATTGCCGCTTTTGCACTTTCTAACCTGGCTGTAAGCCTTGAAATACATGGGATGGCGCTATTTTTTGAATTCTTTTGCTGAAAGCTTGGCAAGCAAAAATCAGCCGCTATAATGCAGAAAGTTTCAGCAAAATAGTAGTTGCCGATGAATATTGCCGTCAGTCAGGATTTAGCCCGTAGTCGGGGCATCAGCGAGGTCAGCAGTAAACCGCAGACGAAAGCTGCTGGCAATCAGCAAACTACCGCCTTAGCCTCGGTACCGGCTGTTGCTGCCGGCACTGGGGTGCGCAGCTCGGCCGCGATGCTCAGTCAACTGGATGATGCATTAGGTCGGCAAGCGCGCACCGGCTATGACCAACCGCAGCCACAGCAGCAAAAGGCTCTGGCGGCTTATCAGCAACTGGAAATGCAGAGTAAACGGGAACAAATTCAACAAACCTTTGGCGTTGATTTGTTCGCCTGAGCACTACATCGACCACCTTCCTCATCGTTGCGCATGTTGATTGCGTAATAAATGCTGCCAGACCAATCCATCCCCGAATTTAGCGCGTATCTAACGACAGTTGAAAATAAAGCAACAGTGCGATGCTGAGCTATAGGTGTGTTACTTTTTATGCAAAAATCATGTTTAATCACTGGCGCCAGCTCTGGACTCGGCCGGGCTTTGGCTTTGCAATATGCCGCTGAGGGCTGGCAAGTGCTTGCGGTGGCACGTTCGGTAGATAAATTAGCCGAGCTTGCCGCCTCATCGCCGTTGATCCGCCCATTGGCACTGGATCTGACCGACACGTCAGCAGTGGCAGAAAGCACTGAGCAGATCCGTCAGTTGTTACCAAGTCTGGATTTGCTGCTGCTCAATGCCGGCAGTTGTGAATATGTGGACGCCCATGATTTGGCATTACCGGCTTTTGAACGTACTTTTGCCATTAATGTGCATGCGGTGGTGGCCTGTGTGAAATATTGGCTGCCGTTGCTAGCAGTCTCCAAACAGCCGCAACTGGCGATCGTCAGCAGTCTGGCCTGGTTATTTCCTTTTACTAAAGCCGAAGCTTATGGCGCGAGTAAAGCAGCTATCAGTTATTTCACCGACAGTCTGCGACTGGATTTAACCGGCAGTGGTATTCAGGTCAGTCTGATTGAACCTGGCTTTGTCGATACCCCACTGACGCAAAAAAATGATTTTGCCATGCCATTTTTATTATCGGCCGAGGTAGCTGCAGCCAGAGTCAGTCAGGCTATTGCCGCCGGTAAACTCAGATATCGTTTTCCGACCAGATTGGCGCTGACATTACAGGTATTAAATTGTTTACCTTATGGCCTACGGCAAAAAGTGGCGGCGGGACTAAAACAATGAATCTACTTTGGCTCCTCGGTTTTAAATTGTGCTGGCTGGCCTTAATTGTCTGGCAACAAGCGGTGTTAATACCAGTTTTATTGTTGTGGTTGGTTGCCTTAAGCTTGTTGAAAATGCCAGCCCGGCTGGCGGTGTTGGTGGTGATGTTGGCTGGCATAGCGCTGGATTTTGCCTTGGTGCAACTCGGCGTCTTTAGCTTTACCAACAGTAGTGGCGTGCCCCTGTGGATGATGCTGCTTTGGGGCTGTTTTGGCTGTGTCGCAGTGCAGGTTTTTTCGCGCTGGTTTCAACCCTGGTACTTAGCTGTGCTCGCCGGTGCCGTCAGTGGGCCCATGGCGTATTGGGCTGGTGCCAGTTTAGGTGGTCAACTGAATTATCATGATTTGACCGAGTTATGTCTGGTGCTGGCGCCAATTTGGGCGTTATTGATGTTGGCAGTGTCACATTTTCGTTATTTATGGAGTGATCCCGATGAAACAAAACTGGTGTAAAGCGCTACTGGCTTTTTGCCTTATCTTCTGGTTGCAGCCTGGTTACGGCACTGAGTTGCCACAGTTGCAAAAAGTAGGCAGTGGTAAATACAGTTATTGGTTATGGCATTTGTACGATGCTGAGTTGTACAGCAGTAATGGTCGTTTTGCCGATTATCAGCAAAGTACACCGCTGCAATTGACGCTGACCTATGCTCGTAATATCAGTAAAACTGAATTTATTGAGGCAACCCTCGATCAGTGGAAAATATTACAACCTAAAGAAAGCGCTGCGCAACGGCGCTGGGCGGCAGAGCTGGAATTATTATGGCGTGATGTAAAAAAAGGCGATCAACTGACCGCCTTATTGCAACCTGATGGCATTATTCGTTTTTACTTTAACAACGAATTGCTGGGCAGCACTACAGATGCGGCGATGGGCCCGGCCTTTTTTGATATCTGGTTATCAGAATCCACCACTGCGCCTGAACTGCGACTACAACTGCTGGCAGGCGCCTGATAACAAGCCCGGTTGCATAGAGGCAACCGGGCTGAAACGGCCAGTTACTTTGCCTGCTCTACATAACCAATCAGCTTAGCTGCAATATCGGTATTGTCCTGAAAGCCAGCAAAATCAGCACGTTGCATGCCCCAAGCTAACACTGGCACATCAATCGCTGTATGAGCGCCACTGGTCCAGCCGGTTCTACTGTGGTGATTAATATGCTGTTTGATGACGGTTGCCAGCGGTGCCAGTACTTTAGCTTCCAGTTCTAATTGGTCTAGCTGTGGTTTATCCGCAATGGCGGCAAAAGCCGTTACGACTTGCGCGCGGGCACTTTGCAGCGCTTTCAACTCATCCTGATTTAATTTCAGCGCGGTTTTGGCCAGCCAAATCTGCTCTAACTCGGTTGGTTGAGCGGCTGCCAGCGCTTTGGCTATCACCACTGCAGTATTTTTCACTTGTTTTAGCAGTGCATGATTCCAAGCGTAATCACCCTCAGCACCTAAGGATAAGCCACCAGTTTCATGATCGGCGGTAATGACTAACATAGTGTCTGGATGGTTGTCGACATAAGCTTTTGCCACTTTTATTGCATTGGCAAAATCATCCATTTCTGCCATAGCGCAAGCGATGTCGTTGGCATGACCACACCAGTCAATCTGGCTGCCTTCAATCATCATGACAAAACCTTCCGGTTGCGGACTGAGTAATTGCAGCGCTTTTTCGGTCATCGTCGCCAGGGGACGTGGCTGCGGATTATCTAGTGCGCTGGGAAAACCGACCTGCGCCAGCAAGGCCATGGCCGGTAGTTTTTGTAGCTTGCTAAGGTCCTGCCAATTATCGGCATAACTAAAACCTGCTTGTTTGAACTCCTGCACCAGGTTGCGATCCGGTCGGATAAAATATTGAGTGCCGCCCCCAAACATCAGATCTGCGACAAATTTATTGCTGACTTTGTTATCGACATAATCGTCAGCAATTTCGTTGTAGTTTTTCCGGCTTTTGTTATGCGCCATAAAGCTGGCAGGTGTGGCATGGTTAATTTGCGAGGTGGATAAGATGGCGGTTTTTTTGCCTTTGGCTTTGGCAATTTCTAATAAAGTGGCCAGAGGTTGATGCTGATGATTGACCGAAATAGCACCGTTATAACTTTTGATTCGGGTGGCGAGTGCGGTCGCACCCGCCGCTGAATCTGTCACTATGGTATCGTCATCCGGATAAGTGGTGGCAACACCGACCCACAGCTGATCATAGATAGTAGACTCCACTTTTTTAGTGGCTGGATTGTCCTGATAATAACGATAGGCCGCCAGATAGGCCGGTCCCATGCCATCACCAATCATATAAATGATATTTTTCGGTGCTGCTTGAACCGCTGCTGGCAGCATGGCGGCAAAAAGGGCAGAAAATAGATATTTTTTCATAAGTTAGCTTCACTTGCTGCGGGGTTGATATCAGGATTATGTCAGATTTAGTTTCATCCGAGGCAAATTGTAAGGTCTTGCGACAAAAAGTACAGATGATGACGTTCAGCCGGTGGTTAATTGCGACAGTTTCGCTTATACCTTTTGTGAGTTTAAAGCCGTTAGGTGACAGTTTGATGTTTTTCTTCAATTGCTTAGTGCAACCCTTGCAGCTTTGTCTGGAGTGGCATATTGTAAAATTCAGTTGGTAAATTTTGTAGCCCCTGATTGGAACTTTATCAGAGGGCATCGACTCCAAAGCCAGGCTGGTGAGTTAAAGTGTGGGCAGTTTTTAACAGGAAGCAATGGGTATGAAATTTAAACTAAGCTGCATTGTGGCTTTTAGTGCATTACTGATGGCAGGTTGTGCCACTTATCCGAAACAGGTGGCAGTGCCAGATAAGACAGTGTTAATCAGTTATCAGGCTGCAACTCAGGGCGGAGTGCAACAAGGGACGGCACGTTGGAGCGGTGTGATCGCCAAAATTCAAAACAACCCGGCTGATACCCGGCTGGAAGTGGTGTATTTTGACAGTAACAGCAATGGCCGGCCAAAAGTAGGGGATGAAACTGCAGGTCGTTTTGTCGCTTATGTCAAAGGCTTCTTAGATCCGATGGTCTATCAAGCGGGAAAATCTGTCACAGTGCTGGGACAACTTTCACAACCTGAAGCCGGAAAAGTGGATGAATATCAGTATGTTTATCCGGTGATCCAACAAGCAACGCTTTATTTATGGCCAAAACAGCAAGAAACCAGAGTGGATGTGATTGAACCCTGGCCGCTGTGGCGCTCACCTTATCCTTATTGGGGTTATGGCCCGCAATATCGGATCAGAACTATAACTCCAACAGGTGTAACTCCAACACAAGGCCCGGTAAATGTTGACAATTCTTCGCAAGGTTCGCAGCAGCGTTAAAATTTTTACGGTGCTGATGTTGGCCAGTACAGGTGCGGCGGTCGCTGCTGCTCCTGATCTGACTGAGATATTAGCCTCGCCATATCGCAGTGCTGAGAATAAAGCCCGTGATGTTTTTCGCCATCCGCAGCAAACCTTACAATTTTTTGGTCTGCAACCGCAGCATGCCGTGCTTGAGGTGTGGCCAGCTCGCGGTTGGTATACCGAAATTTTGGCGCCTTATTTGAAAGAGCAAGGCCAGCTCAGTATTGCTAACTTCCGCCTGAACGACGGTACTTTGGAGGATGAGAAGAAAATTTTTTGGGCCAGGCTGGCAAAAAAATTACAACAGGATATTGAAAAATATCCAGATCACTTTGGTAAAGTGCAAATGATGCAGTTTGACCCACCAGCGCTGATGCAGGCCGGCCAGGTCAATCAATATGATATGGTGTTGAGTTTTCGCAACTCACATATTTGGAATGAAGCTGGTTATTTGTTAGATGTGTATCGAGCCATGTTTGATGTGCTCAAACCGGGCGGAACTTTAGGATTGGTCGAACACAGGTCCAGTCGTTTATCCGAAATCTCTAGCAAAGCCGGTGAAGGTTATCTGGATGAATATTATGTCATTGCCGTGGCGCAACAAGCGGGTTTTGTGCTGGTTGAGCGCTCTGAAATTAATGCTAATCCAAAAGACAGCAAAGATTATCCAAAAGGGGTCTATGCCTTGCCGCCAACCTTAGCGATGGGGAGTCAGGATAAAGACAAATATCTGGCGATAGGTGAAAGCGACCGGATGACGCTGAAATTTATCAAACCGGCGACGCCCTGATTTGATCACGCCGTCTCAGTGCGAACCAGTCTATTTTCAACTGCGTCACCTGCAACTGGCAGGTTGGCGCAGTGGCCCTGTCGATGCACCTTTATGCCTTTGCCTACATGGCTGGCAAGATAACGCCAATAGTTTTGCTGCGTTAGTACCTTATCTGACCGATGTGCAGCTGCTGGCGATTGATTTGCCTGGTCATGGCCAATCCGGTCATCGCAGTGCGGATGCGCATTACCATTTTGCCGATTGGCTGGATGAACTTTGTGAATTAATCCAGTTATTGCAGCAACCTTCCGCAGCTGTCCACACCAAGCTGCCCATTCATCTGATCGGGCATTCGATGGGTGGCATGATCGGCACCCTGCTGGCGGCGACTTTCCCGGAATATATCCGCAGTCTGATTTTACTGGATAGTTTTGGCTTGGTGACGGCCCAAGCTGACAACACCACTCGTCAGCTACGACAAGCCTTGTTGTCCCGACAAAAATTATCACCCCATCGCCGGCTTGGTTATCCGGATTTATCTGCGGCGGCCCGAGCGCGGCAACAGCAAAGTGACTTTGATTTTGCATCAGCCTTGCTGCTGGCCGAGCGTGGTACCGTGCAGCGTGAACAAAGCTGGTATTGGACTGTTGATTTAAGATTAAGACTGACTTCGGCTTATCGCTGGGATCTAGCGCAAGCCAAACAAATTATCAGTGATGTACAAGCGCCTGTGCTGGCCCTGTTAGCAACCGATGGCTTGGAGATGATCAAACAAGCCAGACTGACTTTTGCAGCGGCATATCAGCAGCTAGAGTTAATTGAAATGCAAGGTGGCCACCATTTACAGTTAACTCAACCAGCGGCAGTCGCTGCCAGCATCCAAGCTTTTTTACGGTCGCAGGTCTGTCGCGACAGTGAAAACACTACTGCTGCTGGTCACACGACAACACATCCAAATTTAGACTTTTAGATGTCTTTATTGCTTTATCGCTACTGTTTAGTTGCGATAAAACGCTTTTTTGGCCTTTTATCGCAACAATTGTACAAACGAAATAATTGTGGGATGATGGAGAATTAGAGTAAAAACTCAGAGTGCGCTGTCCTGCGGGAATTTATGTGTTTTCATTGCATAAAGCAGCGAATACCCCTATAAAAATAATTAGAACTTACGACGAGGAGAGGAAGGTGGATAAAGTCTGGTTAAAGCGTTACCCGACCGGAGTGCCGGCAGAAATTGATGCCGATCACTACAGTTCATTGTTAGACATCTTCGAACAATCAATTGCGACTTATAGCGACCGTATTGCTTATATCAATATGGGAAAATCCATTACCTATTGCGAGCTTGATGTCCTTAGCACGCAATTTGCAGCTTACCTGCAACAAGGTTTGGGCCTGAAACAGGGTGATGCCGTTGCGATTATGATGCCAAATTTACTGCAGTATCCAGTGGCATTGTTAGGTGTGCTCAGAGCAGGCTGTACCGTAGTCAACGTCAATCCGCTGTATACCCCACGTGAACTTCAGCATCAATTAACCGACTCTAAAGCCAAAGCTATTGTGATTGTAGAAAACTTTGCCCACACCTTGGCTGAAGTGTTACCGCATCTACCCCTTAAGCATGTGATCCTGACCAAAATGGGCGATATGTTGGGCCTGCTCAAAGGCAGTATTGTCAATTTTGTCGTCAAACATGTCAAAAAGATGATCCCGGCCTATCAGTTGCCCATGGCAATCAAATACCAGGATGCGTTGGCGCAAGGGGCACACCTGAGTTATCACAAACCTGAGGTGAAAGGCAGTGATTTGGCGTTCTTGCAATATACCGGTGGTACCACCGGGGTGTCGAAAGGCGCCATGCTGACGCACCGAAATATGGTGGCGAATCTGGAGCAGGTCGCTGGCTGTATCGGACCTATTCTGGCGCCTGGTAAAGAGTTTATTGTCACTGCATTGCCGCTGTACCATATTTTTGCTCTGACAGCGAATTGTCTGACCTTTATGAAATATGGTGGTACGAACCTGTTGATCACCAATCCACGTGATATGCCCAATTTTGTCAAAGAGCTGAGCAAATATCCGTTTACTGCCATTACCGGCGTCAACACTTTGTTTAACGGCTTGCTCAATTGTCCACATTTTGCTGACTTGGATTTTAGCAGACTGAAATTATCGCTCGGTGGCGGCATGGCGGTGCAAAAGCCTGTGGCTGAACGCTGGCAGAAAGTCACCCATAGCCGGTTGGTGGAGGGTTATGGTCTGACTGAATGTGCGCCCCTGGTCACTGTCAGTCCGTTTGACTTAGAAGGCTTTAATGGCAGCATTGGTTTACCAGCGCCTTCGACCTTGATCAAACTGGTCGATGACAACGGCATTGAAGTGGCGCCAGGTGAAGCCGGTGAGATGCTGGTGCAGGGACCACAGGTAATGCTGGGTTATCTGAATCGGCCGGAAGAAACGGATAAAGTGCTGAAAGACGGCTGGTTATACACCGGTGACATCGCTCGGATGGATGAGGAGGGGTTCTTTTACATCGTGGATCGGAAAAAAGACATGATCCTGGTATCAGGCTTTAATGTTTATCCGAACGAAATTGAAGAAGTGGTTGCCATGAATGACAAAGTGTTGGAAGTGGCAGCTGTCGGTATCCCGAATGAAGCAACTGGCGAAGCGGTGAAAATTTTCGTGGTGAAAAAAGACCAGTCTTTAACCGATCAGGAACTGATTGCGCACTGTAAAGAGCGTTTAACGGGCTATAAAGTACCGAAGCTGGTAGAATTCCGCACCGAGTTACCGAAAACCAATGTCGGTAAAATTTTGCGGCGTGAATTAAAAGGCCAATAAGCTGTTTGGCTAACGCAAAAAACCGGCAGTAGCCGGTTTTTTTATGGTTGTGTCGGACCAGGAGCTGCGAAGTGATGGCCGCTACCGCTAAGTGCGGACGGAAAACGCGGCCAACACCTCAGCCACGACTGATCTGCAACGGAGTTTCAGATGTCTTATACCATGATCACCGAAAACCAGCAGCTGGCAGATTTTTGTCAACAAGCCAGCAGCCAGCCAGCACTCGCGCTGGACACTGAGTTTGTCCGCACCCAGACATTGATCCCAAAGCTTGGTCTGATCCAGCTGTATGCGGGTCAAGATGTGGTGTTGGTCGACCCTTTACGTATCACTGACTGGCAGCCTTTGGCCGCGTTACTGGCCAATGCCAGCGTGCTGAAGCTGCTGCATTCCTGTACTGAAGATCTGGAAGCGCTGGCTTCTATTGGCCTTTGTCAGATTTACCCATTACTGGACACCCAACTGGCTGCTGAGCTGGCCGGGATGGGCGCGAGCCTTGGTTATGCCAAGCTGGTGGAACAACTGACCGGGCAGCAACTGGATAAAAGTGAATCCCGTACCGACTGGCTGGCGCGACCACTGGCAGCAGCGCAACTGAGTTACGCAGCAGACGATGTGCGTTACCTGTTACCGCTCAAAGCACTGTTATTGGCCAAATTACCGAGCGAGCAACATCTGGCCTGGTTGTTGGCCGAAGGCGAGCAACTGATCAGCAGACGCAACTTCCACTGGCCGGCTGAGCTGAAGTTTCTTGAACTGAAAAACAGCTGGCAAAGTGCGCCGCGCGAACTGTCGGTATTGCAGTTGCTGGTGCAATGGCGCTATCAGTATGCCGTTAAACAGGATTCCGCCCTTGGCTTGGTGCTAAAGGACGCCGTTATCTATGAACTGGCGCGTCGTAAACCTGTTTCAATGGAGGCGCTGGCGCAAATTCAGGAGTTACATCCACGTGAGCTGCGCAGGCATGGCAACACCATTCTGGCGCTGATAGCACAAGCCAAAGCTTTGCCGGATGCAGCATTACCCCAGACTTTTTATCATCTGAATCAGTTTCCGGGTTATAAACAACTGCAACAGGATTTGACGCTGGCGGTTGAGGCGGCGGCGCGCCAAGCCAATATTCCGGCTGGTTTTTTAAGTGTGAAACGGCAATTGAATGAATACTTAAACTGGTGCTGGCGAGTGACAGACGACCAGCGTGCAGCATTACCCTTACCGGAATTTTTACGTGGCTGGCGTCGGCCGTTATTATTGCCATTTTTACCAGTGCCGGTACATGTCGCCGCTCTAGTGGATGGCGCACCGAAACTTTGACCCTAGGTCACGCCAACAGCATCACAACACTGTCAGTGATTGGCTGATGCCACTGAGCATTGGCCTACAAGCAGCGAATGCTGAAACTCTGTTTAACATGTTAAAGAACTACATTGATGTCAAATAATGCAATTTTATATGCCACTGCAGCCAAAACCACGTCAGTCTCTGAATTAGCACAGCAAGACCTTGACTACGATGAAGTGGCTATTGCCGCCAATCGAATTCCGGTGCCTTGGTTTTTTTGCTTCAGTGCCGCCGATCTTCAGCCCTATCAGCAAGGTTATTCCAACCTGTCCGGTGAAGAAGGCGAAGAGACCTGCTACGTCGCTGTGGTTGAGACGGCAACAGCGCGTGAAAACATCAGCGATGCCAGAGCTTTATTCACTGAATTCTGTTCGGATCCAACAGTGGGAGACCATTTTTGGCAAAAAGCACAGGATGATTTAGCCACTGTCAGTCTGCCGTATCTGCTGCTGGACGTCAGTGAGATTATGTTTTTGTCTGATATCGACGAAGCCGTGGCCCGTTTTAGCCGCTGTTTCAGTCGCAATGCCGATGCATTTTCTGATATTGCTTGGTTTGCCGGTTATGAACCCGCTGTGCGGCCATATCCGCTTGGTCATCTGTATCAACAGGTGCCGGCTAATGACGAAGAGCGATTGGACAATACCGTGGCGTTAGATATGGCAATTGCTGCACCTGTGGCTGCACTCAATATCACGATAGCGCCAGCGCTGCGGCAAAAGCCTTGGTGGCGATTTTGGTGATCTGCAATGCGTTCAGCTCTGGTACCTGTCAGCTTCGATACCAGAGCTTATCTTTAACGCAGTTGGTTAAATCTGATTAAAATCATCCAGTAAAATCAAACCAAGTGGTGCTGTTCTGCCTTCGTTATCACGGGCAATTGCGGTATAGATTTTATTGCCGCTCAGACTCAGTGCGACCGGGCCAATGGCTGCTGTTTTGCTGCCAGCTGCTGTTACAGTCACCGCATAATCACCGGGTGTCACGGCAACATAACCGCTGTCACCTTTAAAAGGCACATTACTAAAGCTGGCGGTGGCAGTACTAATGTCATTGGTTTTGGTCAGATAAATATCGACATTGCCCGCCAAAGATGAGGCGTGCACCAACCGTAATTTAGCTTCAGTGGCAATACGGCGTGGCACATCGGTCAGTACCAGCGGGCTGATATTGTTTTGTGTGAGTGACCCCGTGGCGATCACTGTGCTGTAGCTGCCAGCCGCCAGCGCGACATCTGCATTAATCACCAGCACTGAATTATCCGCATTGGCAGCAACTTTAACGTTATAACTGGCTGGATCCAGGCTGGTATAGCCAGTAGCTGCAGGAAATTGCAAAGCGGTAATCGCTTTGGTGTTGTTTAAAAGCACATCCACTGCTGGCGCATCAGATACCGCATGCACCACCCGCACATCCGCTTTACTTTGACTGTCTTTGATATCGGCGAAGGTACCATTGGCATTAACGGCCAGTAACGAAACGGGCGCGGCTCCGGCAAATCTGTTGTTAATGGCAGCTACCGTCACATCAGTACCGGCGGCTAGGCTAATGCTGCCGGAATCAAACAGTACCGGGCTGACAGTGCCGGGCAGGGTGATCCGTACCCGGTAATTACCGGCACTAACCTGGACTGGTGCGGTATTTTTGCCAAAATCCAAGGTCGCTGTGACAGTGCCACTGGCTAAAGTCGTATCAGGCGCTGTCAGATGGATATCCACCGCTGGTGCCGCGGCTGCTGCATGCACCACTTGAACTCTGGCATTACCGGCAGTAACCGGAGTATCAGGCGCTGTCACCACCAAAGGTTGGATACTGTTGTTGGCAGCAGAGCCAACCGCAAACACAGTGTAGTTTAAGTTTTCCAGTAAATTCAAACCATTGGCTTCAATGACCCGTGCCGTTTTACTTTCAGGCAATAATGCGTCTGCTTTGAGATTATAACTGCCGGCAGGCAGCATCAGTTGCACAGTACTACCAGCAAAATCTAACCGGCTCACTTGTATTCTATCACCGCCATCCAGTTTCACTGCGGGGGCATCGCTGACCGCATGCACCACTTTGAGTGAGGTCAAGGCGACGGGCTGCACCGGCACCGGATCATCATCGTTATTGCAACCGCTCAACATGGTTAACGCGGCGACAGTCAGCAGCCATGGTTTTAATTTCTGCATTGTTATTCTCCATTGATAAAATCCGCTAACACTTACGCCGTAGTTTTGTGCTTGGTTTGCTGAATATTTGTGCAAAAAATAACAATGTTATTGCGAAAAATTCTGCTGAACTGAAGTTGGCAAAGGTGCGTATACGTGCCATTTTTCGAAAGGTTCAGTATTGGGTTGCTGGCGGTGCCAACTGTTGAACTACTGTTTTACGATGGGGCAACCTTTGATGTCATAGGTTGGACGTCACATGTTGATGGAAGATGGATGCGGACTCTGTCACTCGGATCTGGACTGGCGCAACTGCATGCCTTCAGCAGAGGGGAAGGACCAAGGCAATACAGTCCGTCCCTGGACATGCAGCCTTGTTTGTTCCCGACCACAAGGCTGTACCGTCCGTCCCTGGACATAAAAAAACCCGCAGCGCGGGTTTTTTAATCAGATGATGCTGCTAAAGGGCTTAGCGTTTTTCTTCCGGGAATGTGACGTTCAGTTCCAGCACCGACAGTTCGTCCGAGCTTTTTTCTAAGGTCACCGACACCTGATCATCAGCGATATCGACATAACGACGGATCACTTCCAGAATATCGCGCTCCAGCTGCGGCAGGTAATCCGGGCTGGTGCGGCGGCGACGTTCATGCGCAACGATGATCTGCAGCCTTTCCTTGGCAGTTGACGCGGTATTCTTCTTGGAAGAACGGAAATAATCGAGTAACGACATACCTTAGCCTCCGAAAATCCGTTTGAACAACCCTTTCTTTTCCACATTCAGGAAACGGAAGGGGACTTCTTCGCCCAGCAACCGGGCTACGGTATCGATATACGCCTGACCGGCATCACTTTCAGTGTCCAGGATCACCGGCTGACCCGAGTTAGAGGCATTCAGTACCGCCTGTGATTCCGGGATCACACCCAGTAATTTGATCGCCAGAATTTCATTGACGTCCTCGACACTGAGCATTTCACCTTTGACCACTCGCTCCGGATTATAACGGGTCAGCAACAGATGTTCTTTGATGCCCGGTAAACCTTGCTCGGCGCGACGCGATTTACTGGATAACATGCCAAGGATCCGATCCGAATCGCGCACAGAGGACACTTCTGGATTGGTGACAACAATAGCTTCATCGGCAAAATACAACGCCATCATGGCGCCCGATTCAATACCGGCGGGAGAATCACATAAAATAAAATCAAACTCTTCTGACAGTTCGTTTAACACCCGTTCCACGCCTTCTTTATATAAGGCGTCTTTGTCGCGGGTTTGCGACGCTGGCAGAATATATAAGTTGTCCAAACGTTTATCACGGATCAGTGCTTGTTTTAAATTTGCTTCGTTGTTGATCACATTGACAAAGTCATACACGACCCGGCGCTCACATCCCATAATGAGATCAAGATTACGCAGGCCGATATCAAAATCGACGATCACGGTTTTATGGCCTTTTAAAGCCAGGCCAGTGCCGATGGCTGCACTGGAGGTGGTTTTACCAACGCCACCTTTCCCTGAAGTCACAACTATGATTTTTGCCATAGCACACAATCCTTAGAATAATTCTGCTAATACTAATTGACCGTCCTGCAAGCTGATACAGGTCGACTTGCCCCAAAATTCGCCTTGCAGGCTTTCACTTAACCAATAGTTACCGGCAATTGAGATTAACTCGGCTTGCATATTGTAACAATAGATCTTTTTACTACTGTCGCCGCCAGCGCCTGCAATGGCTTTACCGCGTAGCGACCCATAAATATGAATATTGCCATCGGCAATGACTTCAGCACCGGCACCCACAGTACCTTTGATAATCAAATCGCCGCCTTTGACATAAATTTGCTGGCCCGAGCGAATATTCTGCTCAACCAGTTTGCTCTCCATCACCACTGGTGCCTGGACTGGAGCAGGGGTTGGCGCTGGAGTGGCAACTGCTTTGCTTGCAGGTTCGGCAGCCTTGCTATTTTTGCTGAGCTGCAGCGCGGCTAAACCCGACTGATGGGCCGCTTTTTTCAGCTCAGCGCTGGCGCCGCAAATGCCAACCAGCACCAGTTGCAATTCCACAAAAAGCTGTTTGATCGCAGCAAAATCGGGAATATCTGGCGCATTTTCGACATTAATGACCACAGGCGCCTGATGAAAAAAGCCTGGCGCTTGCGCCAGCTTCTGCTGAAGTTGCGTCCGAAGTTCAGCCACGCTGAAATCCTGACAATATAAAACTGATAAAGGAAACAGACTTCCTTTTAACTCAAATGAGTGATCCGACATAGCAACCGTGAGCGCAAAATGAATGAAATTGGTTAGGGTTCTTAGCTGCAAACAGAGCGCCAGACCAGATGACAGAGAAAATGCCGGATGCCGGGCTACAGCGGTTCGCAAGATAAGCGCTTCATGGTATAGTCTGCGCCTGTGTTAGGCAAGTTACCCAGAGTAGATTTTGTCCCATGTTAACTGTTATTTATAAAAGCCCACGCAAAGATCAAACCTATTTATATCTGTTACGGCGTGACGATTTCAGTGCCGTCCCGGCTGGCTTGCTACAAACCTTCGGCAAACCACAATTTGTGACCTTGCTGGATTTGGCCAAACGCAAGGCACTGGCTGGTGCTGAGCTGGAAAAAGTAAAAACTGCGTTAACTGAACAGGGTTTTTATCTGCAGATCCCACCGCCGCCGGAAGACTTACTGGCTGAGCACAAAGACTGGCTGGCACATCCCCCAAAAGCAGAATAAGGATTTTCAGGTGTACCGAGTTGTATGTATTTCTGTGCTGGCGCTATCCGCGCTGGCATGCAGTAGTCAGACTGTGGTGGCCGACACTGCAAAAAGCGCGGTCAAACCGGTTGTCAGCACCACAGCCAACCAGGCGACGGCTGTGGCAACAAACCCAACTGCTGATGCCAGCGCTGTGAAAACAGCGGCAGGCTTTGCCATCTACAGCCAGGCATTGCAGCAGGAAGCTTTACAGCGGGGATATCCACCATCTTTAGTCAGCGATGTCTTTGCCAGTTTAGAATTCCACCCGCGGGTGGTCAGCGCCGACAAAGGTCAGCCTGAGTTTGTTGAAACGCTGGATACTTATTTACCGAAGCGGGTGAATAAGCAGCGCATTGAAATGGCGCGTAAAATGTATCAACAACATAGCGCCGAGCTGGCCCGGGTGGAACAACAGTATGGTGTGCCGGCACGCTTTATTGTCGCGCTGTGGGGGCTGGAAAGTGCCTTTGGCCGCATCACCGGTAATTACTCAGTACCATCTGCGCTGGCAACACTGGCCTATGATGGTCGGCGCGAAGCTTTTTTTAAGCAGGAATTTTTTCTGGCGCTGGATATTCTGGCGCAGGGGCATATTGAGTTAGCGCAGATGAAAGGCTCCTGGGCAGGTGCCATGGGGCACACCCAGTTTATGCCAAGTTCTTTTATGAAATATGCGCAGGATGGCGACGGCGATGGCCATAAAGATATTTGGACCAACCGCTCTGATGCTTTTGCTTCTATTGCCAACTATTTAAAAACCGAAGGCTGGCAAGCAGGTGTGAACTGGGGGCGTCAAGTAAGGTTACCGCAGCATTTTGATTACAGCCTGGTGATCCCCAAAGGCAGTAAAGATCGGGCGCAGTGGCTGCAGTGGTGGGCGGCATCTGAACGTAGTGTCAATGACTGGCGTCAGCTTGGTCTGACTCAGTTAGATGGTACAGCCTTGCCAGCCAGTGCGCTCAAAGCAGCACTGGTGATGCCGGATGACAAAGAAGGTCGGGCTTATTTGGCCTATCATAACTACCAGACTTTAATGCACTGGAATCGCTCTTATTATTTTGTCAGCAGTGTTGGTTATCTGGCGGATGAAATTATCCGTCCGCCGCTGGCCAAATAAACTGAACAGCTTTCGAATTTGCAGGCACTTGGGGTGACAAGTGACTGCAAAATCGCCGCAAACACCAACAGAGGCAGTTATGAATTATCAGCATCAGGACTGGCAGGGCAACCAGATTGACCTGCCCGCCGGTAAAGTGGTGTGTATTGGTCAGAATTATCAGGACCATATTGCCGAAATGGGCAGCCGGACCGCGCCGGATGCACTGTTTTTTATCAAGCCAGTCACGGCGCTGTGCTCATTGGCGGCAGCAGTGCAGATCCCGACCGATCGTGGTGCTGTGCATAATGAGACCGAAATTGCCGTGCTGATTGGCCAGACCTTGTGTGGTGCCAGCGAAGCTGAGGTGACAGCCGCCATCTGGGGTTATAGTCTGGCGCTGGATCTGACGCTGAGGGATGTGCAGGCCAGTTTAAAACAATTAGGTCGGCCCTGGGAGATTGCCAAAGGCTTTGATGGCGCTTGTCCATTGGCCGGTTTTGTACCGGCAGCGCTGATTGCCGCACCTCAGCAACTGCAATTTAGTTTGCAGGTCAATGGTCAAGTGCGCCAGCAGGGGGATGCCAGTCTGATGATCCGCGGCATTACACGGATGATTAGCGAGATGAGTCAGTGGTTTACCTTGCAACCCGGTGATGTGATCCTGACCGGCACACCAGCCGGTGTCGGGCCCTTGCAGCCCGATGATCAATTATCCTTAGAGTTATTACCCTGGTTGTCGCTGACGACCCGGGTCACTAGCCGCAGCACCAACGCTGCCCGTTAAGCTTGCCGTCAGGCAAACAGGAAAGAATATGAACTTACAAGACAAGTTCTGGGAAAGTAAAACCCTGGAACAAATGACCACTGCGGAGTGGGAAGCCATTTGTGATGGCTGTGCCAAGTGTTGTCTGAACAAATTTATTGATGAAGAAGATGAAGAGCTGTCAGGTCCAACCGATTATATTTTGCCGGAAGAGACGGTGTATTTCACCAATATTGCTTGTCAGTACCTCAATAGCAATAAATGTGAGTGTAGCTGTTACGATAACAGGACTGTCCTGGTGCCAGATTGCGTCAAGCTGACCAAAGAAAATTTAAAAGATATTTTCTTTATGCCAACCAGTTGTAGCTATCGTCGTTTGCAGGAAGGCCGTGGCTTGCCAAGCTGGCATCCGCTGCTGAACGGCGGTAAAAAAAGCCTGATGCATAAAAAACAGATGTCAGTGCGTAATAAAACCATTTCAGAAGCGCAGGTGCGACTGGAAGATTTTGAAGATCATATCGTCAGCTGGCCGCTGAATGATTTGGATTAACCTGTTGCAGTAGTCAGAGGGGAATGCAGGTGAATTGGTTAGTTGAACTGAAAAATTTAACTGAGCTGTACCGGCCGGAAATTGCCCAGCTCATCATCAGCGGTATTGTGTTATTAATTTACGCCGTGCTGAGCCGGCGGATTGCACCTTTTATTTATCGTACTATTGCCGCCACTATGCTGAAAGAGGAAATGAATCGCCGCGCCATGGTGGTGTTTCATATCCTGCTGTTTTTATTGCTGGTGGTGGTGCTTAGTATCATTTGGGGCATCGATATCAAGGGCTTGTTAGTACTTGCTTCGTCCATGATTGCGGTGGTCGGGGTCGCCTTGTTTGCGGCCTGGAGTCTCTTGAGTAACATTACCGCTTTTTTTATTTTACTGGGTCAGCGCAATTTTGCTCAGGGCGTGACGGTTCGGATTGTCGATGGCAGTAATTATGTGGAAGGCAAAGTGATTGAAGTCAACTTATTCAGTACTGTGCTGCAAACCAGCAATGGTGAACAGGTGATGTATCCAAATAACCTGATTGTGTCCAGGCCAGTGATTGTGAAACAGCCGGAACAAAAGCCAACTGAATTACTGGACCGCTGGAAAAAACGCCGGGCCCAGTTGAAAAAGGCCCATTGAGGCGCCAGCAATAAAAAAACCGCACTGCGGTTTTTTTATTGCTAACAGCAAGCTTAGCGCGGTAAATGACTGCTGCGATAACGGTCAACCCACATCGCAGTGCCACCACAAACCGCCACCGGCATCACCAGTAAGTTCAGAAAGGGCACCATACTGGCAATACTGACGGTGATGCCAAAACCGTAGCTACCGGTTAAATCTGCTCTGAGCTGTTGTCGCATCCGATCAAACGGCACTTTGTGATTGTCATAGGCATAATCACAATACTGGATAGCCATCATCCAACTGGTAAACAAAAACCATAACAACTGGCCGACCAGTGGCAGCATAAAAAACAGCACTAAAAATACCAAAGCGCGCGGGAAGCAATAGACAAATTTGGTCCATTCCCGGCCCAGCATTCTGGGCACGTCTTTGACAAAGGCAGCCAGACTTTGCTCTGGTAAAGCCTGACCAGTGAGATGTTGCTCGACTTTTTCACTGAGCAGCGCATTAAAAGGCGCGGCGATAAAATTGGCGATCATGGTAAAACTAAAAGCCAGTGTCAGTACTGTGCTCAGCACCAATAAAGGCCACAACAGATATTCTAAAAATGCCAAAAACTCCGGCACAAAACTCATTAAGGTATCAACCCAGCCCTGTACTTGTTGCAGCAAATAAAAAAAGGCGGCGGCAAACAGCAGTAAATTAATGGATAAAGGGATCAGCACAAAACGACGTAAACCTTTGGTGGTGAGCAAACTCAGGCCCTGAAAAAAATAATGCATGGGATTTTCCTTCTGCCATAACAGCTTCAACAGCGGTTAGCTTAGAGGGCAAAGCCCTGATCAGCAATAGTTTTACCGTGACACCCCAGTGCCATTTTGTTACATTCTGTAAGTCGAACCAGCCCAATTTCAGCAGGCATGCGTCTAAAGCAAATCAAACTCGCCGGATTTAAGTCTTTTGTCGATCCGACCCAGGTGCCTTTTCCCGCGGCAATGACCTGTGTGGTCGGGCCTAATGGCTGTGGCAAATCCAATGTTATCGATGCAGTACGCTGGGTGCTGGGCGAAAGCTCGGCCAAAAATCTACGCGGCGATGCCATGACTGACGTCATTTTTAACGGTTCAACCCAGCGTAAGCCGGTATCCCAGGCCTCAGTCGAGCTGGTATTTGAAAATACCGAAGGCAAACTGCAAGGCAGTCTGGCCGATCGCAGTGAAATTTCGCTAAAACGGCTGGTGACTCGTGAGGCGCAATCGCATTATTTTCTAAACGGCAGCAAGTGTCGCCGACGTGATATCACCGACATTTTTTTAGGCACCGGCCTGGGCCCACGCAGTTATGCCATTATCGAACAAGGCATGATTTCCAGGCTGATCGAATCAAAACCGCAGGAGTTGCGGGTCTTTTTAGAAGAAGCGGCGGGTATTTCGAAATATAAAGAACGGCGCCGAGAAACCGAAACCCGTATCAAGCATACCCGCGACAATCTGGATCGGCTCAGTGATGTGCGTGAAGAGCTTGGCAAAAATCTGGATAAACTCAAACGTCAGGCGGCGGTGGCTGAGCGTTATAAAGAATTAAAAGCCACAGAGCGGCGCTATAAGGCCGAGTTAACCTGTTTAAAATGGCTGTATTTCCAGCAGCAACTGCAGCAGGTCGAGCAACAACTGGCGGCGTTGGAACTGGAACATGCTCAGTTGGAAGCACAGGGTAGTGGTGATTTTCGTCTGCAAGCCGAGCTGCGTCAGCAATTAGAGCAGGCGCGTGATGCGGTGGCGTTGTCGCAGCAACGCTTTTATCAATTGGGAGCCGAGCTCGGTGCGCTGGAACAACAATTGCTGCATCAGCGCCAGCGGCAGCAAAGTTTGGCGGATGAACAGCGCAATCTGACGCAGAATTTACAACATAGCCTGGATTTAATAGCGCAAGAACAAGCGCAGCTGGCTGAGTTACAACTGCAATTACTTGAGTTGGCACCTGAAGCTGAGCTTAGACAGTTACAGTTAGAAGAACTCAGTGAACAACAGTGGCAACTGGAACAACAAGACATCAGACTGCGCCAGCAGCAACAAAGCTGGCAGCAGCAGCTCTTTAGTTTACAGCAGCAACACAACCAGTTGCAGTTACAGCAGCAAGGTCAACACCAGTTGCAGCAGCAGCTCAGCCAGTTGCAACAGCAATCAGAGCAGCAATTACAGGCGCTCGACAACCATGGGTTAGTACTGGCATTAGCGCAAAAGCAGCAGGCTGCACAGAGCGCAGCAGCCAGCTTGAGCAGCGTCGGACAACAGCACAGTGTGCAGGAACAAGCCGGAGTGCAGTTACAGCAACAACTGTCTGAACTAAAACTACAGCTGGCGCAACAGGCGTTATTGCAACAACAGTTGCAGCAACAACAGCAGCAACTCAGTCAATTACAGCGGCAGCAACAGGCGCAGCAGCCGCTATTACCCCAGTTGCACATTGAGACAGGTTGGTCAGTGGCTGTGGCAATGGCGCTTGGCGGCTTACATGCCGCAGTGATTACTACTGCGCATACGGATGGTAATGCGACAATCCAGGGCAATTATCTGTTTGCGGTTGCAAACAGCAGCACGGTTGCGTTGGATACTTTGGCTGGCAAGATCAGTGCGGGTCCGGTGCCAGGTTATTTTCAACAAATTTTTTGCCGGCCAAACGCCAGGCAGGCGCTGTTATTGCTGCCGCAACTGGCCGCTGGCCAATCCGTGATCACGCCGGATGGGCAGTGGTTTGGTGCCAACTGGTGTCAGTTAGCCGATCAGGCGCAATTGCAAAACCCGCAGGCTCTGGCCGAACAGCTACAACAGCTCACCGTGCAGTTGACTGAGCTCAAGAGTGCCATAGCGCAGAGCCAGACGGCCTATGATGGCTGCCGCACCCAATGGCAACAGCATGAATTGGCGCTGCAGCAAAGTGCCAGTGCGATGCAACAAGCGCAGCAGCACTGGCACCAGGCGCAAACGGCTGCCGAGCTGGCCGCCCAACAACTGCAACAAGCCGGTCAGCGTAAAGAGCAGATTGAACAGCAGTTGGCGGGTTATCAACAGCAATTGGCACTGTATCAGCAGCAGGCAGAATTGTGGCAAGCCGAGCAGGCCGAAGTTGCTGAGCAATTGCAGCAACAACAGGATGCGGCGTTGCCATTGCAGCAACAGCAACAACAGTTACAACAACAGTTACAGCAACTCAAAGCGCGCCAGCAGCAACTCAGTCAGCAACAACAGCAGGATGCGCTCAGTCAGGTCAGTCTGGAGCGGCAACTGGAAGCGGCACAGTTGCATTTAAGCCGCAGCCGGCAACAACATGCGCAGCAGACCGAGCGCTTACAACTGCTCAGCGCCCAACTTGACTTGCTGGATGAACCCGATGGTGCTGGTCAGGAGCAACTGCAACAGCTTTGGCTGGAGCGGGATGCTGTCGCCGCCACCCGTCTTAGTCAACAGCAACAACAACAGGCATTGGAGCTGCAGTTACGTCAACTGGAGCAGGGACAACATGGCCTGCAGCAGCAATTACAACAAAAACAAAAGCAACTGGAAAGTCTGCGGCTGGAAGCTGAAGGTTACCGGCTCAGGGCAAACAGCATGCTCGAAGCGCTGACTGAGCAAAAGGTCCAGTTTGCCCAGTTGCAACAACAGCTACCGCCGGATGCGACTGAAGCGCTTTGGCAACAACAACTGGATAAAACCAGCGAAGCCTTGCAGCGGTTAGGGCCTATTAATTTAGCGGCGATAGAGGAATATGCTCAGCAGGATGAGCGCAAAAGATATCTGGATCTGCAACATGATGATTTAATAGCCGCTTTAGACACCTTGGAAACTGCTATCCGTAAGATTGACCGGGAAACCCGGCAAAAATTTAAAGAGACCTTTGATCAAGTCAACCAAGGGCTACAAAATTTGTTTCCAAAAGTCTTTGGCGGTGGCAGCGCTTACCTCGAATTAACAAATGAAGATTTATTGGAAACCGGAGTGAGCATAATGGCGCGACCACCTGGTAAAAAAAACAGTACTATTCATTTATTATCAGGTGGAGAAAAAGCGTTAACCGCTTTATCATTGGTGTTCTCAATTTTCCGATTAAATCCAGCACCTTTTTGCATGTTGGATGAGGTCGATGCTCCGTTGGACGACGCTAATGTAGGGCGTTTTTGTAATTTAGTCCGGGAGATGTCGGAGACGGTGCAATTTATTTATATCAGTCACAATAAAATTGCGATGGAGATGGCTGCACAGCTGATGGGGGTGACCATGCAGGAGCCTGGCGTATCGCGAGTGGTGGCTGTAGACGTGGAAGATGCCGTTAAACTGGCTCAAGCCTGACAGAACAACAAAGGTAAAAATGATGGCTGAAGAATTTCGTTATGCATTAGCAGTAGCAGCAGTATTAGCAATGGCCGGATTGGTGATCCATGGGATTTGGGCCAACCGGAAAAACAATGAAAATAAAAGCCGGTTTTACACCGAAGATGATGGTGCAAAAGAAGTCGGTGAAGGCTTTGACGAATTTGGCATTGGTAGAAAGCGTAAGTTAGCTCCAGGCGAAAAGCCGCAACCAAAACCCACGACGGCGGCAGCACCCAAAGCTGATCGTTTACGTGAGCCGGTGAAACTGCGCCGGCAAGAGCAGGAACCGCAGCTGAATTTTAGTGCTGAGCGGGCTGAACCAGAGATGTCCTTTAGCGCCACTGAGGATGAATCACAGTCGCAAGCTTCGCAAACGCAGGCCAGTGAAGTGTTGATCCTGTATGTGTTGATGCCGGAAGGACAGGATGTGAATGGGGCTATGTTATTGCCTAGTTTACTGACGCTGGGCTTTAAATACGGCGAAATGAATATTTTCCATCGTCATCAGGATAATGCTGGCTCCGGCCAGGTGTTGTTCAGTCTGGCCAATATGTTCAATCCTGGTACTTTTGATTTGGAAGCGATGGATGAAATGTATACCCGGGGTGTAAGTCTGTTTATGACGCTGCCAGGACCAGGTGAGGCTTTACAGAATTTCAACCTGATGCACAATGCAGCGAAGAAACTGGCGGAAGAATTCGGCGGTCAAATTTTGGATGGCCAGCGTAATATGCTGACGGTTCAAACTACCCGGCATTATGTTGAACGCATCCGTGAGTTTCAGCGTCAGCAATTATTAGCCAGATAATCGCGACTGTTGATATGTTGTACAAAACCCGCTGTGATGGCGGGTTTTTGCATCAGGCTCGCTTCAACGCCTGATGCAGCGGTTGGCGGCTGAGCGGCAGAAAATAACAGATATTCTGCACCAGTACTTGCAAGCCCGCCGCTGACACCCCATCCTATAGCCAGTTTTTTTAGTCAGGTTTATCTTCCGATGTCAGATCAGCAACAACAGATCAATCAGCTGCGCCAGCAGTTAAATCAGCATAACCACGCCTATTATGTGCTGGATAACCCAAGCATTCCAGATGCTGATTATGATGCGCTGTTCCAGCAGTTACAGCAATTGGAACAACAATATCCTGAGCTTGTCACGCCAGACTCGCCAACGCAGCGGGTAGGTGCGGCGCCGCTGGATAAATTTGGCCAGGTGCAACATCAGGTACCGATGTTGTCGCTGGATAATACCTTTGACGATAGCGATTTTCTGGCTTTTTGTCAGCGGATGGCCGACCGGTTGGATCAACAGACCGATTTTAGTTTTTGCGCTGAACCTAAACTGGATGGCCTGGCCGTCAGTTTGCGTTATGAAGCCGGTTTATTGGTGCAGGCGGCAACGCGCGGTGATGGGTATACCGGTGAAGATGTTACCAGCAATATTAAAACCATTCGTTCAATCCCGCTGCGGCTGCGTGGTGACTATCCGCCAGTGCTGGAGGTGCGGGGGGAAGTATTTCTGAAGCTGGCTGATTTTGACAAGCTGAACAGCGACGCGAAAGCCCAGGGTGACAAAGTTTTTGCCAATCCGCGCAATGCGGCGGCGGGTAGTTTGCGCCAGCTGGATCCGAAAATTTGTGCCAAGCGCCAACTGAGTTTTTATGCCTATGCGGTCGGTGCCGTGGAAGATCCGGCGGCAGTGCTGGACGGCCAAAGCCATTATGGCCGGTTACAACAATTAAAAAGCTGGGGTTTGCCGGTATGTCCGGAAATTCAGCGTTGCGACAGTGCTAGTGCTGCCTTGCACTACCATAAAGCGATTTTGGCCAAACGCGCGCAGCTGGCTTATGAGATCGATGGTGTAGTGCTCAAAGTCGACAGCTTGCCACAACAGTTGGCGCTCGGTTTTGTGTCACGGGCACCGCGCTGGGCTATTGCCTTTAAATTTCCAGCCCAGGAAAAAACTACCCGTTTGCTGGGCGTAGATTTTCAGGTGGGTCGCACAGGTTCGATCACGCCGGTGGCTCGGTTAGAGCCAGTCGTTGTCGGCGGGGTCACAGTGTCGAATGCCACTTTGCATAACCAGGATGAAATCAACCGACTTGGCATCGAAATTGGCGATACCGTGATTGTGCGTCGCGCAGGCGATGTCATTCCGCAAATTGTTGCAGTGGTAACGGCTGAGCGCGCTGCGGGCAACACTAGCGCTATTGTGTTTCCTAAGCTTTGTCCGGTCTGTCAGTCAGAAGTGGAACGGGTGGAAGGGGAAGCGGTGACGCGTTGTACGGCCGGCTTGTATTGTGCCGCTCAGCGCAAAGAAGCACTGAAACACTTTGTCGCCCGTAAAGCACTGGATATTGAAGGTCTGGGTGACAAACTAATTGAGCAGTTAGTGGATGAAAAGCTGGTACAAACGCCGGCTGATATTTTTAAGCTGGATATGCCGTCTTTGGTTGGCCTGGAACGGATGGCGGAAAAATCGGCGCTGAAATTACTGCAGGCCATTGAGCGGGCAAAACAAACCAGTCTGGCGCGTTTTATTTATGCGCTGGGGATCCGTGATGTGGGGGAAGCGACGGCGTTGAATCTGGCTGCGCATTTTCGCAATCTGCCTGCCTTACAACAAGCCAGCCTCGAACAACTGCTGCAAGTGGCCGATGTCGGCACTGTGGTGGCCAGTCGGTTGTTGCATTTCTTTCAGGAGCCGCATAACCAGCAAGTGGTGGCAGCACTGCAACAAGCCGGAGTGCAGTGGCCTGATTTAGCCGAAAAAACCCAAAGGGCACAGCCGCTGTCAGGTCAGACGCTGGTATTAACCGGTACCTTAACCGCAATGGGGCGGGATGAAGCCAAAGATAAATTACAGCAGTTGGGCGCTAAAGTGTCTGGTTCAGTGTCAGCCAAAACCCATGCCGTGATTGCCGGGGATAACGCCGGTTCTAAACTGGCCAAAGCCGCCGAACTTGGGGTGGCGGTCTGGACTGAAGCGCAGATGCTGGCTTTATTTGCTGAGCAGGGTCTGTAATGGCGCTATTGCCCCTGCAGCAGCAAGTGCGGTGGCCGTGATGACAACTCGGCCAATCGCAGAGCTCCCCTTGTTGGATGCCGATGGTTTGTATCGCATTCCGACCCGGTTTTATCTGTTGCTGTTGTTGTTACTCAGGCCATTTCTGTGCTGGGTGCTCACATTGACATTGCCTACTGAGCAACGCCAGTTACTCAGTTTGATTTATCCGCATAGCAGCGATTTTATCCGTGCTTGTCTGATTAGTTTGCCGGTGTTATTGGTGCTGGCCGCTTTGACCCAGCGGGTGCCCTTTGATGCCAAACAACGTCGTGGTCGGGCCAAGGCATTCTGGTTTGGTATCTGGCGGCATAGTCGCTTTTTGCTGCTCTTGGTCTGCAGCCTGGATTTATACTGGACTGTGCAGCATTTACCGTCATATGTGACAGTGCAGGCGCCTTGGTTATTGCTGGCACCTGTACTGCTACTGCTGGCTCTTTGCTGGTTGTGGCGCAATCGCTTATTACCGCTTATTTTTGCCGAGTGGCCAGCAGATAAAGTTAGTTGAGTGACAACCGGGTCTGATACTTCACTTTCAGTTGGTCAAACCGGCGCTGTTGTTCCGGCAACAGTTTGCCTTGCTCAATGCTGCGCAGGCATTTTTTAATCAGCTCAGGCCCAATATCAGCCGGTTGCTGCTGGCTTGGCATCATCAATAGGCATTGCAGTAAGTTCAGTGCAATACCGGCATTTTTTGGCAATAACCGAAAAGCATGGTTAAATGCGGCCAGGGCCGCCTGCCAATTGCCATGGTCAAAATGCATTACGGCGATATTGTTCAACTCGCGTGGTGCTGTTGGTAATTCAGCTCTTTCATGTTGTTCCTGACTCAAATAGCTTTGCAGATATGGGTCGGTTTGATGTTGCTGACAAAAACTGCTGATGCGGGCAAACCAGTCGCTGGATGCCTGCAGCAAACCGACTTCATGGAAGGCCTTGGCGGTATCTAACGCATCTTCAATGGTGTCCAGGGTTAAGGCTTGTTCCGGCAAGGCCGCTAGCATTTTTTTTGCTTTGTCTTTTTGATCGCGCAAATACAACAAGCGGGCTTGCAACACCAACTGTTGCTGATCGAGCTCCGCTTCCGGGAAGTGATGCCGCATACTTTGCAAGCAATCAGTGGCTTGGCGGCTTAATTTATTGGTTTCGCCATCTTCATCCACGCTGACGGCAAAATCGATGCAGGCGCGTGCTAGATTCAAATATAAATCAGGTTGTTCGTACATCGAATGGCGGGCGAATTTGACCATATCACGGGCCGCTTTGTATTGCCGTTCGTAATCATGATTCAGCCGCGATAACTGCAACAGTTTTTGTTGCCGGATCAGATTGCGCGGTGCCAGCTGGGTTGCTTGCTCCAGCAGCAATTGCGCTTGCGGGAAATCCTGGCGTTGAAATTCCAGTTCTGCCAATTGTTCCAGCATAAAAAGCCGGCTTTCACCTTTGGGGTTCAGTTGTTGAATTTGCGCATTGGCAGCGTCCTGCTCGCCTTGTGCCTGCAGGGCTTTAATCAGCCCAATCCTGGCCCAACTCAGCGGTTGTAAATGTAAGACTGAACTGAAAAAGGCCTGCGCCTGACTGAATTTCTGCTGGGAGAGCAATAAGTCGCCTTTCATTTTCAGCAGCAAAGGGATCAGCTTGAGGTGTTCGCCATTGGTCAGCATCTGGTCTAGCAATTCCAGTGCCCGATCCGGTCGGCCTTGTTCCATCCAGTGATAAACCGGCGCCAGCTGTTGTTTGCGTCTGAGCACCCGTTCAATGCGGTTTTGTAGATCGCGCATGGTATAAGGTTTGGCCAGAAACTCATCCGGCTGCAATTCCAACACGCTATACACCAGCGAAGGGTCGGTTTCGGCACTGATAAAAATAAAGCCGGTTTTTAACCGTTGAATACGACGAACTTTCAGCTCTTCATACAGCTGAAAGCCATCTTTGCCCTGTTGCAGATTAAAGGAGCAGATGATCAGATCAAATTCCTGATCCTTACACCACTGTAAAGCCGTCTGAGCGCGATCGGTAAAGAGGATCTTGCCATAACCGAGTTTTTCTAAGGCAAATCGCAGATAATTTTGTGCCAGCGCCTGTTCATCAATGATTAATATCCTGATTTCACGGCTTAATGTCTGAACCATGCTTGCAACGAGGTCGGAAACTGAATAGCGCTACTATAGCAGTATCACTTGGTACGGCAATCAAAAGCTGTGATGTCGCAGGTATTGGCGGCGCAATGATATGAATACTGATTAAACAAAAAATGCTGAGTATTGAATAAAATCTGATATTTGGTGGATTGTACTGGGTTCGAACCAGTGACCCCCGCCTTGTAAGGGCGGTG